>NZ_CP025249.1:1256723-1885085 GCF_009930875.1 Actinomyces sp. 432
CGCCCTGCCGCAGGCCACCACCGCGGTGCTCGCCAACGGTGCCCGCCTGTACGTGGACCACGCCCACCCCGAATACTCCTCCCCGGAGGTGCTCACCCCCCGCGATGCGCTGGTGTGGGACCGGGCCGGGGAGGTGATCGCCCGCCGCGCCATGGCCGCCCTGGACCCGCGCGACGGCGAGGTTGTCCTGTACAAGAACAACGTCGATGGCAAGGGCGCTGCGTACGGCTCGCACGAGAACTACCTGGTGCGCCGCGCTCTGCCCTTCGACACGCTGGCCGCCGCCCTGATCCCCTTCCTGGTGACCCGGCCCGTATTCGCCGGCGCCGGCCGGGTCGGTATCGGGCAGCGCAGCGAGCGCCCCGGCTTCCAGATCAGCCAGCGCGCCGACTACGTCGGCACCGACATCGCCCTGCAGACCACCTTCAACCGGCCCATCGTCAACACCCGCGACGAGCCGCACGCCGACGCCGCCCGCTTCCGCCGCCTGCACGTGATCAACGGGGACGCCAACCGCTTCGACGTGCCGATCTACCTAAAGGTCGCCAGCACCGACCTGCTGCTGTGGTACCTGGAGCGCGCCCACGACCGCGGCCAGGGCCTGGGGGCGCTGGAAGACTTGCGTATCACCACCGACCCGGTGGAGGAGCACTGGGCCCTGTCCCACGACCCGACGCTCAGCTACGCGCTGCCCACCGCCCGCGGCCGACTGACCGCAGTGGAGATCCAGCGCGCCCACCTGTACGCCATCACCGCTGCCCTGGGCGAGGACTACGGCGGCATCGACGCCGAACACGTCGGCGCCGAAACCGCCCAGGCGCTCGCCCTTTGGGACGAGACCCTGGAGGCGCTGGACGCCTACGCCACCGCTCACGGCACCCCCGCCCAGGCGCAGGCAACCGCCCGCGCCGCGCAGCTGGTCGAATGGGTCGCCAAGCTGCAGCTGTGCGAGCGCCTACGCGAGCGCTCCGGCACCGGCTGGGACGACCCGCGCCTGGCCGCCGCCGACATCCAGTGGGCCGACCTGCGCGCCAGGCGCGGCCTGGCCGAGAAGCTCATCACCGCCGGCCGCACCCGCCGCCTGGTCACCGACGCCGAGGTGGAGGCCGCCGCCGACCAGCCTCCCGCCGGCACGCGTGCCGCAGTTCGCGGCACGGCGGTGGCCAACCACGCCGCCGTCGTCGCCGCTTCCTGGACCAGCCTGGTGCTGGACGTGCCCGGGCGCGCCGAGCTGCTGCGCCTGCCGCTGCCCGACGCCGTGGCCGTATCGGAAGCCGAGTCAGCACGTATCCTGGGCGCCGTCCAAGACGCCGCCACCCCCGCAGAACCGGAAGAATCAGAAAGCCAGTCACGCGCATGAGCCTGAACGAGCAGATCCAGCCCACTCCCGAACCCGCCGCGCCCGACCCGGCACCGGCCGGAGGCTCCGGCCAGACGCAGGCCGTCGGGGTTGACGACATCCTGGATGAGATCGATGCCGTCCTGGAGACCAACGCCGCCGCCTTCGTCCAGGGCTTCGTCCAGAAGGGCGGGCAGTGACGTTGAGTGCGCCGTCGGGCACTCCAGCCGACCGGCGCGCCCCCGCCCGGCGGATCATCGGCGTCGAGACCGAGTACGGCATCACCTGCGCCTCCACCGCCGGCGGCCCACCACCGCTGGACGCCGACCACGCCGCCCGCGAGCTTTTCGCCCCCCTGATCGCCCGCGGCCGCTCCTCCAACGTCTTCACCCGCGGCGGCGCCCGCCTGTACCTGGACGTGGGCTCCCACCCCGAGTTCGCCACCGCCGAATGCGATAGCCTCACCGACCTGCTCGCCCAGGACCGGGCCGGCGAACTCACCATGGCCGACCTGGCCGCACAGGCCAACGCCCGCCTGGCCGCGCAGGACGTGCCCGGCCGCATCCACCTGCTCAAGAACAACCTGGATGCCGAGGGCGCCGGCTTCGGCTGCCACGAGAACTACCTGGTGCGCCGCCGCGGCGACTTCTGGAACGACGCCCGCACCCTGGTGCCCCACCTGGTGACCCGGCAGATCCTGGTCGGCGCCGGCCACATCCTCACCGACCCGGCCGGGAAGCGTCCCGCCCGCTACGTCTTCTCCCAGCGCGCCGACCAGATGGAGGACGCTGTCTCCTCGGCCACCACCCGCTCCCGCCCGCTCATCAACACCCGCGACGAGCCGCACGCCGACGCCGAGAAGTACCGGCGCATGCACGTGATCGTCGGGGACTCCAACATCGCCCAGGGCTCAACCCTGCTCAAGGTCGGTGCCATGGACCTGCTGCTGGACTACCTGGAGGCCGGCGGTGACCTGTCCGACCTGCGCCTGGCCAACCCCATGCGGGCCATCCGCGACACCTGCCATGACCTGACCGGCACCGTGCAGCTGGAGCTGGCGGACGGACGCACCATCACTCCCGTCGGCCTGCAGGCCGAGCACCTGGAACGCGTACGCGCCCACGCCGACGCCGAACTGGACCTCACCGACGCGCACCGGCACGTACTGGACCTGTGGGAGCGCGGCCTGGAGGCCGTGCGCGCCGGCAACCCGGCGCTGGTGGCGACCGAACTCGACTGGGCCGCCAAGCAGCAGCTGCTGACCCGCTACGCGCAGCGCGCCGGCACCGGCCTGGACGACCCGCGCGTGGCCCGCCTGGCCCTGGCCTACCACGACGTCGACCCCACCGACGGGCTGCGCCTGCGCCTGGAGGCCGCCGGCCTGCTCAAGCGCATCGTGGACGAGCCCGCCTGCCGGGCCGCCGTCGACACGCCTCCGGCCACCACCCGCGCGCACCTGCGCGGCACCGCGGTCGCCCGCGCCGAAGAGCTGCGCCGCGACCTGTCAGTGGACTGGGTCAACCTCAAGCTCGACGACGGGCACACCCGCCCCGTCGCCCTGCGCGATCCCTTCGCCGCCGTCGATGCGCGCGTCGACGATCTGGTGGCCGCAATGGAGGGGCCGATTTCGCCACGCTCTGGCATACTCGTAACCAGCCCATGAATCCGTACGCCGATCAGACCACGCCCGTGCCCGCATCGGGGCCGGACGGCAAGCCCTTGACCCGCCGGCAGCTGCGCGAGCTCGAGCGGGAATTCGAGCGTGCTCGTCAGCACAGTCTTAGCGAGCACGGTACGGCGCCGCCCCCGGCGGTGGTGCATGTAGACGGCGGTCCCGGTATTCCCACGGCGGTCAACTCATTGGTCGGCAGCTCGCAGCCGGAGCCGCCGCCGATTACCGGTGCACAGCGTGCGATCGGGGCCGCTCTGGGACGGCCCCGGCCCCGCGGACGCGTCGCGGTCATACTCGCCGTCATCGTGGTTGCGGCGATCGTGCTGATGCCGGTCATTGTCTCCCGCCTCGGTCACGGCGGCGAGGAGACGGGCAGCGTAAGCAGCCAGGTCACTGCGGCGGATGCGCCCATCGACTCGGTGCTGGAGGTGGCCGGCCGGGTCGGCTCGGTCCCCGTGGTGTCCCTGATCTCCCCGCTGGCGCCGGCCACTTCCGTCAGCACCGACACACTGATCGTCGGCGACGGTCGCAGCCTGTCGGCAGGCGACGCCGTACTGCTGTCCGTATCCACATTCTCGGGCACCAACGGGGCGAACACCACCGGAACTCCCACCGGCGTGCGTATCTACCGCGGAACCGTGGACCCGGACGCACTCGGCGAGATACTCGCGGAAACGGTGACCGGGGCGACCGAGGGGTCCCGCCTGGTGCTGCGCGCCCCCGTATCCGCCCCGGACGGCGCCGTCGCCACCGAGATCACGGTGGTCGACGTGCTGCCCACCACCGCGGTAGGGCAGGAGCAGAGCCCCGTCGAGGGCCTGCCGGTTGTAGCCGTCGCCGACGACGGCACCGTCTCGCTGTCGATTGAAGGCCTGCGCGCCCCCAGCCGGGCCGCCGCCTCCGTCCTGATAGTGGGAGCGGGGCAGCAGATCGACTCCGGTGACGTCATCATTGCCCGCTACGCCTTTGTCAACTGGTCCGATTCCACCCTGGGTACCTCCAGCTACGGCGCCAGCACCGTTCCCGGCACGATTGACATGTCCAACACGATGTCCGGGATTGCCCAGCAGCTCGTAGACGTAACCGTGGGCAGCCGGATCGTGCTGGCGCTGCCGGCCGATCAGGCGGCTGGCGACGACGCCCTGGCCGTGGTCATCGATATTCTCGCCGTCGCCGCCGACGGCACCCTCACCGACGCCACGACGGCACCCAGTGCAGGGGCCACGGCTGACACGGAGGGCATTATCAGGGTTACTCCCAGTCCAGAGGCCGCGCGGCCCGCAGCTGCCGCACCTGCTGGTGGGAGCGGGAAGGAGGAGCGGTAGTCCATGAGTGTTGCGGTGCGCGTGATCCCCTGCCTGGACGTCAAGGACGGTCGGGTGGTCAAGGGCGTCAACTTCACCGGTCTGCGTGATGCGGGCGACCCGGTGGAGCTGGCGGCCCGCTACGACTCCCAGGGCGCCGACGAGATCACCTTCTTGGACGTGTCCGCCTCTGCCGAGGGGCGTGCCACCATGCTTGAGGTGGTCGCCGCTACTGCTGCGCAGGTATTCGTTCCCCTGACCGTCGGTGGTGGGGTCCGCAGTGTGGAAGATGTCGACCGTCTGCTGCGGGCCGGCGCCGACAAGGTGGGTATCAACACCGCCGCCATTGCCCGCCCCGAGCTGCTGACGGAGGTGGCTGCCCGCTTCGGCAACCAGGTCGTAGTACTGTCCGTGGACGCCCGCCGCTGCCCACCGGGCGTGGCCACGGCCTCCGGCTATGAGGTCACCACCCACGGCGGCACCCGCTCCACCGGCATAGACGCCGTCGAGTGGGCGGCGCGTGCTGCCGCGCTCGGCGCCGGTGAGATTCTGCTCAACTCCATGGACGCCGATGGCGTCACCGGTGGCTTCGACCTGGAGATGCTCGACGCGGTGCGCCGCGCCGTGCGCATTCCGCTGATCGCCTCCGGAGGCGCCGGGCGGCCCGATGACTTCGCCGCTGCCGCCGACCACGGTGCCGATGCGGTCCTCGCCGCCAGTGTCTTCCACTACGGCACCATGACTATCGGGCAGGCCAAGGAGGCGCTGCGGGCGGCCGGCCACCCGGTGCGCTGAGCCCCTGGGCAACCAGGCCGGTCCAGGATGGGTAATTCTCCCCATACTTTCGAGCCGAGTCCTCGTGTTACGATCCGTGACGCACTAGGAAAGGCAGATATATGACCAGCTATGACCCCAACCAGAACCCCGGGAACAATCAGGGCTACCCGGCAGGGCAGGCCCCGCAGAACCAGGCTCCCAGCTACAACCAGCCCGCTGGCTACGGCATGAACCCGATGATGCCGTCGACCGAGAAGAACAACCTCGGTGGATGGGCCCTGGGACTGGGGATCGCCTCCGTCCTGTGCTGCGGGATTTTCACCGGTATTCCCGCCGCCATTTTGGGCTACCTCGGAATCCAGGCCGCTAATGAGGGGCGGGCCAGCAACAAGGGCATGTCGATCGCCGGCATCATTCTTGGCGCGCTGTCCATCGTGTCGATGATTATCGCTTTCGCCACCGGCACGTACTCAGAGCTCCTCAACAGGTGACCCGTCCGTCTTGTGAGCTATGACCAACTCTCCGGAGTTCTCGAGGTCGATACACGCCGCCGCGTCTTAATGGGCGCGGCGGTGGCCATATCGTTCCTGCCCGGAGCACTGATCATCGGATCCGGACTCCTTGGCCGGGACGGAATGGACTTGTGCCCGGTACACCGCGCGACCGGACTGTGGTGCCCCCTGTGCGGTGGCACGCGCGCAACCCGGGCGCTCCTGCACGGCGACCTGACGGCGGCTGCGGGGTACAACCCCTTTGCCCTGGTGGTTCTGGCCGCGGGTGCCGCAGTGCTACTGCGCTGGATCATCGGCCGCTGCCGTGGCAAGCCGCGCCCATTGCTAACCCCGCGTGAGGCCGTTGCGGTGTTCGCAGTGGCGGGTGTCTTCGCCCTGCTGCGCAACCTTCCGGGTATGTGGGTCTATCTGGGCCCTCTCCTGGGCCCGCCCGGATGACGGTGGCCGACGGCGCACCCGGCCGTGGGAGAATTGCGCAGTGACTTCCTCCCACACTCCAGCGCAGCCCAGTAATCCGCACCTGGGGGACTCATCCCCGGTTTCGCTCCTGCCGACGGAGCTCGCTGCCCGGCTGAAGCGGGATGCGAACGGCCTGGTTGCCGCCGTCGTCCAGCAGTACGACACCCGCGAGGTCCTCATGCTCGGGTGGATGAACGATGAGGCGCTGCACCGCACCCTCACCGAGGGCCGTGTGACCTACTGGTCCCGGTCTCGGCAGGAGTACTGGCGCAAGGGCGACACTTCCGGCCACTACCAGTACGTCAAGGCGGTGTCCCTGGACTGTGACGGAGACGCGTTGCTGGTTGAGGTGGACCAGGTCGGCGCCGCCTGCCACACCGGTAAGCGCACCTGCTTCCTGGCAGGTGGTGACTTGGGTGCCCGAGCGGGGGAGCGTCCCTCTAGCCGGACAGATTTGCCTGAGCGCCCCCTCGCCGGGAACCATGAGGAGCGGAGGGAGTGACCACCGGGTGAACAGCTTCGAAGAGCTCGCCGCGACGGCGCGTGCCTGCGTGTCCGTGCGCGAGCACCACGTCCCGCTGGATGAGCTCAAGGAGGCCGTGCGTGCGGCACCGGCCTGCCGTGACGCCCTCGCCGCGCTGCGCGGCGAGGGGAGAGCGGTGTCGGTCATCGCTGAGGTCAAGCGCGCCACCGCCACCTTCGCTGATCTCTCCGGCGTAGGCGACGTCGCCATTCTGGCGGGCTTCTACGCCGCCGGCGGGGCCGCCTGCGTCTCGGTAGTGACCGAGCCGGCCCGCTCCCACGGCCGCCTGGCCGATCTGGACGCCGTGCGCGCCGCCGTCGAGGTGCCGGTCCTCGTCAACGACGTGATCGTCACCCCGTACCAGGTACACGAGGCGCGCGCCCACGGTGCCGACCTGCTCATGCTCGACGCCCGGCTCGAGCCCCTGATCCTGGAGTCGCTGATCGACCGGACCCAGTCCCTGGGCATGGCGGCCGTGGTGGAGGCGCACTCGCGCAGCGAGGCCGTCCAGGCCGTGCAGTCGGGTGCGCGCCTCGTCTCCGTGGACGCCCGTGACCCCCAGACCCGGGAAGTAGACCGCTCCCGCTTCGAGCGGGTGGCGCAGGTCCTGCCGGCATCCGTAACCCGCATTGCCGCCGGGGGTGTGCGCGGACCCCATGACGTAATGAGCTATGCGCGTGCGGGCGCGGACGTCGTGCTCGTCGGTGAGGCGGTCATCCGCTCCGCCGACCCCCAACAGTTCGTTGCCGAGCTGGTTGCCGCGGGCAGCCATCCGGCGCTCCTTCCTGCAACTCACCGAGAGGCGCCGTAAGTGCCCGTCACCTCCCTCGCCCCCGCCGCGGTGCTCGCGGCCTCCATCCCCAGTCCGGCCCGCGGGGTGTGGCAGCTGGGACCACTGCCGCTGCGCGCCTATGCGCTGTGCATCCTCGCCGGGGTGTTCGTCGCCGTGTGGTGGAGCGACCGCCGCTACCGTGCCGCGAGCGGGGGAGCGGACCAGGTGCTCGATGTCGCCCTGCTGGCCGTGCCCTGGGGCATTGTGGGGGCGCGGCTGTACCACGTCGTGACCTCCCCGGAGGCGTATTTCGGTGCACATGGGAACCCGGCGCTCATCCCGCAGGTCTGGCGCGGCGGACTCGGCGTCTGGGGCGGCATCTTCTTCGGCGCGCTCGCTGCCGCCTGGCTGCTGCGCCGCCGCGGGCTGCGCTGGGCGCCCTTCGCCGACGCCGTCGCCCCGGCGCTGCTGGTAGCGCAGGCCATCGGCCGGCTGGGCAACTGGTTCAACCAGGAGCTGTTCGGCTCCCCGACCACGCTGCCCTGGGGACTGCAGATCGACGATGCGCACCTTCCGCCCGGGTACGCCTCCGGCACCCTGTTCCACCCCACGTTCTTGTACGAGGCCCTGTGGAACCTGGCCGGCGCAGCCTTCCTGATCTGGCTGGAGCGGCGGCTGCGACGCCGCGACGGCGCCGTGGGTGGACGGCTGCTTTGGGCCTACCTGATGGTGTACACCGCCGGCCGCGTATGGATCGAGTGCCTGCGCATCGACGACGCCCACATCATTGCCGGACTGCGGCTGAACGTGTGGACATCGATCCTCATCTTCCTGGTCGGGCTGGCCTGCTTCACCGTCCTGTCACGTCGTCCCCTGCACGATGAGGTCACTGCGCAGCGGCGGTGATGACGGTCCCAACCGGGCGGCAAGTGCGTCGGTTGCTCGTGCCCGGGCCGGTAGTCAATTAGGCTTGGCCCATGCGCAGAGCGAAGATCGTATGCACCCTTGGGCCCGCCACCGATTCTCCTGAACAGGTGCAGGCGCTCGTGGACGCCGGCATGAACGTATGCCGCATCAACCGTTCCCACGGCCGCGCCGAGGACCAGGAGGAGGTCATCGCCCGCGTGCGTGCCGCTGCTGAGGCGTCGGGCCGGGCCGTCGCCATCCTGGTGGACCTGCAGGGCCCGAAGATCCGCCTGGGCAACTTCGTGGACGACCAGAAGGTGATGCTCAACAAGGGCGACGAGTTCACCATCACCACCGATGACGTGCTGGGCACCGTCAAGCGCGTCTCCACGACCTTCAAGGGGCTGCCCGGGGACTGCCGTCCCGGCGACCGCCTGCTGATCGATGACGGCAACGTGGCCGTCCGCGTCACAGCGGTTACGGACACCGACGTGGTCACCCGCGTCGAGGTTCCCGGCTACGTCTCCAACCACAAGGGCATCAACCTTCCGGGCGTGGCCGTGTCCGTCCCCGCCCTGTCGGAGAAGGACCGTGAGGACCTGCGCTGGGCGCTCAAGATCGGCGCTGACCTCATCGCCCTGTCCTTTGTCCGCAATGCCAACGACATCAAGGACGTCCACGAGATCATGGACGAGGTCGGCGTACGCATCCCGGTGATCGCCAAGATCGAGAAGCCGCAGGCGGTGGAGAACCTGCTGGACATCGTCTCCGCCTTTGACGGCATCATGGTGGCTCGCGGCGACCTCGGGGTGGAGATGCCACTGGAGGCGGTGCCGCTGGTGCAGAAGCGTGCCATCGAGCTCGCCCGCCGCCAGGCCAAGCCGGTGATCGTCGCCACCCAGGTGCTGGAGTCGATGATCCAGAACCCGCGGCCCACCCGCGCGGAGGCCTCCGACTGCGCCAACGCGATCCTCGACGGTGCCGATGCCGTCATGCTCTCCGGGGAGACCTCGGTGGGCGCCTACCCGATCGAGGCCGTGCGCACCATGGCCAACATTATTGAGAACGTGGAGGAGAACGGCGGCGAGCGCATCGCTCCGCTGGGCTCCTACCCGCAGACCCGCGGCGGCGCCATCACCCGTGCCGCCGCCGAGATGGGCGAGCAGCTCGATGCCACCTACCTGGTCACCTTCACCCAGTCCGGTGATACGGCGCGCCGCCTGTCCCGCCTACGTTCAACTATTCCGCTGCTGGCCTTCACCCCGCTGCGCTCGACCCGCAATCAGCTCTCCGTCTCCTGGGGTGTACAGACATACGAGGTGCCCGAGGTCAAGCACACCGATGACATGGTCGACCAGGTCGATGAGGTGCTTCAGGCCAAGCACCTGGCCCAGCCGGGCGACGAGGTGATCATCGTCGCGGGCATGCCCCCGGGCACTCCCGGCTCCACTAACTCCATCCGCGTGCACACGGTGGGGGAGCGCAGCGACTACCGGGTGTGATGCCGCGGCTATGCGCAATGTCGCTCTGGTAAGGGGGTGGCGGCAGCGCAGGTAGGAGTAGCTGGCCCGGTCCGCTCCTAAGCCTGCGAACCGCAGAATCTCTGCCCCGCACTGACCGTGTGGCCCTGTGACGCACAGTGCGTTACAGGGCCACACTTGTCCTGTGCGCACCGGCGGGCACCCGGCGAGAATGCGGTGAGCCGTGCGGGGTCGCCGCGTCGGGGCTTGGCTGCGGCCTCTCCATCTCCGGGAGCGGGGACATCTGCAACGCCACTTCGGGGTTAACAACGCCTGTTAACGGCCTGCTGAAGGGCTCTGAGGTATACAGCAGGCCGTTAAGTGGCGTTGTTAACGTCCAACCGGCGTAGCAGACTCCCCAGCCCGCTCACGCTCACGGCCGGCTCCGCCCTCGTGCACGCCGGGACGGCGCCCCGGCGTCCCGGACCTTGGGCGCTCCACCGCCCCGTCCGTCAGCCACTCGGCGAGCAGAGCAGTGTGACCACCACGACCGCACGAGTTGCTCTTCCGGGCCCGGACGCGCGGCGTGTCAAAGCTTAAAACCGTCGAGTTGCGGCTTGTTCCCTCGTGTCCGCACTGGGCACGACCGCCATCTTTCGTTGAGACAGCGCCGTTCGTGGTACCTCCGGTGGGACTCGAACCCACAACACTCCGATTTTGAGTCGGATGCCTCTGCCAATTGGGCTACGGAGGCGCGTTCGCTCACACGCGGGGCGGCGTGCGGGCTTCACGACGGACCCGAGCATACTAGTATCGAGCCGTGAGCAACGAGTCCGCTTCTTCCAAGTCCCGCAGAGTCCTTGTCGCCGAGGACGAGACCCTCATCCGCCTGGACATCGTCGAGACCCTGACGGATGCAGGCTACGAGGTCGTCGCCGAGGCCGCGAACGGGGAGGAGGCGATTCGCCTCGCCGACGAGCACGAGCCCGACCTGTGCGTCATGGACGTGAAGATGCCGGTACTGGATGGCATCACTGCTGCCGAGCGCATCATCGACGCGCACGGCTGTGCCGTGGTGATGCTGACGGCCTTCTCCCAGACTGAGCTGGTGGAGCGCGCCGGCGCCGCCGGCGCCATGGCCTACGTGGTCAAGCCCTTCACTCCGGGGGACCTGATTCCCGCCATCGAGATCGCCATGTCCCGCCACGAGGAGATCCGTTCCCTGGAGTCGGAGATCTCCGACCTGCAGGAGCGCTTCGAGACTCGTAAGCGCGTTGACCGCGCCAAGGGCCTGCTCATGGAGCGGATGGGCCTCAGTGAGCCCGAGGCCTTCCGCTGGCTGCAGAAGACATCCATGAACCGTCGCCTGACCATGCGTGAGGTAGCCGACGCCGTCATCGAGCAGGTCGGCGGCGCCAAGAAGGAGTAGGCGGGAGCGTTCCCGCGCGCGGGGGCCAGGGGAAGGGAACTACGGGGAGCTACGGACGGGCCTTCAGAAGCCGTCCACCTCCACGTACAGGCAGCGCAGCGTGCCGTGGGCGACGACGTGCCCGTCCTCGTCGCTGACCTCCACCCGGTAGACGGCGGTGCGCCGCCCGCGGTGCAGGGGCGTGGCCACTGCGGTCACCCAGCCACGCCGTGCCGGCCGTAGGTGGCTGACCTGCAGGTCGGTGCCCACCGGGGCGGTGCCCGTCGGCGCTGCCTCCCGCGCCGCCACTGACGCCGCCGTCTCCACCAGGGCCGCATTGGCGCCCCCGTGCAGTACTCCGGTGACCTGCCGGGCGCCATCCACCGGCATGCGCACCACCGTGTGCTCGGCAGAACGCTCCTGAAGCTCCATGCGCAGCGTCGCCATGAGAGTGCCGTCCAGGGAGTCGACGGGCCCGGATGCGCCCAGGGCGCTAATTGCCGAGACCGCCGAGCCGGCTGCCCGGGGCACCGGGAAGGGACGGGCGGACTTGGCGGGGAAGGCCACGGGCGCGTCCGCCGAGGCGGATGCGGGATGCTTGTCGCTCATACCCTTAGGCTGTCACGGTGAGCACCAAACAGACCAGCCCCGCCGCCCGGGACGTCGCAGGGCGGCTGCTCCTCATCGACGGGCACTCCATGGCCTTCCGCGCCTTCTATGCCCTGCCGGCAGAGAACTTCACCACTACTACCGGCCAGTCAACCAATGCCGTGTACGGCTTCGTATCCATGTTCCTGTCCCTGCTGGAGCAGGAGCGGCCCACGCACGCGGCCGTGGCCTTCGACCTGCCCGGAGGTACCTTCCGCACCCAGGAGTACGCCGAGTACAAGAGCACCCGCGATGAGACGCCACCCGCCTTCGCCGGCCAGGTCGAGCTGCTCCAGGACGTGCTGGCGGCCATGGGAGTGCCCACGGTGACCGCACCCGGATACGAGGCCGATGACATCCTGGCCACTCTTGCCGCTCAGGGGCAGCGCGAGGGAATGGAGGTGCTCGTCTGCTCCGGGGACCGCGACTCCTTCCAGACGGTCACCGAGCACTGCACGGTCCTGTACCCGATCAAGGGCGTGTCCACGCTGCGGCGAATGACCCCGGCCGAAGTCGAGGAGCGCTACGGCGTGCCGCCGGAGCGCTACCCCCACCTGGCCGCGCTGGTCGGCGAGACCTCCGACAACCTTCCGGGCGTGCCGGGAGTCGGCCCGAAGACCGCCGCCAAGTGGATCCGCCTGTATGACGGCCTGGAAGGCGTCATCGCCAACGCCGACCAGATCAAGGGCAAGGCCGGCCAGTCCTTGCGCGACCACCTCGACGACGTGCTGCGCAACCGCCGCCTGAACCATCTGCTGACCGACCTCGACCTCGGACTCGACCCCGCCGCCGACCTGCGGCTGGCCGGGGCCGACCGCGAGGCGCTCGGCCGCATCATGGACGCCCTGGAATTCCGTGCCCTCCAGCAGCGCTCCGAGCGGATCCTGACCTTCGCTGACGGGGCCCGTGCCGACGCCGATTCACCCGCTGCGAGTCTGGAGGCCGTCACCGTCGCTGCTGTCGGCCACGACGTCGCCCCCGGCGACGTCGCGCGGTGGCTGGACGCCAACTTCCCGGTCCGCGAGCCGTCCGCTCCGCTCGGACTGGATGTGGTCGGCACGATGCGCCCCGGCCAGGGGGATGCGACCATGGTCGCACTGTGCGACGGCGTTGCCGCCCTCGTAGCGGACCTGTCCCTGCTCGAGCCGACCGATGAGGCGGCCCTGTTCGCCCTGCTCGCCGACGCCGACCGTCCTAAGGTCGTATCCGACGCCAAGGGCGCATGGCACGCCCTGCACGCCCGCGGCGTCGACCTGGACGGCGTAATCGCCGATCCCTCGCTCGCCGGCTACCTGTGCCGCCCAGAGCTGCGCTCCTACGACGTCGCCGCGCTGGCGCAGCGGTGGCTCGGCGTCGACCTGGAGGCACTTACCGCACCGCGGGGCGACCAGGACCAAAGTGCCTTCGACCTGGAGTCCCTCGCCGACGACGCCCCCGCGGCCACCGCGCTCGCCGCCGCCCACCGGGCGGCCGTGCTCCTGCCCCTGCAGCGGGCCCTGGAGGGGCAGATGCGCGAACGCGGGGTTCTGGACCTGTACCTGGACCTGGAGATGCCGGTGTCGGCGACGCTGACGCAAATGGAGGACGCCGGCATCGCGGTTGACGACCGCGTCCTGGCCGTGCGCCAGGCCGAGCTTGACGCCCGCGTGACTCACGCCGCCGAGGGCGCCTTCGCCGCCGCCGGGCATGAGCTCAACCTCTCCAGCCCCAAGCAGCTGCAGGCCGTGCTCTTCGACGAGCTCAAGATGCCCAAGACGCGCCGCACCAAAACCGGCTACACCACCGACGCCGATGCCCTGGCATCCCTTTACGTCAAGACCAGTCACCCGTTCCTGGAGCACCTGCTCGAGCACCGCGACGCCATCAAGCTGCGGCAGACCGTGGAGGGACTGCGCAAGGCGATCGGACCGGACGGGCGCATTCACACCACCTTCCAGCAGACTATCGCGGCCACCGGTCGGCTCTCCTCCACGGACCCGAACCTGCAGAACATCCCGGCACGCACCGAGGAGGGCATGCGTATCCGTGAGGCCTTCACCGTGGGGGCGGGCTACGAATGCCTGCTGACCGCCGACTACTCGCAGATCGAGATGCGGATCATGGCGCACCTTTCCGGTGACGCCGCCCTGATCGAGGCATTCCGCTCCGGGGAGGACCTGCACCGCTACGTCGCGGCCATGGTGCACGGCATCGGCGTCGACGAGGTCACCCCCAGCAGCGCAGCCATGTAAAGGCCATGAGCTACGGGCTGGCCTACGGGCTGTCAACTTTCGGCCTGGCACGCCAGCTCGGAGTTGACACAGCCGAGGCGGCAGCCTTGCGAGAGGCCTACTTTGCCCGCTTCGGCCGTGTGCGCGACTACCTGGAGGATGTGGTCGAGCAGGCCCGCCGTGACGGGTGGACCCAGACCATGTTCGGGCGTCGCCGCTACCTGCCGGACCTGAACAGTGACAACCGCCAGCGCCGGGACATGGCCGAGCGCGCCGCCCTGAACGCCCCCATCCAGGGCAGCGCCGCAGATATCGTCAAGCAGGCCATGGTGGACGTCGCCGAGTCCCTGGCCGGTGCCGGCCTGCGCTCCCGCATCCTGCTGCAGATCCACGATGAGCTGCTGCTGGAGATCGCCCCCGGTGAGATCGAGTCCGTTGAGGCGCTGGTGCGGGACCGGATGAGCGGCGCGGCCGAGTTGTCCGTGCCGCTGGACGTGTCCATGGGGCGCGGCACCACTTGGCGGGAAGCCGCTCACTGACCCGTCGCGGAGTGACTACCGACACTGGCGTGAGAAAATCCACGTAAATCTCGGCCGGGTTTGTGACACGCCCACAAGTCACGGATTGGGAACGTGCTGGTATGGTCTTACGGGCACGCCCCTGGGCGTCGCATATGCGGCGACCAACCGTGGTGCGCAGCCGGTCCGGGCCGGCTCGCGCGGCGGGGGACGTGTGGAATCTATCGACCCGACCCTTCTGTCCATATTCGGAGCAACTACTCAATGACCACCAACACGCCCAGCCCCGCCCCGGTCGCCGTCAACGACATCGGCTCGACCGAGGAGATCCTCGCCGCCGTCGACGAGACCATCAAGTACTTCGATGACGGCGACATCGTCGAGGGCACCGTTGTCAAGGTCGACCGCGACGAGGTCCTCCTCGACATCGGCTACAAGACCGAGGGCGTCATCCTCGCTCGCGAACTGTCGATCAAGCACGATGTCGACCCCGAGGAGATCGTCTCCGTCGGCGATGACATCGAGGCCCTGGTTCTCCAGAAGGAGGACAAGGAGGGCCGCCTGCTGCTGAGCAAGAAGCGTGCCCAGTACGAGCGCGCCTGGGGCACCATCGAACGCATCAAGGAGGAGGACGGCGTCGTCTCCGGCACCGTCATCGAGGTCGTCAAGGGCGGCCTGATCCTCGACGTCGGCCTGCGCGGCTTCCTGCCCGCCTCCCTGGTGGAGATGCGCCGGGTGCGGGACCTGCAGCCCTACGTCGGCCGCGAGCTTGAGGCCAAGATCATCGAGCTGGACAAGAACCGTAACAACGTGGTTCTGTCCCGCCGCGCCTGGCTGGAGCAGACCCAGTCCGAGGTTCGCACCAACTTCCTGCAGACCCTGCAGAAGGGCCAGGTCCGCACGGGCGTGGTCTCCTCCATCGTCAACTTCGGTGCCTTCGTGGACCTGGGCGGCGTGGACGGCCTGGTCCACGTCTCCGAGCTGTCCTGGAAGCACATCGACCACCCCTCCGAGGTTGTGGAGGTCGGCCAGGAGGTCACCGTCGAGGTGCTCGACGTCGACTTCGACCGCGAGCGTGTCTCCCTGTCGCTCAAGGCGACGCAGGAGGACCCGTGGCAGGCCTTCGCCCGCACGCACGCCATCGGCCAGGTCGTGCCCGGCAAGGTCACCAAGCTGGTTCCCTTCGGCGCGTTCGTGCGCGTGGAGGACGGCATCGAGGGCCTGGTGCACATCTCCGAGCTGGCTCAGCGCCACGTGGAGCTGCCCGAGCAGGTCGTCAAGGTTGGTGACGAGGTCTTCGTCAAGGTTATCGACATCGACCTGGACCGCCGCCGCATCTCCCTGTCGCTGAAGCAGGCCAACGACGGCGTCGACCCGAACTCCGACGACTTCGACCCCTCGCTGTACGGTATGGCCGCCGAGTACGACGAGAACGGCAACTACAAGTACCCCGAGGGCTTCGACCCGGAGACCAACGAGTGGCTGGAGGGCTACGAGGCGCAGCGGGAGGCCTGGGAGGCCGAGTACGCGGCCGCGCAGGCCCGCTGGGAGGCTCACAAGGCCCAGGTCGCCCGCGCCCTGGAAGAGGACCAGGAGGACAGCGAGGCCGCCCCGGCGGAAGCCGCCACCTCCTTCTCCTCAACGCAGCCCGAGGCCACCGGTACTCTCGCCTCCGACGAGGCGCTGGCCGCGCTGCGCGAGAAGCTGACCGGCAACTGATCCGGTTCACCGGGGTCCACCTCGGTGGCCACCCTCCCGGAGCACAGCCATGATCGGGGCCCGCCCACCAACCGGTGGGCGGGCCCCGATCCGCAATGCCAGCGACTGACTACGGAGTGATCATGACGACCTGGGACGAGCTCTCGGCCCTCATACGGGACATCGGTGACCCACGCAGCCCGCAGGCGCAGCAGCGCCTGTACGAGCTAGTGGTCGCCGAGCCGCCCGCAGATGAGCCCTCGGGCCGTGCGGCCGAGGAGGTTGCGGAGTCGCTGTCTGCCATAGACCGCACCTGGCTGGCAGGATTGGGCGAGGATCCTGAGCGGCCCAGCGCTGAGATCGACGCCGCCATCGCCGCCTGCCGCTCCGTGCGCAGGAGCGCCGGGCTTTCGGCGCTGCCGCTGCGCTACGCCGAGGTGGAGCTGTGCACATACTTCGGGCAGCGTGATGATGCCTTGGAGCACCTGCGGGTGGCACGCCTGTTCTCCTTCGGCACCGTCGACGTCGGCGCCACCCTGGCCACCGCCCGCCTGCACGACGACTACTCCGGTGTGCTCCGCACGACGACAGCGGTCCCCACCCGCCCCGACGCCGATCCGGCACTGACCGCGCTGGGGCTGGCGGCGAGCCTCCTGCCCTACCTGGCGCAGCGGCGCCGAGTGGAGGCTGAGGACGCCCTGGCCTCGCTGACGGCGTTGGAGATGACGGAGCCGCTGCGGTTGCGCTTGTTGGGGGATGAGCTGGAGTACCTGGGGTTGTCCGGCCAGTGGGAGAGGGGCCTGGTCCGCTTACGTCATACCGACACCACCGCCGACGGCACCAGCGCCTGGAGCCTGCTCAATGCCGCCGTAGGCGTGAGCCTGGTGCTGCGTGAAGCCAACCGTGCCGGATACGGCTCCAACGCCGTCGGCACGCGTCTGCATTGGGACAACCCCTGGGTGGCTCCACCCCAGGTCACGGGCTGGGAGACGGTCGCCCGCACCTACGACGCCGTCACCGCCTTCGCCCGGTCCCTGGCGGCGCGCTTTGATAGGCGCAATGGAAACAATGGAGTCTCCTACCGGGTCGAGTCACGCATGGCTGCGGAGGCGGCGAGCCTGGCCGGCCGGTCATACGGCACCGTCACCGGTCCGGCCGTGGACGCACGGCGGCTGGCAGACCACCGCTCCCTGCTGGCCGAAGTCGACCGCCTGCTGGTGCTTGCCCGCGGCTACGGCCTGGAGGCGGTGCATGAACGGGCCCTGACCACGGCGGAGACCGTCAGTCGTTCCCTGGCTGAGGTTGTCGACGACTCCCAGTTGGAGACGGTTGTCGACCTGCGCATTGCCTTCGCCCGGCTGCTGCTGGAACTCGGAGCAAGCGAAAGGGCTGAGCGTGAGGCCCTGGACACCACTGAGCTGTGCCTGTCGCAGGGATGGGTGGAGCTGGCCTGCGCCTGTCTGGCCACCGCGGCCCGCAGCGCGGACGCCCGCGAGGATCAGGCGGCGGTGGCCTCGCACTGGGCGCGCGTGGACGAGCTGGTGGGAACCTGGCCGACGGGCCGTATAGGAGAGCGCATCGGGACTCTCGTAGACGCGGTTGGGCACCCCGAGACCAGCGCCCCGGCCCTGGCCGCACTCGCAGAGAGACTGGCTGCCGGTGCACAGGACGACCACGACTGCGCCGCTGCGGCCAGGGAGGCCTGCAAACGCTGCCGCGAGCAGCTTGAGCGCTGCAAGACACCGCCGGCCGGGACTGCCGACCGAATCGAGGCGGTTGAGGCGGCCATAGCCCCGTACGTTCGTGGTCGGGGCGGCCGCCACCGTGCCGACCCGCAGTGAACCGGGCATGATGTGGTTATGAGCACTGCCGCGTTCCCCGTACCACCACACCAGTCGCGCCGCTCCCGACCCGCCGGGCGCGCCCTGTACGTGGGGCTGACCGGCGGCATCGGCGCAGGCAAGTCCGAGGTCGCTCGCCTGTTGTCGGCACACGGCGCCCGGGTTGTGTCCGCTGACGCGATTTCCCGGGAAGTGGTCGAGCCCGGCACCGAGGGGCTAGCCGCCGTCGTGGCCGAATTCGGGCAGCAGCTGCTGACTGCGGACGGCGCCTTGGACCGGCGCGCGCTCGGCCGGCTCGTTTTTGCGGATCCGCTGCGCCGCGCTCGCCTGGAGGAGATCATCCTGCCGCTCGTGGCCGCCGAGGCCTGGTCACGCCTGGCGGCCGTGCCGGCCGGCCAGGTTGCCGTCTATGACGTGCCCCTGCTGGTGGAGGGCCAGATGGAGGGCATGTTCGACGTCGTCGTCGTGGTGGAGACGGAGCTGGAGACCAGGTTGGAGCGCCTTGGGCGCCGTGGCCTGGAGCGGGAGCAGGCCCTGGCACGCATTGCCGCCCAGGCCACCGATGCCGAGCGGCGCGCCGTCGCCGACGTCGTGGTGCCCAACTCCGGTTCCCTGGAGGAACTCGCCGCAGCCGTCAAGGAGCTGTGGGACAACCGGCTTGCGCCCGCAGCTGACTAGTGGTCCGCAGTGGCCCGTGCCCTCACCGCCCTAACGGGCTCCGCGTAGCCTTGGGGCCATGCGTCCCGTCACCGACCTGCGCCGCGCCGAGAAGTCCTTCGAGGTCATCAGCCCCTACACGCCCTCCGGCGACCAGCCCACCGCCATCGCCGAGCTGGCCGAACGGTTGAACGCCGGCGAGAAGGACATCGTGCTGCTGGGGGCCACCGGCACCGGCAAGTCGGCCACCACTGCCTGGCTGGTGGAGCAGGTGCAGCGCCCCACCCTCATCCTGGAGCCCAACAAGACCCTGGCCGCCCAGATGGCCGCCGAGTTCCGGGAGCTGCTGCCGAACAACGCAGTGGAGTACTTCGTCTCCTACTACGACTACTACCAGCCGGAGGCCTACGTCCCCCAGACGGACACCTTCATCGAGAAGGACTCCTCCATCAACGACGAGGTTGAGCGGCTGCGCCACTCCGCCACCAACTCCCTGCTCACCCGCCGGGATGTGGTGGTGGTCTCCTCCGTGTCCTGCATCTACGGCCTGGGCACGCCCCAGGAGTACGTGGACCGCATGACGCCGCTGCGGGTGGGGGAGCAGATCGACCGCGACGAGCTGCTGCGGCGCTTCGTCACCATGCAGTACACGCGCAACGACATCGACTTCACCCGCGGCACCTTCCGCGTGCGCGGGGACACGGTGGAGATCATCCCCATGTACGAGGAGCTGGCCATCCGGGTGGAGTTCTTCGGCGACGAGATCGACGCCCTGGCCACCCTCCACCCGGTCACCGGGGAAGTCATCGACCGGGTGGAGGAGGTGTTCGTGTTCCCCGCCTCCCACTACGTGGCCGGGCCCGAGCGCATGGAGCGCGCCATCGCCGGCATAGAGGAGGAGCTGGCCGAGCGCCTGGCGGTGCTGGAGCGCGACAGCAAGCTGCTGGAGGCGCAGCGGCTGCGCATGCGCACCACCTACGACTTGGAGATGCTCCGCCAGATCGGCACCTGCTCCGGCGTGGAGAACTACTCGATGCACATCGACGGCCGCTCCCCGGGCACGCCCCCCAACACGCTGCTGGACTACTTCCCGGAGGACTTCCTGCTGGTGATCGACGAGTCCCACGTGACCGTCCCGCAGATCGGCGCCATGCACGAGGGCGATGCCTCCCGCAAGCGCACCCTGGTGGACCACGGCTTCCGGCTGCCCTCCGCCCTGGACAACCGGCCCCTGACCTTCTCCGAGTTCGAGGACCGGGTGGGGCAGGCCGTCTACCTGTCCGCCACCCCCGGCCCGTATGAGCTCCAGCGCGCCGACGGCGTGGTGGAGCAGATCATCCGCCCCACCGGGCTGGTGGACCCCAAGATCGTGGTCAAGCCCACCGAGGGGCAGATCGACGACCTGCTGGAGGAGGTGCGTCGCCGCGTCGACAAGCACGAGCGCGTCCTGGTCACCACGCTGACCAAGCGCATGGCTGAGGACCTGACCACCTACCTCGCCGACCGGGGGGTGCGCGTGGAGTACCTGCACTCCGACGTCGACACGCTGCGCCGCGTGGAGATCCTCCGCTCGCTGCGGCTGGGGGAGTTCGACGTACTGGTAGGCATCAACCTGCTGCGCGAGGGCCTGGACCTGCCGGAGGTGTCGCTGGTGGCGATTCTCGACGCCGACAAGGAGGGCTTCCTGCGCTCGTCCACCTCGCTGATCCAGACGATCGGGCGGGCCGCCCGCAACGTCTCCGGCGAGGTGCACATGTACGCCGACCAGGTCACCCCCGCCATGACCGAGGCCATTGAGGAGACCGAACGGCGCCGCGCCAAGCAGCTCGCCTACAACGCCGAGCACGGCATCGACCCGCAGCCGCTGCGCAAGAAGATCGCGGACGTGACCGACATGCTCGCCCGCGAGGACGTGGACACCGCCGAGCTGCTGGCCGGCGGCTACCGGGGGCACGAGGAGAAGCAGGTCGTCTCCCGCCGCAAGCAGGCCGCCGAGGCCACCGTGCGCGAGAAGCTCGCCGGTGCGGCCCAGTCCGACCTGGCCGGGCTGATCCAGGAGCTGACCGAGCAGATGCACGCCGCCGCCGAGGACCTGCACTTCGAGCTGGCCGCCCGGCTGCGCGACGAGATCCAGGACCTGAAGAAGGAGCTGCGGGACATGCGGGCCACCGCCTGAGGCGGCTGCGCGGCCACCCTGCCCGGCCGCCCCGAGGCGGAACGCGGCGCCGTCGACGTCGGCAAGCACACACCGTTTCAGGGCGTGCGGGGCTGGCGGGCCGGGCACCCCACGGCGATAGACTCGGGGCACAAGCCCATACGGAGGGGAGTACTCCCAGCAACGGCGACGTCGTCATCACGGCAGGCCGGACCGGCACCGCACCGCGGCAGCCCCGGCTCCCGGCGTCGCAGGCCAGAGGACAGGCGCAACCCATGCGCCCCTGGCGGGAGGAGACCTCCGGTACTAGCGCCGTACCGGAGGTACATGTAGTGGATGTCCACGCCCTCGGCTGGCTCGCCCTCGCCGCCATCATCATCACCATGATCACGATCGACATCGTCGGTCACGTGCGCACCCCGCACGAGCCCTCTCTCAAGGAGGCGGCCCAGTGGTCGATCGGCTATATCGCCATGGCAGTCGTGTTCGGCGGCATCGTGTGGGCGATCTGGGGCAGCACCTACGGGCAGGAGTACTTCGCCGGCTACATCACCGAGAAGGCGCTGAGCATCGACAACCTCTTCGTGTTCGTCATCATGATTGCCGCCTTCCGGGTACCCCGGAAGTACCAGCAGGAGGTGCTGCTGGCCGGCATCATCATCTCCCTGTTCCTGCGGCTGGCATTCATCCTGGCGGGCGCGGCGCTGATTGAGAACTTCTCCTGGATCTTCTACCTGTTCGGCGCCTGGCTGCTATGGACCGCCTTGTCCCAGGCCCGGGAGGGCGTGGAGGAGCCCGACGCACACGAGGAAGAGGAGTACCGGCCCACCGGCTTCGTGCGCATGGTGGCCAAGGTCGTGCCTATGACCGACGGTTTCGTCGGCGGCAAGCTCATCCACCGGCACGCTGGCCGCACCATGATCACGCCCATGCTGCTGTGCGTGATCGCCATCGGCACTGCAGACGTCATGTTCGCCGTCGACTCGATCCCGGCGATCTACTCCCTGACCAGTGAGCCCTACCTGGTATTCGCCGCGAACGCCTTCTCCCTGCTGGGCCTGCGCCAGCTGTACTTCCTGATCGACGGGCTGCTGGACCGGTTGATCTTCCTGCACTACGGGCTGGCCGCCATCCTGGCCTTCATCGGCTTCAAGCTGGTCAACCACGCCCTGCACACCAATGAGGTGCCCTTCATCAACGGCGGTGAGCCCTGGGAGGTCGTGCCCGAGCCTGACATCGGATTCTCGCTCGGCTTCATCGTGGTGGTCATCCTGATCACCGTGGGTGCCTCCGTGCTCGTCTCCCGCCGCCGGGCCGCGCGGGAAGTAGCGGCAGGTACCGGCGGCACGGGCGCGTCCGAGCGCGCAGTAAAGGCCCGGTCTGGCGCCTGAGCCGCGGACACGCGGAAAGCCTCTCAGGAAGTTCCGCGCCAGGCAGGACATGCTGACCCCGTGAGCACCACCCCCACCACGACCGCGCCCCCGAGGTTCCGGATACGACCGGGTTGACAAGCCAGGAGGTCGCCCAGCGCGTAGCGGCCGGGCGGACCAACGCCTACCGGGACACCACCTCGCGCTCGGCCACCGCGATCCTGCGCGCCAACGTCTTCACGGTGTTCAACGCCATCCTGGGCACCGCACTGGTGCTGATCCTGCTGTTCGGCTCCTGGAAGGACGCCCTGTTCGGCTTCGTGCTGCTGCTGAACACGGCCACCGGCACCATTGCGGAGGTGCGTGCCAAGCGGGCCCTGGACCGGCTGTCCGTCCTGGACGCGCCCCGTGCGCATGTGCTGCGTGACGGGGTTGAGCAGGACGTGGAGGTGGCCGCGGTGGTGCTCGACGACGTGCTGCGGCTGCGCAGCGGCGAGCAGGTGCCTGCGGACGCGGTGGTGCTGAGCAGCGACAACCTGGAGGTGGACGAGTCCATTCTGACCGGCGAGTCGGACCCGGTGCGCCCCGACGCCGGCGACCGGGTCATGTCCGGCACCACCGTCACCGCCGGCACTGCCCTGGTGCGCACCACGGCGGTCGGCGCCGACGCCTACGCCCACCGGCTGGCCCGGGAGGCCCGCCGCTACTCGGTGGTCACCTCCGAACTGCAGGAGGGCACCAACCTGGTGCTGCGCTGGATCTCCTGGGTGATCGTGCCGGTCGCCCTGCTGCTGTTCTGGTCGCAGCTGCGGCAGAACGGCGGCGTGGCTCACGCACTCACCTCCGGGCAGTGGCAGGCGGCACTGGTCGCCGGGATCGCGGGTGTGGTCGGCATGGTACCGCAGGGGCTGGTGCTGCTCACCTCGGTCAACTTCGCCACCGCATCCCTGGCGCTGGCCCGCCGCAACGTGCTGGTGCAGGAGCTGCCCGCCGTCGAGGTGCTGGCCCGTGTGGACACCCTGTGCCTGGACAAGACCGGCACCATCACTACCGGAGCAATCCGCCTGGAGGAGGTCACCGCCCCCGACGGCGGCGCCCCGGGCCGGGAGGTGCTGGAGGCGCTGGCGGCCCTCAGCGACGGCGAAGACCCCAATGCGACCGCCGTCGCCATCGCCCGCGGCCTGGCCGAGGAGCGGTACCTGGGGAAGCGGGCCGTCGCGGCCGGGGCCCGAGCGGTGGAGGCGGCCGTGCCCTTCTCCTCACGCCGCAAGTGGTCGGCGCTCCGCTACGACGCCACCACCTGGGTGCTCGGCGCCCCCGAGATCGTGCTCGCCACCGCATCCGGCGCTGAGGCCGTGGTGGCCCGGGCGCGCGAGCGCGCCGCCGACGGCGCCCGGGTGGTGGCACTGGCGCGTGCGAGCGAGCCCTGCGGTGAGGGCACCGAGGACCATTTGCTGCCCGGTGGCCTGGAGGCGGCGGCGCTGGTGGTGCTGGCCGAGGAGATCCGCCCCGACGCCGCCCAGACCCTGGACTACTTCCGCGGGCAGGGCGTTGAGGTCAAGTTGATCTCCGGGGACAGCCCGGACACGGTTGCCGCCGTGGCCCGCCGGGCGGGCGTGACCGGGCCGGACGGCGGGGAGCCGGTCGCCGTCGACGCCCGCACTCTGCCGCAGGAGGCAGACCCGGACGGACCGGAGGCCGAGCGGCTGGCCGACGCCCTGGAGGGCGCGAGCGTGCTGGGGCGAGTCACCCCCGAGCAGAAGCGCGCCTTCGTGCAGGCACTCAAGTCCCGGGGCCGGGTGGTGGCCATGACCGGCGACGGCGTCAACGACGCCCTCGCCCTGAAGGACGCCGACCTGGGCATCGCCATGGGCAACGGGGCGCCCGCCACCAAGGCGGTGGCCCGACTGGTGCTGCTGAAGGGGGAGTTCTCCGCCCTGCCGGGTGTGGTGGCGCAGGGTCGGCGCGTCATGGCCAACACCGAGCGCATCGCCTCCCTGTTCCTGGCCAAGACCGTCTACGCCTCGCTGATCGCCGTGGTGGTCTCCCTGACCGCCATCGCCTACCCGTTCCTGCCGCGGCAGCTGACCATCGTGTCGTCCCTGACCATCGGCATCCCCGCCTTCATACTCGCCCTGGCCCCCAACTCCCGCCGCTACCGGGAGGGCTTCCTGGGGCGGGTGCTGACCCTGGCGGTTCCGGCCGGGCTGGTGGCCGGCAGCGCCACCCTGGCGGCCCGCACCTGGCTGGTCGCATCCGGGGCGGCGGACGCGCAGGTGACTACCGGCGCCACCCTGGTGCTGGTGTGCGCCGGACTGTGGCTGTTGACGCTGACGGCCCGGCCGCTGCTGGGCTGGCGGCTTGGACTGGTGGTGGCGATGGCCGGGATCGCGGTGCTGGGCGTGTTCGTGCCCGCCGTGCGCGACTTCTTCCTGCTGGCCTGGCCCGCGGCGGGCACCTGGTGGGTCGTACTGATCGTCTCCGCCGCCGCGGTGGCGGGCATTGAGGCGGTATACCTGCTGCGCCCGCGCCTGGTCGCATACTTGCATGGCCGCGGCCTGGTGAACTGAACCTGCTTAGCCGCGGCGGGCGTGGGCGACGGCTCGGGCCGTAAGGCAGGAAGGCCGGGAGATGAGAGACCGTCAGGCCAGGACGCCGATCACCGGGTTCCACTCGTGGGGGATGCGCTCGGCGATGAAGCCCGCCTGGTTGAAGGGGTCCTCCTCCAGCAGGGCCAGGGCGCCGGCGGCGTCGTCGGCGCGCACCACGATGAGCGCGTCGTGCGTGCCCACGTAGGGGCCGGCGGCGAGCAGCCGGTCCCGCTCGGCCAGCGCGGCGTTGAAGGCGCGGTGGGTGGGGCGGAGGGCGGCCATGGCCTCGTCCTGGTCGGTGACGTAGTGGTACTCGACGGCGAAGATCTTGCTCATGCCGCCAGCCTAAGCCACCGGGCCGCGGCCGTGGCGGGTGATCCGGTTCCTGTCCGTGCCCGTGGGGGAGACCTGTCGCGGCCGGTCCTCGCAGTTCACGACCTTGGGGTACGTTTCACGACCACCCCGGGGTCGTAAAACGTACCCCAAGGTCGTAAAACGTCTTCCCCGCCGCCCAGGAAGGGGCGGGAGTAGCGGCTCTGGAGCCTTGGCGGTGGTGCCGGGCGCGGGACCGGTGAGACGTGTACGGGCGGCCAGCGGCGCCAGCGGGCCGTCGAGGCCGCGCCGGAGGGGACTATGAGGGTGGCGGCGCCGGCGCCTGGCAGAAGCGGGTCCAGCGCTTCGCCTCACACAGTCGAACGGGTGTACGAAGGCGGGTCCTTGGCCCTACACTCTGACCCCGTGAACGACTCCCTCATCATCCGTGGCGCCCGCGAGCACAACCTGCAGGGCATCGGCATCGACCTCCCGCGGGACAAGATGATCGTCTTCACCGGCCTGTCCGGCTCGGGCAAGTCCTCCCTCGCCTTCGACACGATCTTCGCCGAGGGGCAGCGCCGCTATGTGGAGTCGCTGTCCTCCTACGCCCGCCAGTTCCTCGGCCAGATGGACAAGCCCGACGTCGACTTCATCGAGGGCCTATCCCCGGCAGTGTCCATCGACCAGAAGTCCACCTCTCGCAACCCCCGCTCCACGGTGGGCACCGTCACCGAGGTCTACGACTACCTGCGCCTGCTGTACGCGCGCGCCGGCGTCCAGCACTGCCCCGTCTGCGACGCCGTCATCTCCTCCCAGACCCCCCAGCAGATCGTCGACCACATCCGCGAGATGGAGGACGGCACCCGCTTCCAGGTGCTCGCCCCCGTGATCCGCGGCCGCAAGGGCGAGTACACCGAGTTGTTCACCGAGCTGCAGGGCCGCGGCTTCTCCCGCGTGCGCGTCGACGGCGCCACCCACCGCCTGGGGGAGGTGCCCGCCCTGAACAAGAAGCTCAAGCACAACATCGAGGTGGTCGTCGACCGGTTGGTGGTACGCGAGGGCATCCGCCAGCGGCTGACCGACTCGGTGGAGACCGCCCTGGGGCTGGCCGACGGCCTGGTCATCATCGACCTGGTGGACCTGCCCGGGGACGACCCCGGCCGCGAGCACCGCTACTCCGAGAAGCGCGCCTGCCCCAACGAGCACCCGCTCCAGCTGGACGAGATGGAGCCGCGGACCTTCTCCTTCAACGCCCCCTACGGCGCCTGCCCGGCCTGCACCGGCATCGGCAGCCGACTGGAGGTCGACCCGGAGCTCGTCGTCCCCGACGAGGAACTCACCCTGGCCGAGGGCGCCGTCGCCCCCTGGGCCAGCCACCAGAAGTACTTCACCCGGCAGCTCAAGGCACTGGGCGAGGAGCTGTCCTTCGACGTCGACACCCCCTGGCGGGCCCTGCCCGAGCGTGCCAAAGACGCGATCCTGCGCGGCAAGGACTTCGAGATCAAGGTCCGCTACCGCAACCGCTGGGGCCGGGAGCGCATCTACTCCACCGGCTTCGAGGGCGCCCTCAACTACGTCATGCGCAAGCACGACGAGACCGAGTCCGAATGGTCCAAGGACCGCTACGAGGGGTACATGCGGGAGATCCCCTGCCCCGTCTGCAATGGCACTCGGCTCAAGCCGGAGGTGCTGGCGGTGCGCGTGGGCGACAAGTCCATCGCCCAGCTGTGCGACCTGTCCATCAGCGAGTGCCGCGACTTCCTGGCCGGGCTGGAGCTGACCGGCCAGGCCGCCCAGATCGCCGGCAGCGTCCTGAACGAGATCGCCGCCCGCCTGGGCTTCCTCGTCGACGTCGGCCTGGACTACCTGAGCCTGTCCCGCGGCGCCGCCACCCTCTCCGGCGGCGAGGCGCAGCGCATCCGCCTGGCCACCCAGATCGGCTCCGGGCTGGTCGGCGTGCTGTACGTGCTGGACGAGCCCAGCATCGGCCTGCACCAGCGCGACAACACCCGGCTGATCGACACCCTGGAGCGCCTGCGGGACCTGGGCAACACCCTGATCGTCGTCGAGCACGACGAGGAGACCATCCGCTCGGCGGACTACGTGGTGGACATCGGCCCCGGGGCGGGGGAGCGGGGCGGCCAGGTCGTCTACGCCGGCGAGGTCGCCGGCCTGCTTCAGGCCCCCGGCTCCGTCACCGGCGACTACCTGGCGGGCCGCCGCGCCATCGAGGTGCCCGCCAGTCGCCGCAAGCCCGTCAAGGGGAAGGCGGTCACCGTCGTCGGCGCCCGCGAGAACAACCTCAAGGACGTCACCGTCACCTTCCCGCTGGGCGTGTTCACCGCCGTCACCGGCGTGTCCGGCTCCGGGAAGTCCTCCCTGGTCAACTCGATCCTGTACCAGGTGCTCGCCAACCGCCTCAACCACGCCCGCGGCGTGCCCGGACGCCACAAGACCGTGCGTGGCCTGGACAACCTGGACAAGGTCGTGCACGTGGACCAGTCGCCCATTGGCCGCACGCCGCGCTCCAACCCCGCCACCTACACGGGTGTGTGGGACCACATCCGCAAAATCTTCGCGTCCGTGCCCGAGTCGAAGGTGCGCGGTTACGGCCCCGGCCGCTTCTCCTTCAACGTCAAGGGCGGGCGCTGCGAGGCCTGCAAGGGCGACGGCACCCTCAAGATCGAGATGAACTTCCTGCCGGACGTGTACGTGCCCTGCGAGGTGTGCGGCGGTGCCCGTTACAACCGGGAGACCCTGGAGATCCGCTACAAGGACGCCACGGTCGCCGACGTCCTGGACATGACTATCAGCCAGGCGGCCGACTTCTTCGCCGCCACCCCCATCATTGCCCGCCACCTGAACACCCTGGTGGAGGTCGGCCTCGGCTACGTGCGCCTGGGGCAGGCCGCCACCACGCTGTCCGGCGGCGAGGCCCAGCGCGTCAAGCTCGCCACCGAGCTGCAGCGCCGCTCCACCGGCCGCACCATCTATGTGCTGGACGAGCCCACCACCGGCCTGCACTTCGAGGACATCCGCAAGCTGTTGGGCGTGTTGCAGGGGCTGGTGGACAAGGGCAACTCCGTGGTGGTGATCGAGCACAACCTGGATGTCATCGCCAACGCCGACTGGATCATCGACATGGGCCCGGAGGGCGGCAAGGACGGCGGCACCGTGGTTGCCACCGGCACCCCCGAGCAGGTCGCCGAGGTCGAGGGCTCCTGGACCGGCCACTACCTCAAGGAGGTCTTGGAGCAGCGGCGGGCGGCGAGCTGACCGGCTCCGACGCCCCGGGCTACGGGCCGGCTCCGCTAGTCCCGGGCGGCGCGCCCCGACCGGGGGCGAAGACCGAAGGGAGTGAGCACCTCCCGCAGCCGCACCAGCAGCTCCCGCAGGTGCTCGGGCGTGCGCGCGCCCAGTCCGAGCACTACGCCCGGGCCGGCCGATGCCCTCGGGGAGACCCAGTACGCCGAGATCCCGGAGACCCCCAGGCCCGCGCGGTGACACGCGTCCACGGCACCCGCCTCATCCGCGTGCGGCGCCAGCAGGACGACGGCGTGAAGCCCGCCCTCCATGGGCACGCCCTCCGGGAACACCTCCGTGAACAGCGCCCGCCGCTGCCGCTCGATCCGCCGCGCGCGGGCCACGTGGCGGCGCAGACCGTCCTGGGCCAGGAAGCGTGTCATCGCGTCCTGCACGATGCCGGACACGGGCACGCACAACGGGCGCATCCGCGCCACCGCCTCCTCCGGCGCCACCAGGTAGCCCAGGCCGACGGCGGGGCTGAGGGTCTTAGCGAACGAGCCGAGCATGATGACCTGTTCACCGGAATCCAGGGACAGCAGGGGCGCGGGCGCGCTGCGCAGCTCGGCGTCGTAGTCGTCCTCGACGATCATGGCTCCCGCCCGACGCGCGGCCGCCAGCAGGGACAGGCGCTGCCCGGCGGGCATGCGCTCACCCCACGGGAACTGGTGGTTGGGCGTGACCAGCACCGCCTGCGTCCCGGCGGGAAGACTCGGGGAGGCGGAAGCGTCCCTGAAGGCGGTGGTGTCGATCGGGACCGTGCGCCAGCCCAGCGCCCTGGGAATGCCGGTCAGCGAGGGGTACCCCGGCTCCTCGACGGCCAGCACCCCCGCGCCCGAGGCGCCCCCGCGGCCACCGAGCACGCTCAGGGCCAGCCGCAAGCCGTCACGGGCCCCCGCGGTGACCAGGATGCGTGCCGGATCGACGTCGACCTGACGGGTACGCCGAATATGCGTGGCCAGGAGCTCGCGCAGCTCGGCGGAACCGGAGGCGGGGTGCGGACGCGGATCCGCGGTGGCGGCCCGCCAGACGGCGCGCCACAGCCCGGTGGTGAGCACCCCGGTGACGGGCGCCCCCGGCCGCAATTCGGAGGCTTGAGACGGCGCCGGCGTCCCGGAGGCGCGTGCACGCCGTTGCGGCACCGGCCGGGGCAGTTCCGGGTTGACGCGGGTGCCGCCGTGCGTGGCGGTGAGAAAGCCTTCCGCCACGAGCTGCTCATAGGCGGTCACGACGCTTCCACGCGAGATGCCGAGCTCGCGCGCCAGCGCCCGGGTCGCCGGGAGCGGATCCCCGGGCGCGAGCTCGCCGCGCGCGACGCGGCCGCGGATGTCCACCACCACCTGCTGGGGGAGCGGCTGCCTGCGGTCAATGAGCACCGGAACGCCTCCCAAAACTGTTGAACCGGCCGCATCGGCCGACCACGCGTCCGGGCCAGACTATCCGGTGGTCCAAAGAATTGCCTTCAGTGTGGTCCGGACAATGGCCCACCGCTGCCGTGAGCATGGCGCCATGAGCACATACGAAACTCCCACCGCCCCGGAATCCGCCGCTGCCGTACCCGCGGGCACCGGCTCGCCCCTGGTCAAGCGAGGCCTGGCCGATATGCTCAAGGGGGGCGTGATCATGGATGTGGTCACCCCGGAGCAGGCCCGCATCGCCGAGGAGGCCGGCGCCGTCGCCGTCATGGCGCTCGAACGCGTCCCCGCGGATATCCGTGCCCAGGGCGGCGTGGCCCGCATGTCCGACCCCGACCTGATCGCCGCCATCATCGATGCCGTCTCCATCCCGGTGATGGCCAAGGCCCGCATCGGCCACTTCGTCGAGGCGCAGGTCCTACAGCATCTGGGCGTCGACTACATCGACGAGTCCGAGGTCCTGTCGCCGGCGGACTACGCCCACCACATCGACAAGCAGCGCTTCACCGTGCCCTTCGTCTGCGGCGCCACCAACCTGGGTGAGGCCCTGCGCCGCATCGCCGAGGGCGCCGCCATGATCCGCTCCAAGGGGGAGGCCGGCACCGGCGACGTTTCCGAAGCGACGCGCCACATCCGCACCATCAAGGAGGAGATCGCCCGCCTGCGCGGCCTGCGCGAGGACGAGCTCTACGTCGCCGCCAAGGAGCTTGCCGCCCCCTACGACCTGGTGGCCGAGGTCGCCCGCACCGGGAACCTGCCGGTGGTGCTGTTCACCGCCGGCGGGATCGCCACCCCGGCCGACGCCGCCATGATGATGCAGCTCGGAGCCGACGGCGTATTCGTCGGTTCCGGCATCTTCAAGTCCGGTGACCCCGCCGCCCGCGCGGCCGCAATCGTCCGGGCAACCGCCGCCTACGACGACCCGGCCGTGATCGCCGAGGTGTCCCGGGGGCTGGGAGAGGCGATGGTCGGCATCAACGTGGCCGACCTGCCCGCGCCCCACCGGTTGGCGGAGCGCGGCTGGTGAGCGGCCGGCTGGTCGGCGTCCTGGCGCTCCAGGGAGGCGTCGCCGAGCACGCCCGCATGATCGAGTCGCTCGGTCACCGCCCCCGGCTGGTGCGCCGGGTCGGCGACCTGGAGGGCATTGAGGCGCTCGTGCTGCCCGGCGGGGAGTCGACGACGCTGCGTAGACTGCTGGCCGCCTTCGACCTGACCGAGGCCATCGAGGATGCCGCCCGCAGGGTGCCGACGCTCGGCACCTGTGCGGGCCTGATCCTCCTGGCGACGCTGGGGGTACTCGACGTCGACGTCGAGCGCAACGCCTTCGGCCCCCAGGTGGACTCCGCCACCACCCGGCTGCCATGGAAGGACGGGAGCGTCGTGGCCGCATTCATCCGCGCGCCACGCATCACCCGGGTGGGGCACGGCGTGCGCGTCTGCTCAACCTGGCGGGGCGTCGGCCGGAACGGATCCGGGCCGGCGATAGTCGGCGTCGAGCAGGGGGAGGGGGAGGAACGGGTCCTCGGCATCTCCTTTCATCCCGAGCTCACCGGGGATACGACGATCCACCGCGATCTGCTGGGGTGATGGCGCCGGCGGGACCGACTCCGATCGCGCCGCGCTCCGCCTGCTCCTGGGCGAAGTGGTTGTATGCGAGCGATAGCCCGAAGCAAACGACGCCGGCGACCATGAGCGCCAGGATCCGCGAGAGCGAGTTTTGTCCGGCTAGATCCACCACGGCCAGTTTGAACACCACCAGCAGCACCAGGGTGAGCCCGTAGTGGCGCAGCGTGGTGGCGTGCAGCCGGAATCCGATGACGGTGCAGGCGGCACCGGTTGCCAGCACCACACCGGTGATCAGCAAAGAGGTTGCCGACGCGCCGGTGAGGATCATCACCGACCACCACAGGGCGAGGCTCTGCGAGAGCGCGATGGTCAGCGTCACGGTGAGCGACACCGCGGAGTGCCGCAGCCAGGGCAGCAGCATCCGCCCACCGACCACCACGAGGGCGAGTGCCAGGGCAACCAACGGTGCCGCCAGCAGCAGGGAGCCCAGGGAGTCGGCGCGCACCAGCACGGCGACGGCCAGTGCCGTCAACAGCGCCTCGCCCAGCCACGCCAGAGGCGGCGCCGTGGGCACGACCGGGGTACGCAAGTCGGTAGCGCCCGCCAGTTGTCCCGCGCGCCGACCCGAGACGAGCAAGAGAGGACTGCACCGGGGCGTGAACAGGCCCATGCCCGCCAGCGCCAACGCCAGGGCACCCGCCAGTAGCGGTGCCGCGAACTGGCCCGCCCCGCCGAGGCCGACGGCGGGAACCAGCCGGTCCAGCAGCCTGGGGATGATCAGCACCAACTGGCCGGCTGTGATCCACATCCCCGCGGAGAGCCACGCGGGCCGGTTCGCGTGCTCCTCGGAACTCGGGGGCGGAGCCAGCAGTGCCTCCAGCGGAGCGGTCAGGAGCACGCCGATGAGTACGGCCAGAATGGCCAGCATCACGGTGCTGCGGTCGGGGGAGAACACTGCCAGCAGCGCGGCTGTGCTGAACAGCGGAAGCACCAGCACGGGGGCGCTGTAACCGGCACGCACCACGGGTACGGCGGCCAGCGCCACCGCCGCCACCGCAGGCGGTAGCAGTGCGATATTCAAAGCGAAAACGGCCGCCGCGATGCACAGCACCGTCCCCAGGTTCACCGGCGCGATGACGCGCAGCCACGGGGAGGCAGCCTGCTGTGGGAGCAGGGCGGCGGTGGCCAGGCAGACCAGGGCCAGGAAGACCACGGCCATGCCGTTGCGCGTGGATGACGCCACGCCGTCCGCGGAAGTGAGCATCAGCAACGCCAGCGCCTGGATGATGCCGGTGATCGCCCACTCGTATCCGGCGGCCTCCCGCGCTCCGGCTCCGGCCAGCAGACGCGCGGAGTGGTGCGTCTGCGCCAGGAGTACCGCGCAGGGCGCGGCGAGCAGCACGACGCCGGTGAGCGGTTGCGTCACCAGCAGCCGGGAGGGGCCGGTCAGCAGCACGGTGCCGGTGACCACCATGGAGGTGGTCGGCAGCCAGGGCGCCAGGCGCATGCGGGGTGTAAAACGCGGCAGTATCGCCGCCACCACGGCCAGGGCGACGGTGTAGATATCGATCAAGGTCCAGGCCAGGACCGCCTGTTCCGGGTGTGTTGTCACCTGCCAGGTGGTGAAGCCGACGGTCACCAGCGCCCCCAGCATGGAGATGACGGCGGTGAAGAACTGTGCCGTGGCACAGGACACCAGCAGCAGCATGAAGGCCCAGGCCACCATCAGTCCCAGGGCGGCGACCGGGCTCAGCCCGGCGATCAGGGCGGCACCGATGACGGCGACGAAGCCGAGCGCACCGCCCGTGCCCGTGAGGGTGGCGGCCGCCACCTGCAGTCGCTCTCGCGTCTGGTTGACGATCGTGCCCGCGGCGACCAGGGAGACAGCTACGACACCCAGCGTCCCCACCTTCACGATGTCGGGAATCTGGTCCCAGACCAGGGCTATGAGGCTCACGGCGGCGGACATGATCAGGAACGCTGCCGCCCCGGACAGGACGTATCTGCCGATGTTCCCCTCGGTGCGCCTCTCTCGTATGGGCCGCACTGCGAATGGGGCGTCGTCGGCAGCGCTTGTGGAGCCGCTGGGGGCCACTGCCGCCGGGGCGTTCTGCAATGGGGTGGCGGGCGCCTTCAGAACGGGCTTGGACGGCGGGTATGTGGCCAGGGCCGGGGTCCGGGGCGGTTGCACCGCAGGAGCCGCGGCCGGTGAGGAGAACGATGCCCGCGTAGTCATCGGCCGGGCAGGTGGGGAGGCGACCGGCGCGGGGCGCGCCTGCGGACGCGCCGCAGAGTCGAGGGGGTGCCCATCACGGGAGATCCTATTGGCCACCCAGTCGAGCTTGCGTTCGAGGGTTGTCAGGCGCCCGATGATCTCTTCGAGCTGCTCACTGCTGGCCGTATCCATGCCTCAAGGATCCGGCCCTGGCGGGCCGAAGTCACGCCGTCGCGACGGGGAGTACTCCCCTCGGCCCGGATTGTGACCCAGCCGGATATGGCTGGCGCGTCGGGCACGTCAGCCATGCAGGTCCATCAGGTGTAGGGAGGCACCCGATGATCGTCGGTTGGCGCCGGGTTCGTCTCGGCGGCATACCGGGCCTGTTCGTGCGCGAACCGGTTGTATGCCAAAGACAGGCAGAAGCACGCCAGCCCGGCCACCAGCAGCGCCAGTACCTGGGTGATCGAGCTCCCGTCCGCCAGATCCAGCAGCGCCAGCTTCATCACCACCGCCATCACCAGGGTCAGGCCGTAGTGGCGCAGGGCCGTGGCCTGGACCCGGAACCCGGCCACGATGCACACGGTCCCGGTTGCCAGCACCATGGCGGTAACCAGCATGGAGGTCGGTGAGGCTCCAGACTGGACCATGACGGCCCACCACAGCGTCGCGCTCTGCGAGACCGCGACGGCCACGCCCACTGGCGACTGGTGCAGCCAGGGCAGCAGCAGACGGGCCCCGGCAGCTGCAAGGGCCGGGCCCAGGATCACGAGGGGACAGGCAACCAGTGCTCCGGCGGTGGAGCGGAACGCGTCTGCCGCGGTGAGCGTTGCTACCGCCTGCACCGACAGAATGCCGAAGCCCACCCAGGCGATCATGGGTGTGCGGCGCACGGTTGGTGTACGCAGTCCAGTCGCCCCGTCCAGCACTCCCGCCCAGGCCCCGATACCAGGGTCAGTGGGGAACAACCACGGTTGAACAGGCCCAGGCCGGCCATGGCCAGGGCGCCCGCGCCCGCGAGCAGTGGCGCGGTAATGGTGTTCGGGCTCAGTGCTCGCACCAATTGCGGAACCACCAGTACCAGGTCCGCTCCAACCAGCCAGGCGCCCGCCGTCAGCGGATTGAAGCGCCCATGCTGAGTCGGCGCGGGGACAGCTGCGGGAGCCGACGGCGACGCCAGGCGGCTTTCCAGCCAGATACTCGAGCCGACGGCGGTGATGACCGCCGCAAGCGCAAGCCAAAGCTCCGGCGTCGGCTGTGGTCGCGCGCCGGCGGTGAGGCCCAGCGCGGCCAGACCGGTCATCGGCAGCATCGCCACGGGGGCGCTGTGTCCGGCGTGCACAGTCGGCAGGCACGCCAGTGCCAAGCAGACGACTGCTGGCAGCAGCAGTCTGACGTCGACGGCGAATGCGGCGACGCCCACGCCTAGGATCACCCACGGGTTCACGCCTATCACGTTCTGCGGCCAGGAGGAGTCCTCGGCGTCGTCGGGCCGCAGGGCTCCAGTGGATGCGGTCGCGGCCGTCAGGATGAGTGCCGCGGGGAGGGCGCGTGCGGCGGATGGTGCCGCAGGAGCCATTGTGAAGTGCAGTACCGCGAGCACCAGGACGGCACCGACCCCGCCCCACTCCCAGACGGTCCCGCCTCGCCCGGCGGAGCGGGACAGCAGCCGCCCGGAGTGATGCGCCTGAACGAGAAGCACAACGGCGGGCAGGCACGACAGGGCGACGCCGACGGGTGACCCATCGCGTAGCAGAGTGACTGGGCAGAGCAGGAGCGCCGCCGCCGTCACCGCCATCGAGGTGGTGGGAACCCACTCGACCAGGTGCATACGCGGCGTGTAATGCGGCAGCAACGCGCATACCACGCCCCAGGCGATCACGTATCCGTTGACCAGGGTCCACAGCAGGAGTGCCCGGCCGGGGTGGTTGCTCGCCTGCGTACATGCGAAGGCGACGGTAACCAGCGCGCCCAGCGTGGAGACCACGGCGGTGAAGAACTGCTGCGTCGTCCACGACACCAGCAGCAGTACGAAGCCCCAGGCGGCCATGAGCACCAGGGCGATGACGGGCGCCAAGTCCACAATCAGGACAGCTCCGATGATGGTCACGAAACCCAGCGCCCCACCGGTACCAGTGACGGTGGCCGCCGCTACCTGCTGGCGCGGCCGGTTCTCTGAAAGAGAGGTCCCGGCGGAGACCATGCCGAGGGCGAGCAGGCCTAGAGCCGCCACCTTCCAGGCACCGGGAATCTGGTCCCAGACCAGCGCAATGAGGCTGGTCGCGGCCAGCAGCACCAGCAGTGCCGCCGCACCGGATAACAGGTAGGCGCCGACATTTCCCTCCCGGTGGGTGGCGGTGCCGCCGGGCGTCGGCACCGGGACCTGCGGCGCGGGCGGTGCAGTCGGACGCGCCAGACTCGGGAGCGGACTCGGGAGCGGACTCGGTAGGGGCTGCCGAACCCGTGCCGGGGCGGGAGTGCGCACGAAGGGGTCGTCATCCGGATAAGGCTTCAGGGGCACGCCTGGAGGGGTCGGGATGGGGTCGGGGGAGGCTGCGGATGCGGCCGCCAGCCGGTCGACCCGGACCTCCAGTCCGTCGATTTTGCGTTCCAGGGTGGCCAGGCGGGTGAGCAACTCGTCGAGTCGCGCACTGTCGTAGTGCTCCATGAGCCAAGGATCCGACAAGGGCGTGGTGTTGTCACGGTTTTGATAAAAGTCGTGCCTCGCGGTGGGATAGCCTTTGCCCATGAGCACTACCGGATTGGCCGCCGCCCAGGCAAAGATGCGCGACGCCGGCGTCGCGGAGCAGGCCATCGACGTTTTCAGCCACTACTACCGTGCGCTTGAGGAGGGCGCCACCGGGCTCGTCCCCGAGGACACCATTGAGCCACTCACGCAGATCGACTCCATCGACGACGTCCAGGTCGATGAGGCGGCCGCCCGCGAGGCGCTCAGCAAGACCGTTCTTATCAAGCTCAACGGTGGGCTCGGCACCTCCATGGGCATGGACCGGGCCAAGTCGCTGCTGCCCGTGCGCGACGGCAAGAGCTTCCTGGACCTGCTGGTAGACCAGGTGATGGCCGCCCGCGCCCGCTACGGCGTGACCCTCCCGCTGATCTTCATGGACTCCTTCCGCACCCGCGCGGACACGCTGGCGGCCCTGGCCGCCCACCCGGGCATCGAGGTGGAGGGCATCCCACTGGACTTCCTGCAGAACCGGGAGCCCAAATTGCGCGCCGATGACCTGACGCCGGTGCAGTGGGAGGCGGATCCGAGCCTGGAGTGGTGCCCGCCCGGGCACGGCGACATCTACACCGCCCTGGTGGCCTCCGGTGTGCTGGACGCCCTCCTGGAGCGCGGCTACAAGTACGCGATGACCTCCAACTCCGACAACCTGGGGGCTGCCCCGAGCGCCCGTATCGCCGGCTGGTTCGCCGCCTCCGGCGCCCCCTACGCGCCGGAGATGTGCCGCCGAACCCCGGCCGACGTCAAGGGCGGGCACCTGGCGGTGCGCAAGGCGGACGGCCGCATCATCCTGCGCGACACCGCCCAGACCCCGCCCGAGGAGATGCACTACTTCACCGACCAGTACCGTCACCCCTTCTTCCACACCAACAACCTCTGGTTCGACCTGGAGGTGCTGCGGGATACGCTCGTTGAACGGCACGGCATCCTGGGACTGCCGCTGATCCGCAACGACAAGACGGTGGACCCGGCGGACCCCGACTCCACGCCGGTCATCCAGCTGGAGACCGCCATGGGTGCAGCCGTGGAGGCCTTCGACGGCGCCACCGCCGTGGAGGTGCCGCGTAGCCGCTTCCTGCCGGTCAAGACCACCAACGACCTGCTGCTGCTGCGCTCAGACGTGTACGAGGTGGACGCCGACGGGCTGCTGCGGCAGGTGCCCGAGCAGGCCTGCGTGGTGGACCTCGATCCGCGCTACTACAAGCGGATCGCCGACTTCGAGGCCCGCTTCCCGCACGGGGTCCCCTCCATCCGCGACGCGAGCAGCCTGACGGTGCGGGGCGACTGGACCTTCGGGGCCGACGTCGTCGCCACCGGGGATGCGGCCGTGACCGAGGCGGGGGCGCCCGGGGTGGTGCAGGACGGCACGCGTCTGGACTGAGCCGTCCCGACGGCGGCCTGGGGCCGGTGCCCGGGAATGCCCGGGCGCCGGGCCGGGCTTCCACGCGCTCCCATCGCAAAGACCCGTGTTCCACGACCTTGGTGTGTGTTGCACGACCACCCCGGGGTCGTGGAGTGCGCACCGGGGTCGTGCAGTGTCGTCCAGGGTCGTGCGAAGCCTCCCCGGCCCCGGCGCCGGACGCCGCCACCCACAAAGGCCGGGCCGAGTGAACCGGCCGGCAGAGGCCACAACGCCGGTCTAAAGCACCACGTTTGCGCCTATAACCCCCTATCACCGGCAACCCTCGGCTGAGCCGTTCGCCGGGGAGTACACCGCGAGCTGCTCGCAGAGGGAAGTGAACGGAATGAACAATTGAGGCCCCGGACCAGACGGTCCGGGGCCTTGCGCAGCCGGTGGGCGATACTGGAATCGAACCAGTGACCTCCTCGGTGTGAACGAGGCGCTCTAACCCCTGAGCCAATCGCCCGGTGCGGTGGAGAGATTAGCCTTAATGGGCCCTCTCCGGCAAACGCGGCGCCGGTGAGGTGGATCACCGCCTGTGCATTTGCGTGCAGGCCCCTGCCGGGTGTTATGGTTCAGCCGCGCTCGGGGGAACGCAAGCACCCCGAAGTGCCGAGCATGCGGATGTGGCTCAGTTGGTAGAGCATCACCTTGCCAAGGTGAGGGTCGCGGGTTCGAGTCCCGTCATCCGCTCCGAGGCGCCGGGTACCCCCAGCCTCTTAATGGTGGGTTGGCCGAGAGGTTAGGCACCGGCCTGCAAAGCCGTTTACACCGGTTCGAATCCGGTACCCACCTCGGGCGATTGGCGCAGCGGTAGCGCGCTTCCCTGACACGGAAGAGGTCACTGGTTCGATCCCAGTATCGCCCACCACCGTTTGCTTCTCCCGCCAGTCAGTCGGCCGGGAACCAGGCGTCCAAGACCTGTAGCACGCCGTCCTCGTCATTGGCGGGCGCAGTGAAGCGGGCGCCCCGCCGGGCGGCCGGCGAAGCGTTCTCCATGGCGATGCCGTAGCCGACGCCGGTGAGCATCTCCGCGTCATTGCCGGAGTCCCCGAAGGCGGCGGCCTGGCCACGTGTGAGCCCCCAGTGGTCCAGCAGCACGTCCAGACCGGAGGCCTTGTGCCTCCCGGGCACGATCAGGTCCACGCTGTCATGCCCCGACACCACCGGCACCATGGCTCCTTCCAGCGCCGCGGACAACCGGTCCAGGAAGACCTGCGTGAAGCCGCGCTTGTCAACTAGCGCGATCTTGGATACCCGGTGGCCGTTGATGTCGGCGGTGTGCGCGACGTACTGGTACTGCGGGTGGTAGAAGGTCAGCAGCTCCCGCATCTCCGGCGTCTCCGACTCGCGCAGGTAGGCGCCGTCCGGGCCGGAGGCGATAAAGGTGAGCCCGGCGGCGTCGTCGAGCACTGCCAGCACCCGGGCCAGCGCATCCATGGGCACGTGCGTCTCCAGCAGCCGGGCGCCGTCAGCCAGCACAATCGCCCCGTTGTCGGACACCACGCCGTCGGGGGCCAAGCCGTCCGCGGCCGGGAAGAAGCCGAGCAGCTGCGCCTCCTGATTTCCGGAGGCAACCACGAAGCGCACCCCGGCCTCCCGCATGCGGCTGCGTAGCGGTGCGAAGCGGTCCCGGTCGTAGGTGGACCCGGTGCGCAGGAAAGTGCCATCCATATCCACCGCCACCACGCGCAGCGCCGACGGCCGGCGCGCCGGGGGAGCGGGCGGCCTCGCGGCGCCATCCGTTTCCGGTGCTTGGCTCATCTCAGGGCTCCTCAATCAGGCCGAGGCGGGTGAAGGCCCTGGCCAGGCCGTCGTCCTCGACGTCGTCGGTCACCAGGTCAGCGGCCGCCTTCACCCCCGGCGCGGCATTACCCATGGCCACACCGACCCCGCAGTGCCGCAGCATGCCCACATCCACCGCGCCGTCCCCAAAGGCCACGGCGTCGCCGGGAGACGCCCCCAGATGACGCAGCAGCACATCTATGGCGTCCACCTTGTTGGCCGCGGGCAGGGCGAGGTCCCCGAACAGGGCCGCGTGCCCACGGCCGCCCCAGGTACCGACTAGCAGCCCGGGGAAGGCTTGGCGTGCGGCCTCGATATCCTGCGGGCCGGACAGCACGAAGCTGATCTTGTTGACGTCCTCGCGCACCAGCTGCTCGGTGAGTACTAGATCCGGCAGTGCGTCCGCCACCTCCAGCGACGCGGCGTCATCGTGCCCCTTGCCGGCGGCATAGGCACGAATCGCATCGCGAGCGGCATCGGGGAACGACTCCGGCGCGTACAGGCCCGAGTTCGACTCCAGGTAGAAGGTCAGCCCGCGTGCCCGCAGCCACGCCACGATCCGGGCGCAGTCGTCACGAGACAGGTGGCGGTGCAGTAGCACCTCGCCGTCATCCTCCACGTAGGCACCGTTTCCGCCGATCATGCCGTCCAAGCCGATGCTCCAGATGCGTTCGGGCACTTCCGCTCGGGAACGCCCGGTGGTCACGTAGACGCGGTGCCCGGCGGCGCGGGCCCGGCGGACCGCGCGGACGGCCGAGTCGGGCAGCATGTTCGTGTAGGTCACCAGGGTGCCGTCCACATCCAACAGGATGATGCGGGGCCGGGCCGGTGCCGTGGCCGACGCGAGTGCGTGCCCCTCCGGCAGTTTCGGCGGTGTGGGCGGAGAACTGAACACGGGTGACTCCTCGACGGTGTCGGCCCCTGGCCGGGCAGGCGCATGCGGCGAGCCGAGACAATAGTCACAGCATAGGTGGTGGTCCGGTGCCCGGCCAGGACCACGTCGGCCGGACGCCGCTCCGCCGAGGTCGGTAGACGTTACCGCCGAGGTCGGTAGCAATAACCGCCGAGATCGGTAGATATGGCGAATGGGCTCCCGTCGGCCTGCCCGGGCACGCACCATCCGCAGGCCGTCCGGGCGCGCCGTCAATCGTCAGGCCACGTGCGGCACCGCGTGGGGAGGCGCTGAAGGCCCGGGAACCGGCCGCCGGGCCACCGCCGCGATGCTGCTGGTGATCTTCGCGGGTGGGAAAGCGATCGCATAATCTCCTGCCATGGCCGACCCGTCGACATACCGACCCGCTCCCGGCGACATCCCGACCTCGCCCGGCGTATACCGGTTCCTGGACGCCGAGGGACGCGTCATCTACGTCGGCAAGGCCAAGAACCTGCGCCAGCGGCTGAGCAACTACTTCCAGGACCTGACCGCGCTGCACCCGCGCACGCAGAAGATGGTCACTACCGCGTGCGCGGTGGAGTGGACGGTGGTGTCCACCGAGGTTGAGTCCCTGGCCCTGGAGTACTCCTGGATCAAGGAGTTCAACCCGCGCTTCAACGTCAAGTACAAGGACGACAAGTCCTACCCGTACCTGGCGGTCACGATGCAGGAGACCTTCCCCCGCGCCCAGATCGTCCGCGGTGCCCGCCGCCCCGGTGTGCGCTACTTCGGTCCCTTCGTGCAGGTGTGGTCCATCCGCGAGACCCTCGACCAGCTGCTGCGGGTCTTCCCCATCCGCTCCTGCTCGGCCGGCGTGTTCAAGCGTGCCCACGCCTCCGGCCGCCCCTGCCTGCTGGGCTACATCGACAAGTGCTCCGCCCCTGCGTGGGCCGCATCAGCCCCGCCGGCCACCGGGCCCTGGCCGAGGACTTCTGCGCCTTCATGGCCGGGCGCACCGGCCCCTACCTGCGCGAGGTAGAGGCGCAGATGCGGGCCGCCGCCCAGGCGCTCGACTTCGAGAAGGCGGGCCGCCTGCGCGACGACGCCGAGGCGCTGCGCAAGGTCATCGAGCAGAACGCGGTGGTGCTGCCGGAGGCCACCGACGTGGACGTGTTCGCGCTGGCCCGGGACGAGCTCACCGCAGCCGTGCAGGTCTTCCACGTGCGCGGCGGGCGGGTACGCGGTCAGCGCGGCTGGGTGATCGACCTGGTTGAGGACGCCAGCGACGCCGAACTCATTGAGCGGCTCCTCCAGCAGGTCTACTCCGACCTGCTGGACCCGGCCGACGCCGCCGCCCCCGCGGGCACCGCCGTCGGGGCTCCCGTCCGCTCCGGGCCGACCACCTCCCTCGGCGTGGGCGGTCGCGCACCGGCCGCACCGCTGGAGCGCACCGCGCCCGAGAACGGCGCCCGCACCGGGGGCCGCGAGCGCGGAGCCACCAGTGTCGACGACGTCACCCACACCGCTACGACGGCCGTCCCCCGGGAGATCCTGGTGCCGGCCCTGCCTCCCGACGCCGAGGCCGTGCGCGACTGGCTGGCCGGCCTGCGCGGTGCCCGGGTGGAGCTGCGCGTGCCCCTGCGCGGGGACAAGGCCGCGCTTATGGGCAACGTGCGCAAGAACGCCGAGGAGGCCCTGCGCCAGCACAAGACTCGCCGTGCCGGTGACCTCACGCAGCGTTCCCAGGCGCTGGAGGAGCTGGCCGAGGCGCTGGATCTGCCGGAGGTCCCCCTGCGCGTGGAGTGCTACGACATCTCCCACACGCAGGGCACCTACCAGGTCGGCTCCATGGTCGTCTTCGAGGACGGCGCCCCGAAGAAGTCCGACTACCGGCGCTTCGTCATCCGTGGCCAGGACGGCTCCGGAACCGCTGACGACACCGCCGCCATGCACGAGGTGCTCACCCGCCGATTCAAGCGGCTGCTGGCCGAGCAGAACAGCCCCGGCCCGGTGTCCGGCTCCGTGCCCGCCGACGTCGGCGGCCAGTACGTGGAGGAGGCGGCCGGGGGCCCGGTCTCCGGCCCCGTGGACCCCGATACCGGGCGTCCGCGCCGCTTCTCCTACGCCCCCGGGCTCGTCGTCGTCGACGGCGGACTGCCGCAGGTCAATGCGGCCCGGGCCGTGCTCGACGAGCTGGGCGTCGACGTGCCGCTGGTCGGCCTGGCCAAGCGCCTGGAGGAGGTGTGGGTGCCGGGGGAGGAGTTCCCGATCGTGCTGCCGCGCACCTCGCCCGCCCTGTACCTGCTGCAGTACCTGCGCGACGAGTCCCACCGCTTCGCGATCACCCACCACCGCAAGAAGCGTTCGGCGGGCATGACCCGCTCCGTGCTCGACACCATCCCCGGGCTCGGCCCCGCCCGGCAGGCGGCCCTGCTGAAGGAGTTCGGCTCGGTCAAGCGCATCCGGGCCGCCTCACCCGAGCAGATCGCCGCCGTCAAGGGCATCGGCCCGGCCCTGGCCGCCACCGTTGCCCGCCGGCTCGCCGCCGGGGGCGGGGAATCGGAGTTACCGGGCGCTGGGACGAGCGCGGAGCCGACGCCCGCTGCGGCGGGGCGGGATCGGTGACACAATCCCACAGGTGGAGATCCTGCGGGTGTTCAACAACAACGTGATCCTGGCGCGCGACGAGCTGGGACGCGAAGCGGTGCTGACCGGCCGCGGCCTCGGCTTCCAGCGCAGACCGGGCCAGGATGTTGACGCGAGCCTGGTTGCGCGCCGGTATGTGCTGGCACAGAACGCCGAGAGTGTCGGGGAGGTGATGGCGGCGATTCCGCTGGAGCGCATCGCCCTGATTGAGCGCACCTTCCGTGCCGCCGCCCGGGACCTGGGCACCGCCGTGCCCTCCTCCACGATTGTGGCGGTGGTGGACCACGTCAACCAGGCCATGGAGCGCGTGCAGGCGGGCACCGTCATGGACTACCCGCTGCGCGCCGAGGCGGCGCACCTGCACCCGGAGGAGCTGCGGCTGGCCGAGCGCATGGTGGCCGAGCTCAACCGCGCCCAGGAGGTGCAGCTGCCCGACGGCGAGGCCGTCGCCCTGGCCCTGCACCTGTTCGCCGCCGCCGTGGGTGCTCCGTCCACACGGGAGGCGGCGCGTCAGTCGCGGCTGATCGGACAGGTGATGGACATCCTCAAGGCCGCCTATGGCGATGACTTCCGCCCTGACTCCATCGATGCCGCCCGCTTCGCCGTGCACCTGCGCTACTTCTTGGTGCGCGCCCGCACCGGGGAGCAACTGGCAGACGGCACGGGCACGGTCATCGCCGAGTCCCTGCGCCGCCGTCATCCCCGGGCCTACCAGGTGGCGGTGCGGGTGAAGGAGCTATTAGAGGTGCGGTTGGGAATTGCGGTGCGGGAGGATGAGACTGCGTATCTGACGATCCACGTCGCCCGCCTGGAGAACGGTATTGACCGGTCGCGCCCGCATCCCGGAAACAACCGCATGTGACTAAACGCACTGCGGGTGCCGATGACGCTTTCCGGCGGATCGGTTCTAAGATATTCTCGAATGGCCTCGAGTGGGGCCCAGGATTGTTACCCGCAAGGGGCAAGACCTGAGTTGACTGTTGTAGCTAGCTGCGCAGTCGGCTCGGGTCTTTTTTTGTTTCCCAGCCGCTTGCGGGCAACCGGATCGAGGAGGATCAGCATGGCTAAAGTCGACTACGCGGCGCTGGCGCCGCAACTGCTGGACAAGGTCGGGGGTGAGGGCAACGTCCGCTCCATGACCCACTGCGCCACCCGCCTGCGTCTGGTGCTGGCCGACGAGTCCAAGGCGGCAACGGCACAGATCAAGCAGCTGCCCGGCGTGGTGACCGTGGTGCAGGCAGGGGGCCAGTACCAGGTGGTCATCGGCAACGACGTGCCGATGCTGTACGAGGAGCTGGGACGCATCACCTCGCTGGGGCCGGGCTCCGAGGCCGCTGAGCAGCCCGCGGAGGAGGGCAACCTCTTCGACCGGTTCATCAAGCTGATCTCCGCGCTGATCAACCCGGTGCTGTGGACCCTGGCGGGCGCCGGGCTGATCAAGGCCGTGCTCGCCCTGTTGACCACCGTGGGTTGGATGTCCGACACGGGAACCACTTACACCATCTTGAACGCGGCCGGAGACTCCGTCTTCTACTTCCTGCCCATCGTGCTGGCGATATCGTCGGCGCGTCGATTCAAGGCCAACGAGATCACCGCCGTCGCCATTGCCGGCGCCCTGGTTTACCCGGACATCGTGGCCCTGGCGGAAGCCGACTCGGTCACCTTCATCGGCATTCCCGTGATCATGGCGTCATACACCTCATCCCTGCTGCCGATCATCTTCTCCACCTGGATCCAGGGCTACCTGGAGCGGTGGCTCAAGCGCGTGCTGCCCGGCACCATACGCAACTTCACGGTGCCGCTGGTCTCGCTAGTGGTGATGGTGCCACTGGTGCTGATTACAATCGGCCCGGTCACAACCGCCATCTCCGGCGGCATCTCCGGCGGCATTCAGGCCCTGTTCCGGGCCGCTCCGTGGCTGGCCGGCGCCATTATGGGGGCCTTCTGGCAGGTATTCGTCATGTTCGGCATCCATTGGGGCTTCACCCCGATCATGCTGGCCGACCTCGACAAGCCCGGCTATTCGCTCATGGCGGCCCCGCTGTTCGCCGCCGTGCTGGCGCAGGCGGCGGCGATGCTCGCAGTGATGATTCGCACCCGCTCCGCGCAGATGCGGCAGGTGGCCGGCCCGGCAGCCCTGTCCGCATTCCTCGCCGGCATCACCGAGCCCGGCATCTACGGTGTGAACCTTCCGCTGAAGCGCCCCTTCGTCGCGGGCTGCATCGGCGGTGCCGTGGGCGGAGCCATTATCGCGATGGGCGGCGGCGCCATCTCCGCCTTCGTATTCCCCTCACTGATCGGTATCCCGGCGCTGCTGCAATACGGCAATGTGACGGTCACCTTCATCGGCATCGGCGTGGCCGTGGCCATCGGCTTCGTGCTCGCTCTAGTACTCGGTTTCAATGAGTCAGACGCCGCTGACTCCGCGGCGGAGAACTCCGCGGACGCGGAGGCCCCGGCCACCGCTGAGCCCACCACCGTACTGGGTGCCCCGGTCGCGGGCCGGGCCATGCCGCTGGAGAAGGTCACCGATCCGGTCTTCTCCTCCGGCGCGCTGGGCGGCGGGATTGCCGTGCGCCCCAACGGATCCGGGCGGATCAAAGTCACCGCGCCCGCGGCCGGGACCCTGCTCACGGTCATGGACTCCGGGCACGCCTACGGCATCAAGACCGACGACGGCGTGGAGCTGCTGGTACACGTCGGCCTGGACACGGTCCAGCTCGAGGGCAGGGGCTTCTCGCCGAAAGTCACCGTGGGACAGCGCGTCGCACGCGGGCAGGAACTGGCCGAGGTCGATCTAGACATCGTGCGCGAGGGCGGGTACGACCCCACCACGATCCTGGTGGTCACCAACACGGCGAGCCTGGCGAGCGTGGTCCCGGTCGCCGACGCCGACGTGGAGGCCGACGCCGACGTCGTTGAGATCGACCACTGACTCCCTCCGCCCGCGCCGGTGCGCGAAGCACCGGCGCGGGCGAGGCACAATCGAGCACGAACCCGGAAACAAGCCAAGCAACTGCGCTAAGGAGAAAACCAACCATGTCGGCACCAATGACCTTCCCCAACGACTTCCTGTGGGGCGGCGCACTGGCCGCCAACCAGTACGAGGGCGCCTACGACGCCGACGGCAAGGGACTGAGCGTCCAGGACGTCATGCCCCAGGGCATCGTCGGCCCCCGCACCGAGGCCCCCACGCCGGACAACCTCAAGCTGGAGGGCATCGACTTCTACCACCGCTACAAGGAGGACATCGCCCTGCTGGCGGAGATGGGCTTCAAGGTCTTCCGCTTTTCCATCGCCTGGTCCCGCATCTTCCCCAAGGGGGATGAGACCGAGCCCAACGAGGCAGGCCTGGCCTTCTACGACCGGGTCCTGGACGAGCTGGAGAAGTACGGCATCGAGCCCCTGGTTACCATCAGCCACTACGAGACCCCGCTGCACCTGTCCCGCGAGTACAACGGCTGGGCCGACCGGCGCATGATCGGCTTCTTCGAGCGCTACGCCCGCACCCTGTTCGAGCGCTACGGCAGGCGGGTCAAGTACTGGCTGACCTTCAACGAGATCAACTCCGTGCTCCACGAGCCCTTCATGTCCGGCGGCATCAACACGCCCAAGGAGGAGCTGAGCGAGCAGGACCTGTACCAGGCGATCCACCACGAGCTGGTGGCCTCCGCGTCCGCCACCCGCATCGCCCACGAGGTGAGCCCCGACCTGAAGGTCGGCTGCATGATCCTGGCGATCCCCTTCTACCCGCTTACCCCGGACCCGCGGGACGTGTGGGCCGCCAAGCAGGCCGAACGGGATAACTACACCTTCGGCGACGTACACGTGCGCGGCGCCTACCCCGGCTACTTCCTGCGCAAGCTCCGGGACAAGGGCATCGAGCTGGACATCACCGAGGACGACCGCCGCACCCTGGCCGAGCACACGGTTGACTTCGTGTCCTTCTCCTACTACATGTCCTCCTGCGAGACTGCCACTCAGGAGCGGGAGGCCAGCGGCGGCAACCTCATGGGCGGCGTCGTGAATCCCACCCTGGAGGTCTCCCAGTGGGGCTGGGCCATCGACCCGCGCGGCCTGCGCACCATCCTCAACGACTACTGGGACCGCTGGGGCAAGCCCCTGTTCATCGTCGAGAACGGCCTAGGCGCCCGCGACGAGCTGATCACCGGCCCCGACGGGACCCCCACCGTCGCGGACGACTACCGCATCGACTACATGAACGACCACCTGGTGCAGGTGCGTGAGGCCATCGCCGACGGCGTGCAAGTCATCGGCTACACCTCCTGGGGCTGCATCGACTGCGTCTCCGCCTCCACCGCCCAGATGTCCAAGCGCTACGGCTTCATCTACGTGGACCGCAACGACGACGGCACCGGCACCCTGGAGCGCTACCGCAAGCAGTCCTTCGGCTGGTACCGGGACGTGATCGCCTCGAACGGCGCCAGCCTGAAGGCCTGACCGGCCACGCGGTTGCCGACGGTCGCAGCCGGCTCACGGCGGACGCGCCGGGCACCGGGTAGTGTGTGCCGATGCCCGAAGAACGCGCCCCGCTGAGCCGGCTGCGGCTGCTGCCGCTGCGCCTGGCCCAGTTCACTGCCATCCAACTGGCCTGCTGCGCCTTCCCGATCGCCGTATTCGCCGGCATGGCGGTCTCCGTGCTCGTCTGGAACCGGGTGGACCTGCCTCTGGCACGCTATGACGCGCTGCTCATCTACGTGGTGGTGGTGCAGACCGCCTTCGTGGTGCTGAAGCTTGAGACATGGCGGGAGCTGGCGGTGATCTGCGCCTTCCACCTGATCGGCCTGGCGCTGGAGGTCTTCAAGGTGCGAGTCGGCTCCTGGACCTACCCGGATGCCGGCGTGGTACGCCTGGGTGGGGTGCCGATCTTCTCGGGCTTCATGTACGCCTCGGTCGGCTCCTATATCTGCCAGGCCTTCCGGCGCTTCGACCTGCACATCTCCGACTTCCGCCGCTGGCCGGTCACGGCCCTGGCAGTGGCCGCCTACGCCAACTTCTACACCCACCACTTCATCTGGGACCTGCGCTGGGTGGTGGCGGTCGGCTTCCTCCTGGCCCTGTGGGGCTCCACGGTGCACTTCACCGTGGGCGGGGACCGCTACCGCATGCCGACCGCGGTGTCGTTCGTGCTGATCGGGGTCTTCCTGTGGCTGGCGGAGAACCTCGGCACGTTCCTCAATGCGTGGCGCTACCCCGACCAGCAGGCCGGGTGGCACCTGGTACATGTGGGCAAGCTCGGCAGCTGGGCGCTGCTGGTCACCCTCAGCTTCGTGCTGGTGGCTGCCGTAAAGGCGGAGGAGGGCGTGCACTATGGCGACGGCGAGGCCCGGGTCACCCCGCCGCGGCGCAGTAGCTGAGCTCGCCGACCGCCTTGATTACGCGTTCTCGGAGCGGGTCACGGTGATGGCCCCGGCCGCCTGCCGCGCCCGGCGGCGGGCCGAGTCGACGTCGTCGGCTGCCGCCACCGCCACGCCCATACGGCGTCCCGGATGCGCCTCGGGCTTACCGAACAGGCGCACATCGCTGCCCGGCACCGCCAGGGCCTCGGCCACGCCCCGGTAGACGACCCCGGAGCCGCGCCCGGACTCTACAGGGGACTTGACCACGGCGGAGGCGCCGGGGGAGCGCAGCGCCGTGTCCACAGGCAGCCCCAGCAGGGCCCGGGCATGCAGTTCGAACTCGCTCAGACGCTGCGTAGCCAGGGTCACCATGCCGGTGTCGTGCGGTCGGGGCGAGACCTCCGAGAAGAGCACCTCCTGCCCGCAGATGAACAGCTCCACCCCGAACAGGCCCCAGCCGCCCAGCGCCCCGGTCACCGCGGCGGCCACCTCCTGCGCCCGCTCCAGCGCAGCCGGGGGCAGCGGGTGCGGCTGCCAGGACTCCACATAGTCGCCGTCCACCTGGCGGTGGCCCACAGGCTCGCAGAAGGAGGTGACGGTCCGGCCGGTGCGCGGGTCGCGGGAACGGACCGTCAGCAGGGTGATCTCGGAGTCGAAGTCGACGAAGCCCTCCACGATCACCCGGCCCCGGTCCACCCGGCCCCCGCGGCCGCTAGTCGCCAGGCGGCAGCCACGTCGTCGGGACGGCGCAGCACGGACTGGCCGTGCCCGGAGGAGGACATCACGGGCTTGACAATGCACGGATAGCCGACTTGCTCGGCCCCGGCGGCGAGCTCCGCGGCACTGGAGGCAAAGGCGTAGGGACTGGTGGGCAGGCCGAGTTCCTCGGCGGCGAGCCTCCGGATGCCCTCCCGGTCCATGGTCAGCCGGGCGGCGCGCGCGGTCGGCACCACCCGCACCGCGCCGGCCTCCTCCAGCGCCACCAGGGCGTCGGTGGCCAGGGCCTCGATCTCCGGTACGACGATCCCCGCCCCGGTGGACTCGATCGCCGCCGTCAGCGCCACCGGATCGGACATGTCCACGGTTACGGCGTGCTGGGCGACCTGCTGCGCCGGCGCGCCCGGGTAGCGGTCGATCGCGGTCACCTCCACGCCCAGGCGCATGAGCGCGATCGTCACCTCCTTGCCGAGCTCCCCGGAGCCGAGCAGCGCCACCCGAGTGGCCGACGGTGTTCCCGGGGTGCCGAGGGCGGCGTCGGTACCGGGTGCAGGGCTGTGGGATGTGGTCACGGTGGCCTCCGTAGCCTCCAGGTCGGTGCTTGTGCCGGGCGCGGGCGCTGCCCGGACGGCTCGGCGCCGGCGCGCCGTTCACCACGACCACGGTACCGAAACTCCGCGCGCCCAGCACAGCGGGTTGTGTCATGCTGGGGCCATGGATTCACTGGACCGAACCCAGCCCGGCCACTCGTCGGATGACGGCCGCGGCCCGAGCCGGACTGCGCCGTCGGTGCCGGCAGGCGGCGCCCGGTCGGACGGCCCGCGACCCGCGGGCGTGCCCCCGCGCCGGCCGCTGCGGCACGGCGCTGTGGCGGCAGGTGAGGCGGACGCGGTTCGCGACCCGGTCAAGGACACGGTGCCCCGCGGCATCCCGGCGATCGACGAGGCCGCGGCCCCGGTGCCGCCCGCAAAGCGGCCGGAGATGATCATTGTCACCGGCATGTCCGGCGCAGGCCGGTCCCGGGCGGCCAATGCGCTGGAGGACCTCGACTGGTACGTGGTGGACAATCTTCCTCCGCAGCTGTTGCCGGCGTTGGCCGGCATGATGACCACGGTCGGCGCGGGCGTACACCGGCTGGCCGCCGTCGTCGACGTGCGCAGTCGCGAGTTCTTCGCCTCCTTCATGCAGTACCTGGGGCAGCTGCGCGACGGCGGCGTCAACGTCCGCCTGATCTTCCTGGACGCCTCCGACGCGGTGCTGATTCGCCGCTTCGAGTCCTCCCGCCGCCCCCACCCGCTGCAGGGGACCGGCTCGATCCTGGACGGCATCGAGCACGAGCGCACACTTCTGGCGGGGCTCAAGGGCACCGCCGATGAGGTCATCAACACCACCGACTACTCGGTACATGACCTGGCGCGGCGCATTCGCGAACTGGTGGCGCACGAGTCCGACCTGGGCCTGCAGGTGACGGTGATGTCCTTCGGCTTCAAGTACGGGCTGCCGATGGACGCCGACCACGTCCTGGACGTGCGCTTCATCCCGAATCCCTACTGGGTCACGGAGCTGCGGCACCTGACCGGCAGGGACACGCCCGTGGCCGAATACGTGTTCCAGCAGGACGGCGCGGCCGCTTTTGTGGACGGCTACGTAAACCTGCTGATTCCGGCGCTGCCGCGCTACGTGGATGAGCTCAAGCCCAATGTCACGATCGCGGTGGGATGCACCGGGGGCAAGCACCGTTCGGTTGCGACCGCGGAGCGGATCACCGCCAGCCTGCGGGCCGCAGGCTTCAAAGTCTCCGTGCAGCACCGGGACCTGGGTAGGGAATGAGACGACAATGAGCGACACCCTGAGCCAAGCGGCCGGCTCCGCCATGCGTCCGGCGCGGGCCACCATCGATTCCGCCGGGTGGAGCCGCCGCGGCGAGGAGGGGCCCGCCGTGGTCGCCCTGGGGGGCGGGCACGGGCTGTCCGCCACGCTGCGCGCCCTGCGGCATGTCACCCACCGGCTCACCGCCGTGGTCACGGTCGCCGACGACGGCGGCTCCTCGGGGCGGCTGCGCCGCGAGTTCGACTGCCTGCCCCCAGGTGACCTGCGCATGGCGCTGGCGGCGCTGACCGATGAGACCGAGTGGGGACTGACCTGGCGCGACGTGCTGCAGCACCGCTTCTCCGCCGAGGGAGAGCTGGACAACCACGCCCTGGGCAACCTGCTGATCCTGGCGCTGTGGCAGCTGCTGGGTGACGAGGTGGAAGGACTGGACTGGGTGGGGCGGCTGCTGGGCATCCACGGCCGCGTCATCCCCATGAGCGCCTCCCCGCTGGTCATCGAGGCGGATATCGTCAACGGGGCGGACCGCCAGCGCGTTTCCGGACAGGTGGCCGTGGCCACCACGCGGGGGCGCATGGAGAATGTGCGCGTCGTCCCGGAGGACGCCGATGCCCATCCGGAGGCCATCCGCGCAATCGACGCCGCGGACTGGGTGATCCTGGGGCCTGGCTCCTGGTACACCTCCGTGCTCCCGCACCTGATCCTGCCCTCCATGCGGCAGGCACTGGTCAGCACCAGCGCCCGCAAGCTGGTAGTACTTAACCTTTCGGCGCAAAGCGGCGAGACCGACAATATGACGGTGGCGGACCACCTGCGGGTCCTGGCCGACTACGCTCCCGAGCTGCGCCTGGACGTGGTCGTGGCCGATCCCACTGTGATCGAGGACCTGGCTGATCTAGAGTCCGTTGCCGCATCCATGGGTGCGGTGCTGGTGCTGCGGCAGGTGCGCACCGGTGACGCACTGTGCCACCATGACCCGTTGCGGCTGGCGGCCGTCTTCCGGGACGCCTTCGACGGCGTCATGGGTGACATCGCCTCGCCGCCGCGCGGCGCCTGAACCGCCCAGACCCTTCCAACCCAACCGCCACAGGAGCAGGAGCACCATCGATGTCGCTGACGGTAACCGTCAAGGACGAGCTCGCCCGCGTGACCACCGACAACGCCGCCCAGAGGCGCGCTGAGGTGGCCTCCATGCTGCGCTTCGCCGGCGGCCTGCACCTGGTGTCCGGCCGCATAGTCGTCGAAGCCGAGCTGGACCACGGCGGCGCCGTGCGCAGGCTGCACCGGGACCTGCGGGAGCTGTTCGGCATGACTCCTGAGGTACTGGTGGTTCAGGCCGGATCACTGCACCGCGGAAGCCGCTACGTGCTGCGCGTGGCCGACCGCGGGCGGGACCTTGCCCGCCTGACCGGGCTCGTTGATGCCCACGGGCGCCCGGTGCGCGGTATGCCCGTAGCCGTGGTTCAGGGTGGCCGCAACGCCTCGGCCGCGGCCTGGCGGGGTGCCTTCCTGGCCCGGGGCTCGCTTACCGAGCCGGGCCGCTCCTCCGCGCTGGAGGTTACCTGCCCCGGCAGTGAGGCGGCGCTGGCCCTGGTCGGTGCCGCACGTCGCTTCGAGGTGACTGCCAAGGCCCGGGAGGTGCGCGGCGCGGACCGCGTGGTTGTGCGTGACGGCGACGCCATCAGCGTGCTGCTGCAGCGGATGGGCGCGGTGGAGGCCAATGCGCTCTGGGTGGAGCGCCGCTCCCGGCGCGAGACCCGCGGCACCGCCAATCGACTGGCCAACTTCGACGACGCCAACCTGCGCCGCTCCGTGCGGGCAGCGGTTACCTCCGGTGCCCGGGTGGAACGCGCTTTTGAAATCCTCGGCGAGGACGTGCCCGAGCACCTGGTGCAGGCGGGCAGGCTGCGCATTCAGAACAAGCAGGCGAGCCTGGAGGAGCTGGGCCGTATGGCCGATCCGCAGCTGACCAAGGACGCCGTTGCCGGGCGCATTCGCCGGCTCCTGGCCATGGCTGACAAGCGCGCCCACGAGCTGGGAATCCCGGATACAGAGTCTGCGCTCACCCAAGACATGCTCGACATGTGAGATGTTTCAGCGTGTTCGCCCGTGGCGTGTCCGAACCCGCACGGCGGTGGGTTCGTAACGCTAGACTCGGCTTGCCGGATCAGACGGGGAGCTCCCCACGAAGGCCGGGGCACACACTGTGTGCAGCAAGTACGAGTACGTGCGTCCCATGGCGCACTAGGAGGACACAAAGTGACCACCCGCGTTGGTATCAACGGCTTCGGCCGCATCGGCCGCAACTTCTACCGCGCCGCCCTCGAGCAGGGCGCCGACTTCGAGGTCGTGGCCGTCAATGACCTGACCGACATCAAGACCCTCGCCCACCTCCTGAAGTTCGACTCTATTCTGGGCCGCCTCGCCGCCGAGGTCACCTACGACGAGGAGAACATCATCGTCGACGGCAAGCCGATCCGCGTGCTGGCCGAGCGCGAGCCCGGCAACCTGCCCTGGGCGGACCTGGGTGTCGACGTCGTCGTAGAGTCCACCGGCTTCTTCACCGACGCCACCAAGGCCCAGGCGCACATCGACGCCGGCGCCAAGAAGGTCGTCATCTCCGCCCCGGCGAAGAACGAGGACGGCACCTTCGTGATCGGTGTTAACGAGCAGGACTACGACACCACCAAGCACAACATCATCTCGAACGCCTCTTGCACCACCAACTGCCTCGCCCCCGTGGCGAAGGTGCTGGACGAGGCCTTCGGCATCGAGAACGGCCTGATGGTCACGGTGCACGCCTACACCGGTGACCAGCGCCTGCACGACGCCCCGCACAAGGACCTGCGTCGTGCTCGTGCCGCCGCTCTCAACATCGTTCCCACCTCCACCGGTGCCGCCCGCGCCGTCGCGCTCGTTCTCCCGCAGCTCAAGGGCAAGCTGGACGGCTACGCCATGCGCGTGCCGGTCCCGACCGGCTCGGTTACGGACCTGACCTTCAAGCCCTCCAAGCCGGCCACGGTCGAGGAGATCAACGCCGCTGTCAAGGCTGCCGCCGAGGGCCCGCTCAAGGGCGTCCTGGCCTACTCCGAGGAGGACCTGGTCTCCACCGACATCGTTGGTGACCCCCACTCCTCCATCTTCGACTCCAAGCTGACCAAGGTACAGGGCGACCAGGTCAAGGTCGTCTCCTGGTACGACAACGAGTGGGGCTACTCCAACCGCCTCGCCCAGCTCACCGCCCTGGTCTGCGAGAAGCTGGCCTGAGCCCGGGTAGACCCCCGAGCAGACACGGCACTCACACAGTGAGCACCTGACGGACGCCCGCGCACGCCAACAGCGTGCGCGGGCGTCCGCACGTAGAGCCCCACCCGTCTGTAAATCAACGTCACACTCAGCACACACTCAATACACACTCAATACACACTCAACACTGCGAGGTTTCATGAAGACCATCGAGTCCCTGGGCGACCTGCAGGGCAAGCGCGTCCTGGTCCGCTCCGACTTCAACGTTCCGCTCGACGACGACAAGCACATCACCGACGACGGCCGTATCCGCGCCGCCCTGCCCACCCTCAAGAAGCTGCTCGACGCCGGCGCCAAGGTGATCGTCGCCGCCCACCTGGGTCGTCCCAAGGGCAAGGTCAACCCCGACTTCTCGCTGGCTCCGGTCGCCGAGCGCCTGGCGGAGCTGGCGGGCGTCGACGTCACTCTGGCCGAGGACACCGTCGGAGATGGGGCCAAGGCCGCCGTCGCCGCACTGGAGCCCGGGAACATCGTTCTGCTGGAGAATGTGCGCTTCAACGCCGCCGAGACCTCCAAGGACGACGCCGAGCGCGCCGCCTTCGCCGCGCAGCTCGCGGATCTGGCGGACGTATTCGTCTCGGACGGGTTCGGCGTAGTGCACCGCAAGCAGGCCTCCGTCTACGACGTCGCCCGCATCCTCCCCGCCGCCTCCGGGCTCTTGGTTGCCAAGGAGATCGAGTCCCTCGGCAAGGCCGTCAACGACCCCGAACGCCCCTACACCGTGGTGCTGGGCGGCTCGAAGGTCTCCGACAAGCTCGGCGTGATCGCCAACCTGCTGGGCAAGGCCGACCGCCTGCTGATCGGCGGCGGCATGGCCTACACCTTCCTCGCTGCGCAGGGCTACGAGGTTGGGACCTCCCTGCTGGAGAAGGACCAGATCGAGACGGTCAAGGGCTACCTCGAGACCGCCAAGGCCAACGGCGTGGAGCTGCTCCTTCCCGTCGACACCGTAGTCGCACCGGAGTTCAAGCCGGACGCCCCGGCTACCGTGGTTCCCTCCAGCGCCATCCCCGCCGACCAGATGGGTCTGGACATCGGTCCCGAGACGCGTGAGCTCTTTGCCCAGGCGATTGCGTCCTCCAAGACCGTCGTGTGGAACGGTCCCATGGGCGTGTTCGAGTTCGCGGCCTTCGCCGAGGGCACCAAGGCCGTCGCCCAGGCGATCTCCTCCTCCGACGCCTTCTCGGTGATCGGTGGCGGTGACTCCGCCGCGGCCGTGCGCACGCTCGGCTTCGACGAGTCCACCTTCTCCCACATCTCCACCGGCGGCGGCGCCTCCCTGGAGCTGCTGGAGGGCAAGACGCTGCCCGGTATCGCGGTCCTCGACGACTGAGCCGCGCCCACAGGCACTTCAATCCCATCACATTCGGAAAAGGAATACGGATAATGAGCAACCGCACCCCGCTGATGGCGGGCAACTGGAAGATGAACCTGGACCACCTTGAGGCCAATCACCTGGTGCAAGGTCTGGCCATGGCGCTGAGCGACGCCGGGCACGACTACTCCAAGTGTGAGGTACTGGTCATCCCGCCGTTCACGGACATTCGCAGCGTCCAGACGATCGTCGAGGCCGACTCCCTCGGCATCAAGTACGGCGCCCAGGACGTGTCCATCCACGACAACGGCGCCTACACCGGTGAGATCTCCACCGACATGCTGACCAAGCTCGGCTGCAGCTACGTGGTTATGGGCCACTCCGAGCGCCGCGAGTACCACGGTGAGTCCGACGAGCTGGTCGGCGCCAAGGCCCGCAAGGTCCTGGATGCCGGCATGACTCCGATCCTGTGCTGCGGCGAGGCCCTGGAGATCCGCAAGGCCGGCACCCACGTGGACTTCGTGCTCGGCCAGATCCGTGCCGCCCTGGCCGGCTGGTCCGCCGAGGACGTGGCCAAGATCGTCATCGCCTACGAGCCCATCTGGGCCATCGGCACCGGCGAGACCGCCACCGCAGAGGACGCCCAGGAGGTCTGCGGCGCGATCCGTGAGGCCCTGCGCGCTGATTACGGCGACGCCACCGCGGACGCCACCCGCATCCTGTACGGCGGCTCCGCCAAGCCGGCCAACATCAAGGAGCTGATGGCACAGGCCGACATCGACGGCGCGCTCGTCGGCGGCGCCTCGCTGAAGGCGGACTCCTTCGCGCAGATGGCCGGCTTCTACGCCTGATCCCCTAGCCTGAGCTGCTAGCACGTCTGTGTTCAGCGTGTGCGCCCGGTCCCCGTGGGGCCGGGCGCACACGCGTGCAAGTGCGCGGATCGGGTAGAGTCGCCGAGTGAGGAGGCGGCGGTCGCCTCACTGTGACAGGCCGAACCGGCCGGAACGACGACGAAGGGAATGCGGCGTGGGCGTGCTGACCATAATCCTGCAGGTACTGCTGGTCCTCTCAAGCTTCTTCCTGATCATGACGATCCTGATGCACAAGGGCAGGGGCGGTGGCCTGTCCGACATGTTCGGGGGCGGCATCACCTCCTCAGCCGGCTCCTCCGGCGTCGCCGAACGAAACCTGAACCGGATCACCATCGGGGTGGCCCTGGTCTGGACGGCAACCATTATCGGTCTCGGGCTGGTTGCCCGATTCGCCTGAGCACGCCGGACAGCATCATTACCCGAGCAGCTGCGGACACCGGGGCGACCGGGCGGCGCACCCACGATCCTCGCGGGGATGCGCTTGAGCGGGCCCGGTCCGGTTACCTGGCACACCTGCGTGTAGAGCGCGGGCTGAGTCCCAATACGCTGGCGGCCTACGAGCGGGACCTGGGTCGCTACGCCGATTTCCTGCGCGGGCGCTCGATTCACGCGCCCGACTCGGTGACCGAGGCGGATGTGGCCGCATTCCTGGAGGCGCTGCGTACCGGCGCCGACGGCGGTCGCCCGCTGGCCGCGTCCTCAGCGTCCCGCACAGTCACTGCCGTGCGCGGCTGGCACAGGTTCCTCCATGCCGAGGGAAGCACCGATGCCGATCCATCGGCGGCGGTACGTCCACCGCAGGTGGGACGGCGCCTGCCCAAGGCGCTCACCGTGGACGAGGTGCGCCGCCTGCTGGAATCCGCTGGAAACGACGACTCGCCGGTGTCCCTGCGCGACCGCGCCCTGCTGGAACTGCTGTACGCAACCGGTGCGCGTATCTCGGAGGCAGTTGGGCTGGTAGTGGACGACTTGGATGCCGCATCCGGCTGCCTGCGGGTGTTCGGCAAGGGACGCAAGGAGCGGATCGTACCGATGGGCCAGTTCGCCTGGGACGCGCTGGAGGCCTACCTGGTGCGTGGACGTCCCGCCCTGGCGGCGAAGGGGCGGGGAGTGCCGGAAGTGTTCCTGAACACCCTGGGCCGGCCACTGTCACGGCAGTCGGCCTGGGCGGTGCTGCAGCACGCGGCGCAGCGGGCCGGACTGGCCGGGGGCTCCGGTTCCGGCGGAGGGGCGGAGCGACGCATCTCCCCGCACACGCTGCGGCACTCCTTCGCCACCCACCTGCTGGCCGGAGGTGCGGATGTGCGCGTGGTCCAGGAGATGCTGGGGCACGCCTCGGTCACCACCACCCAGATCTACACCAAGGTCACCGTCGACCACCTGCGGGAGGTTTACGCCACCAGTCACCCGCGGGCCCGCGGCTAGCCTGCGAAGGAGTCTTCTCCGCGTCCCGCTGTCCCACTTCGACTAGGCTGCCCGTGTGAGTGACGCCAAGCAGCCCGGCCTGATCGACCCGCCCGAGAACTCTGACGACGGCAAGCTGGAAGAACAGGAGAAGGTTTTCCCTGTGCCGGCGCCACTTGAATCGCACGGGCCCGCCCGTGTGATCGCCATGTGCAACCAGAAGGGCGGCGTGGGAAAGACCACCACCACCATCAACCTGGGCGCCGCGCTGGCCGAGTACGGACGCCGCGTACTGATCGTGGACTTCGACCCGCAGGGCGCGGCGAGCGCCGGCCTGGGCATCAACGCCCACGAGCTGGACCAGACCGTCTACGACATGCTGGTCGCCGCCCGCCCCGATGTGCGGCCCATCATCCACTCCACCTCCGTGGAGGGCCTGGACTTGGTGCCCGCGAATATCGACCTGTCCGCGGCAGAGGTACAGCTGGTCGGGGAGGTCGCCCGCGAGCAGGCTCTCGCCCGCGTGCTGCGTCCCGTGCTGGACGACTATGACGCGATCATCGTCGACTGCCAGCCCTCCCTGGGCCTGCTGACGGTCAACGCCCTCACCGCCGCGCACGGCGTCATCATCCCGCTGGAGACGGAGTTCTTCGCTCTGCGCGGCGTAGCCCTGCTGGTGGAGACCGTGGACCGGGTGCGGGACCGCATCAACCCGCGGCTGCAGATCGACGGCATCCTCGCCACCATGGTGGACCCGCGGACGCTCCACTCCCGGGAGGTGCTCGAGCGCCTGACGGAGGCCTTCGGCGACAAGCTCTTCGACACGCAGATCCGTCGCACGATCAAGTTCCCGGACGCATCCGTAGCAGCCGAACCCATCACCAGCTACGCCTCCGGGCATCCCGGTGCCGAGGCGTACCGGCGCCTGGCCCGTGAGGTCATCGCGCGCGGCAATGTTGCCTGAACTGGTTATTGAGACGCTTCCGAACGGCTCCCAGCCGCAGCTGGAGACCTCACCGGGGCTGGTTCCGGCAAGGCCTGGGCAGGTGCCCGGATTCCAGGTCAACCTGCCGCAGTTCGAGGGGCCCTTCGACCTGCTGCTCACCCTGATCGCCCGTAAGCGGCTGGACATCACTGAACTGGCCCTGGCGGAGGTTACCGACGAGTTCATCGCCCACATGCGCGCGGACTGGGACCTCGGGCGCGCCAGCGAGTTCCTGGTGGTTGCCTCCACCCTGCTGGCGCTCAAGGCCCACCGGCTCCTCCCGCACGATCCCGAGGAGATGGACGAGGACATGGAGCTGCTCGAGGCCCGCGACGTGCTCTTCGCCCGGCTGCTGCAGTACCGGGCCTTCAAGGAGGCGGCCAAGGTCATCCGCTCCCACGCCGAGGCGGCTTCCCGCACGCACCCGCGCGTGGTGTCCCTGCCCCCGAGCTGGCGGCCCTGCTGCCTCGGCTTGTGGCCACCAGCGACGCCGAGGACCTGGCCCGCATCGCGGCCGATGTACTGACCCGCCGCCGGGATCCGGGCGTGCAGACCGTGCACCTGCACGAGCGCGTCCCCGTGGGGGAGCAGCTGCGCCTGCTCGCCGGCCGGCTGCGCCGCGCCGGCACCCTTACGTTCACTGAGCTGACTGCTGACGCGGGGCGTACCGCGGTCGTCGTCGCCCGCTTCCTGGCGCTGCTGATCCTGTACCGCCAGGGAGGCGTCGACCTGGCACAGGAATCGCCCATGGGGGAGATCACGGTTAGCTGGCGGGACGAGTCGCTTGAGGATCCGAGCGCAGTGGCCGCGGACTCCCTGGAGCTGGAGGAGGAATTCGCATGAGCGCCGTGGAGTCGGCGGCGGCTTTGCCGGTACCCGTGCCGGAGGAGGAACTACGTGCCGCGGTGGAAGCCGTCCTGGCAGTAGCGGACGAGCCGGTCACGGTGGTCGCCTTGGCCCAGGCCCTCGACCGGGACGAGCAGCTCATCGAGGCGGTGCTGGAGTCACTGGCCGCCGAGTACGCCGGCGAGAAGCCCGGCCCCGACGGCGGCACGCGGGCGCGCGGCTTCGTCCTGCGACGGGCTGCGGGCGGCTGGCGGCTGGCCTCCGCCCCCCGGTTCAGCGAGCTGGTGGAGCGCTTCGTCATTGGCGGGGCCACCGCCCGCCTGTCGCAGGCCGCACTGGAGACGCTGGCCGTCATCGCCTACCGGCAGCCCGTCACTCGCGGCCGGATAGCTGCGGTGCGGGGCGTGAACGTAGACGGCGTGGTGCGCACCCTGCACGCCCGCGGCCTGATCGAGGAGGCCGGCACGGAGCCCTCCGGTGCGATCCTGTACCGCACCACCGGGGAGTTCCTGGAGTACCTGGGCCTGGACTCGCTTGCCGACCTACCGCCCCTGGCTCCCTACCTGCCCGATTCCTCCGCCCTGGGGGACATAGAAGATGAGATCACCGGGAGGATGCTGCCGTGAGCATGCGCAACAATACCGACGGAGGCGCCCAGAACGTCCCGGACGCACTGGATCTCGGCGCCGAGGAGTTCTACGACGCCGACGACCTCGAAGAAGTCGACTACGAGGACGAGGCCTCCTCCACGGCGCCCGCCGCGGCCGCCGACGCGACCGCCCGGGGCGGGCGGGCACGCCCAGACGACCCCTACGTCGTCGGCGGGCAGCGGCTGCAGAAGGTGCTGGCCCACGCCGGGGTGGGGTCCCGGCGCGTATGCGAGCAGCTGATCGCCACCGGGAGAGTCAGCGTCGACGGGGTGCGAGTTACCGAGCCCGGAGTGCGCGTTGACCCCGCCACCCAGGAGATCCGTGTGGACGGCTCGCGGGTGCTCACCGACCCCGATGTCATCACGGTCATGCTGCACAAGCCCGTCGGCGTGGTCACCACCATGGAGGACCCGCAGGGCCGCCCCACGGTCGCCGAGTACACCGAGCAGTACCTGGCCGAGCACGCCGAGCAGCTGGGCGGGCCGGAGAAGGCTTCCGCGCTGCGGCTGGTGCACGTGGGCCGGTTGGACGCCGACACCGAGGGGCTGCTGCTGCTGTCCAACGACGGCGAGCTCACCCACCGGCTCACCCACCCCAGCTATGAGGTCGCCAAGACCTACGTGGCGGTGGTGCGGGGGCACGTCAGCAGCGGGCTGCCGAGTCGGCTCAAGCGCGGCATCGAGCTGGAGGACGGGCCGATTGCCGCGGACCGCGTAGTGGTCAAGGACTCCGCCCGGACGCCTCGATCCTTGAGGTCACCCTGCACTCGGGCCGCAACCGGATCGTGCGCCGCATGCTGGCCGCCGTCGGGCACCCCGTAACTCGTCTGTCCCGCACCCGGATCGGAACGCTGTCTCTCGGCGGTCTGCGCCCGGGGGAGATGCGCCCGCTCACGGGTGCGGAGGTAAGCGCACTGCAAAAGGAGGTGGGCCTGTGAGCGCCGCCGGAAACCCCTCCGCCCCGCTCGCCACCCGGGGGCCGGTGCTGGTGGTCGGCACCGGGCTGCTGGGCACCTCCCTGGCGCTGGCCCTGACCTCAGCCGGCGTCCCGGTGCAGTTAGCCGACACCTCACCCACCTCCCTGGCACTGGCGCGCGACATGGGCGCCGGGCAGGTGCGTGACGAGCACAGCGCCGAACCCGCCCTGATCGTGGTCGCGACCCCACCGGACGTGGCCGCCGGCGTGGTGCTGCGCGAGCTGGCCGCCCACCCGGACGCGGTGGTCACGGACGTCGCGAGCGTCAAGGCGCGCATTGCCGCCGAGGTGCGCCGCCACGGCGGGCGGGAGGCGCGCCGCTACGTCGGCTCCCACCCCATGGCCGGGCGGGAGCGGTCCGGAGCCGCCGCCGCCGACTCCGACCTGTTCGCCGGCCACCCCTGGGTGGTCGTCGCCGACGGGTCCGCCCCGGAGGCCGAATTGGCGGTGCGCAACCTGGCCGTCGACGTCGGCGCCACCCCGGTGCGCATGAATGCCGCCGAGCACGATGCCGCCGTCGCCGCCGTCAGCCACGTCCCCCAACTGGTCAGCTCCCTGCTGGCCGCCCGCCTGGAGTCCACCCCCGAGAACGCGCTCGGCCTGGCCGGGCAGGGGCTGCGCGACACCACCCGCATCGCCGCCTCCGACCCGCGGCTGTGGTCGGCGATCGTGGTCGGCAACGCCGGGCCGGTGGTGGACATGCTGCGCCAGCTGCGCAGGGACCTGGACGCACTGATCAACGGGATCGCGCCCGCCGCCGTCGACCCCGGCGACCCGGCCTACACCGCCGCCGGGGACGCCGCCACCATCGCCCCCGGCGCCGTCGGCGCCATCACCGACCTGATGACCCGCGGCAATGCCGGGCAGGCCCGCATACCGGGCAAGCACGGCGGGGCGCCGCGCCGCTACGCGCAGGTGCAGGTGCTGGTGCCCGACTCGGCCGGCTCGCTGGGCCGTCTGTTCTCCGACGTCGGCGAGGCGGGCGTCAACATTGAGGACTTCGCCATGGAGCACTCGCCCGGGCAGAGCGCCGGCCTGGCCATGCTCTCGGTCATGCCGGCCGCCGCCCAGGGGCTGGAGGAGGCCCTGGACGCCCGCGGCTGGCGCGTGGTCGTGTCCTAAGGAGGGCGGAGCACTTTCCGCGGCGCGGCTGTGGGCGGACTCATCTGCCGCCGATCCGTGCGGCGGTGCCTGATTGTGGGACGCTTACCCCTTGAGACCGACCGGCTCGCCGGAGCCTGCGGGGTCGAACGTTGGAGGAACACATGGGAATCGTCGTCGCCATCGACGGGCCGTCCGGGTCCGGCAAGTCCACGGTGTCCAAGCGGGTTGCGGCCGCGCTGGGGCTGGCCTACCTGGACACCGGCGCCATGTACCGGGCAGCCGCCTGGTGGTGCGAGCGCACCGGCATCGACCTGGACGACGCCGAGGCCGTCACCCACGCCGTGCAGGCCATGCCGCTGGTGATGGGTCTTGATCCCGAGGCGCCCGGTGTCACCTGCGACGGGGTGGACATCGCCGAGGCCATCCGCGACCCGCACGTGTCCACAGTGGTCTCCAAGGTCGCCACCAACCTGGATGTGCGCGCCGAGATGGCGCGGCTCCAGCGTGAAATCATCCGCGCCGAGGCCGGTGCTCTGGCCGGCTCCTTCTCCCGCGGCGCAGGCATCATCGCCGAGGGGCGCGACATCACCACCGTCGTCGCCCCCGACGCCGACGTGCGCCTGCTGCTTACCGCCAGCGAGCAGGCCCGGCTGGCCCGCCGCGCCGCCGACCTGGACGCCGCCGGAAAGGCCGTGGATGCCGCCGCCCTGCGCGACCAGGTGGTGCGCCGCGACCGCGACGACGCCACCGTCTCCCAGTTCCTCACCGCCCCCGAGGGCGTCACCGCGGTGGATACCTCGAACCTGACGCTGGAGGAGACCATCACCCGCGTCACCGCGCTGGTCGAGCGGTCGCGCGCCGAGAGCGCCGAGCGTGAGCGGCTGGAGGACGCCCGTGCTGACGCACTGCGTACCGGACTGGACGACTACGAGCTCGACGAGGAGGACCGGGCCCTGCTCGCGGGGGAGGAGATACCCGCTGCCGAAGCCGGCCTGGAGGCGGGCCTGCCCGTCCTTGCCGTCGTCGGCCGGCCGAACGTCGGCAAGTCCACTCTCGTCAACCGGGTCCTGGGCCGCAGGGCGGCCGTAGTGCAGGACGTGCCCGGGGTGACCCGAGACCGCGTCTCCTACCCGGCGGAGTGGGCGGGCAAGCGCTTCACCATCGTTGACACCGGCGGCTGGGAGATCGACGTGGCCGGGCTGGACGCCGCCGTCGCCGCACAGGCCGAGGCTGCCGTGGACCTGGCCGACGCGGTGCTGCTGGTGGTGGACGCCCGCGTGGGCGTCACCGAGGCCGACGACCGGATCGTGAAGATGCTGCGCCGCTCCGGCAAGCCAGTGGTGCTGGCGGCCAACAAGGTCGACTCGCCCGTGCAGGAGGGCGATGCCGCCTCCCTGTGGGCCCTGGGCCTGGGCGAGCCCTACGCCGTCTCCGCCCTGCACGGCCGCGGCAGCGGCGAGCTGCTGGACGCCGTCGTCGCTGTCCTGCCGGAGGTCTCCGCCGTGGCCGGGCCGGAGCGCAGCGATGACCTGCACCGCATCGCCCTGGTGGGGCGGCCCAACGTCGGCAAGTCCTCCCTGCTGAACCAGCTCGCCGGAAATGAGCGGGTGGTCGTTAACGAGCTGGCCGGCACCACCCGCGACCCGGTAGACGAGGTGGTGGAGTTCGACGGCCGCCAGTGGGTGCTGGTGGACACCGCTGGTATCCGCCGCCGCATCCGGCAGGCGCGCGGCGCCGACTACTACGCGGTGCTGCGTACCCAGGGGGCGGTGGAGAAGGCCGAGGTGGGCGTGGTGCTACTGGATGCGTCCGAGGCCGTCACCGAGCAGGACATCCGCGTGATCCAGCAGGTGGTTGACGCTGGGCGTGCCCTGGTGATCGTCAACAACAAGTGGGACCTGGTGGATGAGGACCGCCGCAAGCAGCTGGAGTGGGAGGCGGAGCACGAGCTTGCCCATGTGGGCTGGGCGCCACGCATCAACCTCTCCGCCCGCACCGGCTGGCACACCAACCGCTTGGCGCGCGCCCTGGACACGGCCCTGGCCGGCTGGAGCACGCGCGTGCCCACGGGGCGGCTCAACGCCTTCCTGGGGGAGCTGCAGGCGGCCACGCCGCACCCGGTGCGGGGCGGGAAGCAGCCGCGCATCCTGTTCGCCACCCAGGTGCAGACCGCCCCGCCGCGCATCGTCATCTTCACCACCGGCTTCCTGGACGCCGGCTACCGGCGCTTCATTGAGAACCGGCTGCGTGAGGAGTTCGGCTTCGTCGGCACCCCGGTCCAGATCGGCGTGCGCGTGCGCGAGCGCCGTCAGCGGCGCTGAGGGCGGCTTCGGCATGCCAACGGACCGGCGGTGTCAAAATCGATGACAAACGCCGGGGATGCGCTCTTCTACGCTACTCGGCACCCGCATGGTTCCAACGTTTTTTGAAGCGCCTTGAGCGCCGCGGACTTCGTTTGTCATCGATTTTGACAGCAAGCACGTGACCTCCGCTCGCTAGCCCCACACCCCGGAGGCGCCGCGCCGCCAGGAGCCCACCAGGTGGGTGTCCACGATGCCGATGGCCTCCATCAGCGCGAATGCCGTCGTCGGGCCGACGAACCGGAAGCCCAGGTGCTTGAGCCGGCGGGCCAGTGCCTCGGACTCCGGCGAGCGCGTGGGAGTCTCCGCCAGCGTGCGCGGGGCGGGCGTGACCGCCGGCCGGAAGGACCAGACCAGGCCCGCCAGGCCGTCGACGTCGGCACCCCGCAGGGCCACGGTGGCACGGGCGTTATTGATGGTGGCCAGGATCTTGGCCCGGTTGCGCACGATCCGGGCGTCGGCCAGCAGCCGGGCCACATCCTCGTCCCCGAAGCCGGCCACGGCCTCAGGCTGGAAGTCGGCGAAGGCCTCCCGGAAGGCGGGCCGCTTGACCAGGATGGTGCGCCAGGACAGGCCCGACTGGAAGGCCTCCAGGCTGAGCCGCTCGAACACGCCGCGCTCGTCGCGCACGGGCATGCCCCACTCGGTGTCGTAGTAGTCGCGCAGCAGCGGGTCGCCGGCCGCCCACACCGGCCGCGCCAGACCGTCCTCGCCGATCACCAGGTCTCCCATGCGGTAACGGTAGCGGACGGCCTAGACTGGCGACATGTCGACAACACGCACACCGGTTGACCCCACCACCACGTCCGCCTGGAAGCGGCTCACTGAGCTGCACCAGTCCATGGAGCCCGACCTGCGCGCCTGGTTCGCCCAGGACCCGCAGCGCGCCGAGCGCTACTCATACGAGATGGGCGACCTGTTCGTCGACCTGTCCAAGAACTTCCTGACCGACGAGGTCCGCGACGCCCTGGTGGAGCTGGCCGATGCCGTGGACGTTCCCGGCCGCCGCGACGCCATGTTCGCCGGCGAGCACATCAACGTCACCGAGGACCGCGCCGTCCTGCACACCGCCCTGCGCCGCCCCGCCACCGACACCCTCACCGTGGACGGCCAGGACGTGGTCGCCGACGTGCACGCCACCCTGGAGAAGATCTACGCCTTCGCCCGCCGCGTGCGCTCGGGGGAGTGGACCGGCGTGACCGGCAAGCGCATCGAGACGGTCGTCAACATTGGCATCGGCGGCAGTGACCTGGGCCCGGTCATGGTCTACGAGGCGCTGCGCCCCTACGTGCAGGAGGGGCTGGAGGCCCGCTTCATCTCTAACATCGACCCCAACGACTGCGCCGAGAAGGTCTCCGACCTGGACCCGGAGACCACCCTGTTCATCATCGCCTCCAAGACCTTCACCACCCTGGAGACGCTCACCAACGCCCGCATGGCCCGCACCTGGCTGCTGGAGGCGCTGGCCGCGCGCGGCATCAGCACCGACGGCGCCGTCGCCAAGCACTTCGTGGCCGTATCCACCGCCCTGGACAAGGTGGAGGCCTTCGGCATCGACCCGGCCAACGCCTTCGGCTTCTGGAACTGGGTGGGCGGGCGTTACTCGGTGGACTCCGCCGTCGGCACCGTGCTGGCCGTGACCGTCGGTCCTGAGAACTTCGCGGACTTTCTGTCCGGCTTCCACACCGTCGACGAGCACTTCGCCACCAAGGCCCCCGCCGAGAACGTGCCCATGCTCATGGGCCTGCTCAACGTCTGGTACGTGAACTTCTTCCAGGCAGCCTCCCACGCCGTGCTGCCCTACGCCCAGTACCTGCACCGCTTTCCGGCGTACCTGCAGCAGCTGACCATGGAGTCCAACGGCAAGTCCGTGCGCTGGGACGGCAGCCCCGTGGTGGCCGACACCGGGGAGATCTTCTGGGGCGAGCCCGGCACCAACGGCCAGCACGCCTTCTTCCAGCTGCTCCACCAGGGCACCCGGCTGATCCCCGCCGACTTCATCACCGTGGCCAACCCGGCCCACCCGGTCAAGGACGGCGACGCGGACGTGCACGAGCTGCTGCTGTCCAACTTCCTGGCCCAGACCGCCGCCCTCGCCTTCGGCAAGACCGCCGAGGAGGTGCGCGCCGAGGGCACCCCGGAGGCCATCGTGCCGGCCCGCGTGTTCACCGGCAACCGGCCGACGACGTCGATCCTCGCCCCGGCCCTCACCCCCGCCGTGGTCGGGCAGCTGATCGCCCTGTACGAGCACATCACCTTCACCGAGGGCATTGTGTGGGGCATCGACTCTTTCGACCAGTGGGGCGTGGAGCTCGGCAAGAAGCTCGCCCTGGACATTGCCCCCGCCGTGCGGGGCGACGAGGCCGCCTACGCCTCCCAGGACGCCTCCACCCGGCAGCTCATCGACCGCTACCGCGGCCTGCGCCACTGACCACCGCGCAGCGGTTCTGGTAGAGCCATGACGCCGGGGGCGGGGGACGGGTTCCCCTCGCTGATCGACGACGCCCGCCTGCGTCCACTCACCGCCGCCGAGCGCATGCGCTACTCGCGCAACGCGCTTGTGCCGGAGGTGGGCGGGCGCGGGCAGCAGCGCATCCGCGCCGCCCGCATCCTGGTGGTGGGCGCGGGTGCCCTGGGCTCGCCCGCCGTCCTGTACCTGGCCGCCGCCGGCGTGGGCACGCTCGGCATCATTGACGACGACGTCGTCGCCGTCTCCAACCTGCAGCGCCAGGTGCTGCACACCACCGCCGCCGCGGGCCGCCCCAAGGTCGACTCCGCGCGGGAGGCCGTGGCCGCCCTGAACCCGGACGTGGAGATCGTCACCCGCCGGGAGGCCCTGACCAGCGCCAACGCCATGGAGCTGCTGCGCGGCTGGGACGTGGTGATCGACGGCACCGACAACTTTCCCACCCGCTACCTGCTGGGGGACGCCTGCGTGCTGCTGGGCATCCCCCTCGTGCACGGGGCGGTGCTGCGCTTCGACGGCCAGGTCACCGTCTTCGACGCCGAACGCGGCCCCTGCTACCGCTGCGTGCACCCGACCCCGCCCGACCCGGGCGCGGTACCGTCCTGCGCCGAGGCCGGGGTACTGGGCGTACTACCCGGAATTGTTGGCGCCATGCAGGCTGCCGAGGCGCTCAAACTGGTGGTCGGAGGAGCGCAACCGCTGATCGGCCGCATGCTGCTGGTCAACGCCTGGGAGGGACGCGGGACGGAGCTGCCGATCGGCAAGAACCCCGACTGCCCCGTGTGCGGTTCCCAGCCAACAATCACCCGCCTGGTGGATTATGAGGCCCTGTGCGGCTCCCGGTCGCGGCAGGAGCAGGACACTGAAGTACAGGAGAGCACCATGAACACGATCACCGCCACTGAGCTGCGCGAGCGCATCGCCGCGGGTGAGTTGCCCGGGCAGGAGTACACGCTGCTGGACGTGCGCGAGCCGCACGAGGTTGAGCTTGAGACGATCGAGGGGGCGGCGCACATTCCGCTCGCCCAGGTGGTCGAGCGCCGCGGGGAGTTGGATCCGAGCCGGGAGCTGATCGTCTACTGCGCCGGGGGCGTGCGCTCCGCCCGCGCCATTGCGGCTCTGGAGGACGCCGGATACGACGGCCCCATGACCAACCTTGAGGGCGGCATCAAGGCCTGGAACGCCTCCGCCTGACCCGCCAACCCGCCGAGATCGGTAGATATAACCGCCGAGGCCGGTCAGTGCTGCCAAGGCCATCCGGGAACGGTGAGCGGTGTCACCGCCCGCGGATTTCGACGTCGGGACACAGATGGGCTATCGTCTTCCTTGTTCCGAGCGGCGTGAGCCGCGCGGGCACGGGCTGTGGCGCAGCTTGGTAGCGCACTTGACTGGGGGTCAAGGGGTCGTGGGTTCAAATCCCGCCAGCCCGACCAGAGCTATTAGGGGTGGCAGGCCCCTCGGTCGGGCGCGGCTCCAGAATGGGTAGAAATTGCGATCACTGCGGCCCCTCGTCGGGCGAGACTGCGCGATAATAGCCGTCGATCACATCGGCTAGCGCCAGGCAAGCATGCTCATCACTGCCTTATGGATCATCAGGCCGGCAATGGCTGATCAGGAGGTTCGATCTTGACCGCAGACTGCACCGGGGCGTCAGGCCCCGAGTCCGAGCAGGCGCATACGCCGACCGAGCCCGATGATGCCGAGCTGGCACGGATGCTGGTCACTGCCACCGGAATGGGGCGGGCACAACTGCGTGACCTGATCGAGCGTAGGGCACGCGAGCGGCAGTCGAACAGCTGACCATCTGCGGTACCTCGGTTTCGGCCGCGCAGGCGCGGCCTGAGGGTAGGAGGTACATCGTCTTCCAGGGTGAGTGCTTACGGAGCCGTATCATGCCTCCGCATGATTCAGGTCCCGCGAGCGGTACTGACAATCTTTCCTCGTGTCGTGGAGCACCGACACGGACAGGAAGGAGCGCGCACCGACGATGCAGGCACACAAACCCCTTTTCCCTCACATTCTGCCTAGGGTCCTGTACCTAATTGCGGTACTCGCGCTGACTGACACCGTACTGAATTCCACGCCCGGTATCGGTCAGGTCCTGGAGTTCATCTTCTTGTGGATCGTGCCGCTGCCGTCAATCGACTGGCTAAGCGGAATCGTCCTCCTCCTGCTCGCAGCAGGCATGACTAAGCGCAAGCGAGCGGCGTGGACCGCGCTTACCCTGGTAACGGCACTGGTGACCCTGCTGTACGTACTCATTCTGGCGGTGGCGTTCCAAGACGAAGAGCTGGCGGACGTGCGCCCCTACCTGACGGTGAACACCGCCACGCTGCTGGTCTTCCTGGGGCTTTTAACCGCATACCGCAGGCATTACACGGTGCGGTCGCAGCCGGGTAACAGCCGCCGCGCTCTGACGGTCTTTGTGGCCTCTGCCGGTTCTGTCACGCTTGCCGCGGCCCTCGTGAAATTCGCAGTCTCCGGCGTGGGCGCACGGCAGTTCGGAGAGCTGCTTGTAGGGGGCAGCCCCCAGTGGCTGGCCAGTCTGCTCGGCTTCGGCTGGGCGATCACCTTCCTCGTTGCCTTCGGGATGCTGCTGCGCTCCCAGCAGGAGATCGCGCAGATGTCCGTGAAGGAGGAGAGCCGTGTACGTACCCTGCTGGCTGAGCATCCCGCGGACTCTCTGGGATACTTCGCCACCCGCCGGGACAAGTCCGCGCTGCTGACTGATGACGCCGCCGTCGTGTACCGAGTCGCCAATGGTGTAGCGCTGGCCTCAGGTGACCCCTTGGGAGAACCGTCCACCTGGTCGGCTGCGGCGCGGGCATTCGTCCGCCGCGCCGCGGAATTCGGCTGGACCCCCGCCGTCATCGGGGTTTCCGAGGCGGGCGCCCGGGCCTACGCCGATGCCGGGCTGCGGGCGCTGCACATTGGTGACGAGGCTGTACTGGACTTCTCACGCACGCGGATCGACGGCATGCCCGAGGTGCGTCGGCCGGTTCGTCGGCTCAAGGAGCGGGGGTACACGGTGCGGATCCGCCGACACCGCGAGATCCCGACCGATGAACTCAGCGCCCTGGCGGGTCTTGCCCATGAATGGCTAGGCGGAGAGGCGGAACGGGGATTCTCGATGGCACTGGGCCGCCTGGGCGACCCCTCCGACGGCGGGTGCGTGATGGTGGAGGCGCTCTACCCACCCGGTGACGAGCGCGGGGAGATCGCCGCCCTGCTGTCCTTCGCCCCCTGGGGGGCGGACGGCTTGAGCCTCGACGTGATGAGGCGACACCCGGGCGCCGATAACGGCGTGACCGAGCTGATGGTGTCCGCCCTGATGTCCGACGGCGTAGAACTCGGCCTCACCCGGGCATCGCTCAACTTCGCAGTCTTCCGCTCGGCGTTCGTTGAGGGGGAGAGGATCGGCGCCGGACCCGTGCGTCGCCTGTGGAGACGCCTGATGCTGTTGGCCTCCCGCTGGTGGCAGCTGGAGTCCCTCTACCGCTCCAATGCGAAGTACAACCCCGTCTGGTCTCCACGGATGATCTGTTACCCCGACGGCGGGGACCTGGCTCGTGTGGCCTTTGCCATGGGAGTCGCGGAGGGGTTCGTGTCACCGCCCGGATGGCTGTCACCCACGACCGACATAAACCAGCCCCGCCGCGACGACGAGGACTCGGCGCGTCTGAGCGCCATCAGCATGGGAGCATCCAGCACGGCGCCCTCCAGGCGGCCAGCCAAGCAGTTCGCCTCTCGCCTGGCCTCACGGGAGGCCATGGTCGCCGCCGGCATGGAGCCCTACCCGCCGTCGGTCAACGTCACGGCGTCATGCGCCGATGCCTCTGGGGCGTGCTCCGTGGCCGGCAGAGTCATGTCGGTACGCGACCACGGCGGGGTGCTCTTCGCGGATCTGCGTGACCGCAGCGGCGACCTGCAGATTCTTCTGGAACGCTCGACAACCGGCGTCGACGATATGACACGCTTCCGACGGCTGGTGCGAGCGGGCGACCAGGTGGTCGCCTCCGGCACGGTGGGCACTTCGCGCACCGGTACGCGCAGCCTGCTGGTGTCCACCTGGAGCATGACCTCCAAGGCGCTGCGGCCCCTGCCGGACAAGCGGCGGGGCATCCGCGACCCCGAGACCCGCGTGCGTCAGCGTCACCTGGCGCTGATCGTCGACCCCGGGGAGCGCAGGATGGTCGCGGCACGCTCCCACGCCATCCAGGCGGTCCGCCGGGAACTGCTGGGACGTGACTACCTGGAGGTGGAGACGCCCATACTCCAGCCCGTGCACGGCGGCGCGAACGCGCGCCCGTTCAAGACGCACATCAACGCCTACGACCTGGACCTGTACTTGCGCATCGCCCCGGAGCTGTACCTCAAGCGCCTCATGGTCGGCGGCATGGAGCGAGTCTTCGAGATCGGCCGCAACTTCCGCAACGAGGGCGCCGATGCCACGCACAACCCCGAGTTCACCATGCTGGAGGCCTACCAGGCCCACGCCGACTACGAGGTCATGAAGGACGTGGCACGCGATCTGATCGTCTCCGCCGCCCAGGACGCTCTCGGGACCACCGTGATTCGCGGCCGGGTGGGCGGCGCCGAGCACGAGATCGACCTGGCGGCCCCGTGGCGGACGGTCAGCGTGTGCGAAGCCGTCAGCGAGGGGCTAGGGGAGGAGGTGGGGCCGGAGACCCCCATGGAGGTGCTGCGCGCCGCCGCTGACAGGATCGCCATGCCCTACGACCCGCGTTGGGGGTGGGGAACCCTGATGCAGGAGCTGTACGAGCACCTGGCGGAGTCCACTACCGTCGCCCCGACCTTCTTCACCGACTTCCCGGCGGAGACCTCGCCACTGACCCGGCCCCACCGCCAGGATGCCCGGCTGGCCGAGCGGTGGGACCTGATTGTGTTCGGTGCCGAGGTGGGGACCGCCTACTCCGAGCTGGTCGATCCCGTGATTCAGCGTCAACGCCTGACCGCCCAGTCCCTGGCGGCGGCCGGAGGCGACCCCGAGGCCATGGAGCTGGACGAGGCGTTCTTGGCGGCGCTGGAGCAGGGCATGCCGCCTTCGGGCGGGTTGGGCATGGGCCTGGACCGGTTGGTCATGATGCTCACCGGCGCGTCCATCCGCGAGACGATCGCCTTCCCCCTGGTGAGGCCGGAGCAATGACCGCCCGCCGGGCACGGGTTGTACTCGCGCTGCTCGCCGTCGTCACCTACAACAGTTGGCTGGCGTGGCGGCTGAACGGCGACCCGCGCGCACTGTTCGGTTATCTGTCCGAGCTGGCCGCGCAGGACCAGCCCTACCAGTGGTTCTTCCGCCTGGGGGACCTGACGGCCGCAACCGTATTCGCCGTCATCGCCGTGCTCGGACGGCGCGGCTGGAGCCGATGGCTCGGCGTTCGCGCCCAGCACGCGTCGGTGGCCCTGGGGCTGGTTGCGGCCGGGACGGCGCTGGACAGCCTGTTCAACCTGCCGTGCGCGGAGAGCCGGGACGCGGTGTGCGCGGCCATGCCCAGCCAGGCCAGGCACCTGCACGAGGCCGCATCCGTACTCGTTTCGGTCGCGCTGGTCACCCTGATCGCCCTGGTGGCGCTGGGCATGGCCGAGCGCAACGGCCGCACGGCGCGGTTCTGGGCGGTGGTGGCCTTCGGCGTCGTGATCGCCGCGCTGCTGCTGTTCACCGCGGTGGCGCCCAGACTCGCCCCCGGAACTCAGGGACCGGTGCAGGCCGTCCAGGTGCTGGCGTGCGCGGCTTGGATGGCGCTGCTGGCGTGGCGGCTCGAGGATGAACGGGAAGGACAATCGGCAAGGTGAGTAATGACTGACCCGGGGCGGATCACCGCGGGGCGCTTTCCGAGCGGTCATACGGTCCGGGTACGGGACGGACGCGGGCCGGGGGTGATGCTCCTGAACGGTTGTGGGCTGTCCGCCGCCGGGTGGGACGAGGTGGTCGCCTGTTTGCCCGGTCGTCGGGTGATCACCGTGGACCGTCCCGGACACCACGGCACCCGGCATGCGGGGCCGCCGTCACTGGCCGGGGAGGCCAGGTTCTTGGTGGAGCTGCTGGACGCGGAGCCGGGGCAGGTGGTGGTAGTGGCGCACTCCATGGCTGCCTTCCAGGCGGAGGCGATCGCCCGGCTACGACCCGGGCGGGTGGCCGGGGTACTGCTGGTGGACCCGTCGGCGACGCCGCATGCCCGCTCGTCGGCCGCGGCCGACGCGCTGGACCGGATTGCGACACGCTGCCTGCGTCTGGCGGCGGTGCGCGTGGTCGCCGGGCGGATGCTGCGGGCGGGTATGAGGTCGCAGACGATCAGGCCGGAGGCGATTGACTCGGCCGGATGGCGACCCCTGTGGGGCAGTGAGCGGGCACTGGCGGCTGCGGCGGCGGAATGGCTGGCGTTCCGTGGGCAGGCGGCGCAACTGCTGGCGCTGCGCAGACGGCAGGCGATACCCGCGCCGGTGCCGGCAGTCGTCCTGGAGGCGCCGCCATTCAGCGGCGCGGCGGCGGTGACGAGCCTGCTCACGGCATTCCGCGCTTCGCGCATACGACGCGTGCCCGGCTCCCGGCACCTGATGATGCTGGATGAGCCGCGTGTAATCGTGGAGGAGATCGAGCGCCTGTCCTAGTCCAGGGGCGTGCCTGTGGCCCGTCCCAGGGCGGCCAGTAGCTGGTCCTGGAACTCGCTGTCATTCACGCGCCGGTCGGGCTGCTGGGTGCGCAGGTGGTGCCAGTAGGCGCTGGTGTGGGTGCGTGGGTCCTCGCCCAGCGCGAGCCAGGCCTGGGTGTGGTGCCCGGCGTCCAGGTCGTCCGGGGCGCCGGTGCCGCCCATGCGGGTGGGCACCCAGCCCGGGTCGACGGCGTTCGCCCACGTGCCCGGGTGGAGGCGGCCCACTGCGGCCGCCAGCGCCGTCACCAGCAGCTTGGAGTCCGAGTACGACGCCGTCGGCCGCGTACCCGTCCAGTCCATGCCCGCAAGTCGTGTGGTATTGAGCCGCGCTCCGCGGTGCATGCTGGAGGAGAGGTACACGTGCCGCCGCGCGGGCACAAGCGCCGTCATCAGATACGGGGCCACCACATTTACGGATAGCACCAGGCGCTCGTCCATGGTGCCGGCGTTGTGGATGACGGCGTCCACACCACCCAGGGCGGCCACCTGCTCGGCCACCTCCCGCACCTGCGCCCGGTCAGCCAGGTCCCCGACGACGCCGGGGACCTGTTCTCCCAGGGCGCGGCCGACGGCGTCGAGCTGCTCGGAACGGCGTACATGCGCCACCACCTGCGCCCCGTGCTTGCGCAGGTCGCTCAGGGCTCCCAGCCCCAGTCCGGTGCTCGTTCCGGTAACCAGTACACGTGTCACTGTGATTGTCTCCGTTCTCCTCGGTCGACTCGGGGCTTCACGGTAACGTTACCGTCGCGCCGCACCTGCTCCGCAAGCGGGACCCAGCGCGGTGCCCGTCGCAGCAGCCAGGCGGAGGAGGCGCGGTAGGTTGCCAGTTCCTCGCCGTCGTTAAGCAGATAGCAGACGGCCAGTCCCAACGTGGCCGCGTCCACCGCGCTCGGCCGCCTCATGCCGCCAGCCTCCGCCAGCGCCGGGCGGCCAGATAGCCCGCGCCGTGCAGCACGACGCCCACGACGGGGAACGCGGGGAGCGTCCACCGGGCGGCCTTCGGCTCCACGCCGTCGGCCCGCAGCGCGGCCTTGGCGAAGCGCCAGAACGGCAGCACCACGGGCAGCGCCGTTGCGCACCCCGGTGTGTAACCGCGTGCGAGCGCCGCCGAGCCCAGGTGCATGAAGGCGTGCATGCCGTAGCCGTAGAGCATTGCCTGATAGAAGGCCGAACGTCCCCGGGTGCGGAAGCCGTCCACGGAGGCGGCCGCCATCAGTGCCCCCATCAGGCTCAGTGCCACCTGCACCTGGTCGCGGGAGAGTCCGCGCAGGCGCACCTCCTCGGGCAGGAACGGCAGCGAGCGCATGAAGGGATGGGCGCGGCCGGGCATGGTCGCGTACTCCTCCAGGTCATGGGCGAGCCAGGAGAAGAACAGTGCTGAGGTCGCCAGGTTCACCTTGTCCATGAGTCCTTCCAACATTGCGCAACTGACAGTTGCGCAACCTACGGTAGCGGAATTGGATGCCCGATGGAAGAATCACGTGTGATCCGGCGACAGGATGAGGAGGAGGCCGTGGCGGACAGACCAGACGGCACGGATGAGACGGGCCTGCGGGCCGGCACCGCCCGGCGTACAGACGCGGGCCGCGGCGGACGGCCACGTGACACCGCGCTGGACGAACGCATCCTGCAAGAGACCTTCACCCTGTTGGCCGAGGTGGGCCTGCACGGCCTGCGCATCGACCAGGTGGCCACACGCGCCGGTGTCCCCAAATCCACGATCTACCGGCGCTGGCGATCCCTGCCCGAGTTGGCCGTCGACGCCGTCGATGCCGCCCTGGGACCCCGCGAGTTCCCGGCGGGGGACGACCCGCTGGAGGACTTCTCGCGCCTCATCGTCCACACCTGGCGACTACTCATGCGCCCGCCCCTGACGACGGCGCTGCCCGGCCTGGGTGTGGAACTCGCCGGGCATCCCCGGGCAGCGGCCGCCTACCGGGAGCGCGTGATCGCACCCCTGCGAGACGGGGCGATCGACGCCGTCGCCCGCGCCGCGGATGCCGGGCTGTGGAACGGACCGGACCCGGTTACCAGCGTGGACATGCTGGTCGGCACCTTCCTCTACCGGCTGACCTACCTCGGCGAAGTCCCGGACCTGGAGGAGGTTTTCCGCGTGGCGGAGCTGGTCGCCGGGCGGGAGCTGCCCAGGCCCGATGCGGCTTGAGCCTACGTGTCGGAGGCGGGACGTATGCTGGCCCGCCACCGTCGAACACGAAAGGACCTGCCGTGGAGCGGACAGTCAAGAATGCAGCGCAGGAGCCGACCAGGCCGACGGTCACCCTGGCTGACTTGCGCCCCGGCCAGCGGCTGCGCGGGCTGTTGCCCGGCCGTACGGTGAGGCTGGTGGCCGTGGACCCGATCGACACCGGGATGTCCGAGCTGTTCTACCATGACGACGCGGGTAGTAGCGGTGCCCGCATGGTCACCGAGGCCGACGTGGCCGTATTCGAGCTAGTTGGTGATGCGGATACGGCCCCGCCCTTCGATGCCGATCCGGATGAGTTCCGCCTGGCCGCGGAGGCGCTGCGCATTAAGTACGCCGCCCTGTATGACCCGATGGCGGCCGTCAACGGTTCCGACGTGGACCCGCTGCCCCACCAGATTCGGGCCGTGTACGAGGAGATGCTGCCGCGTGTGCCCCTGCGCTTCCTGCTCGCCGATGATCCCGGAGCGGGCAAGACCATCATGGCGGGCCTGTACCTGAAGGAACTTATCCTGCGTTCCGACTGCGAGAGGGCGATCGTCGTCGCACCCGGGGGACTGGTGGAGCAGTGGCACGACGAACTCTCCAGCAAATTCGATCTTCAATTCAAGGTCTTCACTCGCCAGATGTGTGATGACGCCCAGGGGCGCAACGTCTTCGCCGAGCACCCCTACCTGATCGTGCGCATGGACCAGATCTCCCGTGACGACGACCTCATGGAGCAGATCGGTGAGGTGGGCTGGGACGTTGCGGTGGTAGACGAGGCCCACCGCATGAGCGCCCACTACTCCAACTGGTCGGGCGACGTGACCGAGACCCGTCGCTTTCGCCTGGGACGGGTGCTCTCGGAAAGGGCGCACAACCTGCTGCTGATGACGGCCACCCCGCACGCCGGCAAGGAGGAGGACTTCCAGCTGTTCATGTCGCTGCTGGACCGTGACCGCTTCGAGGGGCAGTTCCGCAGCGGCGTGCACCGCACCGACACCCACGGACTCATGCGCCGCATGGTCAAGGAGGACCTACTCACCTTCGACGGCAAGCCACTGTTCCCGGAGCGGCACGCCTACACCGTCACCTACCGGCTCAGCCCCGCCGAGCAGGACCTGTACGAGCAGGTGACCGAATACGTACGCACCGAGATGGGACGGGCCGAGCGGCTGATACAGGCCGGCCAGGGGCGGCGAGGAAACAACGTCGGCTTCGCGCTCACGGTACTGCAGCGGCGCCTGGCCTCCAGCCCCGAGGCGATTGCGCGTTCCCTTGAGCGGCGCCGCGACCGCCTGGAGCGCCGCCTGTTGGAGGTGCAGCGCGGGCGGTACTCCGCTGCTACTGGCGACGGCGCGCCGCCCGCCTGGGAGGCCGCTGACCGGGAACTACCGTTCGACCTCGATTTGCCGGTCGGTTTCGATCTGGAGTCCTTCGATGAACTCGACGAGGAGGTTCCCTGGCTTGAGCGCGCCCGCTTCGAGGCGCAGGTGGACGAGGTCGCAGACCTGGCGACGGCAGCCCAAACGGTCAGCGAGCTGCGCGCCGAGATCACCATCCTGGAGGACCTCATCGCGGTGGCCAGGCGAGTGCGCGAGTCCGACGAGGATCGCAAGTGGGCGCAGCTGCGCACCATTCTCGACGAGCAGCTGCTCGCCAACCGCGCTGGACCGCCACGCAAGCTGATCATCTTCACCGAGCACCGGGACACCCTCAGCTACCTTGAGCGCCGGATCGCCGCCCAGCTCGGACGGGCCGACGCCGTCGTCACCATCCACGGCGGCACCAGCCGGGAGGACCGCAAGGCCGCCCGCGAGGAGTTCACGCACAATCCTGACGCCGTGGTGCTGCTGGCCACCGATGCGGCGGGGGAGGGCCTCAACCTGCAGCGCGCGCATCTCATGGTCAACTATGACCTGCCATGGAACCCGAACCGGATCGAGCAGCGCTTCGGTCGGATCCACCGCATCGGTCAGCGGGAGGTCTGCCACCTGTGGAACATGGTGGCCTCCGGCACCCGCGAGGGCGAGGTGTTCACCCGGCTGCTGGAGAAGATCGGCCAGATGTCGCGTGCCTACAACGGCAACCTGTTCAATGTGCTCGGCGACTCCGGCGCCTTCGAGGAGCGGTCCCTGCGCGAGCTGCTCATCGAGGCCATCCGCTACGGGGACCGGCCGGAGGTCAAGGCGGAACTGGACCGGGTGATCGACACCGGTGTATCCGCCGGGCTCGGTGAGGTACTGCAGGAGCGTGCCCTGCACCCGGATATGTTCTCCGCCCTAGACCTGGAGGGGGTGCGCCGCCGTATGGAGCGGGCGCGTGAGCGCCGCCTCCAGCCCGGCTACATCGCCGCGTTCTTCATTCCCGCCTTCCGACGCCTGGGAGGGCGCATGAGCCGCCGGGAGTCCGGCCGGTACGAGATCGGCCGCGTACCCCCGCGCCTGCTGGATCTTGCCCGCCGCGCCAACCGGCTGGAGCCGCTACCGGGCGCCTACGAGCGTGTCACCTTCGAGCTGGAACGCCTGCACCCCGAGGGCCTGCCTCCGGCTGCCCTGCTCGCTCCCGGGCATCCACTGCTCAGCGCCGTGATCGAGGCGACCATCGCCGACCTGGAGCCGTCCCTGCGACGCGGTGCGGTCTTCATCGACCGGCGCGATAAGCAGGCAGACGCCGCGGCGCTGCTGCACACGGTGGAGCAGCGCATTACCGGTGCAGACGGACGTACCGTCTCGCACCACTTCGACTACCCCGCACTCGGGGAGGACGGCACCTTCACGGTCACACCAACCCCCGCCTACCTCGATTACGACCGGCCCCGCCCCGAGGAGCATGAGGCCATTGCCCACCTGCTTGACGCCGACTGGCTGCGCCACTCGCATGAGCGGGATGTGCGCGCCTGGGCGTACCGGGAGGGCCTTTTGCCACGCCTGGAGGAGATCAAGGCCCGGATAGGCGCGGAGACCGACCGTACCCGCGCCCAGGTGCGCCAGCGCCTCCTGGTCGAGATCAACTACTGGGACAACCAGTACAACCAGTTGGAGGCCCAAGAACGGCAGGGCAATTTCGGACGGTTGCGGGCGCAGACCGCCCTGGAGCGTGTCGAGAGCCTGGAGGCGCGCCTGGAGCGCCGCATGCGCGAACTCGACGACGCCACTGAGTTGGTGCCCGCCCCGGCGGTTATACGAGGTATGGCGCTGGTGGTTCCGAGCCGGGTGCTGACCGGCCTGCTGGCTCATGCGGAAGCGGTTGCGGAGGCGCAGGCCCGCTTCGCGCGCCACACCCAGGAGGTTGAGCGTCGGGCCGTGGACGCCGTGCTGGCCGCCGAGCGGGCTCTGGGACGCACACCGGAGGAGATGCCGCACAACAACCCCGGCTATGACATCCGCACCACCGATCCCACCGGCGCCGTGTACTACCTGGAGGTCAAGGGGCGCGTAGCGGGGGCCGACACCTTCACCATCACCGTGAACGAGGTCGCCTTCGCCCGCACGCAGGCAGATCGTCACCGCCTGGCTTTGGTGGCGGTAGATCCGCGGGGGCCGGCATACGATCGGGTACGTTACGTCTTGGGCGCCTTCTCCCACCTGGAGCCCTCGGCCACCACCCATTCCTATAATGAGGGCTGGAACGATCACTGGAGCCGGGGAGGTCCGCCCCGCTGAAGCGCGTGCACCTCGTTCCCGCTATTCCACGATATCTAGCAAGAAAGCCATGAAGTGACCGTTCCTCAGCTCGCCAAGAAGCTCATCGAGACCTCCCTGCCCCTGGAGGCCATTAACGAGGCCTCGGTGCGTGAGAAGTCGATCCGCCACGGGCATCCCTCCACCCTGCACCTGTACTGGTCACGCAAGCCGCTGGCCACGGCGCGGGCAGTACTCTTCGCCCAGCTGGTGGACGATCCCGCCTCCCACCCGGAGCAGTTCCCCACCCTAGCCGAGCAGGACGCCGAGCGCACCCGCCTGCACGAGCTTATGCGCCGACTGGTGGTGTGGGAGAACAGCAACGATGAGACGCTGCTGCGCCAGGCCCGGGCCGAGATTCGCAAGAGCAACAATGGTGAGCTTCCCGCTGTGGTCGACCCATTCGCGGGGGGGGTCTATTCCTTTAGAGGCTCAGCGTCTCGGCCTTGAAGCGCATGCGAGCGATCTTAATCCGCTCTCCGTAGTCATAAACAAGGCGCTGGTGGAGATCCCGCCGCGCTTTTCCGGCCGGGAGCCGGCACACCCGGGCGGGGCCGAGCAGAACTTCTACCAGCGGGCCGAGGGCCTGGCCGAGGACGTCCGCCACTACGGGCAGTGGCTGCGCGACGAGGCACAAAGCCGCATAGGCCATCTCTACCCCAAGGCGACCGGACCCGACGGCAACGAATACACCGTGATCGCCTGGAAGTGGGCGCGCACGGTACGCAGCCCCAACCCCGCCAACCCCATCGAAACGCCACTGGTCAACTCCTGGTGGCTGAGCAAGAAGAAGGGCCACGAGGCCTGGGTCAAGGCCACCGTCCGCGACGGGCAAGTCCACTACGAGGTCATACATAACGCCAATGGGCCGCGCGGAAAAGATGATGGCACGATAAACCGCCGCGGCGCGGTCTGCGTAGCCGACGGAACTCCGATCGACTTCGACTACATTCGCTCCGAGTCGCGAGCAGGGCGAATGGGTGCTCAACTCATAGCCGTCGTTGCGGAGGGACCTTCGGGGCGCCTATACGCTTCCCCGACGGTTTTGCAGGTAGACGCGGCGCACATTGACCACCCTGTTGGTCTACCCGATGCGGCGTTACCCGCGCAGGCCCTTGGCTTTCGCGTTCAAGCGTACGGTTTCGAACAATGGACTGACCTGTTCACGAACCGGCAGTTGGTGGCACTGACCACACTGAGTGACCTGGTGGGGGAGGCGCGCGAGCGCGTGCTCGCCGACGCCATCGCGGCAGGAATGCCTCCGGGGGAGCGACTCAGGGACGGCGGCACCGGCGCGCAGGCCTACGCTGACGCAGTGGCCACCTACCTGGCGCTGGGCGTCAGTCGCACGGCGGATTACTGCAATGCGCTGTGCACCTGGCACACGACCGGAGAAAAGATCACGCACCTGTTCACCCGTCAGGCGATTCCGATGACTTGGGATTACACGGAGACGAACATCTTCTCACGTTCCTCAGGTAACTTTCTCGGCCAGCTCACGTGGGTGGCGAAGGCCCTCATCCACGCTCCAGCATCCGCCGTCGGCGAGGCAAAGCAGATCAGCGCCACGGGACGCGCCTACAACGGCATGGTCGTCTCCACCGATCCGCCCTACTACGACAATATCGGCTACTCCGACCTGTCCGACTTCTTCTACGTCTGGCTGCGCCGCTGCCTGCACGACATCCACCCCGAGGTGGTCGGTACCATGCTCACCCCCAAGGCCGAGGAGCTGGTGGCCAACCCCTACCGGCACGACGGCAAGGAGGGCGCCGCCAAGTTCTTCGTCGAGGGCTTCAACGCGGTCTTCGCCCGCATCCGCCAGGGCGCCAACCCGGCCGTACCCATGACCGTCTACTACGCCTACAAGCAGCAGGACGCCGCCGCGGGTGGCACCACCTCCACCGGCTGGCACACGCTGCTGGCGGGCCTCATCGATGCGGGCTGGGAGATCACCGCCACCTGGCCCATGCGCAGTGAGATGGACAATCGGATGCTGTCACAGGGCACCAATGCCCTGGCCTCCTCCATTGTGCTGGCCTGCCGACCCCGCCCCGCGGACGCCCCGGCCACCACCCGCCGCGCCCTGACGGCCCAGCTCAAGACGGAACTGCCGGGCGCCCTGCGCACCCTCATGCAGGGCGCCGTCGCCCCGGTGGACCTGGCCCAGGCCGCCATCGGCCCCGGTATCTCCGTGTTCTCCCGCTACACCCGCGTGCGCGAGGCCGACGGCACGAATATGACCGTCGGCGACGCCCTCACCCTCATCAACGCCACCCTCGACGAGGTACTCGGCGAGCAGGAGGCGGATACCGACCCGGACACGCGCTTCGCCACCCGCTGGTACCGCCAGTACGGGTGGGAGCAGGGCAGCGCCGGCCTGGCCGACCAGCTGGCCCGCAGCTGCGATACCTCCCTGGGTGCCCTTGAACGCGGTGGCATCTTCCAGGCGCGCGGAGGCAAAGCCCGCCTGCTGACGCCCTCAGAGCTGGACGGGCAGTGGAACCCCGAGGCCGACGACCGCATCAGCATCTGGGAGGCCACCGTGCGCCTGGCCGCAGTCATGAACCAGGAAGGCGTGGAACGGACCGCCCAGCTGCTCGCGCAGGCGCAGCGGCGCATCAGCCCGGACTCCATCAAGGAACTCGGCTTCCTCCTCTTCCACGAGGCCGAGAAACAGCATCACACCGAGGACGCCCTCCTGTTCAACGGCCTGGTAACCGCCTGGGCAGACATCACCGGCAAGGCCCGCCGCCTCGCCAGCGCCCCCGCCGCTATACAGGACGGCTTCAACATGAACGGAGAGGACTGACATGGCACTCAGCAACCGGGAATACGTCGGCCGCGCCTTCGAACTGCTCGCCGAGGGCCTCATCGACACGGTCGATCCGGTCATGGCCCAGGTCTTCGGCACCGCCGACTGGCCCACCGCCTGGGCGGCCCGTGACGCAGCCAAACACGGGCGGCCCGCCCGCACCATCTCCAAGGACGACCCGATGGTGCTGCTGCGCGCCATCAACGAGCACGGCTACGAGTTCAGGAATGCGCTCTCCCGCGCCCAGCAGAGCTTCGCCTCCGAACTGCGCGAGACCCGCAACCAGTGGGCGCACGGCGAGAAGTTCAGCTCCGAGGACACCCTGCGAGCACTGGACACCACCGAGCGGCTGCTGCAGGCCGTGGACGCCGTCGACTCCGCCGCCGACGTCCACAAGATGCACGCCACCCTGCAGCGCACCGTGTACGAGGCCCAGACCCGCCAGCAGGTCAAGCGCGTCACCAAGACCACGGTGAGCGGCAACGGCCTGCGGCCCTGGCGCGAGGTCATCCGCCCCCACCCGGACGTAGCCAGCGGCAAGTTCACCGCCTCCGAGTTCGCCGCCGACCTGCACCAGGTGGCCACCGGGCAGGCCGTCGGCAGCGAGTACGCGGACCCGGTGGAGTTCTTCTCCCGCACCTACCTCACCGAGGGCCTGCGCGACCTGCTGACCCGGGCGGTGCGCCGGCTCGGCGGCGACGCCGGCGCCAGCCCCGTCATCAACCTGCAGACGAACTTCGGCGGCGGCAAGACCCACTCCATGCTCGCCCTCTACCACCTGTTCGGCGATACCAGCGCCCAGAAGCTCCCACAGGACCTGCAGGACCTGCTGGCGGACGCGGGCAACCCCGATCCGGCCGGGCTCAAGGTTCACCGCGTCGCCCTGGTGGGCACCTACCTGCAGGCGGGCTCCCCGCAGGTAAAGGACGACGGCACGCAGGTGCGCACCCTGTGGGGCGAGCTCGCCTGGCAGCTCGGTGGCCGCGAGGCCTACGACATCATCGCCGACGCCGACCGCACCGGCACCAACCCCGGCGACTCCCTGGCGACACTCCTGCGCCGCTACACGCCCGCGCTGATACTCATCGACGAGTGGGTGGCCTACGCCCGCCAGTTGCTCACCGACAAAGAGCTCCCGGCGGGCGCCTTCGACACCCAGTTCACCTTCGCCCAGTCACTGACCGAGGTGGTGCGCTCCATACCGGGCACCATGCTGGTGGTCTCCATCCCGGCGTCGGACTCCGGCCCGGACGGGCGCGGCAGCGACATTGAGATCGGTGGCGAGAACGGGCACCTCGCCCTGCAACGGCTGCAGAACGTGATCCGTCGGGTGGCCGACCAGTGGCGCCCCTCCAGCCGGGACGAGTCCTTCGAGATCGTGCGGCGCCGCCTGTTCCAGGAGCCCGACGCCGAGGGCCACCAGGCCATCCGGACCACGGCCCGTGCGTTCGTGAACGTCTACCGCAGTGCGCCCGCCCTGTTTCCTCGGGAGGCGTCCGGACCAGACGACGACTACGACAAGCGCATCCGCGCCTCTTACCCGCTGCACCCCGAACTACTGGACCGTCTGTATGAGGACTGGTCCACCCTGGAGCGCTTCCAGCGCACCCGCGGCGTGCTCAAACTCGTCTCCTCCGTGGTTCATGAACTGTGGGCCTCGCAGGACGCCTCGCCGCTGATCCTGCCCGGCAACGTGCCCCTGAGTGCGACCACCGTCAACACCGACCTCACCCAGTATCTGGAGGATCGTTGGAAGCCGGTGATCGACTCGGACATTGACGGCCCGGCCTCCACCGCCCAGGCGATCGACAATGAGCGCACGAGCCTGGGCTCGCGCTTCATCACTCGGCGCGTCGCCCGCACCGTGTTCCTCGGGGCGGCACCGCGGACCGGCTCGGCCCACAAGGGGATCGACAAGCCGTACGTGTGGCTCGGTACCGCCGTGCCCGGAGACGTGCTGGGCAATTTCGGCAGCGCTGTGGAGGCGCTGGCCCAGCGCTCCACCTACTTCTACCAGGATCAGGGGCACTACTGGTTCGACACCAGCCCGTCCTTGACCAAGACCGCCAACGACTACGCCGAGCGGCTGCGCGAGGACGGGGAACTAGTATGGAACGAGATCGTCCGGCGCCTGGAGGGCCAGGACCGTGCCCGCGGCGTCTTCGACCGGGTGCACCTGGCACCCGCCTCCAGCGCGGAGATCCCCGACTTGGAGGAGGCCCGGCTCGTCGTCGTTCACCCACGTCACGCCCGCAGCAAGCAGGACGGCCCCGACTCGCCGTCGCACCGCTGGGTGCATGAGGCCATCGAGGCCAGGGGGGCCGCCCAGCGCACGCACCGAAACGCCCTGGTGTTCTTGCTGGCCGACGCCGGTGAGCTCGCCTCCCTGGAGGCCGCCACCCGTAGCTACCTGGGCTGGAGGCAGGTGCAGGCGAACACCGAGTCACTGAACCTGTCGGCCCAGCAGAACCAGCAGGTCAGCGAGGAGCTGACGCGGCTGAATCAGACCGTTGAGGACCGTCTGCGCGGAACCTACCAGTGGGCGCTCTACCCCTACCAGCCCGTCGCCACCGCCCCCTTCGAAGTCGAGGTCACCAGGATTCCCGATTCCGGCAGTGGCTCGCTGGCCGAGCGCGTCGGCGTGAAGCTCCGCCGGGAGGAGCAGCTCGTCACCGAACTCGGTGCGTCCTTCCTCGGAGTCATGCTCCACAGCGAACTAAAGGAAGTGTGGGAGCGGGAGGGCGAACTGAGCGTGGGGGAACTGTGGGGCTACCTGACCCGCTACCCGTACCTGCCGCGGCTGGTCCGCCGCAGCGTGCTGGACGACTGCATCCGCCGCTGTGTTGACGCCGTCCTCGTCGGGGACGAGCGCTTTGCCGTCGCCTCCGGCAAGGACACGGAGAACGGAAGGTATCGGGGGCTGATCATCCCGCCGCAGGCCGATGCCCGCATCGAGGTCACCGACTCCACGCTGCTGGTTGATGCGGCCAAGGCGCAGCTACAGCTCGACGCCGACCGGGCCGCAGTTGCGTCGTCGGCAACAACTAGGCCGGATTCGAAGCCGACCTCTACCGAATCGGGGCAGAGTCGAGCCGACCGCGGCGACACGTCTGACTCGCGCCACCGCATAGGCGGCGGGAAGGCCGACGGCTCGTCCGGCACCGGTGAGCCGGACACGGAGACGAGGCCGACCCGGTTCTTCGGATACGTCACCGTCGATCCGCAGCGGTACGGACGTGACATCGGAACGGTCATCCGCGAGGTGATCGACCGCCTCGCCGGGACTGGTGCGCAACTGAAGATCACCATCGATATTGACGCCACCAAGCCCGGTGGATTCCATGAGTCCGACGTACGAACCATCAGCGAGAACGCCCGGACCCTGAAGTTCGACTCCCAGGGTTTCGAGGCTGAGTGAGGCGACGACGAGAACGACGCGGGCGGCAACCTAGGTAGCCCGACCAGTCAGTCGGCGGCGATCATCGCGGCCGACTGACTGAGCCTTTCTCATCAGGGGAGGTTGTTGTTCAGGTTGAGTATGACTAGGGCGGTGGCGGTGATGTTGGTGATGGTGGCTGGGTCGAGGGTGACTCGTTTGAGGGCTTTGAAGCCCTTTAGGAGGGCGTTGGCTCGCTCGGCGGGGGCTCGCAGGCTGGCTTGGACCTGGTTGTAGGAGCGCGCCCCGGTGTCGGGCTTGGAGCCCTTGATGGGCGTCTTGATACCGATGCCTGCGCCTACGTAGCCCTTGTCCGCCAGCGTCGCCATGCCCTGGGCGGCTACCGGGTACAGGGCCGGCAGCACATGGGCTCTGGCGGCCTCGATGTCATGGGTGGAGCCCGGTTCCACCTGGGATGTCCACACGGGGTAGCCCGTGTGGTCGGTAAGCACCTGCACGTTCCCACCGAAGGCCTTGTGCTTGCCCGAGTACCACAGGTGGTATCCGGTATCGGGGTCACGCTCGGCGACCCGGTCGGTGCGGATGAGGGTGCCGTCCAGGCACACGAACGGCTCACCCTTGTCCTTCAGGGTGCGTAGCACGTCGGGCAGGTCCGGCGCCTTTGACGATACGACGTCCAGGGCCTCATGCAGGTACCGGTAGGCGGTAGCGGGTGAGACTCCTGCGTCGCGGGCCACGGTGGTCACGGCCGGGGCCTCGATCAGCCAGCGCAGCAGCATGACAGCCTGGGCCCAGCTGGTAGCGGCCCGCTGCCAGGGACGCGCATCGTGGTGGCGGCGGTGGGCGGTGATCCAACGGGACACGGTGCGGGCAGTAGTCACGGGGACGTCGAGAGTGGCACGATAGGACAGCACGCGGAGCCCCTTTCCGGGCTTGCTTTCTTGGTCGAAACACATGCTGCCGGAAGGCTCCGCGTGCACCCACCAACGACACACCCACCTTCCCGCACCATCCCAACGATCCCAACCCGCACCCCCTCAACCCTGATGAGAAACGCTCACTGGTTCGCGCACGGATCGCCGAATTGGAGGCCGAACTCAGGTCGAGCCGCAGTGAATACAGTAGCGTCGGCCGGTGTAGGCCGAATCGTTCAACACCGCATCAATCTGCTCGTGGGCCATGCTCCGTGCTCATGCGTGTTCCCGGCGTATCTGGTAAGCAGCGATCTGACAGCAGCGCAAGGCGTAGCTGTTTAACTGTAACTGTACCCCGGAAAACCGCAGCCCAACTTCATTATTTTCCCAGACAAGGTGCCTGCCGTATCGAGTTGGCGACATCTCGCACATATGCTTGAGTGGCGTACTACATTTCCTTCCAGGCGCCCGGCCGACGCCGTTCAGTCAATACTTCGTCAACGCTCGCACACGGAAAGAGGCTGCTATGTGTACGGCGATCAGGTTCACGGACAGCGAAGGCAATATGTACTTCGGGCGCAATCTGGACTGGAGCACGTCCTTCGGCGAGCGCATCGTCGTCGTGCCGTCGGGATTCATGATCCGCTCGGCCTTCGGTGATGGCGCTCCGGCCGCGCACGCGGTAATCGGTATGGGCATCGTCCTTGAGGACTACCCGCTGTACTTCGACTGCGGCAACGACTCCGGCCTGGCCGTCGCCGGGCTGAACTTCCCCGGCTACGCCTGCTACCAGGACGGACCGGTGGTCGGCAAGACCAATGTGGCCGCCTACGAGTTCCCGCTGTGGATCGCCGCGAACTTCACCAGCGTCGACGAGGCGGAGGCGGCGCTGACAAATACCGCGCTCGTGGCCAAGCCGGTCGGTGATGGCCTCGGCGTCTCCCTGCTGCACTGGATAATCGGGGACGGCACGCGCAGCATCGTGGTGGAATACATGAAGGACGGCATGCACATTCACCGCAACCCGGTCGACACCCTGGCCAACCAGCCCGCTTTCGACTGGCACTTGGAAAACCTGCGCACCTTCATCACAGCCGACGGTTCCCTGCCCGACGCCGCCCACTGGCGCGACGCCGAGCTCGTGCCCTTCGGGTCCGGCGCCGGCATGCGCGGCATTCCCGGCGACTATTACTCGCCGTCGAGGTTCGCCAAGGCGGCATTCCTGAACGCACATTACCCGGTCAAGGACAATGAGGCGGAAAATGTTTCCCGACTGTTCCACACCCTGGGTAACGTCTCCATGGTGGACGGGGCCGCGCTCATGGCCGACGGCGCCTACGAGCGCACGCTGTACACCGGCTGCTTCTCCGCGCGCACAGGCACCTACTACTACTCGACTTACGACGACCCGGCGCTGCGGAGCGTGAGCCTGCCCGACTTCACCGACGCGGCGGCAGTCGGCCTTCTGGAGCCCGTGCCCGCACCGTGGCACCCCGGTCTGGCGCGTGAGCCCGCCGAGCATGCCTAGGCGCCCGGTTCGTCTGCCCTCGCAAGTTCAACAAAGTCCGTCGGTCTGTAACAATCGGCACCGTGAAGCCAACTAACGCACCCGGCTACGCCGCCGGACCGTCCCCGCTGCCGCCCGCCCCCGTCGACTTGAGACTGGTCGTCTCTGATATGGACGGCACCCTGCTCGACGGCGACGGCCTGCTACCGGCGGTATTCGCCGATACGGTGGCACGGCTGCGCGCACAGGGAGTCCTGTTCACCCCCGCCTCCGGGCGCCAGCTCGCCAACCTGCGCACAGTGCTGGGCGAGCCGATCGCGCACTCGCCGATCATCGCCGAGAACGGCACCCTGGTGGTCCAGGACGACGAGGTCATCCACTGCGAGACGATATCCGTGAACGACACGGTCGCCGCCATCTCCACTACCCGCGATCTGGGCATCGACGGCTACAACGTAGGCGCCGTCATGGCCGGAGTGGAATGCGCCTACATCGACCGGCAGGACCCGCCCTTCGTGGAGGAGGTCTCCCGCTACTACCGGGAGCTGGAGGTCGTCGACGACCTCCTCGCGGTGCCGCTTAACCGGACGCTGAAGGTGGCCGTCTACGACTTCGGCGACGTCGAGGCCGGCAGCTCGCAGGCACTGAAGGCGGCCGTGCCGGATGTGCAGGCCGTCGTCTCCGGGGTGCACTGGACCGACCTCATGCCGCCTACCGCCTCCAAGGGCCGGGCCCTGGCAGCCCTGCAGACGCGCCTGGGCATCACGCCGGCGCAGACGGCGGTCTTCGGCGACTATCTCAACGACCTGGACATGTACGAACATGCCGAGCTGTCCTTCGCCATGGCCAACGCCCATCCCGGTATTCAGGCCGTCGCGCACTGGACCGCCCCGGCAAATACGGAGGGTGGCGTGCTACGCACCGTCGACGCCCTGCTCGAGCGCCTGGGCTGAGGGCGGCTGCCGGACTGCGGGTGTCGGGCCGCTCGCAGCCGGCGCGTCTCCCAATGCGGCCGCCACCTCGCCGCGGAAGTCCCGCATGGCAGCGGCGCCCAGGGCGGCGCGGGCGGAGCGTGGGCGGGTGGTCTTCATCTGTCCTGATCAAGCAGATGCTCAATGTCGACTGCGGAGTTCCGTGTGGCGCGCAGCGCCTCCAGCTGGCGGCGCTCCTTCTTGGTAGGCCGACCGGCGCCGCGGTCCCGCACAATCGCAGCCGGGGCGTCCAGGGGCGTGGGCCGCGGGGGAGAGAAGTCGGTGTAGGCGGTGCGGGCGACCGGAGCGCCCACCCGCTTGACCAGGATGCGCTGCACGCGCAGCAGCCGGTCGAATCCCTGCACCCGGTAGCGGATCTCGTCGCCCACCTTCACGTGCTGGGAGGGCTTAGCGGTCTCGCCGTTGATGCGCACGTGGCCGGCGCGGCATGCCGCGGTCGCGGCGGAGCGGGACTTGACCTGCCGCACGCTCCACAGCCACACATCAACGCGCGCCGACGCCGGAGCGTTGGCGTCTGGAGCGCTCCGGTCCTCGCTTCCTGCCGCTCGGCCCGCTTGCGTATTCGCCACGTGACTGATCCTAGATGATCAGTTCAAGTGGCGAACCCCGGTGCCACTTATACCGACCTCGGCACGTAACGTCTACCGACCTCGGTGAGAATGGGGGCGGTGCCGGCGCGGACGGCGGTCACCCACGACGTGCAGGGCGGCCCGGCCGCGGGCCACCAGCCCGAGCCCGATCAGCAGTGAGCCAGCGGCGCACACCAGCGCGTAGACGCGGTCGGACAGCACCGTTTGCCCCACCCGGGCACCAACACCGCGAACGCGCTCGGGCACCGAGACGACGCCGTCTCCGCCGGCCGCGCAGTCCGTGAGGGTCTGGCGCAGCGCCTGCGCATCGGCGTCGGGCAGGCCGAGCCCGTAAACGGCGGCCACGCTTACGAAGCGCTGGGCGTACTCGCAGCGATACGTGGTATCCGGCGGCCACCAGCCGGGCTCGGTGGCGGTGCTCCAGGTGCCGGTCTCGGTGGAGCCCGCCGGGCAGGTAGCCGGCCCGCAGTTGGACTTGTCCTGATTTGCGGCACCGTCCACCGCCAGCAGGTTCAGCGGGTCGTTGGCAACCAGCAGGCGCTTGCGCTCGTCCCACTGCCAGGCCCCGTGCGCGTACAGGTAGTTCAGTGGAATCACGTGGTCGATCTGCACCGCATCGGAAGTGTCCTGGCCGCGCTGAAAGGCAATCACGGAACCGGTGTAGGGGTCGCGCAGGGTGCCGGACCAGACAGTCGCATCCGGGCAGACCGCGGCGCCCTGTCCGCGTCCGGCATCGCGGCCCTGGACGCCTTCTTGGCGGGAGAAGTCCACGTCGTCCAGGTCCCGGGCCAGGATCTCATTGCGGGTGTCGCAGCCGTCCCCGTCGACGTCGGTCCAGGCGCGGCCGAACCAGCCGGTGCGCGAGCCGCCCTCACCCCAGGAGACAGTGGCGGGTGCGTCCTCCGGCAGCTCCTCCAGGGCCGCCAGTGCAGAGGCCGCGGAGAGCACCAACATATCCCGCTCGTCCCAGAGCACCTCGGCCGTGCCGGCCGGGCCGGGCGCATCGGCCGTATCCGCGGCCGACGCCGCCCCGCACGGTGCCAGGGCGAGGGCGGCGGCCAGTGCTCCAGCAGCCAGGCGGGACGGCGTCAACATGCGTGTTCGCGCCCGGGTGGCGGCTCAGGGAACGATGTACCCGGCCGAGCGGAAGACCTCGTACCACTGCTCGCGTGTCAGCTCCAGCTCGGAGCCGGCGGCCGCGGCCTGGACCCGGTCCGGCCGGGTGGTGCCCAGCACCACCTGAATACGGGCAGGGTGGCGGGTGATCCAGGCGGTGGCAATCGCCTCCGGGGCCACGCCGTACTCGGCGGCCAGGCGGTCCACGACGTCGTTGAGCTCGGCGTAGCGCTCCCGGTTGCCCAGGAACGGGCCGGAGCCGTCACCGGACTGGAAGGGGGACCAGGCCTGAACGGTGGTGCTGGTAAGGCGGCAGTAGTCGAGGATGCCGTCGGTGCGCACCACCGACTGGTCGTGGCGCATGTTCAGGGCCACACCCTCGGCAATCATGTCCGCGTGCGTCAGGGACAGCTGCAGCTGGTTGACGAGCAGCGGCTGGTCCACCGTGGCGCGCAGCAGCTCCAGCTGGCCGCGCGTGTGGTTGGAGACGCCGAAGTGCCGCACCTTCCCGGAGGCGGCGAGCGAGTCGAAGGCGGCGGCGACCTCCTCGGGCTCGACCAGCGCATCGGGACGGTGCAGCAGCAGCACGTCCAGGTAGTCGGTGTGCAGCGCCTTGAGGGAGGCGTCAACGGACTGGAGGATGTGCTCGGTGGAGAAGTCGAACCAGCCCCAGCGGATACCACACTTGGTCTGCAGCACCACCTGCTCGCGCTCGGCGGCCGACCAGTTCAGGGCCGAGCCGAAGCGCTCCTCGCAGGCGTGGTCGCGGCCGTAGATATCGGCGTGGTCGAACATGGTGATACCGGCGTCGCGGGCCGTTCCCACCAGGGTGCGGATCTCGGCGTCGCTGAGATCCTTGATGCGCATCAGGCCGAGGATGATATTGGAGGCGGTCAGGTCGGACGAGCCAATTGGTTGAATTCTCATACAAACACGGTACTTGACGACTGTGCCGGTGACCAGGGGAGGACCATCCCTGTCCCCAGCCGGACGCTGGGATACGCCGCGGACCTGGCCTGTGGTTGCCGGTGGGCGTCCATGCGCACGATCCGCGGATCAGGCGGGGACACCGGCGGCGGCCGCGTGATCCAGGTGCCAGACCGTGCCCTCGCCGCGGGCGCAGGAGGCCGGGGCGGCGACGACGTCGGGGCGGGCCAGGCCCTTGGTGACTGCCTCCACTTTGCCTGCTCCTCCGGCAACCACCATTACCTGGCGCGCCCGGTGCAGTACGTCGAAGGTGAAGGACACGCGCTCGGGCGGCGGCTTGGGGGAGTCGTGCACCGCGATCACGTCCGCGCCGGTGGTGGGGGCTTCCGGGTGCCCCGGGAACAGTGAGCACACGTGCGCATCCGGCCCCAGGCCCACGTGGACGACGTCGAAGCGCCCGCTGGCAGGGCCGTGCTCCCGCAGTGCCTCGGCCAGCGCCTCTGCCGCCGCGTCGACGCAGTCCACCTGCTCGGGGCCAGGCAGCCGGTGCACATTCGCCTCCGGGATTCCGGCGGCCACCAGCCCCGTCACCTGCAGGTCGTTGCGGTCCGCGTGGCCGGCCGGCACGAAGCGCTCGTCGCCCTCCCACAGGTGCAGGCGATCCAGGCCGTGCGCGGGTGTGAGGCCGGCGGCTGCCAGCGCAGCGGGCAGCGCGGCGGCGAGCGCCTCACCGCCCGACCCGCCGGTCAGGACCAGGTGGCCGACGCCCCGTTCGGCTACGGCGTCGGAAAGCAGCTGCGCGGTCTGCGCGGCGGCGGCAGCAGCCGCCTTAGCCATGGAGTCGTGGACGACGACGGACGGGCGGGGGCGGGCGTCCGCGGCCGCATTGACGGCGGCGGCATCGATGGTGGTCATCAGCGGCTTCCTTCGTGCGTGGTGGTGATTGCGGCGTGGTCCTCGGCGAAGGTCGCCAGGACCTCCTCGTATACCAGGTCGGGGCTCAGGCGGCGCAGCTCCTCGCTCATGGTGGCCACCGGCTCGCGGCGGGCCATGGTCACGACCTGTGGGCGCTGGGCACCGGGGCGCGTGATCACCACGCGCTCGTAGTCCTTGCGGGTGATCACCAGCTCGCCGGAGTCCGTGCGTACCGTGATGGTGGCGATGCCGGGGATCTCCGGGGCATCGACCCGCTCCACCTCGACCCCCAGGCGCACCCGCAGCCAGCGGATCATCAAGGACACCGAGGCGTTGCGCGGCTCCCCGGCGACGACCACGCCCCGGACCGACCCGGCGCACAGCACCGAGTCCAGGGTCGAGGCGACCATGCCGCGCCACAGGGTGATACGTGTCCAGGCCAGGTCAATGTCGCCGCGCGTGTACTCCGGGGCCAGGGCTGCGAGCGCCGCAGACGGGTCCGGCTGGGAGGGGGTATTGGTAATGCGGGTGGTGGCCAGCGCCCCGAGCGGGCTCGTGGCCGGGCGCACAGGCAGCGTATCCGGCCACCAGGTCACCACGGGGACGTCGGGCAGGAGGAAGGGCACCACCAGGGTGTCGGCGTGGCGTGCCGCCTCACCCTCCGGATACAGCACCAGCGTCTCGCCGGCGCCGGCGTCGTGCCCGAGCCGGATCTCGGCGTCCAGATGGCCGACCGCGCCGCCGGGACCGCGCCCATTGTGGCGCCGGGCCTCATCGGCGTCGTCACGGCCACCGGACTGCGGGGAGACGACCGCGACCACGCGGCAGGGATGGTCCAGGCTGGCCCCGTGGGCGGCCACCAGGGCCTCCTCCAGACCGTCGCGGTCGGTGGCGATCACCAGTGTCAGGACGCGTGAGCCGCTGCTTACGCCCTCGGACAGGAGCGTGGAGACGATCTCGTCGGTTGTGGTCTCGGTGAGGTTGATGATCATGAGCGCCTCCAAGCGCGGCCGTCGCGGGCGAGCAGGTCATGGGCCGAGGGCGGCCCCCAGGAGCCGGGACGGTAGCCCTCCGGCTCCCCACTCCCGGCCCAGTGCTGGATCACCGGGTCCAGGATCCGCCAGGACAGGTCCACCTCGCGCTGCTGCGGGAACAGCGGGGCGTCGCCGAGCAGCGCATCCAGAATGAGTCGCTCGTAGGCCTCGGGTGACTCCTCGTTGAAGGAGGCGCCGTAGCCGAAGTTCATGGTTACGTCGCGCAGCTCCATCTGGGTGCCGGGAACCTTCGAGGCCATGCGCATGGTGATGCCCTCGTCGGGCTGGATGCGCAGCACGATCGTGTTGGCGCCCAGCCCGGCCGTGGCCGCGTCGGTGAAGGGCAGGAAGGGAGGCCGCTTGAAAACCACCGCCACCTCCGTCACCCGGCGGGCCAGGCGCTTTCCGGTGCGCAGGTAGAAGGGCACGCCCGCCCAGCGCCGGTTGGCGATCTCCAGCCGCACCGCGGCGAAGGTCTCGGTGCGGGAGTCGTCGGTGACGCCGTCCTCCTCCAGGTACCCGCGCACGGGTACGCCGCCCTGGAAGCCGGCTTCATAGCGTCCGCGAGCGGTGGTTGCGTCCAGGTCGAGGACGCCGGCCCGCTCCAGCCTCACGGCGGCCAGCACCTTCTCCTTCTCGGAGCGGATGGCGGGTGCGCGCATGCTGATGGGCTCCTCCATGGCGGTCAGGGCCAGCAGCTGCAGCAGGTGGTTCTGGATGACGTCGCGTGCCGAGCCGATCGTGTCGTAGTAGCCGGCGCGGGTACCGATGCCGATGTCCTCCGCCATGGTGATCTGTACGTGGTCCACGTACCGCTGGTTCCACAGCGGCTCGAACATGGTGTTGGCGAAGCGCAGTGCCAGGATGTTCTGCACCGTCTCCTTGCCCAGGTAGTGGTCGACGCGGAAGACGTCGTCGGGGCGCACGATCCGGGACACGACGGCGTCCAGCTCCTGTGCGCTGGCGCGGTTGTGACCGAAGGGCTTCTCGATGATGACTCGCCGCCAGGAGCCCGGCACCTCGTCCACCAGCCCGGAGGCGGCCACGCGCTCGGTGACCGCGGAGAACCAGGCCGGGGGAACCGAGAGGTAGAAGGCGCGGTTGCCGCCGGTGCCCCGGGTCGCGTCCAGGTCGGCAACGGTGCGGGTGAGACGGTCGTAGGCTGCGGCGTCATCGAAGGAGGCCAGCTCGACGAAGCGCATGCCTGCCGCCAGCTGATCCCAGATCGCCTGCCGCCAGGGGGTGCGGGCGCCGGCTCGGACCGCGTCGGCGACGTAGGCGCGCATGTCGTCGGCGGACCAGCTGCGCCGTCCCAGTCCCACCAGCGAGAAGCTGGGGGACAGCAGGCCGCGGTTGGCCAGGTCGTAGATGGCCGGCAGTAGCTTGCGGCGGGCCAGATCGCCGGTAATGCCGAACATGACCAGCACGCACGGGTCGGCGATGCGCGGCAGGCGCAGGTCGCGTGGATCCAGCAGCGGGTTGTCCTGCGGTCCGGCCGCGCCGGCCGCCAGGGGCGAACTCGCCCCGAGCGGGTTGAGGGTCGGGTTGTCGGAGGCATCCACGGTTGTATGAGGACCTTCCTGTCGTCCGTCGTGGGGCGGTGCCGGTGCCGGAGCGGGCCCCGGGCCAGGTGGATGGTGCGGCATCGCCGTCCCACTCTAGGCGGTTGACCCGCGCAGTGTCCGCAGGCGGCCGCCAGTGGCGGTAGTGTCGGCGCCATCAACGGTGCGCTGCCGCACGCCGTCCCGACGCCACCCGCAGCAACAGCCAGCCCGTCCTCGTGCCGGGCGGGAAGGGCCATAGATGACCTCAGCCAGCCAGTTCGCCCCGCAGCCAGCATCCGCCGACATCGGTGTGTACGGGTTGGGGGTGATGGGTGCCAACCTCGCGCGCAACCTCGCCCGCCACGGCCACTCTGTGGCCGTGTACAACCGCACGGCGGCGCGTACCGAGCGCCTCATCGACTCCCACGGGGGCGAGGGGGAATTCGTGCCCGCGGCCGACCCGGCCGCATTCGTCGCCTCCCTGCGCCGGCCGCGCGCGGTCATCATCATGGTGCAGGCCGGCGCCGGAACCGAGGCCGTCATCGAACAGCTGCGCGAGCTGCTGGAGCCGGGAGACATCATCGTGGACGCCGGCAACACCTTCTTCCGCGACACCGAGCGCCGCGAGGCCTCCCTGCGCGAACAGGGCATTCACTTCGTGGGCATGGGCGTGTCCGGCGGGGAGGAAGGAGCTCTGCTAGGCCCCTCGATCATGCCTGGTGGAACTGCCGCCTCCTACGAGCGGCTCGGCCCGCTGCTGGAGTCCATCGCCGCCCAGGTCGACGGCGTGCCCTGCTGCACCCACGTGGGCCCCGGCGGTGCCGGCCACTTCGTGAAGATGGTCCACAACGGCATTGAGTATGCAGACATGCAGCTGATCGCCGAGGCCTACGATCTGCTGCGCCGCGTGGCCGGCATGAGCGTGCCCGAGATCGCGGAGGTGTTCCGCGCCTGGAAGCGTTCCGAGCTGGACTCCTATCTGATCGACATCACGGCGGAGGTCCTGGACCGGGTCGACCCGGCCACCGGTGCGCCCTTCGTCGACGTGATCGTGGACGCCGCCGGGCAGAAGGGCACCGGTGCGTGGACCACCCAGACGGCGCTGGAGCTGGGTGTGGCCGTGCCCGCCATCGCCGAGGCAACCTTCGCGCGGGCCGCCTCCTCAGCGTCTGCGCAGCGGGCGGTCGTGCAGGCCGCCGGGCTGAATGCGGGAACCAACGCGCCGGGTCTGGCCGCGGGACCCGAGCGAGATGCCTTCGTCGACGCCGTGCGGCAGGCCCTGTACGGCTCCAAGATCGCCGCCTACGCCCAGGGCTTCGATGAGATCGCCACCGCCTCCGCCCAGCACGATTGGAATGTGGACCTGGGTGCCATGGCTCGCATCTGGCGGGGCGGCTGCATCATCCGCGCCCGCTTCCTGGATGACATCACCCGCGCCTACGAGGCTGAGCCGCAACTGCCCAGTCTGCTGACCGCGCCCACCTTCGCGGACGCGCTGCGCGGCGCCCTGCCGGCCTGGCGTCAGGTGGTCTCCGCTGCCGCCCTGGCGGGGGTACCCGCACCGGCCTTCGCGGCCTCACTGGCATATGTGGACCAGTTGCGGTCCGAGCGCCTGCCCGCAGCGCTCATCCAGGGGCAGCGCGACTTCTTCGGCTCTCACACGTACCACAGGGTTGATGATCCCGAGGGGGTCTACCACGTACTGTGGGCGGAACCCGGCCGCGCCGAGCAGAAGTGGAACTGACGCGTAGGGGCGCGGGCGGATCCTGGACCCCCTGCGCCCCTACGGAGCCCACGGGCCGGGTGCAGGCGCCCGCGGTTCGCCCGCGCGTTCATGCGCCACGCATTGCGACCGGGCAATGGTGCAACGGTATGGTGTAGCCACAGCGGTGCATACGGCACCGCCCGACCGGAGGGGAACAGATGTCGAGTACGCCGATGGAACCGGATCCCACCTCGACCCAGGCCTTCGGGGCCGTCGGCGCCCCGCTGGAGCCCGAGCTGCCCGCCGTGGCCGTCTCACCGCAGGATCGCGCCGCCATCGCGGCCCTGCCGCCCGGTACCGCTTTGCTGCTGGTGCAGCAGGGTCCGACCACGGGAGCCCGCTTCCTGCTCGACTCGGCCGAGACTGCCGAGACGACGGTGGGTCGGCACCCTCGCGCCGACATCTTCCTCGACGACGTCACCGTCTCCCGCAAGCACGCGGTGTTCACCGCCCTGCCCTCCGGGGGCTTCGCAGTGCGTGACCAGGGCTCTCTCAACGGCACCTACGTCAATAGGCAGCGGGTGGAGCATGCCGCACTGCGCGCGGGTGACGAGGTCCAGATCGGTAAGTACAGAATGACTTATCACCCCGCACCCCAGCGGGCTGCACAGTGACCGGCGCCGCCGCCCGCCGCGCAGCCGCGGAAAACACCGCGGGCGGTCAGCAGCCCGACCCCTGGCCTCGGGGAGTGTCCCGGGAACCAGTGATGAAGATCGGTGAGGTTGTCGCGCATCTGCGCGGCGAGTTCCCCGCCTTATCGGTGTCCAAGGTCCGCTACCTGGAGGCGGAGGGGCTCATCCACCCGCACCGGGTAGGCAACGGCTACCGGCGCTATTCAACCGCCGACGTGGAGCGGCTGCGCTACACCCTGACTGCTCAGCGCGACGAGTACCTGCCGCTTTCGGTGATCCGTGAGCGCCTGGCGGAACTGGACAGCAGCGAGCAGGCGCCCCCGCCGGCCCCGGTGGCCAGGGTGGTCGCTTCGGGAGGGCACGCTGTTGGTGGCGCTTTTGACGCCGCCGACCTGGTTCACCACTCCGGCGCCTCGCTAGAGCAGGTGGAGGAGCTCGTAGCCATTGGAGTGATCACGCCGGATGCGCATGGTCATTTCGACGCGCGCGCTTTGACCACCATCGCACTCGCGCTCAAAGCCAGTCGGCTGGGCATCCCGTTGCGCAATCTGCGCGCCGTGCGTAGCGCCGCTGAGCGTGAGGCCGACGCCATCGAGCTGGCCACCCAGCACAAGCGCAACCGGTCGACCACGGCGGGGGAGGACGCGGCCGCCGAGCTGGCCGGGGTGGTCGCGGACCTGCACGCCAGCCTGCTGCGCAACGCCGTCGCGACACTGCGCTGAGTGCCTGGTTAGGCGTGTGCGACTCAGATCGCAAAACGCACTTGCAGCGCTGTTCCCGGGACAGTACCGGCGCCTGCCGCATAGATTATAGGGCGTGCGGGCCATGACGCTGATGGGAGTCCGTTCGACGGTCCCAGACACCGGGCTGGTCGCCGTTCTCGTGGAGAACGGGGGACCGGGCATGCTTGCCATCCCCGTCGGCGCACGCGACGGCCTGCTGCTCAGTGCTCCGGAGTGGTCGCGCGGCCCCAGCTGGGCCCCGTTCTTGTCCGCATGCGTGGACGCCTTCGGGTCGGCCGTCCTGCGGGTGGTGCTCGACGTAGACGCCGATGGGGGGATCTGCGCCGTCGCCGTGCTGGAAGCGGACACCCCCTCCTCGTCGACGGCGGTGGCATGCGCCCCCAGTGACGCCTTGGTGCTGGCCCGCGCGCTCTCGGTGCCGATCTTCGCCACCGGAGCGCTACTGCGCCTGCGCGGCATCGACCTGGGGGAGGAGGCGCTCCAGCGTCGCCTGCGGCAGTGGCGCCAGGCGCTGGATGATGTGGTTCCGGGAGACGCGGCTCCCCTCTGATCTCGCGACACGCGGTGCGCCTGTGACTAGTGTGAAAATTGATGTGTAACGGGTCACAGTGTAGACGGGGTCCAGTGCCCGGAATCCGCATGATCTCGCCCTGTGCGTCGCAGGCCCGGGCGGCCCGCCTCAACCTCAAGCTGAACTCGAACTCATTTAGGCGGCGTGCCTGTCATTGAGTGAACCGACGTGGGGTTCTATCGTGGGCCCATGGCCGGGAGGACCGGCCCGTGCGCGCGTCCCCCGCGCGCGCCCCGATGTTGACAGGAGCCGGCAAGTGAGCGCCAACGAAGCGAGCCTCCGCGCAACCGCACCCCAGCACACGCAGGGGATGCTCTTCGGTGACCCGCTGCCGCAGCTGGACCTGAACACCGGTTACCGCGGCCCGGTGGCATGCCGTGCCGCCGGAATCACCTACCGCCAGCTCGACTACTGGGCCCGCACCGGGCTGGTCGAGCCCTCCATCCGGTCCGCCAAGGGCTCAGGATCACAGCGCCTGTATGCCTTTCGCGACATTCTGCTGCTGAAGATCGTCAAGCGGCTGCTGGATACGGGGGTGTCGCTGCAGCAGATCCGGGTGGCGATCAATGCGCTGCACGAGCGCGGCGTTGAGGACCTGACCTCCATCACGCTGATGAGCGACGGCGCCTCCGTCTACGAGTGCACCAGTGCGGATGAGGTCGTCGACCTGGTTCAGGGCGGACAGGGCGTCTTCGGCATCGCCGTGGGCCGCGTGTGGCATGAGATCGAGGGCTCGCTGGCCGAGCTGCCGGTGGAGCACGCCGCCGACGGCCCGGTAGTGGAGGACGAGCTGGCCAAGCGCAGGGCCGCGCGCCAGCAGGCCGTGTAGAACGATCGTGCAGGAGGCAGACGATGACCCCGACTAGGACGCTCGGCAGCTCAGCCCTGGCGGTCAGCCCGATAGGCCTGGGCGGTAACGTGTTCGGCTGGACTGCGGATGAGTCGGCCTCCCATCGAATCATGGACGCCTACCTCGACGCAGGCGGTAATTTCATTGACACGGCCGACGGCTACTCCCACTGGGCCGATGGCCATGCCGGCGGTGAGTCCGAGGCGGTGATCGGATCCTGGCTCCACGCACGACGCCGGCGCGATGACGTCATCATCGCTACCAAGGTATCCACCAAGCCGGATCGCAAGGGGCTCGCGGTCGGCAATATCCACGCGGCTATCGACGAGTCCCTCACGCGCCTGCAAACCGACTACGTAGACCTTTACTACGCCCACTTCGATGACGCGGACACGCCGCTGGAGGAGACTGTCGCCGCATTCGAGGAAGTGCGTGCGGCCGGCAAGGCGCGCTACGTGGGACTTTCCAATTACACGCCGGATCGGGTGGAGGAGTGGTGCGCCATCGCCGCTGCCAACGACTTCGCAGCCCCCGTGGCCCTGCAGCCCCACTACAACCTCCTGCACCGCCAAGACGTTGAGGGTCCTGGAAATCGCGGCGAGGTGGCTGCGACTTACAACCTGGGCCTGGTGCCCTATTTCTCTTTGGCGTCGGGATTCCTGACCGGCAAGTATCACCCTGGCAGCGCGGCCGACTCGGTACGCGGCGGCTGGGTGAAGGACTACCTGAGGCCGGAGTGCTTCGCCGTGCTGGACGTACTCCGGGAAGTGGCGGTAGGGCACGGCGTCGCACCTGCTGCGGTCGCCCTGGCCTGGTTGCGCGAGCGGCCCGGCGTCGTGGCGCCGCTCGCGTCCGCGCGCACGGCTGCGCAACTGGGCCCGATTGCGGATGCGCTGACGCTCGAGCTCGCCCCGGGGGAGACAGCAGCCCTGACAGCTGCCTCGGACCTGGCTCGGCCATAGGCTCCGGAGCCAGCGGCACGCCTAAAGCGGCACGCTCGGGCCCGGCCTTGCTGACAGGCGCCTGTCCACGCAGGCGGCTCCGGCGCTAGAACGAACGCGCTTTAGGCATCCGCTTTTGGCATCCTGCCGGACGCCCGCGTGAAGCATCGCCTAAGCGGTGCGGCGCCCCAGGACGTAGGTGCGGGAGTAGCCGTCGGACAGGTCTGTCAGCGTCACGCGAATGAGCCCGGCGCCGTCAATGTCGTAGCGCTCCTCGATTACCGGACCACTGCCTAGGCGGTGCACCGGCGTGTGCATGAGGTCTTCCACGTCCCGCAGGGAGCGGTCGAAGGGGAACAGGACATCCTCGTACGGCGCGAGCTGACCGCGTGGCTCTCCCGCATCATCCACCCCGGCGCACTCCACGTACCGGAAGCGGCCGATGTTGTGGACTGCGGGGTAGCTGCGAGTGATGACCGTCCCGTGCGCACCATCGGCACGCTCCTGCACCGATTCCTCGGTGAGGAGTGCGTCGAACACGGTGCGGGCGCCGCCGTCGGCCTCCCGGAACACGCCGAACCCGCGGGACAAGCGGTCGGTCAGAGCGACCGCGGCGGTACGGTCCGCGGCAATGGCCAGTCCGATCGCGGTCGAGGCGCCGGGGTAGGGCGAGCGGTGGACTCTGCGTCCGAAGCGCTCACGTAGCAGGCGGGGAACCAGCGGGAAGGAGGAGGCGCCGCCAACCAGGTAGATGCCGGCGATCTCCGCCAGGTCCGGCCCGCCGTCGTCCAGGCGGCCAATCAACGGGGCCATGGTGTCCAAGCTGCGCTCGATCAGCGGGGTTGCGGCCGAGTAGAAGTCGGCCGCAGGCAGTACCACGTCCTTGCCGCGCAGGATGATGACCAGACGCCGGGTCTGGGGTGCCATCGCCTCCTTGACGTCACGGCACTGGTCGAGCAGGTCGTCCAGCTCCCTGGTGGTCAGCTCCTCCTCCGCCAGCCCGGCCCTCTGGAGGGACAGCTGTGCCAGCAGCAGGTCCAGGTCATCCCCGCCAAGGTCGCCGACGCCGCGCGAGGCGAGCACCTCGTGCGAGTGGCCCCGCACGTCCACCAGAGAGGTATCGAAGGTGCCGCCGCCCAGGTCATAGACCAGAACGCGGGTCCGGCGGGAGGACACGGTGGCCGACTTGCGATGGGTGTACTCGAATCCGGCTGCGCTGGGCTCGTTGAGCATCGCGGTCACGTGGAATCCGGCTGCGCGGAAGGCATCGAGCGTGATCAGCCGCTGGGCCCCGTAGGCATGCGCCGGCACGGCAACCGCGATATGCGCGTCCTCGTCGGCCGGGTCCGCGCCCTCCAGGGCATCGGCGGCAAGCAGGTGGTTGCGCAGGGTGATCAGGTAGTCGGTGAGGATCTCGGCGATCGTGAAAGTGGCGTCTCCGAGCTGTACTGGCGTCTGCGCCGTAACAGTGGGGGATGACAGCAGCCGCTTGAGGCTGCGCAGCAGTGGCGCGCCGCGGCGGGCGGCGGCGCGGGCCTCAAATCCGTGAACCAGCCCATCGGCGGTCAGCGCGGTCAGCGAGGGGAAGAACTCATGGATGTCCCCTCGGTGTCGGTGAAGCCGATAACGGGGTAATTGCCGCGGTCCGCACGGCTGACGACGGTGCGCGTCGTGCCGAGATCGATGCCGAGGTCCAGGGGCGCGGAGGGAACGCGCCGACGCTTGCGGACTTGCCGCGTACTGTTGCTACCACTTCTGCTACCACTTCGGGCTGCCATGGGCGTGACCCTATCGCTCCCTGGCGCCTATCGCCCGTTGGTTCGGCGGGGCGCCGCCGAGGTGTGTGCCGCTTCATGCCCGCGACCCGGCTCGCGCGGCTCGGCGGATCGGGCGGGCGGCGTCGGCGGGGCCACACGGCGAGTGAACAGTTGGTGAATTCCAGCCGCCTGCGCTGTAGCGGACGGTCCGCCCCGGGTAAGAATGACGGCAGGACGCGTTACCGCGGCCCGGACCGGTGCACCGCACGGAGCGAACCCGCAGGCAGCTGCGGAGGGCTCAGGCAGTACCACCGGCCCGCACACCCGACCGGGAATGGCATGAGTACAACCCTATTCATCGTCGTCGTGGTCATCGTTACGGCGCTGATCTTCGACTTCACCAACGGATTCCACGACTCCTCCAACGCCATGGCGACCTCCGTCGCCACGGGCGCCTTCACACCTAGGCGCGCGGTGCTGGTTGCCGCCATCCTCAACGTGGTGGGAGCCACGTTGTCCACTGAGGTGGCCAAGACCATCTCCCACGGCATGTTCGACGACGCGCTGATCCAGGCGGCGCCGGCAATGGTGTTCGCCGGCCTGGCCGGCGCGATCCTGTGGAACCTCGCTACCTGGCTGCTGGGCCTGCCCTCCTCATCCTCACACGCGCTGTTCGGCGGGCTGATCGGAGCGGTAGTCGTGGCCGCCGGCTTCCAGGGGGTGCACTGGGGCACGGTGGTCTCGAAGATCATGCTGCCGGCATTCATCGCCCCGACCGTGGCTGCACTGGCCTCCGCAGTCGCAACCTGGATCAGCTACCGCATCACCGGACCGACGGACAAGGTCAGTGACAAGCTCTTCCGCTACGGCCAGCGGATCTCCGCCTCAATGGTGGCGCTGGCTCACGGAACCTCGGACGGGCAGAAGACCATGGGGGTAATCACCCTGGTACTCATCGCCGCCGGCTACCAGGAGCCGGGCACCGCCCCCTACTGGTGGGTGGTACTGGCTGCCGGTGCGGCGATCGGCCTGGGTACCTACTCCGGGGGCTGGCGCATCATGCGCACCATGGGCAAGGGCCTGGTTCATATCGACCCGCCGCAGGGATTCGCCGCCGAGACCACTTCCACCGTGGCGATCCTGGCCTCCTCGCACCTGGGCTTCGCCCTGTCCACCACGCATATCTGCACCGGCTCGATCCTCGGCACCGGGATTGGCCGCGGCGCCAAGGTCTCCTGGAGCACCTTCGGCAAGATGGGTACCGCGTGGCTGATCACCCTGCCGTGCGCCGCCGTGGTTGGCGCAATCACCTCCTTCATAGCGGTCCGGGGCGGGGTCGCGGGCACCGTCGTCGTGATTGCGCTGCTGCTGCTCAGCGCCCTGCTCATTATCCGGCAGGCCAACCACAACAAGGTGGACTTCTCCAACGTCAACGACGCCGACAAGGTGGTTGTGGCCAAGCAGACCGACCCTGAGCTTGGGCGTGCCCCCAAGACCCTGGACCAGGTAAAGCGGGAGCTGGTGGGAGCCAACCCCGCAGACCGGGGAACGGGAGCGCTGGTATGAGCATCGACTGGTCCTCGCTCGGGCTGGTCACCCTGGTGACCGTGGCCGGTGCCGCCTTCATCCTCGCCGTCACCTCCGCGGCTGTGCGAATGCTCGCCGCGGTCCGGCTCAAGCGGCAGAGCGGACAGGTCAAAGGGCTGCACCTCGCCGAGGTCGCCGCTGGATTCTTCATCGCCTGCGTGGTGGGTATCGCGGTGTTCGGCCTATGGCTGCTGATCCCGTACTTCCACTAGCAGCAAGCTTCCGGCAGCGACTCCTGCCGACCCCTGTCTGCCCGCGGGCACGACACTTCGGTCGGTAGGTTCGTCGTCCGGGTCAGCGCGCATACTGTTAGGGTCGCCACATGACCGAGGATCTGAGAGCGGCCGCCCTGGAGGCGACCGACCGCTCGCACGCAACTGCCGACCCCGACTACCCCGTGGTGCACCTGGCGCCCCCGGTCGGTAGGCTCAATGACCCCAACGGCCTGCTGGTGGACTCCGGCACCTACCACGCCTTCTACCAGTTCAGCCCGTTCCACCCGCACCGCAAGCTGGTGTACTGGGGCATGCCTCATCCAGGGATCTGCTGCACTGGAAGCACCACGACCCGGCGATCATCCCCGACTCCTACTACGACCTCTCCGGGGCATACTCCGGCGGCGCCGTCGTACTGGAGGGGGAGGAGCTGGCGGGTGCGCCAGCAGGTGCCGGCTACCAGTTCTTCTACACCGGCAACCTCAAGGACCCGGTGACCGACGAGCGCACCGCCAGTCAGTGCCTGGTGACCAGCACCGACCTGCAGCGCTTCGACAAGTGGCCGGAGAACCCGCTGCTGCCAGACCACCCGGACGGCTATACCGCCCATTACCGTGATCCCCAGGTCTGGCGTGATCCCGACGTCCCGGGCAGCTTCCGCATGCTCCTGGGCGTGCAGCGCGAGGACCTGACCGGTGCGGCGCTGCTGTACCGCTCGGAGGACCTGCGCTCCTGGAGGCTGGAGGGAGAGCTAAGCTTCCCGGACGCCGACGGCGCCTTCGACCGCTTCGGCTACATGTGGGAGTGCCCCGGGCTGGTGCGGCTGACCGACGAGCTGACCGGTCAGGTGCGGGACGTGCTGATCTGGTGCCCGCAGGGAATCAGCCCCGACACGGAGGGCTACGAGAACATCTTCCCCTGCGTCTACACGGTTGGCCGCCTGGAGGGGACCGAGCTGCGCGAGTGCGACGGAACCTTCGCCGAGGTCGACCGCGGCTTCGAGTTCTACGCTCCTCAGGCCTTCGCCCGTCGCCCGGGGGAGCCCGGCCCTGTGACCCTGGTCGGCTGGGCCGGAAACGCGTCTGAGGATGACCAGCCCTCGATTGAGACGGGGGGCTGGGTGCACGCCCTGACGGTGCCGCGCGTGCTGACCCTGCGAGGCGGTCGGCTGCTACAACGTCCGGCGGTCCCGCTGGCGGACGATGCCACCGTGCTGAGCGCCGTGGGGGAGCGGCTGGGGGGGACCACCTCCATTCCCGAGCTGGACGGGCACTGCTCCTGGCGGCTGCGCGTCCAGGCCGATCCCACTCACAGGTGGGGCCTGCGCATCGGTGACGAGCGCTGCTACGTCACCATCACGATGGAGTCCCGGGACGGCGATGCGCGCCTGGTTGTGGACCGCTCCCACTCGCGCTACACGCAGCACGGGCAGGTGCGCACCGTTACCGTGCCTCGGGGAACGCGCCCGTGCCTGGAGGTGCTGCACGACCGTTCCGTGACCGAGGTCTTCGTCGGCGATGGCGAGATCGCCTTCACGCTGCGCAGTTTCGTAGAGCCGACCGCAGGCGGTGCCGCCCTGATCGGCGATCAGCGCACGCTGCTGGAAGAGGGCTGCGCCGTGGCCTACGACTGACACCAAACGACTGCGATTCCGGCAGGCCTGGCACACGCACCTGAAGCACGCTGTTTCGGGCTTCAGAATCCGGAATTGCTTGCGTCTTCAGGGGGCGTGCCGGTAGTCTGACTATCGTTTGACATAGGTCGACGCGTTGGGTTCGGTGACCGTACCCAACGCACCGGAGTCCTCCGTCGAGCTCAATGCAGAGTATCCAGTTCCCACAGAAAGGAAGCCCGGGTGGCAATGGATCACGCCCGTGTGGCGAGAGACGTCCTGACGTATGTCGGTGGCGCCGATAACATCAACGCAGCCGCTCACTGCGCGACGCGCCTGCGCCTTGTCCTGAACGACATGGACAAGGTGGACCAGAAGGCGCTTGACAAGGATCCCGATCTGAAGGGCACCTTCGTGGCCGGCGGCATGTTCCAGATCATCGTCGGCCCCGGAGACGTCGACATCGTCTTCGACGAGATGGTCAAGACCGGCGGCGTCAAGGAAGTGTCCAAGGACGAGGCGAAGCAGGAGGCAGCCAAGAGCGGCAATATCGTCTCCCGCTTCATCAAGATGATCGCGGACATCTTCGTCCCGATCCTTCCCGCCCTGATCGCCGGCGGTCTGATGATGGCGATCAACAACGTGCTCACCGCAAACGACCTCTTCTTCAAGGGTGATTCGCTGGTGGGGCGCTACGGCTGGCTGTCCGACTACGCCGAGCTGATCAATATGATCTCCTCGGCGGCCTTCGCCTTCCTGCCGGTGCTGGTCGGCTACTCAGCCACCAAGCGCTTCGGCGGCAACGTCTACCTGGGTGCCGCCATGGGCGCGGCGATGGTCTCCACCTCGCTGCTGTCCGCCTACAACATGGCCGATGAGGCGGCCGCCCAGTCCTTCTGGGAGTACACGGGTGCCAACCCCACCTGGAGCCTGTTCGGCCTGACGGTCGACAAGATCGGCTACCAGGCCATGGTCATCCCAGTGCTGTGCGTCGCCTGGATTCTGTCCACCATTGAGAAGTGGCTGCACAAGCGGTTGTCCGGAACTGCGGACTTCCTGCTGACCCCGCTGATCACCATGCTGGTCACCGGCTTCCTCACATTTGTGCTGGTTGGCCCGATCACCCGGCAGCTGTCCATCTGGATCACCGAGGGCCTCGACTGGACCTACAACACGCTCGGCCCGGTTGGCGGATTCCTCTTCGGCCTGGTCTACTCGCCGATCGTGGTGACCGGTCTGCACCAGTCCTTCCCGGCCGTCGAGATCCCGCTGCTGCCCGTCAACGGCGGTGTCGGTGACTTCATCTTCCCGATCGCCTCCATGGCCAACGTGGCCCAGGGTGCCGTGGCCCTGGCGGTCTTCTTCAACACCCGCGACGCCAAGATGAAGGGTCTTGCCGGCGCCGGTGGTGTCTCCGCCGTCTTCGGCATCACCGAGCCGGCGATCTTCGGTGTCAACCTGCGTCTGCGCTGGCCGTTCTTCATCGCCATGGGTGCGGCCGCCATCGGCGGTGCCGGTGTGGCCCTGTTCAACGTGCGCGGTGCCGCGCTGGGTGCGGCCGGCTTCGTCGGCTTCGTCTCGATCATCACCGAGAAGATTCCGATCTACGTGGTGCTGGAGATCGTCACCTTCATCATCGCCTTCGGCGCGGCCTTCGCCTACGGCCGCACGCCCAAGGGGCAGGCCTCCTTCGCCGCCGACGACGAGGTGGACGAGGCGGCGCTCGAGGCCGAGGCCACCAAGGTTCACTCAGCCACGGTGGAGCTGCCCGCCGAAGCAGCTACCGACTTCACCATCACCTCGCCCATTCAGGGGCGGGCGGTGCCGCTAACCGAGGTGCAGGACCAGACCTTCGCCTCCGGGATGCTTGGCCCGGGCATGGCGGTGGTACCGGCCTCCGGTCCTGTCGTCTCCCCGGTCGACGGTGAGGTGCTGGTCGCGTTCCCGACCGGCCACGCCTACGGCCTGCGCTCGGCCAGTGGCGTGGAGCTGCTGATCCACGTCGGTATGGACACGGTGGAGCTCAACGGCAAGCACTTCACGCCCAAGGTTTCAGCCGGTGACAAGGTGCTGCGCGGCCAGCCGCTCGTAGAGGTGGACTGGGCGGGCGTGACCGCCGCCGGATACCAGACGGTCACCCCGATCGTCGTGTCCAACGCGACCGCGTTCGGCGGCGTCACCGACGAGCACACCGGTGAGGTTGCCCGCGGCGATGCCCTGTACGCCGTCGCCCCCGCCACCGAGCCGGCAGCACAGGGAGCCGGCGCCTGACAGCGCCACTGATAGCGACAGTCCGGCCGCACTGAGGCTAGACGGCAACGCTTAGAGCGGCTGGTGGCCGACCCGTTATTCGGGTCGGCCACCAGCCGCATTTTCGGTCTGCTAGGCGATTAGAGATTAGAGGCTCCGCACGGTAGTGCTCGTTATTGTCGGGACCGGAGCGATTACCCGGCGCGGGCTACTACGTGGTGGTTCCGGCGAGTAGCAGGCCGGGCAGCTCGATGGGGGAGACCACCGCCGCGGGCGCGTCCTCGGCGCTGGCGTGCGCATTGATCTGAGACAGCAGTACGTCGACGGCGGTGCGGGCCAGGTCTGCAATGGGCTGCTGAACCGTCGCTAGCCCTGGTAGGGCCCGCCGCACCGCCGCAGTTCCGTCAAAGCCGATCACCTTGAAGTCATGCGGCACGCTGCGCCCATTGCGCTCGGCCCAATCGAGCACAGCGGCGGCAGAGAGGTCATCGGTGGCGAACACGGCGTCGATCTGTGCGGCCGCCGCGTCCAGGTGCGCATCAATTAGCCGGGCCCGCTCGGCATCAGGAGTATGGAAGTCCACGGTGAAGATTCGTGGCTCGATTCCGGCCTCGGCCAGGACGGCCCGGTAGCCGGCTTCCCGCCGGTTGTGCGGTCCGGTGCGGGAGGTGAGCAGTGCGGGGCGACGGGCGCCGCGTTCCAGCAGGAGGCGGGTAGCGTCCCGCGCCGCCGCCTCGTTGGCGCAGCGAACATTGGGAATCGTGGGGGACAGGTCCCTATCGACCGTCACCAGCGGCATGCGTACCGTCTGGTACTCGGCAAGAGTGTCATTGTGCGCGCCCGAGATAATGCCGTCCACCCGGTGGGAGACAAGGAGGTCGAGATACTCCCGCTCACGGTCGGCTCGGCCCATCGAGTTGCAAACCAGCATCCGGTACTGGTGCTCGGCGAGGGCGTTCTCGATTTCCTCGGCGAGTTCCCCGAAGAAGGGCAGCGCCACGGTTGGCACGATCACGCCAATGATGCTCGTTGATTTGCCGTGGAGGGCGCGGGCGACCTGGTTGGGCCGGTAATTGAGCTGGTCGATGGCCTGGGCCACGCGGTCCTTAGTCGCCTGGCTGAGGTAACCCCGGTTGTTCAGGACCCGGGACACGGTGGTTAAGGAGACCCCCGCGACCTCGGCGACGTCCGCAAGCGTGGGTTCGCGACGTACGACCACCGGTGACTCCTTTGTATGACTTCGAACTGTATGCAATGCGCGAGCGGGCAGCGGGATTTGCGCGGCTGTCCGACAAATCCCACCCGAGCCTATGCCTGTATAAGCCGTGTTCGTGTATCAGGACGCCTGACGGCCACCTTGGCCCCGCCTATGTCCTGACATTCTAGAACACGTCGCCCGGTCTGCGCACACTGGGGCGGGTGCCGTCCGGCCGGGTGTGCGCAGGATGCTGCGACGCGGTGTCGGTCCGCCGCACACGCTACGGGTGCGAGTAGAGCGGCAACCGGACACCCTTGGCACAATCTAAGCACACGGCAGCGCCTGTTAGCCACGAGGCGGTTCGACGATGCACCTCAAGGAGGGACCGGTGGCGGGCGAGGCTCGCCCCCAGACGAAATGACATAATGTACATTATCGGCGATGGTGCACTACTTGCCGTATCTCCGGTGAACGGCCTGCTTGCTGACTCCGAGCGCCGCACCGATGGCGGTCCAGCTATAGCCCGCGTTGCGGGCACGACGCGCGGCGAGCTCCTCCGCGGCATCGAGCTGCCTGCGCTCGTTGACGATGCGCCGGAGCTCCTTCAGTGGTGCACGTGCGCCGTCGTCGGCGCCGACCAGAGTCTTCATAGCGTCAATAATAATTGACCGAAGATGTTGACATGCCGCTGAGCGTCATGCACCGACATGAGGCGTACTGGTCGCCGCTTTCAGTTGCTCCGGGGGCGGCATACGGGCGCACGGGCGGTGTGCCTCCGGTGGCTCGGCGCCTCAGTCCCCGAGCGCCGTGCCGACCGCGCGCGCCGCCTTGATCCACTCGTGGTCACGCGGCACGTACTTGACCTTGCCGGCGACATCCTTCAGCGGTACCAGCGCGGTGCCATGGCCTCGGTCGGCGACCATGACGCCGAACTTGCCAGCCGCAATCGCATTCGCCCCGGCGACGCCCAGGCGGGTTCCCAGCAGGCGGTCGGCGGCGTTCGGTGTGCCGCCGCGCTGCACGTAGCCCAGGATGGACACGCGCGCCTCCAGGCCGGTGGCGGCCTCCAGCTGCTCGGCAAGCGTGAAGGTATTGGCGCGGTGTGAGGCCTCCAAGGCCTTCACACCCTTTTTGGCCATCGCCTTCAGCTCCGGGCTGGACGCGTCCTTGACCAGTGCCTGGGCGTGGGCCAGCTCCTCGGCGTCCTTGACGCTGCGGGCGCCCTCGGCCACCGCGACCACGGAGAAGGTTGACCCATGCTTACGACGCCGCTCGATCTTCTCCGCGATCGTCTCCACCGAGTAGGGAACCTCGGGCAGCAGGATCACGTCTGCGCCGCCGGCCACACCCGCGCCCAGGGCCAGCCAGCCGGCCCGGTGGCCCATGATCTCGGTGAGGATGATGCGGTGGTGGGAGTGCGCGGTGGAGTGCAGCCGGTCCACTGCCTCGGTGGCTATTTCCAGTGCGGTGGAGAAGCCGAAGGAGCTGTCCGTATGCACGATGTCGTTGTCGATCGTCTTGGGCAGGTGGAGCACATTGATGCCCGCATCCATGAGTCGGCGGGCATTCTTCGCGGTGCCGCCGCCGCCCAGGCACACCAGCGCGTCGAGCTTGTCCTTCTCGACGTTCTCCACGATGGTCGGGATCATGTCCCGCACCTCGCCGTCCACCACCATGCGATGGACCTTGTCCCGGCTGGTTCCCAGCATGGTGCCGCCAGTGGTCAGGATGCCGGACAGGGTGGCTGCATCAAGCTCCGTGTACCGGTTCTCTGCCAGGCCGCGCATGCCGTCACGGAAGCCGATCAGCTTCCAGCCGTGCTCGGCGATAGCCGCCTTGCCAAAGCCGCGGATCGCGGCATTGAGTCCCGGGGCGTCGCCGCCGGCCGTGAGGATTCCGATACGCTTGGTTGCCATGGTGCCAAGTATGCCGCACAGCAACCTGCGGCAGGCGCGTTCCGCCGGCGCGGGCCCGGTCATTCACCCAGCGGCGGCGGGAATGCGCCACGGCGCCTACGCGTTATCCTCTCGGCGGCAGCACGCCGAGCACATCAAGCGACAGGAAGGGCAATAGCATGGCGGACCGCGCACTGCGAGGCATGACGATCGGCGCCAAGTCGATGGAGTCAGAGGAGGGCGTGGAGTTCGCCGAGCGGCAGAACATCACCTACGAGTGCCCGCTCGGGCACGTCACCACCGTCCCCATGTCCATGGAGGCGGAGATTCCGCAGACCTGGGAGTGCCCGGAATGCGGGCAGGCCGCGGCGCTGCGCGGAGAGGACGAGCCCGAGTCCGATGAGCCGAAGAAGGCCCCGCGCACGCACTGGGACATGCTGCTGGAGCGCCGCGACATCGAGGACCTGAAGGTCCTGCTGGACGAGCGCCTGGAGATGCTCCGCTCGGGCGAGATCTACCGCGAACGCTTCTGAGGCGCGCCGACCCGCTGGTAGGCGCGCCGGGCCGCCTGCCCGGCGGAAGCAGCCAGGCCCGCCAGTTGCGCGCTGCGCTTGGCAATCCCCCACTTGGTGACCAGTGCGAGCTCCTCGGAGAAGATTCCGCCGGAGAGCTTGGACTGGCCCGCCTCACGCTCCTGGAAGGTAATGGGCATCTCCACGATGCGGCCACCGGCGTCGGCGACCAGCTTGGTCATATTGACCTGGAAGCCGTAGCCGGTTGCCTCAATCTCCCCCAGATTCAGGCTTCGCAGTAACTCGGCCCGGTACACCCGGAACCCGGCGGTGGCGTCCCTGACCCGTAGCCCCAGCATGGCGTTGATGTACAGGTTGCCGCCCCGTGACAGGGCCACCCGCCGCGCATCCCAGCCGTCGGTCGCGCCGCCGGATACCCAGCGGGAGCCGATCACCAGGTCGGGGGCATCGGCCATTTCCGCGCGCTGGATCAGCAGCGCGAGGTCCTCGGGACGGTGCGAGCCATCGGCATCCATCTCGCACACCAGCTCATACCCTGAGGCCAGCGCCCAGGAGAAGCCCGCCAAGTAGGCGGGTCCCAGGCCGTTCTTCTCGGTGCGGTGGAGTACGTGAATGTGCGCATCGGCCTGCGCGCGGGCGTCGGCGAGGCGGCCGGTGCCATCAGGAGAGTTGTCGTCCACCACCAGCACGTGCGCCTGCGGCGCGGCACGCCGTACCCCATCCAGCGCGCCGGCCAGCGTCTCGATCTCGTTGTAGGTGGGGATTACCACCAGCGCCTTCACGATCCTGCTCCTGTCATCTGCTCGGCACTCGGAACGGTCACGGGCGACGCCGTCGCCGACGCCGCAGCCGTGACATACCGGAAACCATACCGGCTGCCGTCAGCAGCGCGGCGGCCACTTGCAGGGCGAGCCCGGGCAGGCCGCCCAGGCGATCCGCAACGGTAATCGAGGTGCGCAGTGGCACGTCGGCTACGAGAGCGGCCTGTGTATAGGGCTGCGTGCGCTGCTCGACGACGCCGCGCGGGTTGATGATCGCGGTGACCCCGACGGTGGAGGCCTGCACCAGGGCGCGCCCGTGGATGACGGCTTGCACCCTGCCCTGCTCCAGCTGCTGCTCTGCCTCTGAGGAGTGCAGGAAGCTGGCGTTGTTCGTGGGGATGACGATCAACTCGCCGCCCTGCTCAACGCCGTCGCGAAGGGTGTCGTCATAGGCGACCTCGAAGCAGATGCCCATGGCGAGCTTGACATCCCGGTCCTGCGCGGCGGCGTGAACGGTGAGCGTGTACGGCCCGGTGCCGGGAGCCAGATCGGTGCCGATGCGGTCGACCTGATCAGTCAGCTGCCGCAGCTGCTCACGCAGGGGAATGTACTCGGCGAAGGGCACCGGGCGGTGCTTGCGGTAGTACTCCCCCGCCCCCGCACCGGGACTCCAGACCACCATGTCGTTGTAGCGCACGCCGTCGGCATAGAGAATCGCCCCGACCAGTACCGGCGCCCCGACGGACTGGGCGGCGGAGTCCACCAGCGCGGCCGAGGCCGAGAAGTCCCGTGGATCAAGGTCGGCGGCGTTCTCCGGCCAGATCACCACGTCGAGTGTCCCCCGCCCGACGTCGCCGGCCAGCGTGCGGGTCGCCTCGGCGTGGTTGCCGGTCACCTCCAGCGCCCGGTTGAAGGCGTCCTCGAACTCCTCGGCCACGTTGCCCTGCACCGCGCCTACGCGCAGGGTGCCGTCCTGGGCGGCGCCGTCCACGGGCAGCAGAATCGGGGCGGCCGTAACCAAGCCCGCCAGGGCGGCGGCCACCAGCGCGCTCAGGCTCCGGCGGCCCCGCACGGCCCGGCCGGCCTCTGCCAGGCCGGCTCCGGCGAAGGCCACTAGCGCGCTCAGCCCAATGGCACCGCCGTAGGCGGCAAAAGGCAGCATGGGGGCGTCGGCCATGGCGAAGGCGAGCCTGCCGAAGGGAAACCCTCCCCACGGCCAGGACGAGCGCACCTCCTCCACACCGCACCACACCACGGCGAATGCCAGCATGCGTGCCAGCACGACTGCGCCGCCGCCGTGCTCGAGCCGGCCGATCCGGCCGACAAGTGCCCAGGCGGAGCCGAAGGCGGCCAGGTAGAGCGACTCCACTGCGGTCAGGGCCACCCAGCCGAGCGGGTTACCCATGGCCACCGCCGTGAAGTGCAACAGCGGAGTGAACAGGGCGAGCCCGAACACCAGCCCTAGGCCCGCCCCCACCCCGGGGCCCCGACCGCGCAGCACCGTGGCCAGCAGTGCCAGCCCCAGCGGTGCGGCCCACCACACGTTCAGTGGTGGGAAGGCCGCCCACACGGCCAGGCCGGCGCAGACCGAGCCGAGCAGCGGCAGCAGGCGCCGTATACGCGGTCTCATACGGAGGACCAACTGACCACTCCCCTGTTGACATCGAGGCTGGCCTCCGCAGCCGTCATCGCGAGCCTGTTCAGGGAGTGCCCCTGCCCGGTGCCCGGGCCGGAAGTAATAGTCGCCAGCTGCCCGAGCACGTCCAGCAACTGCTTGCACCAGCGTACGAAGTCCCCGGCGGTGAGATCCGTGTCACCGAGTACCGTCGCCAGTTCCGCGCCGTCCGTCCAGGCCCGTACCGCGCCCGCTAGAGCGGGCTCAGCACCGGTGGACGGCTCTACGCGCTCGAGCGCCTCCAGGTCTCCGATGCGACGGGAGACGGCCAACTCGCGCCGCAGCACCTCCCCCAGGCGGGACCCGGGCGCAACCGGCAGCCCGCGGGAGGATGCAGCCAGCCGCGGCTCGTACACACAGGCGGACACGGCCCCGGCCAGGTCGGCGGGGCGCAAGCCGTCCCACAGGCCTTCGCGCAGGCACTCGGCCACCAGCAGGTCCCGCTCGGCGTAGACACGCGCCAGCACCTTACCGACGTTCGTCACCCGCAACTCCCCCTCGGGGCGGCCCCGGTCACTGGGCTCAAGGTATCCCAGCTCTAGGAGGACCCGGCACACAGCGTCGAACTGCCGGGCGATGGTGCCGGTGCGCCTGTCGACGCGGGCCCGCAGGCGGTCAAGCTCATCCCTGGTGCGCACCCAGCGTCGCCCCACGCGGGCGTGCTCCTCCCGGTGGGGGCAGGCATGGCAGGGATGGGCGCGCATCTCATGGCGTAGACGCTCCAGGCGCCTTCCGGCGTCCTCATCACGGTGGTGGCCGCGGCGCGAACCGCGCTCATCGGACTCGTCAAGGTCCCCGGCGCGCAGCGCATCAAGCAAGCGGTCGGCCAGCCGGTCCCGCTCCCGCGGGCGACGCGCATCCAGGTCCTCAGACACCGGCAGCGCACCCACCCGGGTCACGCCCTCGGGCGCGTTCTCGGGGGTGAGGGTGTGGACCCGCTTGTCCTCCCCCACCACTGTCAACCGCGGGGCTCCGGTGTGGTCGCTGCCCTGCGCGATGACGACGCCGTGGCGGTGGCGCCGCCCGCTCCGGAACAGGACCACGTCACCGCGGCCCAGCGCCCCGATGGTCCGGCCCGCCTCACTGCGGCGGGCGGACCGATTCCCTCGGGACTGGTCGGCCTCCGCATCACTGATGCGGCGACGCAGTAGGGCGTACTCGCCAAAGTCTCCCAGGCGGCAGGACATCTGCTGTGCCAGCGTGTCCAACTGGCGGCGCTTGCGCCGGACCTCGGCGGCCAGCTCAACCACGCCGCGGTCGGCCTGGAACTGGGCGAAGGACGACTCCAGCACCTCCCGGGCGCGGGCACGCGGCATTCGCCCCAGGAGGTTGACCGCCATGTTGTAGGTGGGGCGGAAGGCGGATACCAGCGGGTAGGTGCGGCGGGAGGCGAGGGAGGAGACGAAGGCGGGGTCGGCGTCGTCGGTGGCCAGAACCACGGCGTGCCCCTCGACGTCGATGCCGCGCCGACCGGCCCGGCCGGTCAGCTGCGTGTACTCCCCCGGCGTGAGGCTCACGTGCGCAGAGCCGTTCCACTTGCGCAGTGACTCCAGCACCACTGTGCGAGCCGGCATATTGATGCCCAGGGACAGCGTCTCAGTGGCGTAGACGACCTTGACCAGGTTGGCGGCGAACAGCTCCTCCACGGTCTCCTTGAACACCGGCAGCAGGCCCGCATGATGGGCGGCCACCCCCGGGTCAGGGCATTGGCCCAGGTGTGGAAGCCCAGAACGCCCAGGTCCCCGGCGGGGATCTCCGCGGTCCGCCGGTCGATGACCTCACGGATGCGGCGCGCCTCCTCACCAGTGGTCAGGTCAACCCCGTGGCTGACGGCCTCGCGAACGGCGTTCTCACAGCCGGCGCGGGAGAACACGAAGACAATCGCGGGCAGCAGGTCTGCGCGATCCAGAGCGCTTACGACCGCAATCCGCGACGGCGCACGCAAGTGGGCGGTGCGGGCACCACCATCGCCACGGTACCGCGGGCGCGTCTGGCCGGCGGCGCGCGCCCACCGGCCCCTGCGCCCGCCGCGGTAGCCGGAGCCCGCCGACGGCGCGTCCCCCGCAGCGGCTCGGCGCGCATCCCTAACGGCCCGCAGCAGGTCCGGGTTGAGCGGCGGCTGGGTGGAGGAATGCGCCTGGTCGCGGGCCGAATCGGGTGTGTCGGACAGCGAGTACAGGGGCAGCAGGCGGCGTCCAACCAGCATGTGCTGGGTCAGGGGCACCGGGCGGTGCTCGGAGACCACCACGGCCGTTCGCCCCCGCACCTGCTCGAGCCAGTCCCCGAACTCCTCCGCGTTCGAGACCGTCGCGGACAAGGAGACCACCTGCACCTCGGGAGCCAGGTGGATGATGACTTCCTCCCAGACCGGGCCGCGGAAGCGGTCCGCCAGGTAGTGCACCTCATCCATGACCACGTAACCCAGCCGATCCAGGTCCCGCGCCCCGGAGTAGAGCATGTTGCGCAGCACCTCAGTGGTCATCACGATCACATCCGCATGTGGATTAACTGAGGTATCGCCGGTGAGCAGACCGACTTTCTCGGCGCCGTGCCGGGCCACCAGATCCAGGTACTTCTGGTTCGACAGGGCCTTAATCGGGGTGGTGTAGAAGGCCTTGAGACCCTTCGCCAGCGCCAGATGCACGGCGAATTCACCCACGACGGTCTTGCCGGCGCCGGTAGGCGCCGCCACCAGCACGCCCTCGCCCGCCTCCAGGGCGCGGCAGGCCTCATTCTGGAAGTCGTCGAACGGGAAGTCGTAAGTGGCTGCGAAACCGGCGAGCTCTGTGCGTGACTCCGCCTGACGACGACGTGCGGCGGCATAGCGTTGTGCGGGTGAGCTCATGAGTCAAGCCTATGCGCGGCTGCGGGCTGCTCCCGCAGGCTTGGGGCGGGCCGGTGCCGGTCAGGCGTTGGAGGCGGTTTCGGCAAGGGCTGCATCCAGGGCCGCGTCCTCCTCGGCACGGCGCTTGGCGACCCGCTTGTCGTGGCGGATGGAGATGTAGCAGGCCAGGAAGTAGAGGCCGGTGATCGGAATCGCCATGAAGATCATCGACCAGGGATCCGGCAGCGGGTTGGCGAAGGCCATGAAGGTGAAGATACCGATCACCGCCCAGCGCCAGCCCTTGAGCATGGTGCGCCCCTTCATCACCCCGAGCCGGTTGAGGGCCACCATGACCTCCGGGAGCAGGAACGCGGCTCCGAAGGCCAGCACCAGGCGCAGCACGAAGGACAGGTACACCGAGGCGTCCATGATGCCGGTGGCGGAGTCGGTGTTAGGGATGAAGCCGGTGAGGATCACGGCTGCGTGCGGCATGATCCACATGCCCAGTGCGCAGCCGGCGGCGAACAGCAGTAGCCCCACAACCCCGAAGACCCAGGTGTACGCCTTCTCCTTGCGTGTCATCCCCGGGCCCACATAGGCGAAGAACTCGTAAATCCACAGTGGTGACGCCAGCAGTACACCCAGCCAGATGGACACCCGCAGCCGCATGTCGAAGGAGGACAGCATCGTGGAGAAGTTGATGTTGAGGTTTGCGCCGCGGGCATTGGCGACCTCAACCGGGTGGGTGATGAACTGGTATACGGAGTCGTAGAGGAAATAGCCGACTACCGCCATGACGGTGATGCCGATGGCCGAGACGAACAGCCGGTTGCGCAGCTCGCGCAGGTGGTCCCCGATAGACATGATCGCCTCGGGGTTCTCCTTGCGCCTGCTGCCGGGCAGCTTCGGCATGTGCGGCACGTTCTACTCCTCCCGGGTACTGGTGGCCGGATGCGTTGCAAGCGGGACCGGACGGGCCGGGTCCCTGCGGCGAGATGCCACGGCGCTCGTCCCGCAGCGCGTTCACGGCGCCGCGCGCCGCGGCATCACTGCTGGACGGTGCCGTCCGTGTACGGCTGCGGCTGCTGCGGAGCGGCCTGGCCCGGCTGGGTGGGCTGGGTGTAGTAGGTGCCCTGCTGCGGCTGCTGAGGGATCTGGGCCGGCGGCTGCTGGACCGCCGGGGCGTCCTCGTCCTCGCGCAGCTCCTTGACCTCCTTCTTGAACACCTTCATGGACTTGCCGATGCTTCCGGCGATCTCAGGCAGCTTGTTTGCGCCGAAGATGAGGAGAATGAGGACAAGCAGAACGACGATGTGCGTGGGCTTGATCACGACGCTGCTCCTTTCGTGGGGCTCGCAACTGGATGAGCCCGCGTGGTACGCCATGAGTCTAGCGTTTCGCCGGTGGGGCCTGAGCACCGGGCGACGGTGTTCCACCCTAGGCGTATCAACCTCAATTGCGGTGCACCTGAGCATCCAGCGCCAGGGCACGGCGCGCCGCCGCACCGGCGGCGGCGGTGAGATCCGCGGGCGCGGCGTGCCTCAGGTGCCTCCCGGCTGACAGCAGCAGTCCGATCAGCCAGGCCTGGTCGCGGCCCCTCACCCGAATGTGCAGCACGCCGTCCTCAGCAATGGACACCTGCTCGCAGGGGACCTGCTCGACTAGCCAGCGCCCCGATGGCTTCAGGCTGAGGCACAACTCCGGATCGGGGTCATGCTTGCTCCCGCGGCGGCGATGCGCCGTGGCCTGCACCGGCAGCACTTGCGCCGCCAGGATGCGATCGAGCCGGAAGGAGCGCTCCGCTCCGGCGCTCAGGCACCAGGCCCGCAGCGTCAGGTGCGTGCCGTCACTGGTCAGTTCCAGCGGGTCGACATCACGTTCAGAGCGAGTATCGGTAGCGGAGACATACGTCAGACGCAGGCGCCTTCCCTCGGCCAGGGCACGGCGCACGGTTACCAGCACAGTGGAATGCGGGCCCGGCGCGGCGACGGGCGCGTCAGCGGCGGCGCCCAGGGCCTGGCGCAGAACCGCCCGGGTGCGGCTCAGCGTCGCCAGGGCCTGCGGGTCGTCGGCCAGCACGCCGATGAGCACCTCCAGCGACAGCAGCAGGGCGACCGCCTCGCGGTGGGACAGGCGAACGGGCCGGTCCAGGCCGAGTGGCTCGGTCAGGCGCAGGCGGCCCGCCTCGAAGTCGGAGGCGGAGAAGTCGACCAGCTCATCGGGCATGCCGCCGGGCAGGCCCGATACCCACAAGGTGTCCACATCCTTGCGTATCGTCTCCGGTGTGACGCCGAAGTGCGCGGCTGCCTGCGCGAAGGTGGCGCCGTCGTGCTCAGCCACCCAGGCGGGCAGCGCCAGCAGGCGTACCAGTCGGTCCGTGGAGCTGGGCCGGGCCACTTCAGTCCTCCTCCGGCTGCGGTGGGGCGGACAGCGCGGCGACGGCGTTCAAGTGCTCCAGAACGTCCTGGCGCAGCTGCGCGGGTGCCAGCACGACGACGGCGTCCGCGAGCGCGGCCAGGGCGCCGGCGAAGGCGAAGCGATCAGTGAACGTGACATTGATTACATCCCACTGCTGGGGAAGGCGCCGGGCCAGGTCCCCAAGTCGTTGTCCGGGCACTGGGGGCAGCTCTCGGGGTGCTGGGCCGTCCGCCAGCTCGGCGGCGCTGTAGCTCACCAGCGCGCGCGAGCGCAGCTGCAGGGCGCGTCCGGGCGCAACCGCGATCAGCGCCTGCGCCGTGACGGGTGCGGTGATTTCGGGCGCGGGAAAGGCGTCGGCGCTGGATACCACGGACACCGGTCCGACCACACGGGCCAGACGGAACGTGCGCTGCTGCCCGGAGGCCCGGTCCAGTCCGTCCAGGTACCAGGCGCCTTCACTCATGCGCATCCGGTGCGGCTCTACTATGCGGGCACTCACCCGCCCGGAGTTGGCGGAGGCGTATTCGAAGCTCACCCGACGCCGTTCCCGGACGGCGGTGGCCAGTTCCGCGGGAACCTGCCCGCCGGAGACATCACTGCCCAGGTCGATGCTCAGGTCCGGCAGTGAGTCGGCGGCGTCGTCGACGCCGGCCACGGCCCGGATCTTCGTCAGCGCATGGCGGGCGGCGGGGGTCAGGGCCCCGGAGCGCCAGGCTGAGGCTGCCAGCTCCACGGCGGCGGCCTGCTGCGCGGTCAGTGTCAGGTCAGGCAGCGCGTAATCGGCCTCGGTGATGCGGTAGCGCGCCTGGTCCGCCTGCCCGGTGGTGGTGATGTCGATGCCCAGTTCCCGCAGCACGTCCTTGTCCCGTTCGAACATGCGGTCGGCTGAGCTGCCGCCCTCGGGATCGTATCCGGCAACCGACCCGATGATCTGTGCCTTGGTCATACCGGAGGCGGTGTTGCGCAGCGCCAGCAACAGGTTGACCTGGCGCTCCTCGGTGGGGATGGCCGTGGGCTCGGGGCGCGGCGCGGGTTCGGACACGGGGCCAGCGTATGCGCAGCGCGGGTCCGCAGCGATCGGAACACCCGGGTGGCTTAGGGTGGTTCCATGATGTGGCGTGACGGGGACGTGCTCGCGGTGCGGGAGGTCTGGGGGCAGTCCGGGAGGCGCTGTGCCGAGCTGGAGGTGCGCATCGTCTCGGCCCCGCCGGGTGCTGCCGTGCTGGGCGCCGGCGAGCCGTGCCGGGCGATCGCCTACGAGTCCGTGACCGGGCTGCCGGAGCCCGGGGAGTGGGTACGCCTGGAGGTGTCCGCCCTGGCCCGTGGCCTGGGCACTGGGGGGCACGGCATGGTCACTGCGCGGCCCGGCATACTGCCGGCGGATCCGGAGCCGGGCGGTCACCTGGTCAAGGCACGTTACATGCCCGACCAGGTCATGGTTACCGGCGTGGATGAGCAGAACACCCCGCTTCACTCGCGGCTGTCGGCCCCTATTGACGCGCTGACGCTGGCCGGCGCGCCGGTGGTGATCGCCGATCTGCATTCCTCCCTGCCCGCCATCCTGGCCGGGCTGCTACGCCCGGATCTTGACCCGGCGCTTGACCCGGTCCCTGAGGGCTTCTCTCCGGGCGCGGGCCCCGACGCGGCGGCGCGGCCCCTCCGAGTGGCGTACGTGATGACTGACGGGGGCGCGCTGCCGCTGCCCTACTCGCGCTCGGTTGCCGGGTTACAGGCGGCCGGGGTGCTCGTCGGCACCGTCAGCGTCGGCCAGTCGTGGGGCGGGGACCTGGAGGCGGTGAGCATCCACAACGGCCTACTGGCCGCCCGCCTCGTGCTGGAAGCGGACGTGATCGTCGTCACCCAGGGACCTGGCAACCTGGGTACGGATACGCCCTGGGGCTTCTCCGGGGTCGCCTGTGGTGACGCCGTGAACGCCGCAGCCGCACTGGGCGGTCGGCCGGTCGCCTGCCTGCGGGTGTCGCAGGCGGATGCCCGCCTGCGACACCGGGGAGTCTCTCATCATTCGATCACCGCCTACGGGCGCGTGGCAATGGCGGCCGCCGACGTCGTCGTGCCCGAGCTGCCCGGCGCACTGGGGACGCGGATCGCCGAGCAGGCCGCCGCCCTGTGCGGTCCCCGCGAGCTGGGGGCCGCGCACCGCTTGGTGAAGGTGGCGGTTGGGGGCCTGTATCAGGCGCTGGCAGACATGCAGCAGGCGACCGGGGTGCGGCTGAGCACCATGGGCCGCGGGCTCGATCAGGACGAGGCCGCCTTCCTGGCGGCGGCCGCCGCCGGCCGTCACGCAGCCCGACTGGTATACGAGCCCGCCGGGCGCGTCCCGCAGGATTGAGCGCGGTGCGTGCCCGTGGCGGGGCTGCACTACGCTGTGCCCATGAAGACCTTTGAGGACCTATTCGCCGAGCTGCAGGACAAGGCCGCTTCTCGCCCTGCCGGTTCCGGCACGGTTGAGGAGCTGGACCGCGGCGTGCACTTCATCGGCAAGAAGCTGGTGGAGGAGGCCGCCGAGGCGTGGATGGCCTGTGAGCACGAGTCTGACGCGGCGGCCTGCGAGGAACTCAGCCAGCTGCTGTACCACGCCCAGGTGATGATGCTGGCCAAGGGCTACACGCTCGAGGACGTTTACCGCTACCTGTGAGGCCAGGGTACGCCGGGCCCCGCATGATCCATCACCCCCACTGACCACGCTTTCAAGCTCCACTACACAGTCAAGGAACAACGTGCTGCGCATCGCCGTGCCCAATAAGGGCTCCCTGTCCGAGCCCGCCACCACCATGCTCGCCGAGGCGGGCTACCGCACCCGCCGCTCCGGTAGGGAGCTCGTCCTGGTCGACGACGCCAACCAGGTCGAGCTGTTCTTCCTGCGCCCGCGCGACATCGCCGTCTACGTCGGCCAGGGCACCGTGCACGCCGGTGTCACCGGCCGCGACCTGCTGCTGGACTCGGGCGTGGAGGCGATTGAGCACCTGCCGCTCGGCTTTGCCCGCTCCACGTTCCGCTTCGCCGCGCCCGCAGGCACCATGAGCGCGCTTGGTGATATCGAGGGCAAGCGCGTGGCGACCTCCTACGACGTTTTGGTGCGCAACTTCCTGGCGGAGCAGGGGATCAACGCCCAGACCGTGCACCTGGACGGTGCCGTGGAGTCCTCCGTGCAGCTGGGGGTGGCGGACCTGATCGCCGACGTCGTCGAGACCGGGTCGACCCTGCGGGCCGCGGGCCTGGAGACCTTCGGGGAGCCGATCCTGGCCAGCGAGGCGGTGCTGATCACCACCGAGCAGTACCGCGACGAGCCCGGCCTGGCCACGCTCGTACGCCGCCTGGAGGGGGTGCTGCGGGCCCGCTCCTACGTGCTGGTGGACTATGACATCCCCATGAACCGGATGCACCTGGCCAGCGAGATCACCCCCGGCATTGAGTCCCCCACCGTCTCGCCGCTGCAGAACCCCGACTGGGTGGCGGTGCGGGCGATGGTGCCCCGCAAGGACGCCAACCGCGTCATGGATGAGCTCTACGCAATCGGGGCGCGCGCCATCCTCGTGTCCTCCCTGGTGGCCTGCCGACTGTAAGCCCCGCCAGGATCCCACCGGGCGCTGGGTCAGGCAGTGAGCAGCGGGTCGCAGACGGCGTCTGAGGTCACGGTGGTCTCGCCGAGCAGGCCGCGGCCGGCGAGGAAGTCGATGGTCTCCCCCACCTGCTCGGGCACCAGCGCGCCCACCACCGTGTTCTCGTTGGGACGCACCAGCTCACCCGTGGCCACGGCCACCTCGCGCGCATTGTCCGCCTGCGTGGAGTCGACCAGGTCGGGCACGTACTCCTTGGTGGCCGCCACGGCGGCATCGGGGTCATCCACGAACTTGGTCATCCCGACTGCGGAGGCCGCAACTGCCGCCTCCAGCTCGCCGCGGCGGTCGGCGAGCACCTGCGGGGTGGTGATCAGGGAGGCGCCCAGCAGCGGCACCTCCTCGCCGATGGCGAGCACCCGCACCGGGGTGCCGTTCTGGGCGATTTGGACGGCGTCGTTGTTGGAGAATCCGGCGATCGCGTCGACCTTGCCGCTGGAGAGGGCGGCCTGCTGGGTGTAGCCGATCTCCTGCACATCGACGTCGTCCTCGCTCAGCCCTGCGGAGGACAACGCCACCAGCACCGAGTACCAGGTCTCCCCCGTTTTTCCGGGGGTGCCGATCGTCTTGCCGGCCAGGTCGGCCAGCTCGGTGACGTCGGACTCCTCGGGGACGATGATGCAGCCCGGGTAGCGCTGGTAGTAGCCGCCGATGATGACCAGCTCATTGCCATTGGACGCGGCCACGATGGCCTCGTCACCGCCCGCCACCACCACGTGCTCGGTCCCGGCCAGCAGGGCGTCGAACTGTCCCTCCTGCTCCCCGTGGTGGCGCAGGGAGACGCCCGGCGCGTACTCGCCGTCGGCCAGCGCCAGGTAGAAGGGCGCGAACTGCACGTTCGGGGTGTAGGTCATGCCGATCACCAGCCCGGAGGCGTCGGCGGAGGCGGAGACGTTGGAGCTCCGGGCGCCGCTGCCCGAGGCGCAGGCGGCGAGCAGGCCTACGGCGCCCGCACCCATGGCGGTCAGAACTGTGCGGCGGCTCGGAGCCGGGCGCGGGGTAAGAGCGGGCATGAGGTTCCTTTCGGTGCCGTGCGGCGGTTAGAAGATTCGGACGGGCAAAACAGAGGGAATCGGTCGGTGGGTGTTTGCGCGAGGGGGCCGGTGGTGCCGGCTCAGGTGGCGCGGCGCCCCCGCATCGAGGCGACGACGCGGCTGCGCCGCTCCAGCTCGTGCAGCACCCAGTGGATGGTGGTGGCGATGACGCAAAGCACCACGATGGTGGAGAACAGCCCGGTGGTATCGACCGTCTGGCGCTGGGAGGCGAGCACCATGCCCAGGCCCTCCCCGCCCATAGTCATCTCGCCGATCACGGCGCCGGTGACGGACAGGGTGAAGCCGGTGCGCAGGCCGGAGAGGATCGAGGGCAGCGCCATGGGCAGCTCCATGTAAATGAGCATGCTCACTCCGTGGGCGCCGTCCAGGCGGGCGGCGTCAATGACATCGGTATCCAGTCCACGCAGGCCCAGCAGGACCGTGACGGTGATGGGGAAGAAGACCATGAGCACGCACAGGACCACGGTCGGCACCGTCCCGTAGCCGATCCACACCACCAGTAGCGGGGCAATGGCGATGGCTGGAACTGCCTGGGACGCCGCCACATACGGCAGGACGGCGCGGGAGAAGCGGCGGGAGCGGTACAGGGTCCAGGCCAGGGGCAGCGATAGGGCGGCGGCGGCCAGGCAGCCGAGCAGCGCCTCCCGCAGGGTCACCCAGGCGTATCCGGCCAGGCCGCCCTGGGTGAAGGCGAGCACCAGGCGGCGGGCGACGTCGAGGGGGCCGGGCAGGAAGACCGGCGGGATCAGTCCGGCGCGGGTAATCGCCCACCAGGCCAGCAGCAGCATGGCCCCAAGCGTCACGGGCGGGCTCAGCAACGGTCGCAGCAGGCAGGGCGATCCGATGTGCGGGCTCCGCGGCGCGCGGGCGGCCTCGCGTTCGGCCACGCCGAGGCCGATGCTGGCGACGGTGGCGCTCGTCATGCACAGTGTCCTCTCCGGCTCCCCCGGAGCACCCACCCCGGGGCACTCCGGGGTGACGGGCGGTACGCGCGTAGCGCCGCACGGCGCGGGTCCCTGCCTACAGCCGGGATGCGCCCGCATGGGAGCGCACCACGATCCGCCGACGCCGGACGCGCGCCACGTGTCTCCTCCCATCCGGACTTTAACCGTCGGTACCGGAATTCCACCGGCTCAGCCGACCGCGCCCACCCTGCGGGTGGATGCGGTCGGGTCGCGGACTGTCACCGCCGGTTCGGGCTTTCACCGACCCCGGAGCACGTTGTATGCATCTCCGACATTAGCGGCTGGTGACGGCAGCGGCAACCCCGCTCACCACTCCGAAGTCTTTTGCACATACGCGGCTAAGTGCACCAGGACGCGGACCGTGGACGTGTTCGCCGCTGCTCACCATTCCGTCGGGGCCAGGCGCCACGGGAATGCTGCCGCTCCGCCGCCGGGGTCGTCGGCGTCGAACAGGCCGGGCAGCCGCCGCCCGCAGTGCCGGCAGCAACCCGCCGTATCCAGCTCGTAGGTCTCCACCATGTAGCCATGGCGAGCGATAACCGCCTGCCCGCAGCCCGGGCACAGGGTCGTCGTGCCCTCCCCGCTACGCACATTGCCGAGGTACACGAAGCGCAGCCCCGCGTCCAGCGCCGCGCGGCGGGCCCGGCGCAGTGTCGCCACCGGCGTCGGCGGCCGGTCCAGCATGCGGTGGGCGGGATGGAAGGCCGTCAGGTGCAGCGGCGTGTCCGCACCAAGTGCGCTAACCACCCAGGCGGCGAGCCGACCGACCTCCTCGGGCGAGTCGTTCAGGCCCGGGATGAGCAGCGTGGTCAGCTCCAGCCAGGCAGTGGTGCGCTCGCGCACGCGCACCAGCGTGTCCTGCACGTCCCGCAGCCGCGCGCCGGTGACCTTCCGGTAGAAGTCCTCGGTGAAGCCCTTGAGGTCAATGTTCGCGGCGTCGACGGCGCCGAACAGCTCCAGCGCCGGCTGGTCGCAGATCCACCCGGCGCTGACCGCGTAGGCCAGCAGCCCGCGCTCGTGGCAGGCGCGGGCAGTGTCGATGGCGTACTCGGCGAAGACCACCGGGTCGTTGTAGGTGAAGGCGACAGCGCGGGCACCCAACCGGGCGGCCTGATCGGCGATCCGGTCCGGTGGGGCGTCCACGCTCAGCACCTCGGTGGAGCGGGCTGTGGAGATCTCCCAGTTCTGACAGAACTTGCACGACAGGTTGCAGCCTGCGGTGCCGAAGGACAGCACTGAACTGCCGGGGTGGACGTGGTTCAGCGGCTTCTTCTCAACCGGGTCCAGGCACACACCCGTGGACCGGCCATAGGCGGTCAGCACAATCCGCTCCCCGTTGCGCCGCCGCACGAAGCAGAAGCCGCGCTGTCCCTCCCGCAGGCGGCAGTGGCGCGAGCACAGGTCGCACTGCAGCCGCCCGTCCGGCAGCGGGTGCCACCAGCGGGCCGTGTAGCCGGCGTCCCCACCTGCGGTGCCCGGCCGGGAGACGGGCGGGGCGGAGGCGGTCATGACTCCTCCCAGGCGCGGACCCGGTAGGTCTCCGCGACCAGTTCCGCATCCCAGAATCCGGCGGGCCAGCCGGCCTTGCGCTTGAGCCGGCGCAGGAATTCGGCCGGGTCGGGCAGCTCGTCCCATACCTGCGGCAGGAAGGTGGCGCGCCGGGCCCCAGCGACAGCACTACGCCGTCGACGCCGGGGCGCAGGCGGCGGAGCAGCTCCTGCTCCTCATGGACCTCCAGGCGTTCCGGCGTACTCAGCACCGACACCTCCAGGCTCAGGGCCGGCAGCTCCGTGGCCGTGACGGGCGGAAACCGCGGGTCGCGCAGGGCGGCGGCAACGGCGTTGGCCACGACGTCCTCGCCAAGCGGTCGGCGCGCCTCCAGCGAGCCGATGCAGCCGCGCAGAGAGCCGTCCGCGCTGCGCAGGGTTACGAAGGCGGCACCGGGACGATCCAGCCAGTTGGGCCCCTCCCCCGCCGGCAACTCGGCGGGATAGCCGGCCTCGGCGCCCACGGCGCGGGCGATCGCCCGGCGTGCCAGCGGCAGCAGCGTGTTTCCGGCGTCGGCGGGCGGCTCGGTCGCCTGTGTATCCGCGGCTGCCACGGTGACGGCAGGTTCGTCCCCTGCGGTGGGCGCCTCGTGGAGGGCGACGGCGCAGTAGCCGACCACCCGGTCCGGGTTACCGGCGGTGTCGGCCGATGTGCACCGCCCCAGCAGTTCGGCGCGCATGCCGTGCTCCTGCGCGGCCAGAAGCATGCCGTTCAACGGGGTGGCGCCGCAGGCGCGGTCGTGCGGGATGGTGGAGTCCAGTGCCAGGATGCGCGCAACGGTCTCCGTGTCAACCGCTATTGCCAGGTCTTGCGGCAGGTAGTGGGACAGGTCGGAGGAGATGATGATGACGGTCTCCGGCCCGCCCCACAGTGCACTGATCACGTCGGCAACGGTGCGGGCCGAGGCGTCGCCGGCCGCCAGTGGCACCACTGTTACATCGCCGAGCACCGTCTGGATGAAGGGCAGCTGCACCTCCAGGGAGTGCTCCTGGGCGTGTACCTCCGGCGCGGTGCTCACCCCGGGCAGGGTGGCTGCCTGGGCGCAGCCGGCAGCGTCAGCCTCCAGCACTCCCAGGGGCGTGGCCAGCTGGTCCGCGCCAGGCAGGGCCAGCCCGCGCACCGGCACTCGGTGGGTGGGGCCGAGCAGCACCACTCGGGTGATGCGCCCCCGGCCTGCCTCCAGGCGCGCGTAGGCGCGCGCCGCCATGGGGCCGGAGTAGATGTAGCCGGCGTGCGGGACAACGAGGGCCTTGGGCACGGTCACGTGCCCAGGCAATTGGGTGCGTTCCTGGGTGAGCAGGTCGGCGAGCGCGCGTTTCAGGGCGCGGTCGTCCCCGGGGTAGAAGCTTCCGGCGACGGCTGGACGGCGGACGATCTTCATAGCGTTCTCTCCCTTGAGCACCACCAGGATACTCCGGTTCGGTACGCGCAGGCCGGGCCCCCAGTCCGGCGGGTGTCAGCGGGCGGCGGCCACCGCGGCCTCGAACTCGTCGGCGACCGCCGCATCGGGATGCCCCGCCCGCGAGACCAGCCAGGCTGCCAGGGCATTGGCGGCGAAGCCGGGGGCGAGCTCGTACAGGTCGAAGATGCCGCCGGGACCGCCGGAGACATTGCCCCACACCATTACCACCGCGGCGCCGGCGAGAATCCCGACGAATGCGCCCGTGGCAGTCAGCCGCTTCCAGTACAGGCACAGCAGGACTGTAGGGCCGAATGAGGCGCCGAAGCCCGCCCACGCGAAGGCGACCAGCGCCAGGATCGTGTCATTGGGCGTCCACGCCATTGCGGCGGCGATCACGGCTACGGCCAGTACGGCGAAGCGGGAGTACATGACCAGGCGGCGCTGCGAGACCTGCCGGCGGAACACGTGCCGGTACAGGTCCTCGATCAGGGCGGAGGAGGTGACCAGCAGCTGGCTGGAGATGGTGGACATGATCGCAGCCAGGATGGCGGCCAGCATGAATCCGGCGATAAACGGGTGGAACAAGAGCTGGCCCAGGGCGATGAACACGGTCTCCGGGTTGGCCAACGCGCCCCCGTCGCGCTGGAAGATGGCTACCCCGACGATGGCGGTGGCGGCGGCGCCGGCGACGGCGAACAGCATCCACCCGATCCCGATGCGGCGCCCGGAGAGCGCCTCCTGGGGGCTGCGCAGAGCCATGAAGCGCACGATGATGTGCGGTTGCCCGAAGTAGCCCAGGCCCCAGGCTAGGGAGGAGACGATTCCAATCACGGAGGTGGTGGGGCCCAGCACCGCCCAGTAGTGCGGGTCAACCTCGCTGACCGCGTGCAGGGCCGGTCCGAGCCCGCCGAGCCGGATCACTCCCACAATGGGCACGGCAACAAGCGCGGTGACCATCATGATGCCCTGCACCAAGTCCGTGTATGACACCGCCAGGAATCCGCCGACCAGCGTGTACATCACCGTAATGGCGGCAACCAGCGTCAGCCCGAGCCGGTACTCCATCCCGAAGGACGACTCGAAGAACGTGCCGCCGGAAACCATGCCGGAGGAGACGTAGAAGGTGAAGAACACGACGATTACGCCGCCACTGGCCCAACGCAGCAGGTGCCGGTCGTCGTGCAGGCGGTTGTCCAGGAAGCTGGGAATCGTGATGGAGTCGTGAGCGACCTCCGTATAGGAGCGCAGCCGGGGCGCCACGTACCGCCAGTTCAGCCAGGCGCCCGCCGTCAGCCCGACGGCGATCCATGCCTCCACCAACCCGCCGGCATATAACGCGCCCGGCAGCCCCATCAGCAGCCAGCCGGACATGTCGGAGGCGCCTGCGGACAGTGCGGTGACCGCGGGCCCGAGCCCGCGGTCCGCCAGCATGTAGTCGTCCAAGGAGTCGTTATGACCGTACGCCCACCAGCCGATCGCCACCATTCCGACGAAGTAGATGATCATGGAGATGGCTTGGAAGGTTGTCTCGGTCATGATTCTCCTACGGGGGTGGGGGGCCTACAACCTGCCGCAGTTTAAGCGAGGCCGCGGCGTCGGCGTCGGCGAGTACCACTTCGGGGGCCTCACCGGTGCCGGCGGCCGCGTACGCGGCGACCAGTCCCTCCACCAGGGCACCGCCGGAGAGCCGCACGCGCGCGGCCAGTTCCGGTTCCAGCAGCTCCAGGGCCATCTGCGCGCTGAGCACACCACTGCCCAGGTCTGCCAGGACCACCACCCCACTTCCGTCGTCGGCACGCTCGATCGCCGCCATGATCTCAGTGGCGTCAGTGCCCAGGGTGCCGTCGGGCAGTCCCGCCGCCACCTCCAGCGGCGCGTCCAGGCCCGGAATCAGAGCTGTTGCGAGCGCCACCGCGGCGTCTGCGAGCGGGCGCGAATGGGAGACGACGACGATGCCCGTCATGCGGCGCCCGCCGCGGTTCCGGAGACGACGTCGGCAAGCGCCTGCATGATCAGGGCGGTGGAGGCGGCGCCGGGGTCGACGTGGCCGACCGACCGCTCCCCCAGGTAGGAGGCGCGCCCTTTCTTCGCCAGCATGGGCGCGGTGGCCGCGCGGCCCGCATCCGCAGCGGCCGCTGCCTGCTCGACTGCGGCCGCCAAGGCTGAACCGGTCTCCGCCGGGGCGGGTGCCGCTGCACCGGTACGCAAAGCGCTCAAGGCAGGATTCCAGGCGTCGATCATGGTCTTGTCGCCGGACTCGGCGTTACCGCGCTGCACAATGCCGCCGATCCCGGCGGCCACGGCCTCCGCCAGGGCGGCCACGTCCAGGGACTGCTGGCCGGCGCAGGCGGTGGACATGCGCAGGAAGAACGTGCCGTACAGCGGGCCGGCGGCTCCGCCGACCTTAGAGATCAGTGCCATGGCGGTCTGCTTGAGCACCGCCGCCGGGGTCTCCGGCTGCTCGGGCAGCGCCTCGACCGCGGCGGCAAGACCACGTTTCATGTTCGCGCCGTGGTCGGCGTCGCCGATGGCCGCATCCAGGGCGGTCAGCTCATCGGCGTGGGTGGAGATCAACTGGCTAGTACGGCGGATCCAGGCGGCGACGTCGGCTGCGCGAAGCGCGGTCAGGGGGGTTGGTGCGTTCACGGTCATATTCTCAGATCCCCCAACGTAGTCCGGGCGTGTTTACCGGGGCGTCCCACAGGCGCAGCAGCTCCGCGTCGGCGCGCACGAGCGTGAGGGAGCAGCCTGCCATGTCGAGGCTGGTGATGTAGTTGCCCACCAGGGAACGCTCAACCTTGACGCCGGCGCGGTCAAGAATCTTGGCGACCTCCCCGTACATGAGGTAGAGCTCCAGCAGCGGAGTGGCACCCATCCCGTTGAGGAAGGCGATCACCCCGGTACCGTCGCCTTCGGGAAGCTCGTTCATGACGGGCTCAGTCAGGCGGGCGGCGATCTGCGAGGCGGGCGCGATCTTCTCCCGGTGCCGGCCGGGCTCGCCGTGGATGCCGATGCCGATCTCGATCTCATCATCAGGTAGGTCGAAGGAAGGCTTTCCGTTGGCTGGGACCGTGCAGGAGGTGAGGGCGACGCCCATGGAGCGGCCTGCCTCGGAGGTGCGCCTGGCCACGGCGGCGACGTCGGCGAGCGAACGGCCCTCCTCCGCAGCCGCTCCGGCGATCTTCTCCACGATCACGGTTACGCCCACGCCCCGGCGGCCGGCGGTGTAGAGGGAGTCCTCCACCGCCACGTCATCAGCAGTGACCACGGTGGCGACCTCGATACCCGACTCGGCGGCGACCAGCTCGGCGGCCATGTCAAAGTTCATGACGTCACCGGTGTAGTTCTTCACGATGTGCAGTACGCCCGCGCCCCGGTCGACCTCGGCGGTGGCCGCGGAGACCTGGTCGGGTACCGGCGAGGTGAAGATCTCGCCGGCGCAGGCGGCATCAAGCATGCCGGCTCCGACGAAGCCACCGTGGAGCGGCTCGTGGCCGCTGCCGCCTCCGGAGACAATGGCTACCTTGCCCTCGTCCTTGGGGACGGCGCGATAGACGATGTGCCGGTCGATGTCGACCCGCAGGCTGTCGGGGTGTGCCGCGGCCATCCCGGCCAGCGCGTCGGTCACTACCCCTTCGACGGAGTTGATCAACTTCTTCATGACAGAACTGTACCGCGAATGAGGCGCCGGTCACGGCCGAGACCGGGTACAGCGTCCGCTTCGGTACGCGACCGGGCCGACCGGTCCCGCACATACCGCCCGGCTGCCGGAGGACAGGTGCCGCGGGCTGGGCAGTGACGCGCACCCAGTGACGCCTAGTCAGCGACTGTATTCAGAGACTGTATTCAGAGACTGTACTCAGAGACTGTACTCAGAGACTGCACTCAGCGGCGGGTGCACAGCACGACAGCGGCAGCCCAGTCGCCGTCGTGAGTCAGGGACACGGGCCAGCGCTCCGGGGCTGCTGCGCCTGCGCCCAGGGAGCCGGCCACATGGGCGGCAATGGCCCCGGTCAGGCGCAGCGAGGGACGCCCCCAGCGGTCTGTAACAGTTTCGATCTCCCGCCAGTCGACCGTCTCCGCGGGCAGCTGCGGTGCCACCGCCCGGCCGGCGTGGACATTGGCTGCCTGGGACCAGGCCTTGATGAAGGCCTCCTTCGCGGCCCAGCGCCCGGCCAGGTGCTCGGCCTGCGCCGAGCCGGTGGCGTCGGCGCGGCGGGCGACGTCGCGCAGCTCGCGAGGGGTGAAGGTCCGCTCGGCGAAAACAGTGCCCGGCTGTTCCAACTGCTCGGCCAGGCCGGGGACATGCACGAGGTCCACCCCAACGCCGAGCACGCCCTTCACCTCAGGGACCTGGGGCGGGCTGGGCTGGCTCATGGCTCCAGTATCTCGCACCATCCGGCGGGCCGGCGCATGGTGACCACGGGCAGCACACCGCGCCACAGTGCGTCCGAACCCGGAACTGCTTGGAATCCGAGTCGAATGTAGTGGCCTGCGTGCTCGCAATGCCGAGCATGCGCCGGGGCTTGGCCGCGGTGCCTCGGGCGTCCTAGAAGCCATGACCTCAAGGTTCCCAAAGCTGTGGAAACAACGCACTACCTTCGCGTGGGGGCTCGTACATTCTGGCCGCCGATTCGGCACACATTGTGACGGTTCGTACCTTCTGGTCTGCGATTCGTACTTTCTGACGACGGTACGTACATCTAGGTGCCGAACCGTCGCATAAAAGTACGAATCGTCGGTGCAAAGGTGCGAACCGTCAACCATAGGTACGAACTGTCAATACACAGACCACCATGAGCACGAACCCCGCAGGAAACGCCACCGCACGGTGAGGCCCCGCTCCCGGCGCCACAAGTAAGGCTCCGGGATAGCCGCAAAGACCGGACGTCTAGAAGAATCCCGGCCCCGTATAGAACTGGCGGGCCGAGCGGGCCTACGGGCCGCGATATGTCCGAGCCGCGCGCACATTCGTGCCGACAACCCCGAGAGCCCGACGGCGCGGTGGCCCCGGGAGCCGTAGCTCCCGGGGCCACCACTTCTACCGGTCTCGGCACGTCATGAGTGCCGGTCTCGGCGTGTTAGTTGGGCCGGTTTCGCGATGTCAGGCGCGCTCGCCGGTGTGGTAGACACCGTCGGCACCGAGGCGGGCCTCCGGATCCAGCAGCATGGCGGCCTCAACCTCATGCGGGTCACGACCCTTACGCTCCTCGCCCAGGCGGCGGCCGTCGATCTGCTCGAACAGCGTGGCCCTGCCGATCATGCCGGCACGGCGCTGCCGGGTGCCGGCGGCCAGGCGCCGGTTGGCGGAGGCCACCCAGGCGTCCACGGCCTCCTGACCACTCTGCGCGCGCAGGGCCGCCTCGAAGGCGCCGGGGTGCACCAGGGCGATCAGACCGGACACGTGCCCGAATCCGAGGCTGGTGAGCAGGCCGGCACGCACCGGACCCGCACCCGGGGTGCGCCCGTCCGCGCCGCCGCGGCCCGCCACCCGGATAGGAGTGCGCGGCCATACCCAGAAGGCGTCCTTCTCGAGCGGGGCGTCAACCACGTCGAGGCTGGTGTTGCCGGGAGCCACACCGGTCGCGAGGATCTCGGCCAGGCCCGCCACCTGGAACACGGCGGCACCGCCCTTGGCATGCCCGGTGATCGTCTTCTGGGAGACGGCCACCAGCGGGTTGCCCTCGGTGCGGCCGAGCGCGCGCGCCAGGCGCGTGTGCAGCTCGGACTCGTTGGGGTCGTTGGCGCCCGTGGAGGTGTCGTGCTTGGACACCACGGCGATGTCGTCGGGCTCCACACCCAGCTTGGCCAGGGCCCTGGCCAGGCGGGAGTCCTTGCCGCCGCGTCCCGCACCGAGCGCTCCCAGCCCGGGGGCGGGGATGGAGGTGTGGGCGCCGTCGGCGTAGGAGGAGACGAAGCCGATCACGCCGGCCACCGGCAGCCCCAGGTGGGCCGCTACCGAGCCGCGCGCCAGGATCACCGTGCCGCCGCCCTCGGCCTCCACGAAACCGCTGCGGCGGCGGTCGTTGGCGCGGGAGAAGTGGCGGGCGGAGATGCCCTTGGCGTACATGGCGGCAGCCTCGGCGGTGGCGTTCATGTTGCCGAAGCCCACCACCGACTCGATCGAGATGTCGTCGATGGCGCCAGCCACTACCACGTCGGCCTTGCCGAGTGCGATCTTGTCCCAGCCCTCCTCGATGGACACCGCGGCGGTGGCGCAGGCCGACACCGGCTGCACCATGGAGCCGTAGCCACCGATGTAGGACTGCATCACGTGCGCGGCCACCACGTTGGGCAGCGCCTCCTGCAGGATGTCGCTGGGGCGCTCCTCATCCAGGAACCGGCCCACGAACATCTTGCGCATGGACTCCATGCCGCCGAAGCCGGTGCCCTGCGTGGAGGCCACGTCGGAGGGGTGCACCGCCGCCAGCAGCTCCGCCGGGGAGAATCCGGCGGACAGGAACGCGTCCACAGCGGTGACCAGGTTCCAGGCGGCGATGGTGTCCATGCCCTGTGCCATGGATGCGGGGATGCCCCAGCGCTCCGGGTCGAAGTCGACCGGGAACTGGCCGCCGACCGTGCGCGACAGCGTGGCGCGGCGCGGCACCCTGGCCAGCGAGCCGGCCAGGCGGGTGACGGTCCACTCCCCCGTGGGGGCGCCGTCCACCAGCTCCGGTGCCACCAGCGTGTGCTCGGGGTCGGTGACCTCAATGGTGCGGGCGGTCGCCTCATCTGCCACGGTCAGGGTGATGTCGTGGTCGAGGTAGACGGCGACCTCCTCCGGGCCCTCCGTGGCGATCACACCGTCGTCAACGAACTCGCGGATACCGCAGCGGGCGACGACCTCGTCCCGGTAGCGCGCGTGGATGTCGGACTCGTCGACGAACTCCCCGTCGGTGTCGTACCAGCCGGCCTTGGGGCTGTCCTGCCAGGTCAGCAGGCCCATGCCCCAGGCGAGCTCCAGCACGCCCGCAGCGGTCAGCTCGACGTCGTCCCCGACGGTCATGCCCAGCTCCGCCTCGCGGCGGGTGCGGCCCGAGCCCCAGGTCGAGACCTCGCCGGTGGACACGACCACCACCAGGTCGTCCAGTTCGGCGTCCACCTCACCCCAGTCGGGCGCGGTGGGCTGGGTGGGCACGTGCGGGGTGGGCAGCGCCTTGATCGTGGCCTGCGGTTCAGGCTCCGGCTGCGGCGCGGGGGCAGCGGCACGCGCGCTCTCACGCAGTGCCACCAGGTCCACGTCATCCCCCAGGCCACCGGTCAGGTCGGCCTGCACGGGCGCCTGCGCGGCGCGGCCACGCACCTGCGTGGTGCACAGCTCAACGAGCTCGGCGGCAATCTCCTGGGTGGACCAGGTGCGCACACCGGCGGCCTCGACGGCCTCCACCAGCGGGTCATTGCCACCCATCAGGCCGGTGCCTCGCACCCAGCCGATGCGCGGGTGGGCCAGCGTGACGCGCCCGGACCAGTTCTTCTCCGCCCGCCAGCGGTTCACCACCGCATCCAGGGCAGACTTGACCTCGCCGTACGCGCCGTCGCCACCGAAGGTGCCGCGGTTGGGCGAGCCCGGCAGCACCACGTGCAGACGGTGGTCCACGTGGGTGTCGGTGCCGATGGCAGACAGCGCGGCGATGGTGCGCTCAACGCTCCAAAGCAGCAGACGGGTCTGAGACTCGGCGGCCGGGCCGGCGTCGGCCAGGGTGCCGACCACACGCGGCGCCGCGAAGGGGAACAGCAGCGTCGGTACCAGAGCCTCCTTGACCAGCTTGGTCGATCCGCCCGAGGTGACCACCTGGTCGTTGCCGATCCAGTCGGCCAGGGCATCCACGTCCCGGTAGGAGGCCAGGTTGGCGGGCACAATCCACAGGCGGGCGCCGGCGGAGGCGTGCTCGCGGTACAGGCTGGTGGCGAAGGCCAGCCGCTCGTGCGTCAGGCGGGAGCTGGTGGCCACGACGGTGGCACCACCCGCCAGCAGCTCGCCGACCACGGCGGCCGCGATCGATCCGGGGGCCACCCCGGTGACCACCGCCACGTCATCTGCCCAGCGCACGCCGGCCGCTGAGGCGGTCGGCTTCTGCGCGGCCGCGGCGGCGATGGCCTCGGCGATCTCGGCGCGCTCGGCCAAGTCCGCGGCGGTGCCGGCCGCGCGCAGCTGGCGCCCCCACCAGGCGGCCTGATCTGCGACCGCCGAGCCCAGGCCGGTGAAGCGCTGCGGAGCCAGGAGGCTCTTTGCATCTTCCAGGTCCATTTCCCCGTTGCCCAGGCGGGCCAGGTCCTCGCGTGCGGAGGCCCAGCGGTCGTCAATGAGGACGGCGCGGTCCGCTGAGAATGCCGGGGTCACGGACTTGATCCAGCCGGAGCCGAGTTCGGCGTCGATCGCTTCGACGGCGGCGCGGGCGGCGGCCGCCTCGTCACCGGCGTCGGCGGGCACACTCGTCTTGTCCGCCAGGCCGAGCGCATCCAGGAGAGTGCGGGCCGTAGTGGCCAGGACTCCGTCTGCGCCAGTGACCTGCGCGGAGAAGGCATCCAGGGCGGCGGAGTCAACGACCGCTCCCCCGGCACCGCCGGCGCTGGGCATGGCCACGGTCACGCCGTGGGCGGCGGCAACCGCCTGCACCGCGGCGTCGACGAGTGCGTCCACGGCGCCGGCGTTGGTCAGTGGGGCCGAGGAGCCCAGCGTGGCCAGGTCCTCGCCGCGCATGGAGGCGCCCTCGCGAGTGCCCAGGAAGATCTCCGCAGTCACGTGCGAGACCCAGCCGTCACCCAGGCCCCAGGTTCCGGTCACGCGGTCGGCGATGCGGCCGGCGCGCACCCCGGAGGGGCCGAGAATCCGTCCCAGCCCGGTGCGGGTGGCGTCCGCAAGCACGGGGCCGAAGGCCTTGTAGCCGGGGGCGCCCTTGGCGACGATGCCGGCCAGGGTGCCCATATCGGCGTCGGCGGCACCGTCGATGCTGGCCAGCTGCAGCTCGGTACCCAGGTCCATCAGCAGCTGGTTGCGGCGGGAGGACACACCGTTGGTCAGCGACTCAGTGGTGTCGGTGGGCGCGATCTGGTCGGGACGGATGCGGGCGGCGTGGGCCAGCAGCACCGTCAGGGCGTCGGTCGCACCGAAGGGCAGGTCCGCAACCGGTCCGGCAGCGGCCGGAGCAGCCGCGGCGGGGGCGGCAGGTTCCGGCTGGGCCGGAGCCGTCGCGGGCGCCGCCGGGGCGGCGGCCTCCTCCGTCGGGGCGGTGGCCGGCGAGCTCTCCTCGGCCGCTTCGGGCAGCTCGAAGCTCTCCTCCTCCAGCCCGGCGGCCGGATCGGTGTCGGTGGCCAGCACGCGGGCCTCATCGCGGCGGGCATTGTGCACCACCACGTGCTTGCCTGCGTGCCGCGGCAGAGCCAGCGTGCGGGAGGCGAGGTTCGCCAGCGTCGGGGAGGCCGCCAGGCCGACCTCGACGACGTGCTCCACGCCCAGGCCGCCCTGCTCGGGGGCGTCCAGCAGCAGGTCCTGCGTCTCGATCCAGCGCACCGGGGAGGCGAACTGCCAGGCCAGCAGCTCCACCAGCAGCTGGCGGCCAAGCTCAGTGGGCCGGTCGGCCCACTGGTCCCAGTCGTCCAGGATCTCGCGCACCGGCTCGGAGGGGACCACGTCCAGGATGGCACGGGCGAAGTCGCGGGTCAGCGCGAAGGGACGGGCCACCAGGTTGGGCACGTAGCGACCCACCAGGCGCTCCACATCCAGGTCCGCGGGAATCAGCGCCAGCAGGCGCTCCCGGAACTCCGGTACGCCGGGACGCAGCACCTCCGAGTGGAAGGGCACGTCAATTCCGGGCACGTACATGAAGGGGTTCTTCCCGCCCCGGGCGGCCGCCTTCTCGCGGGCATCGGCGGCAAGCGCCTCCAGGCCCTTGATGGTGCCCGCGACGGCGTACTGCACGCCGGCGAGGTTGTAGTTCACGATCTGCAGGAACTCCCCGGAGGCCTCGGAGACCTCGCGGATGTACTCCTCCACGGCGTCGGCGGGGATGCCCGCCTGGTTGGGGCGCAGGGCTCCCATCCGGTAGTTGGAGGCGCCGGTGGCGTCACGCGGCACCAGGGAGTGCATGGTGGACCCGCGCTGGAAGACGATCGAGATCGTCGTCTCCACGGACATGACGCGCCCGTATGCGCTCAGGGCGGTGTACTCGCCCAGCGAGTGGCCGGCGAAGGCGGCCGACTCCACCAGGGCGCCGGCCTCGGCCAGGCGCGCCGTGGTGGCCATGGCCACGGTGGCCAGGGCGACCTGCGTGAACTGAGTGAGGTTGAGCAGGCCGTCGGGGTGGCGGTAGGTCACGCCGCGGGCGGTCATCTCCGTGGGGTTGTCGCGCACCAGCGCGATCACGGAGAAGCCGAGCTCGGCACGGGTGTGGGCGTCCGCCCGCTCCCACACCTCCCGGGCGGCCTTGGAGCTGCGCATCTCGTCCAGACCCATGCCACGGGCCTGGATGCCCTGACCGGGGTAGACGTAGGCGGTCGGCTCGGGCTCGGTCACCGCGGTGCCGCGGGAGACGACCTCGTCGCCGATGCGGCAGGTGACCTCCAGGACCACGCCGCCGCCGACCACCAGGCCGGTGCGCTCCACGCTGATCTGGACGTGGTCCCCCAGCTCGACCGGGCCGTGCATGGTGTAGGTCCAGCCTGCCAGCACGTGCCGCGTGCCGTCGATGGCGGTGGCAGCCGCCGTCTGCTGCGCAGTGGCGGACAGCCACATGCCGTGCACCAGCGGGGCGTCCATGCCGGCGACCTTCGCGGCGTGGTAGCTGGTGTGGATCGGGTTGAAGTCGCCGGTGACCCGGGCGAAGGCCGTCATGTCGCTCGGGGCCGTCACGGTGATGCGGCGCAGCAGGCGGCGGGCGGCCGGGACGGTCGCCCTGCCGGTGCCGCCGGCCTGCTCGGGAGAGCTGGGCACGGCGGTGCCGGAGGCGCGGCCGCGGATGGCGAAGCGCTCGCGCATGAACGCCACCAGGCTGCCGTCGGTGGTGTCCGTCAGCTGCAGGCGCACGTCGACGACGCGGCCCGCGCTGGACTCCTCCAGCCCGGCGACCCAGCCGTCGGCCTGAATCACGCAGTCGGGGCCGGCCTGCTGCACCAGGTCAGCCAGGGGACGGCGCAGGTCAATGGTGTGGTCCAGGTGGACGGCGCCGAGCAGGCCCTCAATCAGCGGCATCCCGTCCTCTACGACACTGCCCAGGGCTGCGTAGACGACTGGCCAGCAGGGGCCGAGCAGGGCGTCGGGCACGAGCGGCGCGGCGGCCAGGGTGGTGGGCAGGGCCGCGGCCGTGACCGCGGCGTGGTCCGCACCCAGGGTGTCGGCCAGGGTGAAGCGCGCGTGAACGGTGCCGAAGGGCTGGTGGGCCTCACGCCCAAGCGCGTCTACGGCGCCGGCCTGCGGGGGGATCACCTCGGGCAGCTGCTCCACCAGGTCACCGGTGATCGACACCGCGCCCACACCTGCAGTGTTGCGCAGCAGGTCGTTCATGGTGTCGCTGATACGGCCCGGGTCCACGAAGGGGGCGGCGCCGTCCCAGGCGCGTGCCAGCCGCAGCGGCACCACCAGCCGGCGCACGGCGTGAATCCCCTCACCGCCGGGCGTGCCGTCCCAGTGTGTGTCCAGGGTGATGTCCAGGTCGTAGGCGTCCTCGGCGACGTCGGGACGCGCAACCACCCGGTAGGCGTCATCGGTGAGCACCCGGGCGGGGTTCACGGTCAGGTGCCCGTTCCACAGCACGTGGGGCGTGGCCCGCACCAGCTCGGTGGCATCGGCCACCGGGCGCGAGCCAGGGGCGCAGGACTCGCCCAGGCGTCCGGCTGCCGGAGCCGCCTGCTCGCCGGCATCCCGCAGGGCATCGATCACGGCCGTCTCGAAGCGGCCCAGCAGGTGGCCGACGGGCTCGTTGATGGTAGTGATGCCGGCCACCGACACCGGGCCGGGAATGATGCGCACCTGGTCCGCGGTGTAGCGGGGGTCCTGGGACTGCCACAGCGAGTCGGTGCCCCACCAGCGCAGGATGTCGGCGTCGAGCACCGGAACGAAGGGAACCGGCTTGGGGTGCTTGCGGCACAGGTCGACGAACCAGGCGGCGTCGGAGGGCTCCACCATGGTGGTGGCGGCCGCCGGGTACCGCTCCGCCAGCGCTGCCAGCGCGGCGTCGGAGTCCAGGACGTCCTCCTCGCCGGCGAACAGGGTGGGGATCTCCCCGTGGTCGGCGTCGCTCACACGCGCCTCAATGCGGTGCAGCAGGTCCAGGAAGCGGTCGTACCAGCCCTCGTCGGCCCAGTCCGCGCGGGTCGCGGGGCGGCCGTCGTGCGGGGCCACGCACAACTGCGCGTACCGGGTGGCCCACTGCAGGTAGCTCATCTGCTCGACATCGCCGAAGTAGGGCTTGGCGGTCTTGGCCAGGGCCGCAATGACCTCCTCGCGGCGGGCCGTCATGGCGGCCTCGTTGCCGGCGATCTCCTGAATGAGCCGAGAGGCGCGGGCGGAGGAGTTGTCGATCTCGTACAGGTCCGCACGCAGGTGGGACAGTCCCGAGGTCATACCGCCCGCGGAGGCGCCGGAGGCAACCCATCCGCCCTCGTGGGCGGGGTCGATTCCAGGCGTGTCCACCAGCAGCTGCTTGACGTCCTCGTTGGTCTTGGCCTCCAGGGCGGTCATGGCCGCGGTACCCACGCACACGCCGTCAACCGGGGCCGCCGCCGTGCCGTAGGCCTCGGCCCAGCGCCCGGTGATGTAGTCGGCGGCGCGCTCGGGGGCGCCGACGCCGCCGCCGACGCACAGCACGATGTTGTCCACGGCGCGAATGGAGTCGTAGGTGGCCAGGAGCATCGTGTCCAGGTCCTCCCACGAGTGGTGCCCACCCGCGTGCCCGTCCTCGATCTGCATGATCAGCGGCACGTCCGGCACCGCCTTGGCGATGGTGATCACCTGCCGGATCTGGTCAACCGTGCCCGGCTTGAAGGCCACGTAGGGGAAGCCCTCGCCACGCAGGCGGTTAATCAGGGTGACCGCCTCATCCAGCTCGGGAATACCCGCCGAGATGACGACGCCGTCCACCGGGGCGCCGGCGGCGCGCGCCTTGGAGAGCAGACGCTGGGTACCCAGGTGCAGGTTCCACAGGTAGCGGTCCATGAACATGGCGTTGAAGGCGGCGGTGCGGCCCGGCTCCAGGGCCTCCTCCAGGCCTTCCAGGTTGTCGGCCAGCACCTTGGCGGTGGTCTGTCCGCCGCCGGCGAGCTCCGCCCAGTAGCCGGCATTGGCTGCCGCCGCGACGATCTCCGGGTCCACAGTTGTGGGGGTCATACCCGCCAGCAGGATCGCGGAGCGGCCGGTGAGCCGGGTGAAGGCGGTGTCCAGGGTGATGCGACCGTCGGGCAGCTGCGTCAACCGCGGCGCGAAGCGCGCCCGGTCTACCGTCGGCGCCGGCGCGGCCCCCGGGCGGTCGAGGTCGTCAATGTTCTGGGAGGTGCCGGCGGGCACCACCGTGGTGCCGGTGCCGGCCACGACCGGCTCGGTCAGCCGGGAGAGCACAGTCCCGGGACCGAGGTCGAGGATCAGTCGGCGCTCGCCCCCGGCGAGGGCCTCATGCACCGTGGCGGGCCAGTCCACCGGGTCGATCAGCACGGCGACGGCGAGCTTGCGGGCCAGGTCCTCGTCCAGCCCGGCCCGGGCGGCCCACGCAGCCACATCGTCGACGGCGCTCGCCAGAAGCGGCGTGTGGAAGGGCACCGACGTGGTCAGGAACTCGGTGATCGGGTTCAGGACGGCGCCGCCGCGACGGCGCTCCTTGCGGTCCTGCTCGGAGCGGCGGGCTGCCGCCTCCAGAGCGGTGACAACCCGCTCCAGGTCACTGGGGCGGCCGGACAGGATGTGCGCCTGGCGCCCGTTGATCACGCCGACGGAGAGCTCGTGCGCGCCGGGCACCTGGGCCAGAACGCCGTCGAGGACTGCACGGGTGACCCCCCGCACCGACAGCATGGGAGTGGTCTCCCCCACCGTGCCCAGGTTGAGCCGACCGGTGGTGCGGGCCGCGGCGGCACCGATCAGACGGGCAATGGCGTGCGCCTGCACCACCCCGGCGGGAGCCGGTGACTCGTCCCCGTCCTGGCGGGCGCGGCGCAGCGCCTCGAGCAGGGCGACGCCGAGCACTCCCTGGGAGTGGCCGATGACAGCATCCGGGCCGCTGGTGCCGACCGGATCGATGCCGGCTCCGGGCAGGCAGGACAGGGCCGCATGCTGGGCGAACAGGATTCCGGGCACGGACACGTCCGCACCGTCCGCGCCGCCGCGCCCGGGTGCCGGGGCAACCGGCGCACCGGAGGAGTCGAAGAAGCGGGAGCCGCGCGGGGTGATGGTCAGCAGGTCGGTGGCCACCGGAGCGAGTCGCTCGGCGACGGCGGCGTCAATCGCCACCAGCTCGGTGGCGAGATCACGATCCAGTCCTGACAGTTCCTCCAGCGTGGTGCGCCAGGGAGTGGCCTGGCCACCGAAGGCGAGTACGTAGGCCTCGCCCCCGCTTAAGCGTTCGGCGACGGTATCTGGGTTGGTGGGCTGAGTGGTCATGCGGTCCTCGGTTGTTCGGTCGGGTGAAGAGGTCTGAGAGTTGGAGCTGTAGGTCATAGTGGGCCGTTGTCGTGCTTCTTGGCGGGCGTGCGACGCCCGTCGCGCTTATCGGCGAGGGCGGCCAGGGAGTCGACGATCACGGTGCGCGTGTGCTCGGGAGCGATGACGGCGTCAATCTCCCCGATGGCAACCGCCTTGTCAGGATTGATGACCGTCTCGGTGTACTCGTCGACCAGGCGCTGCTGCTCGGCGGCGGCGGCCTGCTCACCGGCCTCCTCACGCACCTTGCGCAGCTCGCGGCGGTGAATGATCCCCACGGCTCCCTGGGCGCCGAGCACAGCGATCTCAGCGCCGGGCCAGCAGAAATTGAGATCCGCACCGATCGCCTTCGAACCCATCACGATGTAGGCGCCGCCGTAGGCCTTGCGCAGGACCACGGTTACCAACGGCACCGTGGCGGAGGCGTAGGCGTTAATCACCTTCGCGCCGCGGCGGATGATGCCGGCGTGCTCCTGCTCCGCCCCGGGACGGTAGCCGGGCACGTCCACGAAGGTCACCACCGGCAGGCCGAAGGCATCACAGAACCGGACGAAGCGCGCCAGCTTCTCCGAGGCGTCCACGTCCAGGGTGCCGGCATCCACCAGCGGCTGGTTGGCGACCACGCCCACGGGGCGCCCCTCGAAGCAGGCGAAGCCGACCACGACGTTGGCGGCGAAGTCCTCCTGCACCTGCACCAGCTCCCCATGGTCTACCAGGGCGGTGACCACGGCGGTGACGTCGTAGGGCTGGCGGGGCGAGGCCGGCACCAGCTTGCCGACCTCGGCGGCGGCGTCGCGGTCTGCCGCCCGATCGGCGTCCTCGTAGGCGTAGCGGGGCGCCTCCTGGTCGGATGAGGAGGGCAGGTAGGCCAGCAGGGTGCGCACCTGCGCCAGGGCGTCGTCCTCGTCATCGGCCACGTAGTGCACCACCCCGGTCACCGAGCCGTGGATGTCGGCCCCACCGAGCTCCTCCGCACTGATGCGCTCGCCGGTGACGGCGCGCACCACGTCTGGGCCGGTTACGAACATGTGGGAGGCCTCGCGGGTGGCGATGACGAAGTCCGTCAGGGCCGGGCTGTACACCGCGCCCCCGGCGCAGGGCCCCAGGATGACGCTGATCTGCGGCACCAGGCCGGAGGCGGCGCAGGTGCGGTTGAAGATGCGGCCGTACTGCCGCAGCGCGGCCACGCCCTCCTGGATCTTGGCGCCGCCGGAGTCGATCAGGCCGATCACCGGTATGGACAGGCGCAGGGCGTCGTCGAGCAGGCGCACGATCTTGTCACCCTCGACACTGCCCAGGGCGCCGCCGGAGACGGAGAAGTCCTGGGAGTAGACGGCAACCTGGCGGCCGCCGATCTGCCCGAAGCCGGTGACCACACCGGACGGGCGAGCGCCCTCGCCTGCGCCGGAGCCGGAGTAACGCCCGATCTCCAGGAAGGAGTCCGCATCCAGCAGCATATCGATGCGCTCGCGGGCGGTTTGCTTGCCCTTGGCGTGCTGGCGGGACGCGGCTCGCTCCTCGGCCTCGGCGTCGACGCGGGCGATGCGCTCCCGGAAGGCGGTCGTGGCCGGCGAGGCCGCCATCGTGGCTTCCGGCGCGGCGGCATCCGCGACGGCGCTGGTTGCTGCAACTGCTTCAGCCATGCTCAGTCCTCCTGCTTGGACTCGGAATCATCACGGATATCACGCATCCGGACCAGGATCTCCCCGGCGGACACGGTGCGCCCGGCGCTAACGGGGATGTCGGCAACCGTGGCGTCATCCGGGGCGTGCACGTAGTTCTCCATCTTCATGGACTCCAGTACCACCAGCAGGTCGCCGGCGCGCACGCGCTGCCCCGGGGACACGCAGATACGGGTCACAATGGCCTGCATGGGTGCGGCGATCGCGCCGGGATCTCCCCCTGCGCGCTGCTTGCGGTCGTACCGCGGCCGCGGCCGTTCCCGCGCCCGCGCAGTGGCTGCTGCGCCAAGTTGGAGCCCCCTGGATAGCCTGCTCCCAGGCGGCGGTTGTGACCGCCGAGAATGCCGTCAGGGACAGTCACCTGCAGGCGCTGGCCGTTGACCTCGACCACGTAGGTGGACCGCGTGCGGTGGCTGTCCTGCCCCGTGCCGTCGGCGGCACCCGCGGCGGGTGCGGCGGCACCGGAGCGCAGGCCCGGCAGAACCGCCTCCTCCAGCCAGCGGGTGGTAACCCCCAGCCCGCCGTCGGCGTCGGGCCGGGTGAACTCCTCGCGTTCCAGCACGTGGGCGTGCAGTGAGGCGCAGACGGTCACGCCCTCCACGACCGTCTCCCTCAGGGCCCGCCGCGCCCGCCGGATGGCCTGGTCGCGGTCAGCCCCGGTAACCACGATCTTGGCGAGCATCGGATCGAAGGTAGGGGTAACCGTGTCCCCCTCAACCACTCCGGAGTCGATGCGGACTCCGGGACCCGCCGGCCAGCGCAGACGCGTAATCGTGCCGGTGGACGGCGTGAGCCCCTGCGCGGGGTCCTCGCACGTGATCCGCAGCTCCAGGGAGTGCCCCCGCGGGGCCGGGACGTGGCCCAGGTGCCCGCCGGCCGCAATGCGCAACTGGGTCTCCACCAGGTCCACGCCGGTGACCTCCTCGGAGACGCAGTGCTCGACCTGCAGACGGGGGTTGACCTCCAGGAACCACAGCTCGCCGGCGGGGGTCAGGAGGAACTCGCAGGTCGCCACGCCTACGTAGTCAACGGCGTCCAGCAGGCGCTTGGAGGCCTCGTGCAGGCGCGCCTGAACATCGTCGGGCAGAAAGGGGGCGGGTGCCTCCTCGAGGAGTTTCTGGTTGCGGCGCTGCAGGGTGCAGTCGCGGGTGGAGACGACGGCGAAGGCGCCGTGGGCGTCGCGCGCGCACTGGGTCTCCACGTGCCGGGCGGCAGTGACGAAGCGCTCCAGGATGAGCGTGCCGACTCCGGCGGCGGAGTCGAAGGCGGGCGTGGTGCGCACAGCCTCATCGTCGGCGAGCACGGTGATGCCCCGTCCGCCCCCGCCGTCGGTGCGCTTGAGCGCGACCGGGTAGCCGTGTGTCGCGGCAAAGGCGATGACGGCCTCAGGATCGGTGACCGAGTCGGTGATACCGGGGACGGGCTCGACGCCGGCTGCGACCGCAGCGGCGCGGGCACTGAGCTTGTCGCCCAGGGTGCGCATGGCTGCGGGTGAGGGCCCCACCCAGGTCATGCCGGCGTCCGCGACCGCCTGCGCGAAGTCGGCGTCCTCTGACAGGAAGCCGTAACCGGGGTGAATGGCGTCGGCGCCGGTACGGCGCGCAAGCTCGATGATGGCCTCCGCGTCGGTGTAGCCGGATCCGTCCGGGAGGGCGTGGGCCTCGTCTGCAAGCTCCGCCGCGGGACTCATCAGGTCCTCTGGCGTGTAGGGCAGGATCGAGATGCCGCCGAGGTCCCTGACGGTGCGTGCCACGCGCAGGGCGATCTCGCCGCGATTAGCGATGAGGATGCGGTTTAGGGGGCGTACTTGGCTCGCGGCAGCGGTCACTGGGCGGCTCCTGGGGTGGGCTGGCAGGTGTGGGCGGGCCGGTTCGGGGCATGTCCACGAACCGACGCGGACTCGCGTTTGCCTACAAGTCTCAAGCGAGACATTATCGGGCATGACAGGCGAATCCCGCCGTACCTCAACGATACGGCTGGGGACTCACAGGAGCCTATTGTGGAAACGCAACAAATCCTGTCCGTTACCTTGAAAGTGGCAGCGGGCGTGTCAGCCGACGTCCGAGTGGGTGTGGGCGGCGGCACGCGCCCGCAGCGACGCCACCGCGCCGGCCGCGTCCTCGGCCCGGTAGACCGCGGACCCGGCGACGAACACATCCGCGCCTGCTTCCGCGGCGCGCACGATGGTCTGCTCGGTCACGCCGCCGTCGACCTGAATACGCAGCTGCTGACCACTGCGGCCCACCATGCGGCGGGCCGCGGCGATCTTGTCCAGCATCGGTTCCAGGAGCGACTGCCCGCCGAAGCCGGGCTCAACAGTCATCAGCAGCAGCAGATCAAGCTCTCCCAGCAGCGGCTCCACCGCCGTCAAAGGGGTCGCCGGGCGCAGGGCGAGGCCGACGCCGGCCCCCAGCCGCCGCAGCTCCCGGGCCAGGCGGAACGGTGCGCTGGTCGCCTCGATGTGGCTGGTGACGATGGCGCATCCCGCCTCGGCGTAAGCGGGCGCCCAGCGGTCAGCGTCGGTGATCATCAGGTGCGCGTCAACCGGGAGCGCCGTGTGAGCAAGCACCGACTCGACCAGGCTGGGGCCCCCGAACTGGTTGGGCACGAAGTGGTTGTCCATGATGTCCACGTGCAGGCCGTCCGCGGTACGCACCCGGTCCAGCTCGGCGGCCAGACGCAGCTGATCGGCGTTGAGGATGGAGGGGTGGATCGCCGGGGTCATATGGGCTCCTTGGCTCGCGGGACTAGTCATACGGTACGCCGCAGCAGGGCGCAGAACATGGCGTCGGCACCGTCCAGATGGGGCCAGGTCTGCAGTGCCTCCCGGTCGGCTGCTGCTGGGGCCTGCGGGGACACGGCCGCGGCCAGGCGGCCGGCGTGCAGTGGCTCCAGGGTGATACCGGAGCGGGCCACCTGCCTGGTCACGTCACGCACCACCAGGTTCGTCTCCAGTACGTGGGGCGTGCAGGTGACATAGGCGATTACGCCGCCCGGACGCACGGCCGCCGCAGCGCTGGCGAGCAGCTCGCGCTGCAGCTCGGCCAGCGCGGCCACATCCTGGGGCGTGCGCCGCCAGCGCGCCTCGGGACGGCGCCTGAGGGAGCCCAGTCCGGAGCAGGGCGCGTCCACCAGGACACGGTCGTAGGCGCCGGGCTCCTGCCGTCCGATGTTCCGCCCGTCGTCGGCCCGCACCTCCACGACGCCTTCGGGCAGGGCACGCACGGCCGCATCCACCAGCCGGGCGCGGTGGGCGGCAACCTCGTTGGCGACGAGCCTGGCACCGCGGCCGGCGGCCAGAGCCCCCAGCAGGGCGGCCTTGCCGCCGGGGCCGGCGCACAGGTCGAGCCAGCGCGCGTCGCTGCCCTCCAGCGGCGCCTCGGCCAGCATCAGCGCCACGAGCTGGCTGGCCTCGTCCTCAACGCCGGCGCGCGAGTCCCGCACCGCCTCTATGCGTCCGGGATCGCCGCCGGACAGGACCAGCGCGTAGGGGCTCAAGCGCCCGGGACGCGGCTCCTCCCCGGTGGCGGCGTGCACCTGCGCGGCGAGCTCATCCACGCCGATCAGCCCCGGCCTGGCGCACAGCGTGACCTGGGGGTCGGTGTTGTCTGCATCCAGCAGGGCCTCCAGCTCATCGCCCTGGTTAGGGCGCCCGTTCACCTTCAGGGCCTGGCGCATGGCCTTAACCACCCAGACGGGGTGCGAATGTGTGCGGGACAGGGCGGTGAGGGCGTCCGGGGCGTCGGCGCGCAGGCGGGCCAGCCACCCATCCAGGTCTTCCTCGCTGATGCGGCGCATCACGGCGTTGACGAAGCCCGCGGCGCCTGGGCCGGCACTGTACGCGGCCAGGTCGACCGTGGTGGATACGGCGGCATGAGTGGGCACGCGCATGCCCAGGAGCTGGTGCGTCCCTAGTCGGAGCGCGTCCAGCACAACCGCATCCACCCGCCCCAGGGGTCGGTCTATGCACATCCCGATAATCGCGTCATAACGGCCCTGGAGGCGCAGGGTCCCGTAGGTCAGGGCTGTGGCGAAGCCGGCGTCGCGTCCCTCGAGCCGAGCCTGGTCGAGAATCTCGGGCAGTACCAGGTTTGCGTAGGCGTCGTCCTCGCGCACCTTGGTAAGCGCGTGCAGGCAGGCCAGGCGAACCGGATCTACCGCGGGCCCGGTCGGCACGGGGGTCGTGCCTCGGCGAGTGCGCGGCCGATCCGCTGCCGATACGGAGCGGCGGTCCGGGCGGGTCATGTCATCTCTCATTCGTCGGCGTCCTGTGGTAGTTCTCCGAGCACGGTACCGGGTGCGGGGCGGGCGCCGCGGGCCCAGGCGTCGGCATCCATCCAGTTCCTCCCGGCAGGTGCGACCCGGCCCAGCCTGACCTGGCCGGCCCCGGTGCCCACGCGCACTTCCCGCTTAGTCACTTGCAGCGTTCCGGGGGCGAGCCCAGCGGCGTCGGGGATGGGGCTCACCGGTCCCAGGCGCATGCGGGCGCCCCGGTAGCTGGTGTGGGCGCCCGGCGCCGGGGTTACGCCCCGGATCAGGCGGTCAATGGCGGCGGCACTGTCATTCCAGTCGACGCGCCCGTCGGCCGGCGTCAGCACCGGGGCGTAAGTGGCGGCGTCACCGTCCTGCGGCTCGGGGCTCACGGTGCCGGCCTCCAGGCCGGCCAGGACCTCACGCAAAAGCGGCGCCCCGGCGTCGGCGAGGCGTTCAAGCAGGGCGCCTGCGGTGTCATCGGGCCGGATCGCCTCGGTTATGCGCGCGTACACCGGGCCGGTGTCCAAACCCTCCTCAAGGCGGAACACGCTGGCTCCCGTGATGTGGTCCCCGGCGATCAGGGCGCGCTGCACCGGGGCGGCACCGCGCCAGGCCGGAAGCAGGGAGAAGTGCAGGTTGATCCATCCGTGCACGGGCACATCCAGCAGCGCGGCGGGCACGATCCGGCCGTAGGCGACCACCACGGCAACGTCCGCCCGCAGGCCGCGCACCCATGCCTGCGTGTCCTGGTCGCGCAAGGTGGCGGGGGTGCGCACCTCCAGGCCTGCCTCCCGGGCGGCTGCGGCCACTGGCGAGGGATGCAGGGTGCGCCCACGCCCCCGGGGGGCGTCGGCGCGAGTGAGCACCCCGACTACCTCATGCTCGGGTGCCTGGGTCAGTGCCCGCAGCGCGGGCAGGGCTGTTTGTGGGGTTCCGGCGAACAGAACGCGCATGGGGTCAGTCTAGGGGCGCCGGCAGCAGGCCCTGCTCAATCAGGACGGCGCGCAGCGTGCCGGCTCCGGTGAAGCGGTGGGCGCGCATGCCCACCGCCCGTGCTCCCTGCACGTTGGCTGCGGAGTCATCGACCAACAGGGTACGTTCCGCGGTCAGCCCATAGCGGTCCAGCAGCAGGTGGTAGATGGCGGGATCGGGCTTGACCAGGTGCTCGCGCCCGGACACGACGACGCCGTGGAAGCGGTCCAGCAGGGGTGACAGGTGCCGGGTGGCATCGAACAGCACGTCGTTGAAGTTGGTCAGTGCGTACAGGGGCACCTCGGCCCTGAGCAGGTCCTCGATGACGGCGGCCGTACCGGGCACCGGGCCGGTCTTGGTGTCGCTGAAGTGGTCCCAGTAGGTGCGCAGCATCCGGGGCCACTCGGGACGACCGGGGCGAGTGGCGCAAAGCTGGTCCAGGACCTGCTCCAGGGGCGCGCCGGCGTCCAGCAGGGTGTTCCAGCGCGCAAACTCCCCCGTGTCCACGAACTCCCGCCAGTCGCGCAGGGGCACCCGCCCGGCTACCGCTCCGACGGCGTCCCAGGTGTAGATGACGTTGCCGTAGTCGAAGACGACGACGTCTATGCCGCTGCCAGGGGCGCCGACGGGGATCGTGTGGACGGACATGGCAGGAGCCTCCCACAGTGCGCCGGCAGCTGCTACCACAAAACGGTCGGGTCGAGCTCGACGCGGACGGGATCCTCCCGCCGTACCGACGCCTCCCGCACCTGCAGTCGCAGGAACTCGGCCAATTCGCGCCCCCGCAGCAGGGGCGTGCGGATGAGGCCCCGCGTGGCCTCCGGCTCCGGCTGCGCCTCCGGGGCGCCGGGACCGCCCGCAGCACGGGCGGGGACCGCGACGGGCCCCAGCACCTCAAAACCAGCCGCCCGCGCCCGTTCGAAGATTCCCTCCAGGCGGGAACGCGGGCCGTCCACGCGGGCGGCGCGCCAGCCCGGCGGCAGGTGCAGCTGGGCCCGCTCCTCCAGCTCGCGCCGGGCGAACCCCGCATGGTCCCACCGCACCAGTGCCTGTGCCACCACCGGATGGGGGCGGCCCAGGACCATTACCCGCGCCTGCGGATCCGCCAGTACAACGGCATTCGTCCAGTGCCGCAGGGCCTGGCTGGAGGCACCCAGCTCGGCGCGGGCGGACAGCGCCGCCCCGTCCAGCAGCAGCACTGCCCGGTAGCCGCCCTCGGCCACCGGCTCCGCCCCCGGGGTGGCGATCACCAAGCGCGGGCGGGCGTCTACCGTGGCGATCACCCCATGGTCCTCACGTGCGCCGGAGGTCACGACGGGGGTGCCCGGGAAGGCCCGGCCCAGCTCCTCCGCGGTGCGGGTGGTACCTACCTGCACCATGCGTAAACGCCGGCTGCCGCACGTGGGGCAGCGCCAGTTCGCGGCCGTGCGTGCGCACCAGCGGCAGGTGATCGTCCCGTCCCGGCCCATGGCCAGCGGTCCGGAGCAGTAGCCACAGCGGGCTACCTCCCGGCAGCGGGAGCAGGCCACCAGCGGTGCGTATCCCCGCGTGGCACCTGTACCAGCACCGGACCGTGCGCCAGGGCCGCACGTACAGCCCGGTGGGCCAGGGAAGGGATGCGGGCGCCGCCGGAGGGGCCCTCCGCCTCAAGCTCGGGGGCGCCGGGCACCTGCACGCGCGCTACGGCGGCGCGCACCGTCTCCCGGCGGGCGTGAAGATCAACTGCCCAGCCCTGCTCCACATAGGCCTGGGCCTCAACCGAGCGCGTATACCCGCCGATCAGCAATCCGGCTCCGGCCGAGCCGCTACGCAGCGCCAGCACGGTGCGGGCATGGACGTAGGGGGCGTGTAGCTCATCGAGCCGGTCATCGCCGTCGTCCCAGATGACTGCCAGGCCCAGATTGCTAACCGGGGCGAAGGCGGCCGCGCGGGTCCCAACGACTACGCGGGCCCTCCCGCTGAGCGCGCGCAAGAATGCCCGGTAGCGCCGAGAGGGGCCATGCTCAGCGGACAGGACCGCTACGCTCTCTCCCGCCAGGGCGGAGCTCAAGTCCGCGGCCACGGACTCGGCGCGCTGCGTCGTGGCGAGGAGCACCAGTACGCCGCGCCCGCTGGCCAGCGTGGCCCGGGCGGCGTCGGCGAGCAGAGTGGTCCAGTGCGCCACCTGCCCGCGGCGACCGGGAAGAGCGGTCCAGACGGCGCGTGGGGCGCGGCCGGCGCCGAGCTCCCGCAGGAAGTCGGGACCGCCGTCGTAGACCGCCCAGGCATCGGTGGACGGCGGCGACCACTGCGGCAGCTGCGGAGTCGGCCGCTCACGCTCCTCGCGCTCGGTGGTGGCGTGCCGGGCCGGGACGGCCAGCCGGACGACATCGGAGCGCACCCCGGCGCTACGTGCCGCCACCAGTTCAATCAGTCGCATCGTCTCGGTGGTCAGCACCGGCAGGTCGGAGACGACCCGGCGGATGGCGGCTAGCCTGCCGGGGTGGGTGGTGGTGCCTGCACGCTCCCAGATCCAGCCGTGCATGTCCTGCCCACCGAAGCGGACGACCACGCGTGTGCCCACGCCTGCGGCGACGTCGAGCTCGGGCGGCACCAGGTAGTCGAATAGCCGGTCCAGGTGGGGCACGGCGGTCTCCAGCAGCACGCGCGCCACGGGCAGCCTCACTCCCGCGGCCGTCACGCGGCGCACCGCAGTCGCCGGGGCGTCCAGGAGCGAGCCCTGCTGCGCCTGCGCGCCGGGTACGCCAACGCCCGGGACCACGACCGCTCCCCCGCCTGAAGTCCTCAGCAGGCGGCGCGTAGAGCCGCGGCCCGGTCGGTGCTCTCCCAGGTGAACCCCGCACGGCCGAAGTGACCGTATGCGCTGGTGCTCCGGTAGATCGGCCGCAGCAGGTCCAGATCGCGCACGATCGCGGCCGGCCGTAGGTCGAATACCTCCTCGATGGCGGTGGTGATCCGCTCCACGGGCACCTGCTCGGTGCCGAAGGTCTCCACGTACAGTCCCACGGGGCGCGCGGATCCGATCGCGTAGGCAATCTGTACCTCGCAACGGTCTGCCAGTCCCGCGGCGACCACGTTCTTCGCGACCCACCGCATGGCGTAGGCGCCGGAGCGGTCCACCTTGGAGGGATCCTTGCCGGAGAAGGCGCCCCCGCCGTGACGGGCCATGCCCCCGTAGGTGTCCACGATGACCTTGCGACCGGTCAGGCCGGCGTCACCGGCGGGTCCGCCGATCACGAACTGGCCGGAGGGATTGACCAGGACCTCGGCGTCGGCGGTGGCAAGCCTCAGGCCCTTGTCCTCCTCGGCGTCCAGCACGGGGCGGATCACCTCCTGGGTAACCGCGTCTGTCAGCCAGGCCCGGCTACGGTCCGGATCGTGCTGGGTGGACACCACGACTCCTCCCAGCGAAACCGGGGTGGCACCGTCGTAGCCGATGGTGACCTGGGTCTTACCGTCCGGCCGCAGTCCGTCAATGATGCCCCGCTTGCGCACGTACGCCAGGCGTTCCGCCAACCGGTGAGCCAAGTGAATCGGCAGCGGCATGAGCTCGGTGGTGTCCGTGCAGGCGTAGCCGAACATCAGCCCCTGATCGCCGGCTCCCTGGAAGTCCAGGGGGTCCAGGTCCGCGGCGTCGCCGCGCACCTGCAGGGCCTTGTCCACGCCTGCGGCGATGTCGGGTGACTGCTGGCCGATTGAGATCGACACGCCGCAGGAGGCGCCGTCGAAGCAAACCTCGGAGGAGGTGTAGCCGATGGAGACGATCTCGCTGCGGACGATGTCGGGGATCTCCACATAGGCGCTCGTGCTCACCTCGCCGGCGACGTGCACGAGCCCGGTGGTGGCCATGGTCTCCACAGCAACATGCGCGGCCGGGTCCTGGGCTAGGATCGCGTCCAGGATCGCGTCCGAGACGCGGTCGCAGATCTTGTCCGGGTGCCCCTCGGTGACGGACTCGGAGGTGAACATGCGGAGGGAGTTGGATGCCATAAGCGGTGTGGTCCTTGCTAGTTGGTGGGTGCGTGGTCGCGGGGTGGATGATCGAGTGATCGGATATTCGGAGTTGCCTCCTTCGCCCCACCAGAGAGGCTGAGGATACCAGTGGCAGCAGGCACCGCTCTCACCGCCCCGGACGGCGCCCCGCCGACCGGGGTCGAGCGCTGTCAGCGCCCCAGGCGCACCGCGATCATCTCCATTAGCACCGTGGCAACCTCCTGCTTCGAGCCGCTGGCACGGCCGACTTCCCGGCCGGCGGCATCGAGGACCACAACGGTGTTGGGGACGTCACCAAAACCCGTGTGCGTGCCGACGGCGTTGACGGCCAGCAGGTCGGCGCCCTTGCGGCGCGCCTTGGCGGCGCCGTGGTCCAGCACGTCGCCCTCGGCGTCACCGGTCTCCGCGGCAAACCCGACCACGACGGTGGGTGCGCCGTCACGGCGCGGTGGATCCGTTACCAGCTCGGCCAGCACGTCGGGATTCTCCACCAGCGCGATTGTCGGGACGCTGGGCGCGGCCTCCTGCTCCGGCGCGGCCGACACCGCGAGCGGGTGCTTCTTGAGCTTGGCTCCGGCCACGGCTGCGGGGCGGAAGTCGGCCACCGCGGCGGCCATCACCACCGCGTCGGCATCCGCTGCGGCGGCGCGCACCGCATCACGCAGTTCCAGGGCGGTAGTTACGGGGACTACCTCTACCTGTGCCGGCAGCGCCGCCAGTACCTGCGAGTCAACGTGTGCGGACACCAGGGTCACGCGTGCACCGCGGGCCGCAGCGGCGCACGCGACGGCGGCTCCCTGGCGCCCCGAAGAGCGATTGCCCAGGTAGCGCACAGGATCCAGAGGCTCACGGGTTCCGCCTGCGGAGACGACCACGTGCCGGCCGACCAGGTCGGGTTGTGCACGGGTGTGCGCGGTGTCCAGCACGGCCAGGGCGCGGGACACGATGACCTCCGGCGCGGGCAGGCGCCCCGCCCCGTAACCGGAGCCGGTCAGCGGCCCACTGTCAGGGTCTATCACGGTTACGCCGCGGCGGCGCAGCGTCGCCACATTCTCGCGGGTGGCCGGGTGGTTCCACATCTGCGTGTGCATCGCCGGGGCCATCACCACCGGCGCGGTGGTGGTCAGCAGGGTAGCGGTGAGCAGGTCGTCCGCGCGGCCCGCGGCCGCCCGGGCGAGAAGGTCGGCCGAGGCCGGCGCCACCACAACCAGTTCAGCCCACTCCCCCGTCTCCACGTGCGCCACTGCGGCCGGGTCCTCAAAGACACCGGCCTGCACCGGGGATCCGGTCACGGCGGACAGTGCCGGCGCGCCAATGAAGCGCAGCGCTGCCGCCGTGGGCACGGTGCGCACCTCGTGCCCGGCAGCGCGCAGCAGCCGAATCACCGAGGGCGCCTTGTATGCGGAGATGGATCCGGATATCCCCACGACGACGCGCAGTGCCCGAGGCGCGCGGGCGCCTCGGGCACTGGGGAGTTCTGCGTTCATGGCAGGTACGGCTGGCCGACTAGTGGTCCTGGAGCAGACTGCCCTCAGAACTGGATGTCATCCAGGCCGGTGGCGGAGCCGGTCTCCTCCTGGCCGCCGAGATCCAGCGGGGTGTCCAGGGAGATGTCGGAGAACATATCGGCCTCGGCGGCGCGGCGGGCCTCCTCTGCCTCGGCACGGCGGGCGCGGGCCTCGTCCCCGGGAATGACCTGGAGCTTGCCCGCGGCGACCTCGCGCAGTGCGACGCTCAGGGCCTTCTCCTCGGTCTCCGCCTCTACCAACGGCCCGAAGTACTCGAACTGGTTGTCCTCCAGCTGCTGGGTGTAGCTATTGATCTGCCGGGCACGCTTGGCGGCCTCCACCACCAGCCCGTACTTGGAGTCGACCTTCTCCAGCAGGTCGTCAATGGGAGGGTTGGTGATACCCTCGGGGTCAGCGGAGGTTCCGAGCATGTGCTTGTCTCCCAATGTGATTGCTACCTGATTGTGGTCCCGGTATGTGCGGGCGCGGCCGCGGTTACAGGCTACCGCACCGCGAGCACCCGATTTTAGCCGCTCAACCCGAGCGCGTCTTCTAGCTCGTCCGTGGCACGTGCCACGGAGTCGTTGATGATGGTGCGGTCGAACTCGCCCGCTGCCTGTAGCTCGACCCGTGCAGTGGCCAGGCGGCGATCCTGCTCCTGCTCCGACTCAGTGCCACGCCCGAGCAGGCGGGACACGAGCTCCTCCCAGCTCGGCGGCGCGATGAACACCAGCTGGGCCTCGGGCATGGCGGCGCGCACCTGGCGTGCACCGGCCAGGTCGATCTCAAGCAGCGCCGGGCGGCCTGCATCCAGCTGCTCCTGCACCGGACCCCGGGGGGTGCCGTAGCGGTGAGTACCGTGCACCTGCGCCCATTCCAGCATGTCCCCGCGCTCGATCAGGCGGTCGAACTCCGCGTCCGATACGAAGTGATAGTGAATGCCGTCGCGCTCGCCGGGCCTGGGCGCGCGCGTCGTCGCTGAGACGGACACGAACAGGTCGGGGTGGCGGCGGCGTAGCTCGGCGACGAGCGTGCCCTTCCCCACGGCGGTCGGCCCGGCTATCACGGTGAGTCGGGCGGGAGGCACCTGGGCTGCGGTCATACCCCCATCATGCCCCGTGCGCCGGTGTCAGCCGAAACGGCGCACAAGCTCGGCACGCTGGCGGCTACCCAGGCCCCGCACCCGCCGGCTCGCGGCAATACCGAGCTCCTGCAGCAGTGCCTGTGCTCCCACGGTGCCCACGCGCGGCAGCGAGCGCAGTAGGTCCAGCGCCCGCATCTTGGCCAGGGCCTCATCATTCTGCGCCGCCTCGAACAGGGCGGAAACAGTCAGGGTGCCGCGTTTGAGCTCGGCCTTCGCCCGGGCGCGGCGGTCTCGGGCCGCGGCCGCCTTGTAAAGCGCAGCCGCACGCTGCCCGGGAGTCAGTTCGGGGATCACCATGTTTCCTCCATCGGCAGTCGGGACTTCTGCCACATGGTCAGGTTATGCCCGGGCGCCGTCACGGCGCACGTCCCGCGTGGCGCCTCGGGCCGGCGTCAGGCACGCAGTGCTGCCCCGGCCTCGGCGACGGCGCTGTCGGCGGCCTGCCGCAGGGCCTCGCGATCGGGGCCGGCTCCCAGCACGCCGCGGGATGTGGACGCCAGCACATTGCGGCGTGCAGCTCCGAACACGGCCCGCAGCTCGGCGGCACCGCCTCCCTGCGCCCCCACACCGGGGGCCAGCAGCGGCCCGCCCGCGGCCAGCAGGTCCAGGTCCAGCTCGCGCACGGCGTCGCCAACGGTGGCGCCTACCACCAGGCCCACGCTGCCGAGCTCACCGGCGGCGCGGGCGGCAGCATTGGAGGCGGTGGCCCCGGCCACCACCTCGGCGGCCACGGCCCGTCCCGCCGGTCCACGCGCATGCTGCACGGCGGCTCCCTCCGGGTTGGAGGTCAGCGCCAGGACGAACACGCCCCGTCCGGCGTCGGCCGCCAGGTCCAGCGCCGGACGCAGTGAGCCGTATCCTAGGTAGGGGGAGACGGTAATGGCGTCCGCGGCCAGGGGCGCGCCGTCTGCCAGATAGGCCTGGGCGTAGCCGGACATGGTGGAGCCGATATCACCCCGCTTGACGTCGAGGACGCAGAGCGTGCCCGTCTGCCGCAGAGCGGCCAGCGTCTCCTCCAGCACGCCGATGCCTGCCGCTCCGTGCCTTTCGAAGAACGCCGACTGCGGCTTGACCGCCGCCACCCGCCCGCCGAGCGCGTCAACGACCCGCAGGGAGAAGTCCCGCAGCCCGGCGGGCGTGTCGGGCAGGCCCCAGTCGCGCAGCAGGGAGGCGTGCGGGTCAATACCCACGCACAGCGGTCCGTGATCGTCCATGGCGGCGGACAGCCGGGCGCCGAAGGAGGACTCCACGGGGCGACCGTTCCGGGCCGGGGTCGTGCTCATGCGCGGGTCCCCCCGGCGTGGGCGCGGTCGCGCCGGGAGTGCCTGTCGGCATCGTGCTGCTGCAGGCTGCGCACCCCCATCGGGCCCGCGAGCTTGGCCTCCAGCGCCTGCACCGCCGCCTGCAGCTCCTGCACGGTGGTGATGATGGGCTTGTCGGCGCTGGTGGTGGCGGCACGGATGGAGTACCCGTCGGCGCGGGCGCCCTGCCCCTTGGGGTGTTTATCACCATGTCGATGGCGCCGGACTCGATCAGGCCGACGATGGTCTGCTCGCCGTGGGCGCCCTGGCCCTCGCTGACCTTGCGGACCGGGGTTGCCGGGATGCCGTTGCGACGCAGTACCTGGGCGGTGCCGGCGGTGGCATAGATGGTGAATCCGAGCTCGGCCAGTCGGGCGACGGGCAGCACGATGGCGCGCTTGTCCCGGTCAGCCACGGACACGAACAGGGCGCCCTCACCGGGTAGGCCGCCGTAGGCGCCGTCCTGCGACTTGGAGAAGGCCCGCGGGAAGTCGACGTCAAAGCCCATGACCTCACCGGTGGAGCGCATCTCCGGGCCCAGCACCGTGTCCACCACCCGGCCCGACGGGGTGCGGAACCGCTTGAACGGCAGGACCGCCTCCTTCACCGCAATGGGGTCCAGCGGGTCGGTTACGGCGGCATCGGCGTCGGGCAGGTGACCGGCGGCCTTGAGGTCGGCGATGGTCTGGCCTGCCATGAGCAGGGCGGCGGCCTTGGCCAGCTGCACGCCGGTCGCCTTGGAAACGAAGGGCACAGTCCGGGAGGCGCGCGGGTTGGCCTCAATCACGTACAGCGTGTCGGATACCAGCGCGTACTGGATGTTGATCAGTCCGCGCACCCCCACCCCGGCGGCAATGGCCTCGGTGGAGCGGCGGATGCGGGCGATCTCCGTGTCGGACAGGGACATGGGGGGCAGTACGCAGGCGGAGTCGCCGGAGTGGATGCCGGCCTCCTCGATGTGCTCCATCACGCCGCCGAGGAACAGCTCCGTGCCGTCGTAGAGGGCGTCGACGTCGATCTCGATGGCGTCGTCGAGGAAGCGGTCGATCAGCAGGGGCCGTTGGCATAGGCGCCGCCGGCCTCCGCGGAGGCGCGGGAGAGGTAGTCGACCAGGCCGTCGCGGTCGTAGACGATCTCCATGCCGCGCCCACCGAGCACATAGCTGGGGCGCACCAGCACCGGGAAACCGATCTGCGCGGCCACGGCCAGGGTCTGCTCGTCGCTCAGGGCCGTCCCGTGGGCGGGGGCCGGCAGCCCGGCGCGCTCCAGTACGACGCCGAACACCTGCCGGTCCTCGGCGGCGTCGATCGCCTCCGGGGTGGTGCCCAGGATGGGCACGCCCGCAGCCTTGAGCCGGGCCGCTAGGGACAGGGGCGTCTGCCCGCCGAGCTGGACGATCATGCCGGCCACTGGTCCGGCCGCCAGCTCCGCCTCGTAGACCTCCATGACGTCCTCGAAGGTCAGCGGCTCGAAGTACAGCCGGTCGGAGATGTCGTAGTCGGTGGACACGGTCTCCGGGTTGCAGTTGACCATTACCGTGTCGTAGCGCTCGGACAGGGCCATGGTGGCGTGCACGCAGGAGTAGTCGAACTCAATGCCCTGGCCGATCCGGTTGGGGCCGGCGCCCAGGATGATGACGGCCTCCCGCTGGCGCGGCGCCACCTCTGTCTCCTCCTCGTAGGCGGAGTACAGGTAAGGGGTGGTGGTGGCGAACTCGGCGGCGCAGGTGTCCACCGTCTTGTAGACCGGTCGCAGGCCGAAGGCGTGGCGAACTTCGCGCACCGTGTCCTCCCCGATGCCGCGCAGGGACGCGATCTGGGCGTCGGAGAAGCCATGCCGCTTGGCGCGCTGAAGCAGCTCGGCGGTCAGCGCCGGGGCCGTGCGCGTCTCCTCGGCGACTTCCTGGAGCAGGAACATCTGGTCCAGGAACCACGAGTCGATCGCGGTGGCGTCGAAGAGCTGCTCCGGGGTGGCGCCGCCGCGGATGGCCTGCTGCAGGTCTACCAGCCGGTGCTCGGTGGGGGTGCGCAGTGACTCGATGAGCCCGGGCAGCTCTTCCGGCGTGGGGGCCGGACCGTCCCAGTGGAACACGGAGCCGGGCTTGTCGATCGAGCGCATAGCCTTTTGCAGGGCCTCGGTGTAGCAGCGGCCCAGGGCCATGGCCTCCCCGACCGACTTCATGGTTGTGGTCAGGGTCGGGTCGGCGCCGCGGAACTTCTCAAAGGCGAAGCGCGGGACCTTGACCACCACGTAGTCCACCGCGGGCTCCAGGGATGCGGGGGTGGAGCCGGTGATGTCGTTGGGGATCTCGTCCAGCGTGTAGCCGATGGCCAGGCGGGCGGCGATCTTGGCGATGGGGAAGCCGGTGGCCTTGGATGCCAGTGCCGAGGACCGGGACACGCGGGGGTTCATCTCGATGACGATCACGCGGCCGGTCTCCGGGTGCACGGCGAACTGAATGTTGCAGCCGCCGGTGTCCACACCCACCTCACGGATGACGGCGACGGCAACATCCCGCAGCCGCTGCAGCTCCCGGTCGGTGAGGGTCAGGGCCGGGGCGATGGTGATTGAGTCCCCGGTGTGCACGCCCACCGGGTCGACGTTCTCAATGGAGCAGACCAGCACACAGTTGTCGGCGCGGTCGCGCATGACTTCAAGCTCGATCTCCTTCCAGCCCAGGATCGACTCCTCCAGCAGCACCTCGGTGGTGCGCGAGTCGGACAGGCCCTGGCCCGCAATACGCTCCAGGTCCTCGGCGTTGTAGGCGAAGCCGGAGCCAAGGCCGCCCATGGTGAAGGACGGGCGCACCACCACGGGGTAGCCGCCCAGCGCCTCCACCCCGGCATGGCACTCGTCCATGGTGTGGGCGATCACGCTGCGCGCTACCTCCGCGCCGCAGCGCTCAACCACGCGCTTGAACTCCTCCCGGTCCTCGCCGGCGTTGATGGCTTCTGCCCGTACCCCGATCAGCTCCACGCCGTACTTGTCCAGGACCCCAGACTCCACCAGGCTCATGGCGGTGTTCAGGGCGGTCTGCCCGCCCAGGTTCGGCAGGAGGGCGTCGGGGCGCTCCTTGGCGATGATCGCCTCAACGACCTCGGGAGTGATGGGCTCTACGTAGGTGGCATCGGCCATGTCCGGGTCGGTCATGATCGTCGCCGGGTTGGAGTTGACCAGGATGACGCGGATGCCCTCGGCACGCAGCACTCTGCAGGCCTGGGTGCCGGAGTAGTCGAATTCGCAGGCCTGGCCGATGACGATCGGGCCTGAGCCGATGACCAGGACGGAGGAAATATCGGTACGGCGGGGCATCAGGCGTTCTCCTGGGGGGTGCTCGGAATCGTGGTGTCTGCGGGGGCGGCGGAGGCACTGCGCATGGTGCGCAAGCAGGACTCGATAGCCGCCTCGGTGGGCGCGTAGCCGGGGTACTCGGCGACGCCGTCGGGCAGGGCGTCCCCGGAGAAGATCGCGGCGCGCATCGTGCCGTGGTCCCGCAGGTGGCGGGTCAGGGCGCGGGTGTCCACTTCGCAGATGCCGACGATGCCCTGGGCGACCAGCTCCGCCTCGAGCTCGCGGCGGGCCCGCCAGGAGGAGGCGCGCCGGGACGGGTCGCGCACCACTATTCCGGCTACGCAGAACCGGTCGGACTTGCCGTCCTCATCATTGACTCCGGTGTTGCCGATGTGGGGGGAGGTCATTACTACGATCTGCTGACCGTAGTCGGGATCGGTCAGGACCTCCTGGTAGCCGGTCATGCCGGTGTTGAAGACGATCCGGGCGGTCGTCGAGCCGGTCGCGCCGTATGAGCGACCCGTCAGCGCGTAGCCGTCCTCCAGGACCAGCAGCGCCGTCGTGCGCTCGATCGGCGCGGAGGCGGGCAGGGCGGGGCTGGTGAAGCCGCCGTACGCGGCCACGGGTGTTGGGCTTAGGGCACTCATGCGTTCTCCTTCTGTTCGGTCGCCTCTGGGTTCCGCGCTACCGGCTCGCCATCCAGGACGGTGGGACGGCCATGGAGGAATGTGGCCATGACCCGCCCGGGCAGCTCCATGCCGGCGTAGGGGGTGTTACTGGAACGGGTCCACTGGGCGTCCGGGTCCACCACGCGGCGGACCTCGGGGTCGACCACCGTCAGGTTGGCGCTCTCGCCCACGGCCAGCGGTCGGCCCTGATCGCTCAGCCGACCGATGCGGGCCGGAGCCTCGGACAGGACACGGGCGACGTCCCGCCAGCTCATGCGTCCGGGCTCGACCATGGTGGCGATGATGATCGGCAGGGCGGTCTCCAAGCCGGTCATACCGAAGGCGCCGGCCTGCCACTCGCAGTCCTTGGACTCACGCGGGTGGGGGGCGTGGTCGGTACCGACCACGTCGATGGTGCCATCGGCCAGCGCCGCCCGGACCGCCTCCACATCCTTGGCGGTACGCAGAGGCGGGTTCACCTTGTACAGCGGCGAGTAGGTGCGGGCCTTCTCATCGGTGAGCAGCAGGTGGTGGGGGTCGCCTCGGCCGTGACGTCGATGCCGCGGTCCTTGGCCCAGCGGATGATCTCCACGCTGCCGGCGGTGGACAGGTGGCACACGTGCAGGCGGCTTCCGACATGCCCCGCCAGCAGGACGTCGCGGGCGATGATCGACTCCTCGGCGACGGCGGGCCAGCCCGCCAGGCCGAGCTCGGCCGAGACGCGGCCCTCATGCATCTGGGAGCCCTCGGTGAGCCGGGGGTCCTGGGAGTGCTGGGCGATCACGCCGTCGAAGGACTTGGCGTACTCCAGGGCACGGCGCATGAGCACCGGGTCGGACACGCACTTGCCGTCGTCGGAGAAGACGCGCACCTGAGCGGCGGAGTGCGCCATGGCACCCATCTGGGACAGGTGCTCGCCCTTAAGCCCTTCGGAGACAGCCCCGACGGGGTGGACGTCCACCCAGCCGGCCTCGTTGCCCAGGCGCAGCACCTGCTCGACGACGCCGGCGTTGTCCTGCACGGGGGTGGTGTTGGCCATGGCGAACACGGCGGTGTAGCCGCCGACGGCGGCAGCGCGGGTGCCGGTGTAGACGGTTTCTGCGCTCTCGCCACCGGGCTGGCGCAGGTGCGTGTGAATGTCAACGAGCCCGGGCAGGAGCACCAGGCCGGCCAGGTCGTCGTGGCGGACGACGTCGGCGGGGGCCTGGGCGGCGGCGTCGGGGCCGATGGCGGCGATCGTATCGTCGATGATGAGGACGTCGGTGGCGTCCTCGCCGTAGGGGCGGACCCCGGGCAGGAGATGGGCGGTCACAGCTGGTTCCCTTCGTCGGCGAGGAGCAGGTACAGGGCGGCCATGCGTACGGAGACGCCGTTGCCCACCTGCTCGACCACGCGGGAGCGCGGGTCGTCGGCGGCGTCGGCGGTGATCTCCAGGCCACGGTTCATGGGGCCGGGGTGCATGACGATCGCGTGCTCGGGCATGGCGGCGCGGCGTGCGGCGCCGAGGCCATAGCCGCGGGCGTACTCCCCCGGACTGGGGAAGAACCCGCCGCCGGCGGCGCTCATGCGCTCGCGCTGCACGCGCAGCATCATCACGGCGTCGGGCTCGACGGCGGCGATGGCGGCGTCGAAGTCATAGGACACGTCGCAGGGCCAGTCCTCCATGCCCACCGGCAGCAGGGTGGGTGGGGCGACCAGAGTGACGTGGGCACCCAGAGTGGTGAGCAGGTCGACGTTGGAGCGGGCCACCCGTGAGTGCAGCACGTCGCCGACGATGATGACGCGGGCGCCGTCCAGGTCACGGCCCTGGGGCGCCGGGCTGCCGTCTCCGGCGCGCGTGGCCCCGGTGGGGCCGCCGGGCGTATACCAGCGGCGCAGGGTCATGGCGTCTAGGAGCGCCTGGGTGGGGTGCTGGTGGGTGCCGTCGCCGGCGTTGAGCACGGGCACGTTGATCCAGCCGGCGTGTGCGAGCAGGTGGGCGGCGCCGCAGGCGGAGTGGCGCACCACGACGGCGTCGGCGCCCATGGCCATGATGGTCTGGGCGGTGTCCTTCAGCGACTCCCCCTTGGACACGGAGGAGCCCTTGGCGGAGAAGTTGATGACGTCGGCGCTCAGCCGCTTGGCGGCGGCCTCGAAGGACAGCCGCGTGCGGGTGGAGTCCTCAAAGAAGAGGTTCACCACGGTCTTGCCGCGCAGGGTGGGGAGTTTCTTGACGGCGTGGCGTTGGGTGGCGGCCATGGCCTCGGCGGTGTCGAGGATCATCACGGCCTCGTCGTGGGACAGGTCCTTGGCGGACAGCAGGTGCTTCATCGGGCAGCCTCCTGGGTCGCGGCGTCGACGATGGTGACGGCGTCGCCGTCGGCGCCGAGCTCGGTCAGGGAAACAACCACCTTCTCGTTGCGGGAGGTGGGTAGGTTCTTGCCCACGTAGTCGGCCCGGATGGGCAGCTCGCGGTGGCCGCGGTCCACCAGCACGGCCAGCTGCACGGCGTCGGCGCGGCCGATGGCTCCCAGGGCGTCCAGGGCGGCGCGGATGGTGCGGCCGGAGAAGAGCACGTCGTCGACGAGGATCACGGTGCGGCCCTCGAGGCTCTCCCCCGGGATGCGGGTGGGCTGGGGCACGCGGATCGGGTGGCGGCCGAGGTCGTCGCGGTACATGGTGATGTCCAGGGTGCCGACCGGCGGGGCGCCGGCGGGGTCGCCGGACTCCTTGGCGGCGACCTCTAGGGCGGCGGCCAGGCGCCGCGCCAGTGGGACTCCTCCGGAGGGGATGCCTAGAAGCACCAAATTGCTGCTGCCGTGGTTTCGCTCCAGGATCTCGTGGGCGATGCGGACGAGGGATCGCTGAATCTCGGCTGCGCCGAGGATCTGCTTCCCGGTGGACTGTGCTGCGGCCACGGTGCGTGGACCTCCTTCTCCGCCTCACTGGACGGGCTTCAAGGATGTCGTTCGGGGCGATGTTAGCGCAGCGGCTCGGCGAGTGCGGGAGGTGTCCGCCCGGTGAACGTCGGCCGCCGGGCACTCGCCGGGCGACCGCCGACCCCTGACGAGCGCCCTCTTAGCCAGTCCCCCATCAGCTGCGCCGGATGTCCCCTGCGCACAGGCCCGGAGTCCCGCATACGGCATCACACCGCCGACCACGCCCCATGCACGTGCGGCCGGTTCATCATCAACTCGCTGTCACAATTGATGACAAACGGGGCCTCTAGGCATCTGCCGTATATCGATGATCGTTGGTACCGCGCCATTTTGTTGAAGGCATTCCGGGCGCACGGGGGCGATTGTCATCGATTTTGACAGTCTCTCCTCGCTCGCGGCCACGCCGACGATGCACGGGGATGCTCCTGAGCCGCGCGGGCCCAAGCAAAGTGGGCGCCCGCGCGCCGTGGGGCCGCGCCCAGGCGGTGTGCCTGCGCGACCCCGACGGCGGCACTCTCACACCACCTGCAGCATCAGCCTCCCCACACCATCATCCAAATCAGCCAGCACAATCCGCTCAGTCTTCTCAGCCATGAGAGCACTCCTTCGTGACGGGCCGGCCCGATGCCGGCCAACTTGTATCGTCACGGCAATAGTGCCTGCCGCGGGGCAAACAGTCACCGCCCCCACCGCACGTTCGTGCATGGTGGGGGCGGTGCCATTTCGACCGGTCTGGGCGTGTTGCTTGTGCCGTTCTCGGTGAAGGTTGTGGATGGAGCGGCGTCGCGGCTGCGGACGTTAGTCGCTCAGCGCAACGTGTCTGCAAGGTCGCCGATGCGCCCCAGCAGCCCGTTGAGGAAGCGGGGGGAGTCATCGGTCGACAGCATGCGGGCGAGCGTGATCGCCTCGTCGACGGCTACCGGCGCATCGACGTCGTCGTTCCAGACGATCTCCCAGGTGGCCAGGCGGGCGATGGCCCGGTCCGTGGCCGGCATGCGGCTGAGCACCCACCCGTGGGAATAGGTCTCGATGGTCTCGTCGATCTCGGCGAGGTGATCGGCGACGCCGGCCAGCGCCTGGCGCGTATACGCAGGGGCTTCGGTGTGGTTGGCCGAGTGGAATGCCCGCTCCGCGGCCAGCTCCCGGAGGTTCTGCACGCTTGAGTCGCCGCGGAGCAACCCGCGCTGGTCGGCCTCGAAGAGGACTTCGACGGCACGCCGCCGCGCCTTGGTGCGGGCGGTGACCGGGTACTTGGGGTGCTGAGCCGAGGAGGCGGCAGCGTCGTCGGAGGGCGCTTGCGCCGCCTCCGGCTCAACCGGTATGGACTCGGTCATCGGCGGTCAGTCGGTGACGCGGGAGATGTAGGAGCGGGAACGGGTGTCAACCTTGACCTTGTCGCCGGTGTTGAGGAACAGCGGGACCTGGATCTCGGCGCCGGTCTCCAGGGTGGCAGGCTTGGTTCCCGCCGAGGAGCGGTCGCCCTGCAGGCCGGGCTCGGTGTGGGAGATGGTCAGCACGACGGCCGCCGGGAGCTCCACGAACAGCACGGTGTCCTCATGGAAGGCGACGATGACGTCCTGCCCCTCCAGCATTAGGTCGGCCGCCTGCCCGACGACGCCGGCGGACACATACGTCTGCTCGTAGGTCTTGACGTCCATGAAGACGAAGTCGTCGCCGTCCTTGTAGGAGAACTGCATGTCACGGCGGTCCACGGTGGCAGTCTCCACCTTGAGGCCGGCGTTGAAGGTCTTGTCAACGGTCTTGCCGGACAGGACGTTCTTGATCTTGGTGCGCACGAACGCGGGGCCCTTGCCCGGCTTGACGTGCTGGAACTCGACTACCTGCCACAGCTGGCCCTCCAGGTTGAGCACCATGCCGTTCTTCAGGTCGTTCGTCGTTGCCACGTGCGGTTCCTAACTCGCTAGAGGATTGTTGGAAGTCTTAGACCGGTTAAGCCTACCGCCATCACCTGTCAACTCCCCCGGACGGGCTCTGTCATGCCGGTCACGGCCTGCGCGATGTCCCAGCGCCACATTGACCGACCTCGGCGAGGGGGCGGCTAGTGGGAGTCAGTGACGCCCTTTACGTCCTCGCGCAGGGCGCGCACCTCGCCCAGTCGAGCGAGCGTGGCGTAGCGCTGCTCGGCATACGGCAGGGAGACCTCCAGCAGGAACTCGGCCATGCGGTCCTGCCCCTGGCGGGTCAGCTCGGCGGCGAGCGAGCGGATGTCATCGGGGTGCCGGTTCTGGCTCATCTTGGCCTTGCCCTGCACCCGCTCGATGCCGACCTCGACCGCCACGATCGCCCGCGCCATCCGCTCCAGCTTCTCCTTCCCCACCGCGCCGAGCACGTCGTCCGGCTCGGACAACTCGGTGAGCCGGCGTGCCGCGCGCAGCGCCGCCTCGGGGCTGGGATCGATGCGCACCGACCCTAAAACGTGCACAGTGATGTAGTCCCAGGTCGGCACATTGGCCTTGACCTCGTTGGTGGCGTACCAGCGGGGCGAGACGTAGGCGTCGACGTCGTCGAATACCACCAGCCCGGGACCGGTGATCGGCTCACGCACCTGGGGGTTGTTACGCACCAGGTGAGTCACTAGCGCGTTGCGCTCCGTGTCCCGGTAGAAGGGCACGAGCGTGGCCGCCGGGCCGTCGGCGTGCACGGTGATGAGGTTGCCCGTACGGGGACCGTTCAGGAACTCAGTGACATAGTCATCAGGCAGTTCGAAGTGCCGCGGCACATACATGCACTCAGCCTATGCGTCGTCCGCCGCCCGGTCGAGGCCGCCTGTGCCGGACCGCTCCAGGTCCAGTATCGCGGCGGCGGCCTGCGCGGGGGTGGTATCGGTGGTGTCGACGACTTCGGCGCCCACACGAGCGCAGGCCTCCTCCCGCTCGCGCAGCATCCGCGTGAACGCCTGGTGCACGTTGCCCAGGGCGACGGACCGCGGGGCGTCCAGGCCGTTGCGCGTGGCCAGGCGCCGCGGGGTGGCGGTCAGGTGCACCAGGCAAGCCCCGTCCGCACGTGCCCGTGTCAGGGCCGTCCGCACGCCATCGTCACTCAGGCAGCCGGATCCCAGGGCGATCACAGCACCACCCGCAGCCTGCGCGAGCGCCCACCGGGCGGTGGCCCTCTCGGTGCGCCGGTAACGCTCCTCGGGAACGGCCACCAGGGCGAGCTCGGGCGCGGCACCCAGTGCCGCGGCGGTCTCCTGCCCGACGTCGAGCAGCGGCCTCCCAGTGGCATCCGCCAGCGCTCGGCCGACGCTGCTGCACCCTGCGCCGGGGGCGCCGATTAGTACGACGCCGGACGGCCTCACTCCCGGCCCCCCGCACCTGCTGCGGGCACAGCCGTGACCGCCTCGTGGGCGGCACGCAGCACCTCCAGGCCGGGCTCCACGCCGCGCACCGGCCGACCGATCCCGTCCAGCAGCACCATGCGCAGCCTGCCGGCCCGTACCTTCTTGTCCGCGGTCATGGCGGAGTGCAGCGTGTCGAAGTCCCCGGCCCCCTCTGAAAAGGCCACCGGCAGGCCCGCGGCCGCGAAGGCACGGCGGTGCAGTGCCACCGTCTCGGCGTCCAGATATCCCAGGCGGTGGGCGACCTCGGCGGCGAATACGCAGCCCACGGCGACTGCCTCCCCGTGCCGCCAGGTGTATCCGGTGACCTTTTCAATGGCGTGGGCGTAGGTGTGCCCGTAATTGAGTATCTCCCGCAACCCCGACTCGGTGAGGTCCTCTCCCACCACGGCCGCCTTGACCGCTACCGATCGCGTCACCAGCTCGGCGACCACCGGGGAGTCGGCACGCGGCGGGCCGGGCGCGGCGAGAACCCGGTCCAGGATGACCGGATCGGCGATGAAACCGCACTTGACGACCTCCCCCATGCCTGCACGCAGTTCCGCACCGGGCAGCGTGGCCAGGCCGGCCAGGTCGGCGATAACGGCGGCCGGCGGGTGGAATGCGCCCACCAGGTTCTTGCCGGCCTCGGTGTCGATGCCGGTCTTGCCGCCCACGGCGGCGTCGACCATCGCCAGCAGGGTGGTGGGCGCCTGCACGATCGGCACACCGCGCAGCCAGGTGGCGGCGGCGAAGCCGGCGAGGTCGGTGGTGGCGCCGCCGCCCACGCCGACCACACATCCGTCCCGGCCCAAGTGGAACTCGCCCAGCCGCTCCCAGATCCGGTTGAGCACAGCCGCTTGCTTGGCACCCTCCCCGCCGGGCACCTCGATGCGGGCCACCCGCAGGCCGCCCCCGGCCAGTGCGGCCGCGTACTCGGCGGCGACCTCGGCCAGGGAGTCGGCATGGACTATCGCCACCCCGCCGGCGCCGGCCCCGGGTGCCTGCGCCACGGCCCGGGTAACTGCTTCCGCCAGTCCGGTGCCCACCACCACGTCGTAGGGGCGGGCGCCAGCCGCGCCCGGAACGGTGATGCGGGTGACACCACCGGTGTGAAGCTGTCGGGGCGCCGCGGACCGAGAAGCGTGCTGGGTGCCGTCGGTCGCGGCGAGTGCGCCGGCGGCCTGAGAGGGCGCCTTTCCCAGGGACACCAGCACCAGCGCGGCGACCTGCTCGGGGGTGAGCCCATCGGTGGGCACGGCGAGAGTGGCGACCTGCCGGTACAGGTCAGCGCGCTCGCCATGCAGAGTCTCCATGCGAGCGCGCACATCGGCGTGGACACCATCCGGGGCCGCTTCTGCCGTATCGGAGTCAGCGGCGAGGCCTGCCCGCCCGACCAGCGGCCGCCCGGCGCCGTCACCGACGCGGGCAGCTGCCGTGGCGGGACTGGCCACCAGGTGTATCACCTGGTGCCCCCGCAGCAGGCGCCGGTTCTCCTCGCGCAGCACCGCGCCGCCGCCCAGCGCCACTACACCGTGGGCGGCTGCCTCTCCGGTCAGCACCTCCCGCAGCGCCCGGGTCTCGCGGTCCCGGAAGCCCTCCTCGCCCTCGGCGGCGAAGATCTCCGGGATGGTCATGCGGGCGCGACGGCGGATCTCCGCATCCGTGTCGGTGACCTGCACGCCGAGCGCGGTGGCCAGTAGCCGTGCCACGGTGGTCTTGCCCGAGCCGGGCAGGCCGACGAGTACAAGCGGGAGGAGGTCCGGGGCGACGGCTACGTGCGCCAGGCGCTCGGACCGGTCGGCGCAGGTGGGGGTCATGGCTCATGGCTCCTTCGGCGTGGGGGCATGCATACGGCTCCAGTCACCATTCGGCACTCACCAACGAGTACGTTCCGAGACGCGGGCCAGGTAGCCGGACAGGTTGCGGCGCGCCTCGTCCACCGAGTCCCCACCGGTCTTCTCCAGCAGGGAGTCGGCGAGCACGAGCGCCACCATCGCCTCGGCGATCACCGCGCCGGGCACCACGGCGGTGGTGTCGGAGCGCTGGTGCAGGCCCGTGGCGGGCTGGCCGCTGGCCAGGTCGACGGTGCGCAGGGCCCGAGGCACAGTAGAAATTGGCTTGTAAGCAGCGCGCACCCGCACGGCGGAGCCGTTGCTGATGCCGCCCTCAATACCTCCGGCCCGGTTGGTGACGCGCTCAACCACCCCGGAGTCCAACCCGAGAATCTCGTCGTGGGCGGCCGAGCCGCGGCGGGCCGCCTCCGCGAAGCCGTCCCGATCTCTACGCCCTTGACCGCCTGAATGCCCATGAGGGCGCCGGCCAGGCGGGCGTCGAGCCGCCGGTCCGCCTGCACGTGGGTGCCCAGGCCGATAGGCACGCCGGTCGCGATAACCTCCACGACGCCGCCAAGCGTATCGCCGTCCTTGCGGGCGGAATCGATCTCGGCCACCATCGCGGCGCTGGTGGCCGGGTCGGTGCAGCGCACCGGGTCGTCGCTGAGCCGCTGCTCGTCGTCGGGAGTGGGTGCGGGCACGGCCTGCGGGAGCTCGACGGAGCCTATGCGTACCACGTGGCTGACCAGCCGGATACCGGCCACCTGCTCCAGCACGGCCTCGGCGACGGCGCCCAGAGCCACCCGGGCAGCGGTCTCCCGGGCGGAGGCGCGCTCCAACACGGGGCGCGCCTCGGGCAGGTCGTACTTGAGCAGCCCGGGCAGGTCGGCATGGCCGGGCCGCGGCCGGGTAAGCGGCAGGTTGCGCGCGATCTCGCGTTCGTCACCGGTGCCGGCATGCTTGCGCAGTGCCGCCTGCGGGACCGGGTCGGCGCTCATGACGGTGGACCACTTGGGCCACTCCGAGTTGCCGATACGCAGGGCAATGGGGCTGCCCAGGGTCCGCCCGTGCCGGATACCGCCGAGAATCGACAGCTCATCGGCCTCGAACTTCTGGCGGGCGCCGCGCCCGTGGCCGAGGCGGCGGCGCGCCAGCGCGGCACGGATCTGCTCGCTGGTTATGGCAACACCCGCAGGCACGCCCTCAATGATCGCGGTGAGGGCCTCGCCGTGGGATTCTCCGGCGGTCATCCATCGAAGCATGGGGGGATCATCCCACGTCCGCGCCGGCAGCCCCGGCGGTGTCCACGCCCGCGCGGTCGGCCAGGGCTGCCTCTAGCTCGCGCCGCAGCGGCGCGAGCTCGGGGGTCCTGCCGGTCATGAGAGTCACCTGCGGTACCGCCTGGTGCAGCAGCATGAGCCAGCCGGGCGCCACCGGGCGGCTGGCGCGGGCCCAGGCCCGAGCCAGCGGCGTGGGCCAGGGGGCGTAGACCACGTCCAGCATGACCGCACCGGCACGGGGGTAGGCGCCGCTCAAGGCGGCCGCCAGCGGCGCCGCCAGCGTGTCGGCGGCGCCCGCGGGCAGGGTGGACACCAGTAGGTCGGCTTGCGCGGCCGCCCCGGCCACCTCGGCGTCCGAGGCGGCGTCACCGGGCCGCCAGTGCAAGGCCGTCACTTCCAGCCCCATGCGGTGGGCGGCGGTCAGTGCGCGGCCGGGGCCGGCATGGCGGCGGGCGGCGACGGTGATGTCGGTGGCGCCCAACTCGGTCAGCGCGGCCAAGGCGGAGCAGGCGGTGGCCCCGGAGCCGAGCAGGACGGCGCGGCACCGCCCCGCACCGGTGCCCGCTTCGGCCCGACCGCCGACGCCTCCAGCGGTACCGGCTCCGGCCTCACGCATGGCGCCGACAATGCCGGCGACGTCGGTGTTGAAGCCGACCAGCAGGGCGGCGCCCCGCCCGGAACGCTGCGCGACGACCGTGTTGACCGCGCCGACGGTGGCGGCCAGCGGGTCGACGACGTCCAGCCGGGGTAGCAGCGCCTGCTTGTGGGGCATGGTGACGCTGACCCCGGCCCACACGGGTCCCGCCGCGGCCGGCGCGGCTAGTTCCTCCAATAGCGCGGGCAGATCCGCCGGCGTGGTCTCCCGCCGCTCATACGTCCAGTCATCCAGGCCCAGAGCGGCGTAGGCGGCGCGGTGCAGCACCGGTGACAGCGAGTGAGCGACCGGTGATCCGATGACGGCGGCACGGTGCCCCCGGGCGCGGGCCGGGGCGGAGACGGGGCCCACTGCAGGGCCGGTTGCAGCCATGCGCCTTACTCGCCGCCTACCGTAGCAGTGGCCCTGGCACTGGGGGATGCGGTCTCCGGGTAGCAGACCTCCCGGTGGTCCTGGCAGTACTGGTTCAGCCGCTTCTTGTTCTCCTCCTGCTCGGCGTTTGTTGTGGCGAACACGGTCTCACCGGTCTCGAGGTTGACGGTGACGAAGTACAGCCAGTCCCCCTCAGGTGGCGCCACAACAGCCTGGATGACGGCCTCGCCGGGACTGCCGATCGGCGTGGGCGGAAGCCCCGCGTGCTGGTAGGTGTTGTAGGCGTTGGAGGAGTCTGCCACCTCTTCGGCGCTGGGCATACCGCCGGTACGGCCCAATCCGTACAGCACGGTGGAGTCCATCTGGAGCATGCCCTTGGTCTCGCCCTTGGTGTCCGCCAGGCGGTTGTCGATAACCCGGGCGACCTGCCCGTAGTAGGTCGGGTTGGAGACCTCCCGCTCCACGATGGAGGCCTTGATCAGTACCTGCTCGTACTCTGCCTCGGCCACGCCGGCCTTGCTGAGCCGGGCCAGGGTGGTGGAGACCATGGAGGCGACCACATCGGTTGCGCTGGCGTCCTCGGCGATGTCGTAGGTGGAGGGGGCCAGCCACCCCTCCACGTCACCGCCGGCCGCCTCAGGCAGGCCTATGGCGCTGCCGGAGGCGAAGGCCTGCTCCACATCCGCGTCGCTGTAGCCGCCCACGCTCATGAGCCGTTCCTTGACCTGCGCCTTGGTTGCGCCCTCTGGAATGGTCAGCGTGTGGTCGGAGCGGGACGAGGGATCCAGCAGCAGCGCGACGGCGTTGGCTGCGGACATGTGCTTCTTGAGCGTGTAGGTGCCGGCCTGGATGCTGGCCGAGTTGGAGTTCGCCGAGTAGGCGTTCTTGAAGGCCCCGGCCGTGGCCACCACATCCGCGTCCGCGAGGATCTGGGCGATGTCCGCCCCGGTGGCGCCGTCCGGAATGGTGACCACGATGTCATCGGTGCCCGCGCCCGTGTAGTCGGTAACGGCGGTCTGGGCCGACTGGGCACCCCGGATCACACCGACCGCCTGGTAGCCCACGAATCCGACCGCGGCCAGTACCACCACCAGTACGAAGGCAGTCAGAGCCCGCCGACGCCGCCGGTGGCGCCTGCGAGTGCGTTCGGCCTGGCGCCGGTGACGCCGACGGCGGCTGTTCTCCGGCTGACCGGCGTCGGGCGCCTGTGCCCCGACCGCCGAGAAGAAGTCGTCCTCGGTCACTGTCTGCCTCTCTGAATGGGTACGACCGGCTCGCCGGCGGGCGCGTGGGTGCTGCGCTCGGTGGCGAGGGCCTGTTCAAGTATGACCACGGCGGCGGCCTGGTCTACAACACTGCGGAAACTCTTTTCTCGACGTCCTGACTCGTGAAGCTCGCGGTGGGCGGTTACGGTGCTGAGCCGCTCGTCGACCAGCCTCACCGGCACCGGCGAGATGAGCGCCGCGAGCTCGCCCGCCCAGCGCCGGGCGTCCTGCGTGGAGCGGGAGGAACCGCCGCTCATGGAGCGGGGCAGACCGACGATCACTTCGAGCACGTCCAGGTCCTGGACCAGATCGGCGGCCTCCTCCAGGTCTGCACCGTAACGGTCGCGGTGCAGCGTGGTCACGGGTACGGCGAGGATGGCGTCGGCGTCGCAGCGGGCCACTCCCACCCGTACTTTGCCGACGTCGAAGGCCAGCCGCACCCCGGTCCTCACAGCGCCTCCCCCGGTATTTGCGTGCCGGTCAGGCCGTCAGTGCGGCGCTGACGGCCGTGAGGGCGGCCGGAATCGCGGCGGGGTCCTGGCCGCCGCCCTGGGCGACGTCGTCCTTGCCGCCGCCTCCACCGCCGAGCGTCTTGGCGGCGGTGCGCACGAGGGCGCCTGCGCGGGCGCCCTGGGTACGGGCGGCGGGGTTGGTGGCGACGACTACGAGTGGACGGCCGTTGGCCTCAGCGGCGACGGCAACCACAACCGGCTCCGACTCGGGCAGCCGCCCACGCACGTCCAGGGCGAGGGCGCGCAGTGCGTCTGCTGAGCCGACCGCACCGAGAGACGCGGTGGCCAGCAGGTACTCGCCGGCGCGGGCAGCCGACTTTGCGATCTCGCCGGCGCGGGCAGCCAGGGCCGCCTGCTCGGCGGCGGCCAGCTTCTTCTCTGCTTCCTTGAGCCGGGCCATCAGGCCCTCCACTCTTCCCGGAAGCTCCTCGGGTCGGCCGCCCACCAGCGTGGACAGCTGCGAGACCAGGGCGTGCTCCTTGCGCTGGAAGCCGTAGGCGGAGTCGGCCACGAGCGCGTCTATGCGGCGCACGCCGGAGCCGATAGACCCCTCGCCCAGCAGCGCCACGCGGCCGATGTGCCCGGTGGAGGGCACGTGCGTACCGCCGCACAGCTCCCGGTCGAACCCGTCACCGATGGTCACGACTCGCACCTGCTTGCCGTACTTCTCACCGAACAGGGCGATTGCGCCGGAGGCGCGGGCCTCCTCCAGGCCCATCACTTCCGTGGTCACGGGCAGGTTCTCCGCAACCTTGTCATTGACCAGGGCCTCGATGTCATCCATCTGCCCACCGGTCAGCGCCGTACCGTGCCGGAAGTCGAAGCGCAGCCGGGCGGGCGAGTTCTCGCTGCCGGCCTGGGTGGCGTCCTCGGACACCACGTTGCGCAGGCCCGCGTAAACCATGTGGGTGGACGTGTGCGCGCGGGCGATGGCCAGGCGGCGCACGGTGTCGATTTCAGCGTAGGCGCGTTCACCCAGGCTGGCCGTTCCCTCGGTGAGCGTGCCACGGTGCACGGACAGGCCGGCGATGGGCGCCTGGACGTCGTGCACCTCAATGACACCGCCGTCGGCCAGCCGGATCGTGCCGTGGTCGGCCAGCTGGCCACCCATCTCGGCGTAGAAGGGGTGCGGTCCAAGATGACCTCGACCTCAGCTGGGGCGGTGGCCACCGGGGCGGGTGCGCCGTCGACCAGCAGGCCGGTGACGCTGGCGTCCGCCGCCGACTCGGTGTAGCCGAGGAACTCCGAGCCGCCTCCCATCTGCTTCTCAATGTCCTGGAAGACGCGCACGTCGGTGTGCCCGGCCTTCTTGGCGCGCGCGTCGGCGCGGGCTCGCTCCTTCTGCTCCTCCATAAGCGTGCGGAAGGTGGGCTCGTCCACTTCCACGCCCTGCTCGGCGGCCATCTCCAGGGTCAGGTCAATGGGGAATCCGTAGGTGTCGTGCAGCTCGAAGGCCGCCTTGCCGGGCATGATCGGACGGCCGCCGCGGCCCGACGCCGAGGCCTCCTGCTTGGCGGAGGCGACGGCGGTGTCCAGGATGGTGGTGCCTGCGGCCAGGGTGCGGCGGAAGGCCTCCTCCTCCGCGTAGGCGACGTCGGATATGGTCGCCCACCCGGTCTCAAGCTCCGGGTAGGAGGCCTTCATGGCGTCCTTGGAGGCCGTCAGCAGAGTGGGCAGGGTGGCCTCGCCGACGCCAAGCAGGCGCATGGAACGCACCGCGCGGCGGATCAGGCGCCGCAGCACGTAGCCGCGACCGTCGTTGCCGGGGCGTACGCCGTCGCCGATGAGCATCAGGGCGGAACGGACATGGTCGGCAACGACCCGCAGGCGCACGTCGTCCAGGTAGGCGTCCCCGGCCTCCGGGCCGACCGCGCCACGGCCATAGGTCTTGCCGCTCATGGCCTCGGCGGCGGCGATGACGGGGTAGACCTCGTCAATCTCGTACATGTTGGGCTTGTCCTGCATGATGAACGCCAGGCGTTCCAGGCCGAGCCCGGTGTCGATTGCGGTCTGGTCCAGCTTGCCGATGAGCTCGAAGTCATGGCCCTCGCCCTCGCCGCGTATGAACTCGTCGAAGACCAGGTTCCAGATCTCCAGGAAGCGGTCCCCGGCGGTGTCCGCCACGGGGCCGCCGTCGGGACCGTACGCGGGGCCGCGGTCATAGTGGATCTCGCAGCAGGCGCCGGCGGGGCCAGGCTGTCCGGTGGACCAGGAGATCTCCGCGAAGGGCAGCCGCTGCACGCGCTCCGCGGGCACGCCGATCACCCGGGTCCAGTGGTCGAAGGAGACCTGGTCCTCCTCCCAGATGGTCATCCACAGCCGGTCGCCGTCCAGGCCGTACTTGCCCTCCTCACGGCTGCCTGTGAGCAGGTCCCAGGCGTAGTCGATAGCCCCCTCCTTGAAGTAGTCGCCGAAGGAGAAGTTGCCGTTCATCTGGAAGAACGTGCCGTGCCGGGTGGTGCGACCCACGTTGTCGATGTCGTTGGTGCGGATGCACTTCTGCACCGAGGCGGCACGCGGCCACGGGCCTTCTCAGTGCCCAGGATGTAGGGGATGAAGGGCACCATGCCGGCCACGGTGAACAGGATCGACGGCTCCGGGGACACCAGGGACACGGAGGGGCGGATCTCGTGATCGTTAGCGGCGAAGTAGTCGAGCCAGCGTGAGCGGATCTCTGACGTGCGCATGAGGGTGCCTCGTCCTGTTCTCGTATCGGGTCGGGCGTGCGCGCGGCACGCAGTGGTTTGGGGCCGGGGCGAGATTACCCCGAAACGCCGGGACGCCCCGAACCTGAATGCGGTCCGGAGCGTCCCGGCGTCGTGAAAGACGCGGGATCAGCGCGAGTAGTACTCGACGACCAGCTGCACGTCACAGGTCACCGGGACCTCGTCACGCTTGGGACGACGCACCAGCTGTGCCTGCAGCTTCTCCAGCTCGACGCTGAGGTACTCGGGGACGGGCGGCAGCACATCGCGGTGCGTGCCGGCAGCAGCCACCTGGAAGGGAACCATGACCTGGGACCGGGGGCGCACCTGGATGGTCTGGCCGGGCTTGACCCGGAAGGAGGGACGGTCCACGACCTTGCCGTCAACCATGATGTGGCGGTGGACGACGCTCTGGCGGGCCTGAGCGATGGTACGGGCGAAGCCGGCGCGCAGGACGAGGGCGTCCAGGCGCATCTCCAGCAGCTCGACCAGGGACTCACCGGTCAGGCCCTTCTCGCGGCGGGCCTCCTCGAAGACCTTCTGCAGCTGGGCCTCACGAATGCCGTACTGGGCGCGCAGGCGCTGCTTCTCCTTCAGACGGACGGCGTAGTCGGACTCTGTGCGGCGGCGGGCACGGCCGTGCTCGCCGGGGCCGTAGGGACGCTTCTCGAAGTAGCGAACGGCCTTGGGGGTGAGCGGAATGCCGAGGGCGCGCGAGAGGCGCACCTGGCGGCGAGAGCGTGAAGAGCTCATAGACTTCTTCCTGTCGGATCGTTTCGCACACCGTGGGCGGATGCCCAGGTGCGGGGTCAGCCATGCCGGCTAAGACCCCAGGAGTGCCCGGACGCGCTGGTCGTGCTGCGCCGCAGGCAACCCGGAAACATTAGCGCGGTGGCGGCCAGAGATGCACGCCGAAGCCACCAGTTGTGAGCCGCTCCTCACTCGGATACCGCCTGCCCTACGCCAATCCGCCGAGAGTCCACCGGAACAAGCCGAGTCCGTCCGGAGTGAGCAGGTCGGCAACGTGTTTCTATCGGCTCGCTCGGCGGTATTTGTATCGGGATGAACACGGCCTCCACATGCGGGGGTTTCTGGCTGATGATGACGTTCTGGCCGATCAGAGGTCATTCTCGGGCGGATGGTGGTTGTGTTTGGGTTGGGGCTGGTCGTGTTGTTGGTTGCGCGGGCGGCACTCGGTGCTAGAGCTGGGCCCGGCGCTGGGGCGGGGCCCGGACTGCGATGTGGTGTTAGGGTCGCGTTCGGGTAGTCGTACTCTGGCTGATGAGGACGTTTTCGCCGCGCCGAGGACGCTCTCGGGCTCACGAGGACGTCTTCGGGCGTATGAGGTCGTACTCGACCACCCCACACCGACCGAATACGACCTCATATACTCCCCAAACCCTCCACATCGTGGAGGGTCTCGGGCTGATGAGGACGTTTTCGCCGCGCCGAGGACGCTCTCGGGCTGATGAGGTCGTCTTCGCCGCGCCGAGGACGCTCTCGGGCTGATGAGGTCGTCTTCGCCGCGCGGAGGTCGTACTCGGGCAGATGAGAACATCTTCGGTACGGCGGGCGCCAACGTCGGGGGCGGAACGGCTCGTGCGCCCCGCGCGACGCTTCGGCACTTCGCATGACGGTTCGTACCTTTACACCGACGCTTCGTACTTTCCGGTGACGCTACGTACCCCTACAGTACTGTGATGTCTCATGACTTCTGGGACTGTTGGATCTCATGACATCTGGGAGTGTCAGAAGTCGTGAGATTCTGGGAGGCCCTGGGTGGGGTTGGGTTGGGGGATGGGCTATGCAGTTTCGCCGTTCAAGCGTCAGCGCATCATTGAGTTCGACTCGCGGGTTGCGGGTGTGAGCGTGGAGGAGTTCTGCCGGCAGGTGGGGGTCTCGAAGTCCTCGTTCTACCGGATCCGTAAGCGGGCCAAGCAGGAGGGGCCGGGGGCGGCGCTGGTCGCCCGTTCCAGGGCGCCGCTGCACCCGGCGCGCCGTTGGGATGAGCGGGTTGATGAGCGTATCGCCCAGGTACGCCGGGAGCTGGTTGCCGACGGGAAGGATGCGGGTCCGTGGTCGGTGTGGTGGGTGCTGTCCGGGGCGGGGGCAAACCCGGCCCCGTCGCGGGCGACTATTGCCAGGCGCATGCGGGCCATGGGGCTGGTGGTCCCGGCGCCACGCAAGCGCCCGCGGGTGTCTTTCAAGCGGTTCACGCGTACCAGCGCTAACGAGCTGTGGCAGCTGGACGGTATCGAGTGGAGTATCCAGGGGCGTGCGGTGACCATCTACCAGGTCATCGATGACTGCTCCAGGGTGCTGGTGGCGCTCAAGGCGGCCTGGGGCGGGGAGACGCATGAGGCCACACGCCAGATCCTGTCCGAGGCGTTCGACTCCTGGGGGCGGCCCGCAGCCATCCTGACCGACAACGGCAGGGCCTTCAACACTCACCGCACCACCGGATTCGGGCGGACAGAGAGGTGGCTGGCCAGCCTGGGGATCCGTCCGATCAGCGGCGCCATCGGTCACCCACAGACCCAGGGCAAGGTCGAAAGCTCCCATAAGCCCCTCCAGCTGTGGCTGGCAGCGCACCCCTACACCACCCTGGAGGACCTAAACGCCGGACTGGTGCACTTCACCGCCTACTACAACACCGAGCGCCAGCACCAGGGGCTGGGAATATCCATAACCCCCATACGCGTGTGGCACCAGGTCCCCCGGGCCCTGCCCAATCCCTCCCCAATCAACCTTGACGCGCTATCCGGGCCTGTGCCGCTGAGCCTGCCGCAGGCTGCCAGCACCGACCCCACCATCACCAGCAGACAGTCCCTGAGCAACGGGACCGTGACCTACAAAGGCCGCATCATCTACGTCGGATCCTTCATGGCCGGCCAGACAATCGAGTTCCGCCAGTACCCCACCCGCCTGGACCTCTACGACCAGGCCGGAACACACTTCGCCGCGATCCCCTGGCCCCAGCCCACCCAGGCCCAGACCCACAGCCGGGCCACCATCAACGCTTCCAAACCACCCAACAGAATCATCAGCAGGCCACCCCGCTCACCCCGCTCCCAACCGTCCCAAAACCCATGAGACTCAACCGTCCCAGAAGTCATGAGACTCAACCGTCCCAGAAGTGTGGAGACAGCACAGTACTGTAGGGGTACGTAGCGTCACCGAAAGGTACGAATCGTCGACCAGAACGTACGAACCGTCACCACCAGGTACGAACCGCCAACCACGGGCACGCGAACCGCCGCCACGAGGTACGAACCGTCAGCCACCCAGCGCGCACACGCACCCAGCCACTGAACCACCACACGCCATAAACGCGAAGAGCTGGGCTTGACCGGCTTCGTCAAGCTCGACTTCGCCAACCGCATCCTCACGCAGAGGCGCCGCCTTACTTCGCCTGCGTCCTACGCGGCACTACGTGGGGAGGAGCCACGGGCACGCAGCAGGGTGGAGATGATCACGTACACCAGGAACAGACTGAACAGGACCGAGCCCGTGCGTGGGCTGACCAGGCCGGCGACGACGCTTCCCGCTGGGGACGCAGCGGCCGACGCTACTCCTACGACGAGCCCTATGCGCACGTCGGCCACGCCGTGGCGCAGATTGGTGATTGTTCCTGACAGCGCGGTGGGCAGCATCACCACCAGGGAGGTGCCCCGCGCCAGCAGGTCCCCCATACCGACCGCCAACTGCGTGCCAGGAACGATCACCGCGCCACCGCCCACGCCCACCAGGCCGGACAGCACGCCCGCCACCAGGCCGACGCCCACGAGAGCGGCGCCGCTGCCCGGGGTCAGCGTGAGCCCGGCGTCGCGCACGGGCACCACGATCTGCTGCGAGACGATGACGAACAGCGCGAAGGCGACGAAGATCCAAGGCAGAATCCGCGCCGGGAGGGCGCGCAGCAGTCGCACGCCGATCTGGGCGCCGATCAGGGAGCCGAGGACCAGGAACACCGCGGCCACGAGCGACACCTGCCCCTGCACGCCATAGGAGACCGCGCCGACGATTGAAGTCGGCACAATCGCCACCAGTGAAGTAGCTGCGGCGCGGCGCTGATCCATGCCAACAAAAGCCGTCAGCGCAGGCACTATTACCAGTCCCCCGCCGACGCCGAACAGCCCCGCCAGGAACCCGGCGCCCAGCCCCGTCAAAACAATCCTCACCCAGGGGCGTCGGATCGCGGTGCGCGTCCTCTTCATCACCTGTGCCCCTCCTCCTCGGCGTCCCGGTGCGCGTGCACGATACGCTTAACGGCGGCGAGCCGCCGGGACAGCTGCTCCTCAAAGCCGTTGCCGGTAGGCCGGTAGTATTCGGCACCTTCCAGCTCCGCAGGCAGGTACTGCTGGGCCACGAGGCCGTGCGGGAAGTCATGCGGGTAGCGGTAGCCGGCGCCGTGGCCCAGCCGCTCGGCGCCGGCGTAGTGGGCATCGCGCAGGTGCGGGGGCACCTGCCCGGCGCGGCCGGCGCGCACATCCGCCATGGCCTCGCTGATGCCTACGGTCACGGCGTTCGACTTCGGCGCAGTGGCTACCGCCAGCGCCGCCTGGGCCAGCACCAGCTGCGCCTCCGGCATACCGATCAGGGCGACCGCCTGCTGCGCCGCCACCGCCGTTGACAGCACAGTCGGATCCGCCAGGCCAACGTCCTCGGCGGCGTGTATCGTGATGCGGCGTGCGATATAGCGCGGGTCCTCCCCGGCGACGATCATCCGGGCCAGGTAGTGCAAGGTGGCGTCTGGGTCCGAACCGCGCATTGACTTGATGAACGCGCTGATCACGTCGTAGTGCTGATCACCCTGACGGTCATAGCGCACGGCGGCGACATCCGCGGCGCGCTCGACGTCGGCCAGCCCGATCTGCGGCACCGGCCCCGCAGTACCGCCACCGGGAGCAGCGGCGAGCACGGCGCCGGCCGCCGCCTCAAGCACGGTCAGCGCCTTGCGCGCATCGGATCCCGCCATGCGCACGATCTGCTCGCGGGCGTCATCAGCCAGCGAGACCTCGCCGGCCAGGCCCCGGGCATCGGTCAGGGCGCGGTCGATCAGGGCACGTACGGCGTCGGCCCCAAGCGGGTGCAGCGTCAGCAGCAGGGAGCGCGACAGCAGCGGAGAGACCACGGAGAAGCTGGGGTTCTCGGTGGTGGCCGCCATCAGCGTTACCCACCGGTTCTCCACGCTGGGCAGCAGCGCATCCTGCTGGGAGCGGGAGAAGCGGTGTACCTCGTCGATGAATAGGACCGTCTCCTCCCCCGCCGCCAGCCGACGGCGAGCATCTGAGACGACCTGCCGGACGTCCTTCACGCCGGCGGTCACGGCCGAGAGTTCCACGAAGCGGCGGCCGGAGCCGCGGGCCACGAGGTAGGCGAGGGTCGTCTTGCCGGTGCCGGGCGGCCCCCACAGCACCACGCTGGACACGCCCGCGCCGGAGGCACGCCCGGAGGGCGGCTCGACCAGGCGCCGCAGCGGAGAACCGGGCGCAAGCAGGTGGTCCTGGCCGAGTACCTCGTCCAGGGTACGCGGGCGCATGCGTACCGCTAAAGGCGCGTGCGCATCGGAGGGGATGCCGACGTCGTCGGTACTCGCGCTCTCAAACAGGTCGGTGCCCTGATTCATGCATATGATTCAACACCCGATCCGTGCCGAGACCGAGCGGCGGCCCATTTCTGCTGGGAGGGTCTGTAAGACTAGCCCCATGCTTGCCTGGCTCTCCCGCCGCGTCGTCAAGGACGCCTGGATCATTGTCGGCACCTGGCTGGTTGTCGCGCTGCTGCTGCTGGTCGCATCCGTGACGGGATTGGGCGGGCCCAACTTGTTCGACCGCGCATCGGCAGGCAGTACCGCGGTCGCCGGCACCCAGAGTGCCGAGGGCGAGCAGATCCTGGCGACCTTGTCGGGGGACGCGCAGACGGTGACGCTCCTGGTCACGGACATCGATATCTCCGCCTCTGAGTCCCAGCAGGCGGTTGCCGACGCGCTGGAGGAGGCGCACGCTGACCTGCGCGCACTGGTGGGTGAGCAGAACGTGATCGACCCCTTCGTCGTGCCCGGAATGCTCTCCGAGCCGGCCGCCCAGATGCTGGCCTCGGCAGAGCTGGACGGCTTCCTGATCGTGGTTACCGCCGACCCCAACGGCGCTGAAGTCGCCCCCGCCGATGACACCGCCTACGCCCGCGAGCTGGCCCAGCTGGTCACCAGAGTCGAGGCACGCCTGGCCCAGGTGCCCGGTGAACTGACCGTGGTGGACCCCTCCGTGCGCGGCATCGTCTCCGATGACGCCCTGATGGTCGACGCCGTGGGCGATCAGGTCCGCAGCGACCTGCTCAGGGGCGAGCTGATCTCACTCCCCCTGGCGCTGATTGTCATGGTGCTTGTGTTCGGCGGCTTCCTCGCCGCCGGTATGCCGCTGCTGGGCGCTTTCGTCTCGATCGCCGGAACCATGGGAGTGCTGTACGCCCTGAGCTTCGCCATGGAGCTGCAGTCCTTCGTCATCAACATTGTGACGGTGATCAGCCTAGGCCTGTCCATCGACTACGGGCTGCTAGTCACCTCCAGGTACCGGGAGGAGCTGGTCCGCTCCTACGCCGCGGAGGGCGCAGGCACCGGCGGTAGGCAGCGTCGGCGCCGCACCGGACGGCGGGACACACTGATCGCAGACTGCGTGGCAACGACCTTGGCCACGGCCGGCCGCACGGTGCTGTTCTCCGCACTGACAGTGGCCGCCTGCATGCTCGGGCTGGTGCTTGTGGGAACCTCGACCCTGCGCTCCATCGGTGTGGCATGCCTGGCGTCGTGCCTGATCGCGGCCGCCGCCGCACTCACATTGGTGCCGGCGGTACTGGTGCTGCTGGGCCGGCGGATGCTGCGCCCGTCGCTTCTGCAGCGCATCCCACTGGTCGGAGCCGTACTGCGCCGCACGGGGGACGCCACCGGTGAACGGGGCGTGTTCCGGTGGATCGCCAGGCAGGTCCAGCGCATGGCCTGGGTGGTGCTGGTCGCCTGCGTGGTAGCCCTGGTAGTGCTGGCCTCCCCCGCGCGGAACCTGCACTCGCTGACCTCCACAACCGAGCTGCTGCCCGCAGACTCCGACCAGCGCACCTACCTGACGGTCCTGGAGGAGAACTACTCCGCCGTCACCCAGCAGGACGCTACCGTGATTATTGCCGCCACCGGCGAGCGGGTAACCGACTTCATCAATGCCGACTTGGCCACGTCCGAGGGCGTAGCGGAGGTGCTACGCGTGGCGACCGCGGGCGCTTATACGGTGGTCTACCTCGACCTGGCGGATGAGTCGTCCTCACGTGCGGCGGAGGACGCAGTAGCCACCATGCGCACGCTCGCAGCGCCCGCCGATATGTGGGTGACGGGGCAGGCGGCCAGTCAGCTCGACTTCCGCCTGGCGACGCTGGCGGCCCTGCCATGGGTGGCCGGATTCATCGTGCTGGTTACCTTCGCACTGCTGTTCCTGATGACCGGTTCCCTGCTGGTGCCGCTGAAGGCGCTGGTGATCAACCTGCTTTCACTGGCGGCATCCCTGGGCGTGCTCGCCTGGGTGTTCCAGGAGGGGCACCTGACTGACGTGCTCGGCTTCACCCCCATCGGCGGGGTGGAAGCCTACGTGGTGGTCACCACGATCGGCGTCGGCTTCGGCCTGGCCATGGATTACGAGGTGTTTCTGCTGGGCCGGATCAAGGAGTACTGGGACGCCGGAGCGGACAGCGACACGGCGGTGGCCAAGGGCTTGCAGCGCTCTGGCCGTATCGTCACCTTCGCCGCCCTGATCATGGTCATTGTGTTCCTGGGATTCGTCAGCGGCGAGTTGCTGATCGTCAAGGAGATCGGGCTGGCGCTCGCGATCGTCGTCGCATTGGACGCCACCCTGGTGCGTATGCTGCTCGTGCCTGCCACCATGACGCTGCTGGGCCGGTTGAACTGGTGGGCGCCTGAGCCGCTCAGGCGCGTGTACGAGCGATACGGTCTGGAGGGCCCCGCAGCCGCCCGCTCCTGAACTCAGGCACCAGTGAGGCTGTCCGCCGCCGACGTCGAGTTGCGTACTGCAACCTTTCCGTGCTTGTCACCGGCATGCGTCGGCGACCAGCACGGAATGCTTTCCAGTCTCACAGCAGGCTGGTATCGCCCGCGCCCTCTCTGGCAACCTCCGGAACAACCGCAGTCAGGTCGATTACGGTGGTTGGCTCGGTGGAGGTCACCGGCCCCTCGATGACGACGTCGATCAGGTGGCCTAGTTCCTCCTCAATCTCCCAGCCGTTGGACTCCGGCGTGGTCTGTCCGGGACGAATGAGGGTGGAGGACAGGAACGGGGCGCCGAATTCCTTGACCAGCGCCTGCGCGATGGCGTGGTCGGGGATGCGCACGCCCAGGGTGTGCTTCTTGGGGTTGAGCGTCATCCGCGGCACCTCCTTGGTGCCCTTGAGGATGAAGGTCCATGGACCCGGAGTCAGCCGCTTGATCAGCCGGAAGGCGTTGTTGCCGACGATCGCAAGCGGGCCGACCTGGGCGAAGTTGGCGCACACGAAGGTGAAGTTGTGCTTGGAGTCCAGTTGGCGGATGGCGCGTATGCGTTCCAGGCCCTCCTTGTTGCCGGGCGCGCAGGCGAGTGCGTAGCCGGAGTCCGTGGGATAGGCGATGAGCTCACCGTCCCGGAGCCGGTCGACGATCTTGGTGACCAGTCGTGCCTGCGGGGTGACGGGGTGCAACTCAATGTAGCGTGACATGCGGCATATTGTTCCACGGATCACGTCATCTTGTTCCGCGCTGCTTTCGCACCAGGCTGCATGTGCGGGCCGGCTCAGGCGCCTCCGCGCCGGTAGGCGCTGGGGGTGGTGCCGGTCTCGTCCCGAAAGCGGCGGTTGAAGTTGGCCAGGTTGGTGTAGCCGCTCAGCGCGCATACCCGGGCCACCGGCAGGTCGGTGGTGCGCAGCAGGTGGCAGGCCCGTGCGATGCGACGTCGCCGCACCAGTTCGGAGAAGGTGATCCCGGCGGTGACATGGAAGAACCGGGAGAACGCCGATGGGCTGAGCGCAACCAGCTCCGCTGCCCGAGTCATGGAGATCTCCCCCGCCAGGTTGGCCTCGACGTAGTCGAGCACCGTGTTGATCCGGGCGGCGGTGGCGTCGTCGAGGCTGGGTATGTAGCCGGCGGTGGCGATGGGGCGCGCCTCGTCGTCGGGTGCGGACAGGAAGACTTCTACCAGCTCTAGCAGCGCGGCTAGCCGCCCGAGGGGTCCGCGCTGTCCCATCCTCTCCAGCAGTGTGGCTGCCCGCGCACGGCTCGCCCCGGATAGCAGGATGCCCCGACGTGCGCGGTCGACCAGCGCCCGCATGCCGGCTAGTTCTGGCAGCTGCGTGGAAGCCGCCGTGAATCGCTCGGGCAGCACCTGGCACAGCACGTCACGGTCGGGCAGCAGTTCCCCGGGGGCCAGGTCCGACAGCCAGTTGTGCGGCAGGTGCGGGCCCATCAAGGTGACCTGGCCGGCGTCGAAGTCGACGGTGCGGTCACCCGCGAGCATCTGCCCGGAGCCCGCGCGGATCAGATGGAACTCGATCTCGGGGTGGTGGTGCCAGCGTGCGAGCGGGTCGGGATATCCGTGCGTCCACCAGCGCACCGAGGTGCCGACGTCGGGAACGATGACCTCCAGGTCACCCACGTCTAACTTCGCTCCCGAGGCGGACTCGGCGCTCGGGGCGGAGGGGCGTGGGAGCGTGCCGGGGCGGGCCGGTGGGGAGGACACGCGTTCATTGTGCGCGCCCCGCCCACCGGCCCGTGGCCGGTTGCGATGGCTGGCCCTTTGCACGGTTGTGGCCTCGGCTCAGCCCACCGTGATCTGCAGCTTGACGTCCCCGGGGCGGCCCTCGGCCACCCGGTCGAAGACCTCCTTGGCCCGATCCATCGGGAAGGTGTCGGTGATGAAGGGCTTGAGGTCGATCTTGCCGGCAGCCACCAGGTCGATTGCCCGCTGGTAGACGTTGGCATAGCGGAAGACCGTCTCGATGCGGGTCTCACGGGCCTGCACCTCGGTGACATCCACGGTGACCGGGTCCACGGGGATGCCGACCAGCACGGTGCGGTTGCCGGGGGCGCCCAGCTTCCACAGGTCCTCATAGGCCGACGGGTGGCCGGAGGCCTCGAAGACGACGTCGGCGCCCCAGCCGGCGGTGCGCTCGTTCACGACGTCGAGCAGGCGCTGCTCGCGCAGGTCCACGGTGACCACGCCGGGGATCTGGGAGGCGATCTCGAGCTTGACCGGGGAAACGTCGGAGACGATGGCGGTGGAGGCGCCGCCGGCGAGAGCCGCGGCGGCCGTGAGCATGCCGACCGTGCCGCAGCCCGAGACGACGGCGACGTCGCCCGGGTGAATGGCGGCCTTCGTGGCTGCATGCATGCCGACGGCAAGCGGCTCCAGCAGGGCGCCCTCCCCGTAGGAGACGTTGTCGGGCAAGTGGTAGGTGAAGGCGGCCGGGTGGATGACCTCCTCAACCAGGCAGCCGTCCACCGGCGGAGTCGCCCAGAAGGAGACGGCGGGGTCGACGTTGTACATGCCCATGCGGGAGGCCCGCGAGCTCATGTCCGGCACGCCCGGCTCCATGGCCACACGGTCGCCGACGGCGAAGTCGGTGACGCCCTCACCGACTTCCAGCACGGTGCCGGAGGCCTCGTGGCCCAGGATCATCGGCGCCTCGACGATGTACCGGCCGATGCGCCCGTGCGTGTAGTAGTGGACGTCCGAGCCGCAGATGCCGACGGTGTGCGGGGCGATGCGCAGTTGGCCGGGGCCACAGACGAGGTCACCGGGAACCTCGCGGACGTTGATCTCGTTGCGCTTCTCTAGAACTACAGCCTTCATGGTTTCTTCTCCTGGTGGGTTGGTTGCGGGAGTTTGGTGTGATTCGCGGCTTTAAGGAGGGTCGGCGATTGGATGGGTTCAGGCATCCACCTCCGTCACGCGGCGGTCGGCTGTGGCCGGCAGGCGCCGCCCATTGCGGTCGAAGCCGGGCTGGTCGGGGTGGATGAAGACGGTGATCAGGGAGCCCAGCAGGTACAGGGCGGTATAGGTCCAGCACACTCCGGCGACGCCGATGTGCGGCAGCAGCAGGGTGACCAGTCCGGGGCCGACGAAGGTGGTCAGGCCGGAGGCGAGGTTGTTGGCGGAGATGGCGGCCCCGCGGTGCTCGGGCGCCAGGGCGGGGAATACGGCGGCCATGGGGACGAAGGCGGTCACGCCCATGCCCAGGAGTACGGCGGCGGCGCCTAGGGCGATCATGTTGCCGCCCAGGAACTGCGGCACGTAGTAGAAGCCGAGGGTGGCGGCGGCGCAGAACCAGCACCCGTACCAGCGCATCTGCCGCATCCAGCCGTAGCGGTCGCCGATCCAGCCCCAGAAGAGGTTGCCGAAGACGGTGACGGCGAACTGGATGCCCCAGATGGTCATCCACTGCGGCATGGTGAACCACTCCTCGCCGTAACCGGCCGTGGTCAGGTACAGCGGCATGATGACCGGGAAGCCATAGAGACTGAGGTTGCAGATGACGCGGACGATCGCCGTCAGGGCCACCTCGCGGTTGGTACCGAGGATGGTCACCCCTACCGACAGTTGTCGCAGCGTGTCGCGCAGGTCACCGCGCACCGGTTGAGGCTCGCCACGTCCGACGAACAGTAGGCAGAGCAGGCCGCCGGTGATGGTCCAGGCCAGGGAGAACCACAGCGTGCCCCGCTCGCCGATGAAGTTGATGGTGCGGGCGGGGATCCAGGAGCCCAGACAGCCGATGCCGATGGAGTAGGCGGTCCAGAACCAGCCCATGGCGGAGGCGCGGGATGCCGGCGCAACCTTCTGGGTGATGTACACGACGAAGGAGTAGATGAACAGCGGATAGGCCAGTCCGCGGCCGGCGTAGACCACCAGGATCAGTGGGTAGAGGCCCGAGGGGATGGCTACGCCGATGAACAGCAGGTGCAGGCTGATCCACAGCCCGGCTCCAATGAGCATGATCCGGCGGACCCCGAAGGTCTCGGCCATGACGCCGGATGCCCAGCCTGCCAGGGCGGCCATCAGGCCGTAGGCGGTGATGACCGTTGACGCCTGGGTGGCGGCGAAGCCGAGGGAGACGAGGTACTTGGACAGGAAGGTCAGCTCGAAGCCGTCACCGGTCATGAATACGGCGATGGCGATCAGCCCGGGGATCAGGATCTTCGGGGGTGCAAGGCGCATGTGTTTCACTCCGTCGTGTCGGTGCCGCGGCTCATTCCGCGGTTGCTGGTTGAAGCATCGTTCCGGACGCGCACGGCGGTCTTCCGGCGCCTATGCCGGGCACCGGTACTTTCTTGACCTGCGCGGCGGCGCGCTTTGCTGCCCGGGCCGGTAGCATCGGGCGCAACCGCTAGGGTCGAGGAGGACCGCCATGCCCGGGTCACGTACACCTGCAGTGGGCGGCCAGGCGTTGGTTACCGCCCGTAATCTGAGCGTGGGCTATGGCGAACACGCGGTGTGCGCCCCGGCGAGCTTCACGCTCCGCCCCGGTGAGGTCCTGGCACTGGTCGGTGTCAACGGTGCCGGCAAATCCACTCTACTGCGCACCTGCCTCGGCCTGCTCCCACCCATCGACGGCGAGGTGACGCTGCTGGGGCGGATGCCCGACCCGCGCTCGGGGCGGCAGCGCCGGGCGGTGGCGCGCGACCTGGGCGAGGAGTCCTTCTTCCCCACCCTGACCGTCGCCGAGCATCTCGCCCTGGTCTGCTATGGACACTCCACCCCCGCGCCGGAGCGCACCGCCGCCGAACTCCTGGACGAGTTCAATTTGGCGGCTGCGGCGCATGCCCTGCCCGACGAGTTGTCATCGGGACAGCGGCGCCGCCTGGCGCTGGCCGCGGTACTGGCCCGTCCCCGCCGCCTACTGGTGCTGGATGAGCCGGAGCAGCGTCTGGATCACGTCACCCGCCGCGCCCTCGCCCGCAGGCTAGTTGCTGAGCGGTAGGCGGGAATCGGGGTACTGCTCGCCTGTCATGACGCGGAGTTCGTAGGCACCGCGGCGACCGAGGTACTGCTGGTCGGCAATGACACCCGCCCACTCAGCGTCGCCGACGGAGTACGCGCCATCACTGAAGGCACGCTATGAAAGCGCCCGCGCACCGCTCCGCCGAGCTGCCCTCGGGCCGGGACTTGCGCAGATGGGCGCGCGCTCACACGGTCAGCACGCGCAGCCGCTCGGCGCTACTCGGAGACGTTTACGACACCGTGCTGGCCGCCGCCGTGATCGGCGCCATGGCGGCGCCGTACCTGGGGCGTTTGGGGACCGGCTCCACGCCGTCCGGTAACGGGTCCACCGTCGTGGCCCCGGTGTGGGCGGTGCTGCTGCTGATCTTGGTGCTGACGCGTCTGCTCCTGGATCCGCTGCGGCGGCTGGGTCCGCTGTTCCTGCGTCCCTACGAGGTCACCTGGTGGCTGCCCATGCCCGGGGACCGGCGCGGTCTGCTTGATCCGGTGGCGCGGGCGGAGATGAGCTTGGCGGTGGCGGTAGGCGCCGCCACCGGGCTCCTGATGGCGGTGGTGGCGGGCGCCGAACCGACGACGGCCGCCGGGATGATACTGCTCGGCGGGAGTACCGCTGAGCTGTTGCTCCTGGCGCTGGTGCAGGCACAGGTGAACGACGCGGGTGTGCGCGGGGCGGGAGCGGCGGTGCTGATTGCGGCGGCAACCGCGTTTGCCGCCGGTGTCGGCGGTGTTCCCTTCCCGGATCATGCGGGCGGAGCCCTATTCACGGCCTCTGGGCTGCTGGCAGGCCTGGCGGCCGTGGCGTGGTGGTGGCGATTGCGGACTCGGCTGGTCGATGTGCCGGACGCACGCCTGGCGGAGGTGGCAGCGCGCAATCTGGGTGCACAGGTGTCCCTGCTGTCCCTGGACACGCGCGCGTTGGGGCGTCTGCTGTCGGCTCCGGCGCGACGCCCATCCGGCTCCTCTCGCCTGCCATTGGTCCGCTTCGCCCTCCGCCTTCCGCGCGGACTGCGTCCCCTGCTGGGAGTGGCCCAGGCGGATTGGCTGCTGCTGCGGCGCCAGCCGCGGCGGGCCCTGCAACTGCTGGCGGGCCTGGTCATTGCGCTCTTCCCCGTGATGTCCAGCGGGGTCGGCACCGTGGGAGCGCTGGTCTTCCACCTGATCGGCGGCTGGGTGGCGGTGCTGACTCTTGCCGAACCTGCTCGGCGCGCCTGGTTCGACGGTGGAGCCGACGCCTCCTGGCCGGCCAGTCCCCTGCTGGTCCGGTGCGGGCACCTGCTGGTGCCCACGGTGGTGATGATCCTCTGGACGGTTCCGGTGGTGCTCGTGCGCCTGTTGACCGCAGGCCGACTGCCTGCGACCGCCGGTGAGGCGTGGGCGGTACTGGGCCTGGTGCTGGTGGCGGGCTGTGGCTGGGCCGGAGCGGCGTTGCGCTCGGGATTCCGGCCCACGCCGGACTTCTCCCTGGGTCTGGTCGCCTCACCGATCGGGTCACTGCCGCCGGGCGCGGTCGAGATGCTGGTCAGCGGTCCCGACGCGGCCGCACTGGTAGGCCTGCCGACTGCGCTCCTCGCCGCGGGGGTGGCCAAGCCGGAGCAGATACTGCTCGCCCAGCTCGTGGCCAGTGCCGTTGTCATCGCCTGGGGACTGTTGACCGGTAACCGAATGCTGCGGCAATGAATCGCTCACACCTGGGCAGGTCCGGCAGGCCGGTGGGAGGATCCAGAGAATCATGCGCCGGCCCGGTTGCGAAAACCCGGGCGGGGCCATCTCGGCCCGGCCCGGGTATCTCCATTCGCTGTGGTCGCCCGCGGTTGGTTCCCTACTCCGCCGACTCGGGGACGGCGTCGACGCCGGCCTCCTTGCGCTGCTCCGGCGTGATCGGCGCGGGGGCGTCGGTGAGCGGGTCGTAGCCGCCACCGGACTTGGGGAACGCGATCACGTCACGGATGGAGTCCGCGTGGGTGAGCAGGGACACGATGCGGTCCCAGCCGAAGGCGATGCCGCCGTGCGGCGGGGCGCCGAACTTGAAGGCGTCCAGCAGGAAGCCGAACTTCTCCTGTGCCTCCTGTGGCCCAATGCCCATGACATTGAAGACGCGCTCCTGCACGTCGCGGCGGTGGATACGGATGGAGCCGCCTCCGATCTCGTTGCCGTTGCACACGATGTCGTAGGCGTAGGCGAGGGCGGAGGCGGGGTCGGTGTCGAAGGTGTCCAGGCACTCCGGCTTGGGCGAGGTGAAGGCGTGGTGGACCGCGGTCCAGGCGGACTTGCCCAGGGCCACGTCGCCTTCTGCCTTGGCCTCGGCCGACGGCTTGAACAGGGGTGCGTCCACCACCCACACGAAGGACCAGGCGTCGTCGTCGATCAGCCCGCAGCGCTTGCCGATCTCCAGGCGGGCGGCGCCCAGCAGGGCGCGGGATGCGTCCACGGTGCCGGCCGCGAAGAAGATGCAGTCCCCTGGCTTCGCCCCAGCGGCCGCCGCCAGGCCGGCGCGCTCGGCGTCGGTAATGTTCTTGGCGACTGGTCCGCCGAGGGTGCCGTCTTCTGCAACCGTGACATAGGCCAGGCCGCGGGCCCCGCGCTGGCGGGCCCACTCCTGCCAGGCGTCGAAGGTGCGGCGGGACTGCGCGGCCCCACCGGGCATGACCACGGCGCCGACGTAGGGGTTCTGGAAGACCCGGAAGGTGGTGTCCTTGAAGAACTCGGTGAGGTCTACCAGCTCGAGTCCGAAGCGCAGGTCCGGCTTGTCGGTGCCGTAGCGCTCCATGGCGTCGTGGTAGGTCATGCGCGGGATCGGGGTGGGCAGCTCGTAGTCGATCAGAGCCCACACCTCCTTCAGGATGTCCTCGGCGACGGCGATGACGTCCTCCTGATCCACGAAGCTCATCTCCACGTCCAGCTGCGTGAACTCCGGCTGGCGGTCGGCGCGGAAGTCCTCGTCGCGGTAGCAGCGAGCGATCTGGTAGTAGCGCTCCATGCCGGCCACCATGAGCAGTTGCTTGAACAGCTGGGGGCTTTGCGGCAGGGCGTACCAGGACCCCGGTGCGAGGCGCGCCGGCACCAGGAAGTCACGGGCGCCCTCCGGGGTGGAGCGGGTCAGCGTGGGCGTCTCGATCTCCACGAAGTCGTGTCCATCCAGCACGCGGCGGGCGGCGCGGGAAACCTTGGAGCGCAGCCGCATGGCGTGCTGCATCGGGGTGCGGCGCAGGTCGAGGTAGCGGTACTTCAGGCGGGTCTCCTCCCCCACCTGGCCGGAGTCCTCGGCGTGGTCGGAGACCTGGAAGGGCAGCGCCGCCGCGGGGTTGAGGATCTCGACGTCGGAGACGACTACCTCAATCTCCCCGGTGGGCAGGTTGGGGTTGGCGTTGCCCTCGGGGCGCGCGGAGACCTCACCGGTCACCTGGAGCACGTACTCGGCGCGCAGGTCGTGGGCGACCTCCTCCCGGATGACAACCTGGGCGATGCCGGAGGCATCACGCAGATCAATGAAGGCGACGCCGCCGTGGTCACGACGGCGATCTACCCACCCGGCAAGAGTGACGACTTCTCCGATGTCGGCTGCGCGCAGAGTACCTGCGTCACGGGTTCGCATCACGGTGCTGTTTTCCTTCCGTTGGGGGCGCTGAGCCGGCGCCCGGCGGGGCGCACCGCGAGACGGGCGGGCGCCGGCGCGATACTACGCCGAGCGCGGCCCCCGGCTGAGCGGCCCACGGTTCACCGGCGGGCCGCGTACTCGAGCTCGCGCTCGTAGGCGATTAGCCGACGGCGCTCGATGAGCACGATCACGGTGAGCACCAGCAGGATCGCACCCAGCGCGAACAGCACAGTCGTGACCACCGGCAATGACGCCGCCGCCCAGCTCCCGCCTGACGACGAATTACCGGACACGCCCCCGGCTGCGGCGGGTCCTGCCGCCGCGCCGGTACTGGTCGGTGTGTCGGTTGGCGCCGCAGCCTCCGCGGGCTCCGTAGCCTCGGCGGGCCTTGGTGCGGGCGGTTTGGCCGCTGACTCGCCGCCGATGATGGTGACGTCGGCAACGTTGAAGTACGGGCTCTTGTTGGTGTAGTCGAGGGTGCGCACGGCGTTGGTCGGAATGTCCTCACCCGCCGTGACCCGGAAACGCAGCCAGTGTGGTCCCTTGGAAATGTACCCGGGCAGTGCCAGAGCGCCGGCGTAGGTGCCGTCCTCACCTACCGTGAGTTCACCGATGACACCCGAGTCTCCGCCGGGCGCGGAGTCGTGGTCGTCAACCAGGATCTCCACGGAGGCACCCTGCGGGAAGCCCGAGAGCGTGTAGGTAAGCGTCCCGCCGACCGCAATCGTAGACGGGCTGACGGTTGACGCCGTGCCCATCGTCGAGTCACCCATCACCGAGTCGGCGCGGGCGGCCGCGCCGGGCACCACCGTCAGGAGGAGTGCGAGCAGCACTGCGAGTACGCGCGCGTACGCGCCTGCGCGTACCCCAAGGGTGCGCGGGACGGCAACCCGCAGTCCTTTCACCACACCCCTCCTCTCGTTACGCGGCTGTAACAAGCATACACGTCATCAGCCGGTGAATCGCCCGGTGAATCGGTCAGTCATCCGCCTTCCCGACTGGTTCAGGGTCGGGACCGCCAGTATCAGGAAGGAAGCCCCGCCCAGTACCAGCAGCAAGCCGGCGGATACGAGCTTCCAGCCGTCCGCCCCGAGCCCGGCGTCGCCACCAGTGAGGTCCTCGCCTGTGATCAGGGTGACCGACGCGCCCGTCGCCGAGTCGTCCTGGGTGCTGCCGGTCTCGGCGATCTCCAGCTGTGCCCATCCCAGTAACTCGCTATCGCGGTTGCCCACGGCGATCTTGTAGCTTCCTGGGTCCAGCGTGGAGATGTCCACGGATACGGAGTTATCGGCGTCTACCTGGACCCAGCCGGCAGTGGTCGCCCCGGGGAACACGAACACTGCAACCCAGTCGCCCTCATGAACCTTGGCTACCGGGAAGATCAGGGTAATCCTGGCCCCTTGCCGGGTTCCGGACAGTGAACCCGCATTGTCGGGGCCTAGCTCGCTGGCATCCTGAACCGGGGATGCGGGGGCGGCACTGGGCCGGATACTGTCGGCCGCGGTGCTCGGGTTGGCGGGTTGCGCCACGGGACCGGAGCCGGAGTCCTCCGGCGGAGTGACTGCGTCCGGCGCCGGGGAGCCCGCAGGCGGGTTGGTGGGCGGTTCCTGCAGGATGAGGGGATCCACGTCTACGCCCTCATTGAGCGTTTCGAAACTAGTTGGAACAGCCGTTGGGCGCGGATCGGCGGCAGGTGCCGACGGCGCGCCGGGTGCAGGACTCCCGGGGCCGGTGTACGCCTGTGACGCCGTCGCGCTCGGCAGCCCGGGGGCGGCCGGGGCGGTGGTCGCCCCAGTTGCGGGGGGCTGCGTCTCATCGGGCACCCCGATGCTCGGCGACGCCGTCGGCTCACCAGTGGGCTGCTGCGAGGACTCGGTCGGCTGCGCCTCGCCCGTCGGAGCCTCGGTAGGCGCATCAGTAGAAGCCTCGGTCTCCGGAGACTCGGTAGGCGCATCAGTAGGGGCCTCGGTCGGCTGGACCTCGCCGGTCGGGACCGGGGTGGGCACCTCGTCGACGGTCGGGGCTACAGTCGCTTGCGCGCTCGGAGCCGCTGTCGGGCCCGCGGTCGGCTGGGACTCTGCCGCCGCGGTCGGGGTAGCGGGGGCCGAGCCCCCACCGCCTGCGGGGATACGCACCGAAACCGCACCGGCCTGCCCCCGGTCGCAGTTGCGGACACGGTGTACCCCTCCGCCAGCTGCACCCCTGCGGCCTCAAGGGCACCGGCGGAGATCACGAAGCGCGTTCCGTAGAAGCGGGCCCGCACGTTAACAGTTCTGGCACTGCCGGCGGGATCGGATACGGTCAGAGCGACCTTGAAGGTTCCGGCGATGTTGGTACTGCGGTCGAAGGACCAGCCGGTGCCGATCAGCGCGCCGTCGGAGTACGTGAGCGTGGCTCCGGTCGTCGGCTCGGGCAGCCGAACATCCATGGTCAGGGTGTCTACGGTCGACCACTGCTCCTGCGCCGAACCGCGCCACTGCATGGTGTATACGCCAACGTGCGGTTCCATGGCCTGCGTGAAGGGCCACAGCGGCAGGGCATAGTTCGAGCGGCCGCCGGTGAACACCGGGAAGATGGTTGCAGATTGCACCGAGCCGGAGTCATCGACAATCCGGATCTGAACCGGGGCGGTAACCGACCCCGTCGCGCCCAGGGGCCGCCCTGCTGCGTCAGTCCAGCCGGAGAACATCAGTAGTGGGCGGTCACTGCTGCTCGAGGAGACGTAGGTGGCGCCGGGATCCCTCACCGCCACCATCATCGTGCTCGCGGCGCCACGGTGCGCTGATGCAGAGGCCGTAGTACCGGGAGCTGTCGCCGACTGCGTGGCGGCCTCGGCATCGTCTGCGGCAGGCAGTAGCGCGCCGCCGTCTCGCGTGTTGGCCTCCGTCTCTTGCGAGGCGGTTGCGACGGGAGCCGCTTGCCGGGAGGCGCCTACTGCTTCAGGCGCTGCCGTGTCGGCTGGGGTCGTGGCGGCATCGGCGGTCACGAAGATGTCCGCCCCGATACCGGCCCCTCCGGGCGCTCCCGATCCCGCTGCCGTAGCCGTCGTCGAGACAGCGGCTACGGCAGGCTTGGCTGCGTACGCTGCGGGTGCTGCGTGCCCGCCGACGACGGCGCCGGCTCCGGCGGAAGTCGCGAAGACCAATCCGAGCGCGGCGGGCAGAGTCAGCGCGGCCCGCAGCAGTGGTCTGCGGGTCGGACGTATCGCCTTGGCGTGACGCGGAAGTTGGGGCATTGAATCGGAACTCGTCTGTTGGCCTTGGTTTATTGGTCTATTCGGGAACCGTTGCGACGCGGGCACGGTGACGACGGGTACAACCAGCAGGCGTTCTCGGGCGGCCTCGTCAGCCTCGAAATACAGGGCCTTCGAGGAGCTCGGAAGTGGCGCACGCGGGTCATGCCCAACGCGTCACGATGGTACCGCCCAAATTGTCTGAGAGACACTGAAATGTTGGGCGCATGGGAGACGTAGCCCGCATTTTCGACCTCGACGCCGGCCCGGCAGCCCCCGGCGCCGCTCGGCATATTGCCCGCGATGCCGGGGAATACTCCGCACATCGCACATCCCCTGCGCTGCGCGCGCAACACGGGTTTCAGTATTGTCTCGAATATCTCGGTGTCATGTATGGGCGTGTTGATTCGAGGCTCTTCCGGTTTGTGGGCGTGGTGGTTGGGTGCGTGTGCGCGCTGGGTGGGTGGCGGCTTGTGGCTCGGCGTGGCGGCTGGTATGCCCCTGGTTGACGGTTCGTACGTTCTGGTCGACGATTCGTACTCTGTGGTGACGGTTCGTACGGTAGGGGTACGTAGCGTCGCCGAAAGGTACGTAGCGTCGGTGCAAAGGTACGAACCGTCATGCGAAGTGCCGAAGCGTCGCAAGGGGACCGTGCCGTCACGCTGGGGCTGTGCCGCCGCGCGGGAAGCGCCGATGTGTCACCCCCGGGGTGCGCGAGCGAGTCCACCAGACGCCGCCCGGGAATACATGAGTTGGGGTCACCCCCGGGGGGCGCACGGGTGAGCGGGCCCGGTTCGCGGCTCCTCGCAGCGGTGCGTGGCGCGCACGGCGCCGTGGGCGTGGTCCATACGTGGTTGTCTGTAGCTGGCTGACACCGGCGTAGCCCGCACGGCGCCGTGGGCGTGGCACTCGCCGGCTGTGACGTGCGCGCGCATGGGCACGTCTTTGCCTGCGGCGCCCGGGCGCGGTAGCAGAATCACAGGCACCGCCGGAAGCGCCGGAACCGGTCGCTGGCCGGCGCCACCAACCGCCACCGCCCCGCTCCAGCAGCCGCATGGCCTCAACAACTCCAACGCCCCCTCCGCGCCGCCCACACGGCCGACCCTGCCGCCCCGCGCGCGACCCCGCCGAACCGAGCGCGACCACCACACCGCGGCCCGGCCCTCAATGCGCACCCGCAAACCTAAAGAGCCCAATTCGCAGGTCCGAAGAGACCGGACTCACGTGTGAGTTGTTGCGCGCAAGCGCAATTGGCCCGCCCGCCGCGGCGCGCTAACCCTAAGCTGGTACCAGGAGTGATCCGTGCTGTGAACCCCGTTCACGGCTCGTTCTGCCGCCTCAAGTCAGCGGCGCCGAGCGTGATCCCGTGAGTATGTACGTGAAGCCCGCGAATTCAGCCGTGTACTACGCGGCGGAAAGCCGGGCAGCTGTGGTGGGTGCGGCGCGGCAAGAGCGGAGGCCGCCCGGTCTCCCCCACACTCCGCGACCGGTTCCACACAGCGGAACCAGATACGGGAAAGCAAAGATGACATCTACCCCGACTGGGCCCTCTGCGCCCTTCGGCACCCCCGATGAGGCCCCCCTGGGCATCGACGACCTGTTCAGCGCGCAGATCGGCGGCGCGCCTGTAAGCACATCACCCTCTGACGTCTCCGCCGCACCGAGCCCGGCGAGCCCGGAGGGCGCTGCCTCGGACGAGCATGCGGACACCGTCGCCGCTCCTGCCGATGCCGACTCCGGCCCCGCCTTCGTTTCGCCCCCGTCGGCGGATTCCTTTGACACTCCGGCGTCCTCCGACTCCCCTGAGGATCCGGAGGGCCTCGAGGACGAGCACGAGGAGGACGACGTCGACCTGAACCTTCCGGAGAACGACCCCGAGTACCCCGAGACCGACTCGGACCCCGGGCAGGACGAGTATGACGACCTCGCCGCCGGTGATGCCCCAGAGGACGGGGCCGGCGCCGAAGACGCGGACGTCGAGGAAGATGACGACGCGGCACAGACGCGGGAGGATCAGGAGGATACGGAGGCCTCCGCGGAGGCTCCCGCAGAGGTAACCTTCGATGCTCTTGGGCTTCCGGCCGACCTGCTGAAGGCGGTAAAGGACATGGGCTTCGAGGTTCCGACCCCGATTCAGCGTGAGGCCATCCCCGTACTGCTGTCCGGACGCGACGTCGTGGGCATCGCCCAGACGGGAACAGGCAAGACCGCTGCCTTCGGACTGCCGCTGCTGGACGCCGTCGACGCCCGCGACGGCGCGGTACAGGCCCTGGTGCTGGCGCCGACTCGTGAGTTGGCGCTGCAGAGCGCCGAGGCCATCACCGACATGGCGTCCCGCTCACGCGGACTCGACGTCGTCGCCGTATACGGCGGCGCGCCCTACGGGCCGCAGATCGGGGCGCTCAGGGACGGCGCCCAGGTGGTCGTGGGCACCCCCGGACGCATCATCGACCTGATCGAGAAGGGCGCTCTGAGCCTGGATGAGGTGAAGTACTTCGTCCTGGATGAGGCCGACGAGATGCTGCGCATGGGATTCGCCGAGGACGTGGAGACGATCGCCGCCACCATTCCGGCCGAGCGCCGCACCGCCCTGTTCTCCGCCACCATGCCGCCCGCCATTCAGGAGGTCGCCCGCCAGCACCTGGACAACCCGGTGCGTGTGGAGGTAGCCCGTCAGGCCTCCACCGTGGACACCGTCCACCAGACCTACGCGGTGGTGCCCTTCCGCCACAAGATCGGGGCGGCCGCGCGCGTGCTGGCGGTTACCGACGCTGAAGCCGCCCTGGTGTTCGTGCGCACCAAGTCCACCGCCGAGGACGTGGCCATCGAGCTTGCCGGCCGCGGCATTCAGGCGGCCGCGATCTCCGGCGACGTGCCTCAGCGCGAGCGCGAGCGGCTGGTCGAGCGGCTGCGCGCCGGCACCCTCGACGTACTGGTCGCCACCGACGTTGCCGCCCGCGGCCTGGACGTGGACCGCATCGGCCTGGTTGTCAACTTTGACGTGCCCCGCGAGGCGGAGGCCTACGTGCACCGCATCGGCCGCACCGGCCGCGCGGGTCGCCACGGCGAGGCCGTCACCTTCCTGACCCCGAAGGAGAAGGGCAAGCTCCGCCAGATCGAGCGCCTGACCGGCACCCGGCTGGAGGAGGTCACCCTCCCCTCCCCCGCCGACGTTTCGGCGCACCGCGCCGGCAAGCTGCTTGAGCGGGCCGCAGCCCGGTACGAGCGCGGGCGCCTGGAGATGTACACCGAGCTGGTAGCCGCCAAGAGCGAGGAGCTGGGGGTGGACGCCGACGAGCTCGCCGCTACTTTGCTGGCGCTGGCGGTTGGTGACGAGGGCCCGCGCCGACGCCGCGATGGGGAGCGGCCGCGGCGCGGCAGCCGTGAGGAGCTCCTGGATGAGGACGGCTCCTTCGTGTCAGCGTCCTTCGAGGGCGGCCGCGACGACCGTCGCGGGCGCCGCGGAGACCGCATCGACGGCAAGCCGGGTGCCGGTCGCGGCGGGCGTCGACGTCATGAGGACGGCTCAGGCACCGTGTACCGCATTGAGGTCGGACACCGAGACCGGGTGCTGCCGGGGGCGATCGTCGGCGCCCTGGCCAATGAGGGCTCTATCTCCGGGTCGGATATCGGCAAGATCGACATCATGCAGTCCTTCTCCCTGGTGGAGATCCACACGCCGCTGAGCCAGGAGCAGCTGGAGAACATGCGCCACGCCACCTTCGCCGGCCGGGAGCTGCGTATTCGTGTGGACGAGGGGCCCGGGCACGGCTGGGATGGTCCGCGGGGTGGTCGCTCCGGTGGCGGGTACCGGGGCGGACGGAACAATGACCGCGGTTCCGGACGTTATGACCGCGGCGGCTTCAAGCGGCGCTACGACCGTGATGACCGCCGCAACGACAGGAATGACAGGAGCGGGCGCTGGGACAACCGCGGTTGGGACGGCCGCCGCAAGGGAGGCTTCCGCGGTAATCGCGACGGGCGGTGACGGTACCGGCTAGGAACCCGGCCGCAGAGAGGAGAGGGCATGATCCCCGCCGTGTATCTACTGGCCGTGGTGGTCTTCGGATTCACCGCCACCCTGCTGCGGCTACCGCCGCTGGTCGGGTTCTTGGCCGCCGGATTCGTGCTGGGATCATCGCCGCTGCCGAACCTGGGGTTCGTAGAGGTGCTGGGAGACCTCGGGGTTGCGGTCCTGCTGTTCACCATTGGGCTCAAGCTTGACCTGCGCGTACTGCGCCGCAGGGAGGTAGCGGGCACGGCACTCATCGTCATGGTGGTGCTGACCGTCCTCGGCACGGCGGTTGTGGCGGCGATGCTGGCGGCGGGCCTGCAGCTGGGCGCCGCTACACCCACGGGCGTGGCGGCAGTCGGCTTCGCCCTGTCCTTCTCCTCGACGGTGGTGGTTGTCAAGCTACTCGAGGACCGCGATGATGCCGGCTCCCTGTACGGGCGTATCGCTATCGGTGTGCTCGTGCTGCAGGACATTGCTGCAGTCGCCTACATGACCGCCGTGTCAGGGCGTACGCCGAGCCCGTGGGCAGCCGCCCTGGTGCTGCTGTGGCCGGCATCCCGACTGTTCGGGAAAGTGCTCGACCGCATTGACCACCGGGAGATGCGTGCCCTGTTCGGCATGTCTATGGCGCTGCTTCCCGGCTACCTGCTGTTCGATCTGGTTGGCATCGACGGTGATCTGGGCGCCCTCATCATGGGCGCGCTACTAGCCTCGCACCCGGCCGCGAAGGAGTTGTCCGGCGCCCTGTTCACCATCAAGGAGATCCTGCTGGTGGGGTTCTTCCTCGCCATCGGGCTGGACGGTATCCCCGAGACCGCGTCCTTCGCCTTCGCGGGCGTGCTGCTACTCCTGCTGCCGGTGCGCTCGCTCGTGTACACCATGGTGGTGCGTACGCTGGGCATGCGGCGCCGCACCTCGGTGCTCACCGGCCTGGCACTGACGGCATACAGCGAGTTCGCGCTGATAGTGGTGGGCACGGCCTCCGAGCACGGGTTGCTGGGCCGGGAGTGGCCCGCCGCGGTCTCCTTGGCGCTAGCGCTGTCCTTCGTGGTGTCCGCCACGGTCAACCACAAGCCAGTCGCACTGGTGCAGTGGATGTCCGCGCTCCTGCCCCACCGGCCGGTAGCCGCACTGCACCCGGACGAGCAGCCCCTGCCGCTGGATGGCGTCAGCACGGTCGTGTTCGGCATGGGGCGCGCCGGACGCTCCACCTACACCCGGCTGTACGCCGACGGGCATAGCGGCGTGCTCGGTATCGACAATGACGCCACCAAGGTGGAGGAGCTGACGCGTCAGGGATTCAACGTCATTGAGGCCGACGCCACCGACCGGCAGTTCTGGGAGCGGCTGGGAGCCGTGCAGGTCTCCACGGTGGTGTTGGCCATGTCCTCGCCGGGTGCGAATGTGCACGTGCTGGAATGGCTGGACCGCACAAGGTTCGCCGGCCGGGTCCTGGCGATCGCCCGCTACGACGATGAGGCCGCCACCATGCGGGACGCGGGCGTCGACGTGGTTATCAACCTGTACGAGGGCGCCGGTGAGGCGCTTGCCCGTGCGGCTGAGTCACTGGGGACCGATGCGCCCGCATCAGCGGACGCCGACGGCTCCTGAGCCCGGGCTCAACGCGACGGCGGGCACAGAGTGTCCAGCAGGCCGCTCACCTCGGCGTAGCGGGCGAGCTCCTGCTCCAGGGGCGTCTCCACACTAGTGCTTACCACCTCGGCCACCGCCCGCTGCAGCCGTTCACGCGCACGCGCGCGACGACGGGCGGCGCCGACGCGCGCCAGGGCTGTTCCTGCCGCCGCCAGCGCCAGGCCTCCCAGCAAACCAGCCAGTAGCAGGATCGTCGGCCAGGGCACGTGTCCCCAGCGGGGCGGATCCACTGGCAGCAGCAGGTAGCGATCCATCAGGTACAGGACCGCCAGCCAGGCCCCACCGACCAGTGCCATCAGCGTGGTAAGCACCTGCGCGGCATTCGCCACCGCCCACCAGCGCGGAGAAGCCGCCTGCTCCAGGTCCGTGCGGGCCACGGCGGCGTCGAGCTGATCGTAGAGCTGCTTCGCGCCCTCACACAGGCGCGCTGTGGCCTGTTCCCGCGCGGCATCCGGCAGCTGGCGGGTCCGCGAGGCGGCGTAGGCCTCGGTGGCTACGCGCATGGCCGCGTCGGCGGCCACGTCCGGCGCTGGCAATGAGGTGCGCGCAACCACCGGCGTGGGGCCGTCAGGCGCAGGTCGGTGCCCGCGGACATCGGCCCCCAGGTGCATGGCGCGCAACGGATCACGGCGCAGCCGGGACACCCAGCGCGCAGGCAGCCAGCCGACGCGGCGGGCTGCCCCCAGCCGCATAGAGGCTCCGACGGCGTCGGCTATACGCTCCACGCCAATGGCGCGGCCGGCGGCCTGCACAACCGCCTCAAGGGAGGTATCCGCGGAAGGTCCGGGCGCATCCACCCCCTCCTGGGGGATTCGTTCCCGCACCAGCGCGGCCCAGGCCCTGGCGTCGGCGCACAGACGCGTGTGAGTCACGTCCTCGGCGTCGGCCACTGCACGGATGCGGGCACGCAGCTCCGGTACACCCTGCCCGGTGCGGGCACTGACCTGAATCACGTCCACACCCGCCATGCCCTCGGCGGCAAGCAGCCGGGTCAGGTCTTGCGTCGCCGCCTCACGGTCACGGTCGCTGAGCCGGTCCACCTGGTTGAGGGCGACGACGGAAACGGCCGCGTGCTCCGCCATCGGCTCGATGAAGTCGTGATGAATCACGGCATCCGCGTACTTCTCCGGGTCCAGGACCCACACGAGGACGTCGACCAGCCCGGCGAGCCGCTCGGCTACGGCGCGATGCCGCGTGACATCGGAGTCGACATCGGGCAGGTCCAGCAGGACGGTGCTTGGTCCGACCCCAACGGCTGACGGGCCCCAGGAGGGAGTCTCGGGTATCCGGACGCGCTCGTGGACTCCGAGCCAGTCCAGGAGCCTGCCGACGGCGCTGTCTACCGCGGGTGGTGGCGCGGTAGGCAGCGCGGCAATCGGCTGGGTCGACGTCGGCCGGGTAACCGCGACCGGCGCCAGCTCGGCCCCACAGATCGCGTTGAAGAGGCTGGACTTGCCTGAGCCCGTTGCCCCTAGCAGCGCAACCACTCCGACGCCCGGGGCGATGAGGCGGCGCTGGCCGGCCCGCTCCACCAGGGCGCGCCCGGTATCGATCAGGTCTGCTGGCACGAGGCCCTCACCGACCTCAACCAGGCGGGCAAGCACCCCCAGGGGGTCCGCGGTCGAGATGGGGTCCGGCATAGGTGGCAGGCGCCGGTGGCTCCGGTTCACGCTCCACCCCCGGTCAGATACTCCACTGCCACGGCGGTCTCCCGCATGCGCGCCTGCAGCTGCTCGGAAGGTGGAGACGGGTCTGGAAGGGCGCGCGTGAAGACTGACTGCTGCTCGTTGAGGAAGACCGCTACCCGTTCGTCGAGGGCCAGGCGCGAGCGCCTGGCGAGGTCACGCATTGCCTGGTCGCCGAACACCGCCTCCAGCACGCGCTGCGCTACCAGGGCGGTGCCGCCAGCAATGCCCACCTCCACCCCGGTAAGGCCACCGGTGTGGGCGAATACGACGACCATGAGCGCGACACCGATCCCGTTGACCCCCAGGGACAGCAGGCGGGCGGTCAGGTGCTTATCCGCCCCCTCGGCGCGCACCAGGTCCAGCACGTCGCCCTGCCAGTCGCGCACGAGCTGCTCGGCGCGCCGAGCCTGCTGCGTCGGCGGCGGCAGCGCGGACAGTGCGGCTGACAACGGGTACGGGGCGGACCCCGCACGCCTCCAGGCCCGCTCAGTCTCCAGGCGGGCCTGCTGCACCTGGCTGAGTAGTAGTGAGGCCAGGGAGGACTCGATGGCCTCCTCAACACGCTCGGCAGGTGCGGGACGCCCCAGCACCGCGGCGGTGACGCGGTCACGCAGGCGGCTGACCTGCGACTGCAGTCCCCGCAGGAGCTCGCCGGTGCCGATCAGTTCCTGCCACCGGGCCAGGACCTCACCGCGCAGCAGTGAGCCGTCCTGCGTGGCGGCGGTGATCCGGTCACGGGCCTCCGCGTGGCACGCTGCGGCTGTGTCCGCCAAGCGCGTGCGCTCAGTCTCCTGCGCCCGCACCGCCTCCAGGACGGTGGCGGCGTCCTGTAGGGCGCGGGCCAGCGCTCCGGTGAGGGTGCGCCGGGCTACTTGACGTCGCACGGCGGCATCTGCCGCAAGCGTGCCGAGCCAGTGCCTGAGCGGTGCGACACTCGCGTCGGGCAGGAAACCGTCTGGATCCAGCGCGGTCTCCGGGATTACGAACACCGGCGAGGAGGACAGCCCGGCCGCCTGCAGGCGACGGCGCAAGTCCTCGCTGACGGCTTGAGCCGCCCCTTCGGGGACACGGTCCAGGACCACCGCGGTGACCACATCGCGGGCCGCTGCGGCATGCAGGTGCGCCCAGGCGACGGCGTCGGCGTAGCGGGAGGCTGTGGTGACGAAGATCCATAGGTCGGCGGCAGCCAGGAGCGTGGCAGCCAACTCCCGATTGTCGCTGACCACGGAGTCCACGTCAGGTGCGTCCAGGAGCGCCAGCCCCTGCGGAAGCGCGGAGCAGGACCGGATCTCAACCTCCCGGGGCGTGCGTGCACCCGCGGGCGTCGGGGCGAGCCCTCGGTGACGCGCACGTGCGCCAGCGAGCCAAGCACCCGGTCGCCGTCGAACCAGGCGCCGTCACCGGTGGCGTGCAGCAGCAGGGGGCGCCGCGTTGTTGGCCGAACCGCCGAGGAGACGGCCACGTGCCGCCGCACGAGGGAGGACACGAGCACGGACTTGCCCGCTCCGGTTGAGCCTCCGACCACCGCAAGCAGAGGCGCGTCCATCGCGTTGACGCGGGGCAGCACGTAGTCGCCCAGCTGGTCGCCCACGATTCTGGCGGTGCGCTCGGCCGCGGCTGTATCCGGCAGCGCGTACGGCAGGGACAGCGCCGCCAGGTCCCCCTGGAGGCGGCGCAGGGCAGTCTCGGCGCCGGCACCGTCCACGTCACGCCCAGGCGCCTGCGCTGCTCCCGCGTCAGCGCTCATGGCTCAGCTCCGCTCCCCCGCACGGCCGGCGGCATCGTCGGCTGCGTGCAGCCTGGGAGCGAGGTCCGCCTGATCGGCGGGCCACCAGGTGGCTGGCTCCGCCTGTACCTGCTCACCGGTGCGGATGTCCTTGACCGAGCCGGGCTCGCCGTCGGCGCCCGGGAACCACACGAAGGGAATACCGCGCTTGTCCGCGAAGCGGATCTGCTTGCCGTACTTCGCCGCCGTCGGGGACACATCCGCGGCAATGCCCCGGGCACGCAACTGGTCGGCGACGGCGTCGGAGGCAGACCGGTGCGCCTCATCGGTGACCGCGACCAGTACGGCCGTCGGCACGGCGCGCGTCACGTCCAGCATGCCGGCGCCAATTACGCGCGCGAGCAGGCGGGAGACGCCGATCGAGATGCCCACTCCGGGGAAGGTGCGCTTGCCGTCGGATGCCAGGGAGTCGTAGCGGCCGCCGGAGCACACCGAGCCCAGGTCCTCGTGGCCGGCCATGAAGGACTCGTAGACGGTGCCCGTGTAGTAGTCCAACCCGCGGGCGATCTTGAGGTCGGCGACGATGGCGCCGGGGCGGCGGTGCGCGGCGGAGCGCAGCAGCTCGGCCAGCTCGTCCAAGCCCTGGACCAGCAACTCGCTGGGGTCGGCGCCGTTGAGCGCGGCCAGGACATCTGCGCGCAGCTGCTCGGCGTCAGCGCCGGTGATCCGCGCCAGCCGCAGGGCCGCGTCCGCCTGCTCCTCCGTGATGCCGACGCCGTCAACCAGCTCGGTGGCCACCCGGCCGGCCCCGATCTTGTCTAGCTTGTCGACCACGCGCAGCACCTCCGCCAGCTTCTCCTCGCCGACGCCGACCGACTGGTAGAAGCCCTGGGCGACCTTCCGATTGGACACGTGGATGGTGACGGCCGGGATCGGCAGTGCGGAGAGAGCCTCGTGCATGACCAGTGGCATCTCCACGTCGTGGAACAGCGGCAGGCTGCCATCACCGACCACGTCGATATCCGCCTGGACGAACTCGCGGAAGCGGCCCTCCTGCGGGCGCTCGCCGCGCCAGACCTTCTGGATCTGGTAGCGCTTGAACGGGAAGTGCAGGGTGCCCGCATTGTCCAGCACGTAGCGGGCGAAGGGGACGGTCAGGTCGAAGTGGAGGCCGAGCTGCTTGCTCGGGTCCGTCTCCTCCGCCTCGCCGGGATCAGCCTGCAAGCGTGAGAGCAGGTAGACCTCCTTACTGGTCTCACCCTTGCGAGTCAGCTCTGACAGCGGCTCGACGGCCCGGGTCTCGATCCCGCTGAATCCGTGCAGTTCGAAGGTACGGCGCAGGGTGTCGAGGAACTGCTGCTCGACGATGCGGGCGGCGGGAAGCCACTCGGGGAAGCCTGAGAGAGACGATTGCGCCTGTCGGACCTGTGCTGGAGCCATGGGCCGCATTGTGTCATGCCGTCTTGCCGAACCATGACACCGCCGGCAACAACCGACGCCAGGCGCACGCGTACAGGCTCTGTTGCCTCGTTGCCTCTGTTGCGAACTTTTGCACCCTGGTGAACGCCTATATGCCGCACACCAGGGTGCAAACGGTCGTAGTAGAGGCGAGTGCCGGCGCTCACGCGCCGGTCTCGCCGTGTCTTGCGCCGTGCCCGCCCCGACCGGCGCTCACGCGCCGGTCTCGCCACCGCGCACCTTGGCCTCGGCCAGGTAGGGGTTGGCATGGTGCTCGTGAGCCATGGTGGTGGCTGCACCATGCCCGGGCAGCAGCACTGTGTCGGGATCTACGGCGCTGGCCAGCAGCCGCAGCGTCGCCCACATCTGGTACTGGTCCCCGCCGGGCAGATCTGTGCGGCCCACACTGCCCTTGAAGATCACATCCCCGTCCAGCGCCACTAGGTAGTCACGTTCGTCAGCGTCGGCGGGATCATCCAGCGCCTCCGCCTCGAACAGCAACTGGTTATCGCCAAGCCTGGCGTTTAGGAAGAACAGCGTGGAGCCCTCCGAGTGCCCGGGTGCCGGCACTGCCCGGACGGCCACACCAGGAACCAACTCAACCGCGTGGACAAAGCCGTCCTGCGGGAAGGGACGCACATCCGCCGGGCGCAGCCAGGCGCTGCCGGCGAGGTCCGCGAAGGTCTTACCGTCAACCGTGATTCCAGTAGTGGCGGCGGGGTCGTCGAGGCGGTAATGATCCGGCTGGGGAATGTATACCGGCACGCTGGTGGGGTCCGCCGTGCCGCCCGGCCCGGCATCCACGCGTCCCTCGGTCACTGCGGCGTCGATCAGGCGCTGAGCGTCCCAGACGTGGTCGGCGTGCCCGTGGGTAAGCAGGATGGCCCCCAACCGCAGGTGATTCGAGCGCATCAGCGCCATCGCGCCGCGGGCGGCTCCAGCACCCGGATCCACCACCAGCGCCGGGGCTCCCGGCTCAGCGGCCAGGACGTAACAGTTGGATCCGAAAACGGCAGCAAGGGTGCGCTCAATGAGCATGGCCGCAATCGTAGCGGAACTGTAGGAGTGGCTTACGCCACCGCATTGTCCGCTACGGGGTGATTCGCGAACAACCACTGCGGTTCCCCGTCACCCGGCCGACGGGTAGGCTCGGCACCAACTGCCGCCCTCCGGCGGCGTGTCGTCGTCCGGCCGTGTGCCGGACGTGAACGGAACGGAGCGGAACCTCCCGCCCCAACCCCGTCAGATCCGTGAAGGAGCGCAATGACCGAGCAGACACAGCCCCAGGCCGAGTCCACCACACCCGAGGTGGAACCCTTGGCCGCCGCCGGGCAGGCTGCTACCCCAAGTATGCCTGCGGCACCCGCTGCCGACGAGCAGGCCACCACCGCCGACGTCCCCCAGCCCGTACAGTCGTCCGCCGCGCCGGAGCCTGCCGAGCCGTCATCGCAGGACACTGCCGCGACTGAGCCTCAGGAAGAGACGGCGCCGCAGCAGACGCAGCCCGATACGTCCTCTTCGCAAGCGGACTCGCCTGCGTCGGCCGACGCCGCACCGACGGCTGAGCCACAGCCTGCAGCCGATGACAAGCCTGCAGACAGCCAGCAGGCCAACGAGCAGCCCGCACCGACCGAGCCGGAGATCGACCCGGAGGCCGCCATGGACGCTGCCAAGTGGGGCCGGGTGGACGGCGAGGGCCGCGTCTACGTGCAGGACGGCGGCACCGAGCGTGAAGTCGGCCAGTTCCCCGGCGTCCCGATCGCCGAGGCCATGGCCTACTACGTGCGCCGCTACCTGGACCTGAGCTCCAACGTGGACCTGTTCGCGGCCCGGCTGCCGCACCTGTCGGTACGGGAGATCGACTCCACCATCAAGAATCTGGAGGAGTCCCTCAAAGAGCCCACCGCCGTCGGCGACCTGGAGGCTCTGCGCGCCCGGTTCGCGGCCCTGAAGTCGGTGGCCGTGGAACGTCGCCAGGCGGTCGCCGCGGAACGCGCAGCCGCCAAGGAGCAGGCACTGAAGGACCGCACCGCAATCGTGGAACGTGCCGAGGCCGTCGCCGCCCAGGACCCGGCCCGCACCCAGTGGAAGTCCTCCGGTGCGCAGCTGCGCACCCTGCTGGAGCAGTGGAAGGAGGCGCAGCGCCGGGGCCCGCGCCTGGACCGCTCGTCAGAGGACGCCCTGTGGAAGCGGTTCAGCCACGCCCGCACCACCTTCGACCGCCACCGCCGCCAGTACTTCAGCGAACTGGACGCCAAGCAGGCCAAGGTGAAGGCCGCCAAGGAGGCGCTGATCAAGCGCGCAGAGGAGCTGTCCAACTCCACGGACTGGGCCGGAACGTCGGCCCGCTACCGCGAGCTCATGAACGAGTGGAAGAAGGCCGGCCGCGCCTCCCGCAAGGAGGACGACGCCCTGTGGGAGCGTTTCCACGCCGCCCAGCAGGTCTTCTACGACGCCCGCCGGGCCAAGGACGAGGCTACCGACGCCGAGTACGCCGACAACCTGAAGGTCAAGGAGGAGCTGGCCGCCAAGGCTGAGGCGCTGCTCCCGATCAAGGACCCCAAGGCCGCCCGCAAGGCGCTGCGGCCCATCCAGGAGGCATGGGACGAGGCGGGCCGCGTGCCCCGCAACGCGGTGCGTCGGCTGGAGTCGCGCATGCGCGCCGTCGAGGATGCTCTGCGCCGGGCGGAGCAGGCCGAGTGGCGCCGCACGGATCCGGAGACTCAGGCTCGTGCCCAGGGGCTGGCCAGCCAGCTGGAGGACTCCATTGCTGGGCTCGAGGCCGATCTGGCCGCAGCCAGGCAGTCCGGTGATGCCAAGGCGCAGGCGCAGGCCGAGGCGGCACTGACTGCACGGCGGGCCTGGCTCGACCAGGTACGCCGCACAACCCGCGCCTGATCCGCCCGGCACCTCCGGCCACAACGACGGCGGGCCTCCTCCCGGTGAGGATGGGGCCCGCCGTCGTGCTATGCGGCGCGCATCGCGGGGGGCTGCGGTTCGGTGCTGGCTACTGGGCAGTCGGCGCCAGGTTGCGCCAGGCGCGGCGGTGTAGCAGCACGCCTGCGGCGACCGATACGTTCAGCGACTCCACCGCCGGGTTCATCGGGATGCTCACCGCCGCCTGCGCCAGTGCCCGGGCCTGCGGCGTCAGCCCGGTAGTCTCGGCCCCCAGGATCAGGGCGAGCCTGCCCTCCCAGGCCGAGAGCCGGTCTAGCGAGCCCGTCGCCCCGGCGTCCACTGCGGCCACATGCCCGCCGGCGCGGGTGAAGTCGGCGATCAGTGCCTGCACCTGCGGCCAGTCCATCAGCGCCACCGGCACCGAGAAGACGTAGCCCCGGCTGGCGCGGATCAGGCGCCGGTCCGCGATGGAGGCCAGCCCGGAACCCACCAGCACGATCCCGGCGGCGCCAAAGGCGTAGGCACTGCGGGCGATCGCCCCGATATTGCCAACGATCCGCACGCCGTCAAGAATCAGCAGGTCGCCGTCGGCCTCAAGCAGCTGCTCGGGCTCCACCGGTGCAGGCACGCGGGCCACGCCGAATATCTCCGGGCGCTTGTCGGACCGGAATAGCTCAGTCGCCAGGCCGGCGGCCATGACGGTGACAGGAACCCGCCTACGGCCGCACTCGGCCACAAGCTCCCGGGGCGGGCGCACTGAGTCCAGGACATACACCTCGGAGAACCTCAGCCCTGCCCGCATAGCATTTAGTAGCGGCTCCAGGTCCTCCACCAGCACGGATTTACTGGGACGCCCCGCAACCTTCGCCAGGTCAGCAATCCGCTGCGCGGCCGGCGCCGACCTGTCGGTGAGGGCCCTTTCTCCGGGGTTGTCCCCGTAACCGTCCTCGGCGGTCTTCCCGGCCATCTCAAGTCCTCTCCTTGCGGGTCACTCGGTGCGCGGCGAGTCTAGCCGGTCAGAGCTGCGTGATCGTGATTGCGCCGGATCCTCCTCCCGGACCGTCCAGACCATGAATTGACCCCGGGTCATCATCGGCGCCACGGTTGAGTTGCGCGTTCACCTCCCCTACTGGCTCTTCCGGTTTGAGGGTGGTGGTTGTGCCCGAGTGAGGTGTCTGGTGCGTCGGCTGGGCGTTAACAACGCTACTTAACGTGCTGCTGTATGCCTGCGGGCCCTTCAGCAGGCCGTTAACGGGCGTTGTTAACCCCGAAGTGGCGTAGCAGACGGTACCGCTGCCGGGTATCGGGACGCGGTCCCCAAGTCCGCCGCGGCGAACCGCAGGCTCACCCGCACCATCAATTAGCCCGCACCCCGCCGAGATCACAGCCAAACACGCGGATACGACAGCCCCGCTACCTCGAACCTGCGGCCTGGCATACCGCCAAGAGCAACCTAACCTGGCTGACTAATCCCGGCTGATCGCAATGACACCGTCTTTGCCTACATCACCGTCCCCTCGACCTGGGGCGCCGGCACCGGCCCATCCCACACGAGCCTCCCTGTGATGTCATGGTTGTTTGGTTGGTCTTGTGTTGAGGGTTTGGATTTCGGCTACGGGGATGGTGGTGGTTGTGGTGGTGGTGGTGAGGGGGTTGAGGGTGCCGGCTTGTCCGGTGGTTGAGGTCCAGCTGGCGGTGTAGGAGATGCTGGCGTCCAGTGGGGTGACGGAGTCTTGCAGGTGGGCGGAGCTGCGGGTGAACATGATCATGCAGTTGGTGCCCAGGTGGTCGTTGCTCTGGGTCCAGGGGATACCGAATCCGGTGCAGTCGACCTCGCTGTCGGGGGCTGATAGGTCGAGCCTGGTGGAGGCGGCGGTCACGGTCACGCTGGTGGAGCCGGCGGTGGCCTGGATCTGCACTCGGCTGGGGGTGTTGTTGGTGGTCCAGATCCAGGTGGCGAAGCCGACCACGGTTGCCTGCCTGCTGCCGACCTTGGGGTTGTAGTCGATGGTGGGGGCGGGGATGCTGGCGCCTTCCCAGACGGTGGTGGCCAGGGTGGCGGGGTCGATGTGCGGGGCCGGCGGGGAGTCATCGGTGGCGACCCAGATGACTGTGGGATTGTTGCTATTGAACTCGTGCTGTGCCTTCACGAAGCTCTGGGAGTCGGGAAACACCGAGGGATCACAGTAGGAGCGCCACCACTTGCCGCTGGTGTCCTCGGCGTGGTCCTCCCAGTCAGAGTACAAAGGCTTCAACCCCGGGGCGTCTTCGGGGGCGTTGCGGAAGCTCTCGGGCTCCTGGCGGTAGATCGCTGCGATCTCGGGGCCGGTGTAGGTCGGCTTGTACCCGCATGAGGGCGGGACCTGCACAACCTGGGCGGAGGAAGTCACTGCCTGGCTGGCGGGTGTGCTACCGGGGGAGGTGTAGGTCACGGTCACCGAAGCCTCAATCGACCCACCACCATCACCAGACGACGACACACCAGCAGACGGCGAGCCGGCCCGAGAGCCCTGGTTTATAGCCACCTGCTGCGCGTATGAGTTGCCGTTGATTAGGAGGGCTGACGCCAGGGCGAGGACGGCGGCGAGCAGGGCATGGATCGTCCGGGAACGCATCGACCATCACTCCGCAGTGCACTTGTCGTTGGAGACTGTGGTTTCGGCGGTGGTGAGCCAGTTTCCGTCCGGGCCTGGGACCATGATCACGTGGTACTCCGCGTAGCCTTGGTAATCGGGCCCGGTGATGTCGTTGCCGTCGGCATCGGTGACAGTGACTTGCGTACGGTCACTGCAGGAGTTGAGTTCTGCGTAGGTGCCGTCTTCGGCGACGGAAACCTCGGTGATTGTCACTCGCAGGGGCGGGTGCAGGCGCAGGCCGTTCAGGGCGCGAGCGTCCTGCTCAATCGTGACCAGCGCGTCGCCTGTTGCGACGGCGGGGAGGTTTTCGATGCCTTGGCCGGTGGACCAGATGCGCCAGGTGACCTGGTCGTAGGCGACATAATCGACCAGTGCCTTGATCTGGGCCTCGGTGAGGTCCTTGGGGATGGAGACCATGTGATAGCCCAGCTCCTGATCAGACAGCGACTCCGCTGTCACCACGCCAGCCGCCTCAGCAGAAGCAGCAGCCGACGCGGACGCCGACGCGGCGGCCGCGGACTCCGACGCCTCCGCAGACGCCGCAGCCCCCGGATCATAGGTAGGAACACTCAGAGGACCGTCATCTGAGGCGGACGAGCACGCCACCAGAGGCGCACAGGCCAGCAACAGTGCCAGCAGGACAGCCGCCGGGCGATGCCGACCGGGACGCGATACACGGGTTGAAGGTTGCATGCTGAATGGTTCTCCTTATGGTTCGGCGCGGCGACAGGAATCAGTCGTCGGTGCTGGTGGCCGCATCCTCGGCCTCAGACGTAGGGGAGGGAACTACCACGCGTGTGCTGGTTGTGGAGGCCAGCTCGGGGATGCTCGCCAGGGCAGGCTCAAGAACGGCGTGGAACCTGTCCACCTGCTCATCCAGGTTCTCTCGGGGACCCCAGTAGGTCAGGCGTGCCAAGAGTGTCTGGTTGTCGCCGTACCGCCAGGCCACATAGATCTCAACACCATCGGGCCACACCCAGCCCTCACCCTCCACACCCTCAAAAGCCACATCCCGGGCGGTATCAGGGTACGAGGCAGGAACCTCGTCAAATATAACCGGCCCATCGCTGGTATAAAGCTTTATACTGATGCCGTAGCGGATCTCAATCAGTCCGAAGGGATCGCGATCAGAGTCCATATCGCAGCGGTAGCTGTAACCGGTCTCCCCGGTTTCCACGTTCGTTGTGGGGCTGGTGCTGTAGCTGTACCAGTAGGTGTTGAAACCTAGGCTCTCCTGGAGGTCCTGGTTGGGGAAGACACCACAGATAGTCTCATCCGCCAGCGGCGTATCCGGCGGCGGTGTGGGCTCACCCGAACCATTAATGAGCCCACACCCTGCCGAAGTCACGACCAAGCATGAGGCCACGACAACAGCCCAAGCACGTCTGCCTGGAATCCGCAATTCGGCACGCCTCCGAATGGCATGACCTGGCTGTCTAGTCTCTCTTGATCGCGGCCTCACCATTCGTGCCTCCCTTCTCCGCCACAGACCAGGACCACCCACCATCGACACCAGCCTCCACACGTCATCCCTACGGCTCCGTACTTGGCCTAGTGTTGATGGCCTGGATCTCCGCCACCGGGATGCTGGTGGTCGCCGACGTGGTGTGGGTGTCCATGGTTCCGGTGGCCCCGTCGCTGGCGGTATAGCTGATCGCATAGGACACCTTCACGTCCACCGGCGTCACAGAGTCCTTGAAGTGCGCGCTGGAGCGGTTGAAGACGATCTTGCAGTCCGTACCCCTAGAGTCATTGTCCTCACTCCACGGGACCCCGAACCCCGTGCACTTGGCAGTCCCGTCCCTGGGCTGCAAAGTCAGCATCGAAGCCGTCGCAGTGATCGTAGCCGTAGTCGCCCCCGCCGTAGCCGACACCTGCACCTCCCTGGGGGTGTCACCGGTGGCCCACACCCAGGTATCCCAACCCACGATGGTGGCCTGCATGTCCCCGTATGTCGGGTTGTAAGCGATTGTGGCTGTGGGGATGGTTGCTGCGTCCCACGCCGCCCGCGCCAACGTCTCACCATCTATCTCGGGCTCCGGGGGCACCTGCCCTGCAGGAACGTACACGGGGCCGTTTGAGCGAAAGTGTCCGGCGAGCTTCAAGTACTCCGCAAAATCGTCACCGTTGTAGTACTCCCAATCGCACCACGGCATATACCAGTAACCCTCACTGTCGTCCGCATACGACTCATAGTCCGGATATTGATCCCTCAGGTACGGCATGACATAACCCCAGTTGCCGTACACGGAATATTCTTTCTCCGCCTGCCTGGAGTCGATCCACTCCGCTACCTCCGCACCCGTCCGGTCCGGCTCATACCAGCACACCGGATGCACCGTAGTAGTCACCGACTGCGACCACGACACCACCCCACCACCAGAACCAGCCGACCCATCCGCCGCAGCCGACGTGGAGGTTGCCGTGACCGTCATCGTCACTGAACCATCAGAAGCCGACGTCACCGAACCAGAACCAGAATCCCAGTTGTGATTCTCATGCGCCCAGGCAAAGGATTCGACGCCCGTCACACCTGCGAACGACAGCAATAGAGCAAGTACAACTACCACTATTCGCTTGACCATACTCATCGGTCACACCGTACACTTATTAGTCGAACGCAAAGACTCTCCTGATTCCTTCCAGACGCCATCCTCGTAAGTCATAGTGACAAGAATTTCGTAACGACCTTGAAGAGTCTCTGGATTGCTGACATCATTGCCGGCCGCATCATAGTCAACTAGATCCGACTGATCGTCACACACCAATACCTGCGCCTGATATTGGTCCACGGCGAACACCCCAATTACGGATGTCTTAACCGTTCCGTCCGTGTGCCCATCACCAGCCGCTTCCAGATTGTTCCTTAGGTTCTGGTAGGTTTCTGTGGTCATTAGGGGTTCGGCGTTTTCTACATCGGAGCGGGTGAACCAGATGTTCCAGGTGACCTGGTCGTAGTGGATGAAGGCCTTGAGCACCTCGGTCTGCAGCTCATCCAGGTCCTCAGGTATGGAGGTCACCACGTAACGGTCAGTCGACAGCGACTCCGCTGTCACCACGCCAGCGGCCTCAGCGGAAGCAGCGGCCGACGCGGACGCCGAGGCGGCGGCCGCGGACTCCGACGCCTCCGCAGACGCCGCAGCCTCCGGATCATAGGTAGGAATACTCAAGGGATTGTCATCGGAATCAGACGAGCACGCCACCAGAGGCGCACAGGCCAGCAACACCGCCAGCAGGCCAACTACTAGCCGGTGCCGACAGGGGCGGGACAGGTGTGTTGATAGTTGCATGCTAGACAGCTCTCCTTTGCAGCGCGGGGTGTAGGGGTTGGTTAGTCGTCTGGGTCGGTGGCTTCGCTCTCGGCTTCGGGCGTGGGCGAGGGAACTACGACGCGTGTGCTGGTTGTGGAGGCCAGTTCGGGGATCTGGGCCAGGGCGGGTGCGAGGGTGGTGTGGAAGTTGCTGGCCTGCTGGTCAAGGTTCTCTGGTGGGCCCCAGTAGTTCAGTCGGGCCAGGAGCACCTGGGTGTCGTTGTATCGCCAGGCCACGTAGATCTCTACGCTGTCGGTCCATGCCCAGCCCTCGCCCTCCAGACCCTCGAAAGTCACCTCCTGGGCGGTGTCGGGGAACTCGACAGGAATATCATCGAACTCCACCAGCTCGTAACCGGTATCAAGAGGTGTGCTGATGCCGTAGTCGATGTTGAGCAACCCGAAGGGGTCACTGTCGGACTCCATGTTGCAGCTGTAGTGGTAACCTGACTCGCCGGTTTCCACATTCGACGTGGAGCCGGTGCTGTAGCTGTACCAGTAGGTGTCGAATCCGAGGGTGTTCTGGAGGTCCTGGTTGGGGAAGACACCACAGATCGTCGCATCCGCCAGCGGCGTATCCGGCGGCGGTGTGGGCTCATCCGAACCATCAATCAGCCCACACCCTGCCGAAGTCACGACCAAGCATGAGGCCACGACGACCGCCCAAGCACGTCTGCCTCCAAGCCCCAACCAGGCACACCTACGAACGGCATGGCCGGGCTGCCTAGTCCCTCTGGATCTGGATAACACCGTCTTTACCTCCCTCTCCGTCATTGCCTTGGACCAGGCGCTGCCCTGCGCCGATACCGTCATCAATGGCTCCATCGGTACCGGTGAGTACGCTGTCGGGGTCGTGTTCGGAATCGATGGCGTTAGCCCAGCTATGGACCTGGGCGTCTTGTTCGCTGGTTGGTGGGTTGTCGAGGTTGAAGGTGGTGGTGCCGTCGGGGTTGGTGGTGTACCACGAGTAAGGCTTACCGCTGCCCGAATGCTGGAGATACTCTGAGTCGAAGGCCTCCGGGTCGGTGATCAGCCCTTGGTTGACGGCCTCGGCGTATGCCTGTGACTCCAGCGAGGAGGGGGTGCCGGTATCGGGGACGTCAACATCGGGGAGGTCGTCGGGGGTGAGCTGGTCGACCATTATCGGCTTGGTCACGGTCTTGCCCACATCCCAGGCTAGTTTCACACCTTTGCCGGTTACGCCGGCACCAACCACGGTAGTCAGCACGCTCACCATGGTGCCCATCGCGTCCTCGGCAGCCTTCTTCTCGGCCGCAGAGGCCTCCTCAAGATCAACCAGGCGCTCACTTCCGATCGCATCCAGATACCCATACACACACCCGATCTCCTCGTACTTGTCCTCAAGCTGTTCCGAGTCGGTGATGTTGGGGTACTCGGCCATGGCGGCACTGGTGAAGGCGGAGGTGATAGTGGCGGCGGCGTTCTCGTTATCAATGAGCCGGTAGACCAGCGTGCTGTACAAACTGGCGTCATCCATCTCACCAGCCAGGCTTAATTGTTCGGGGGACGCACCAATGGCGACTTTGACGCCCTGATCGGCGGTGTTGGCCACCACCACGGACAGGTTCTCCTTCATAGTCTCGGTGTAGTTCGCGAAGGGCACCTGGTCGACGGCGAACTCCATGGACCTGGCCACGGCCCAGGTGGCCGCGGCGGCGGTGTCCGCATCCCCGCTGCCACGCATGGCCGAGTTACCCGCCATGGCGGCGGTAAAACCGTCCAGGCCGACCTCACTGTCCCACTCCCGCCCCGTCAACAACTCCCACCGCTTCTCGGACTGCTCCCCAGGCACCCACTGCCCGCCACTCATCTGCCCATCCGGGTTGAGGTACTTGAAGGCAGCCTCAGGATTGTTACCCATGGCCATCGTCACCCCATACAAGGGATCCATCGAGTAGCCCTGCAGCGCGGTGCCCTCGTTGTATATGAAGCCGTAGACGGGGTGGTTCCAGCCGTGCAGGGAGTTGGGGGTGGTGCTGGCGGCTGATCCATCGAAGGGCAGGTCCTCCAAGCGGTCGGCCAGATCAACCAACGTGGCTGTGTCATACACCGCCCCATCCACGGCCATCAGGGCGTTCAGTGCCGACATCCGCCCCCGGTGCCCCTTGACCGTCACCGCCTGATACATCGCATCCGACCAGGAGTCATGACCCGCGGGCGCCTTGCCGGACTGGGTTGCCGAGGCCAGCACCCGCCCCAACACATTGACAGCCCGATCAACAGCCTCTTGATCGATGGAGATCTGGTCGCCACTAGCAGTCGTGTAATGCCACTGCAGCTGCAGCAGCTCATCCAGGTACCCGTCCACACCACCCAGGGTCTGAACCACCGCATACCCGTAGGCGGGCACGTCCTGGTTGTTCTCCATGTCATTGAGGATCTCCTCGACGGTGCGCCCGTCCTCGGAAACGCCATCGGCGCTCTTACGTGCCTGCTGCAGCGCCTCTGCGTCCTTCGCGCCGTTGGCTACCGCGTTACCGTTGTAGGCCTTGACGTTACCTGGGGTGTCCTCCACCCCGTCGGGCAAGTAGTAGGAGATCATGTCACCGTCCATCGGCGTGATCCCGTTGGAGTTCATCTCCACGGCCTGATCCAGCCGCACCTGCAGCTCCTCTGCCGTCCGTGACAGGTCACTGATACGCGTCCGGGGAACCGACCACCACTCGACCTTGTCACGGATCTCGGCAGGATCGCCGTACTGGTAGTTACTCCTGCTAATGGAGTCCAACTCATCGTTATTCGAGGAAACGAAACTCTTCAGAGCGTCAATGAATGCCCGTAGGTCTTCCTCATGCAAATAGACATAAGCCATGTGTTACTCCTGAAAGACTTGACTAGCGACCCTCGTTGAACACCTGAGCACAAAGACAATACGCCCCGCATGCTGTGGTAAGGTCACGCACGAGCGCATCAACCGGCAGACAGCGGCCAGCAGTACGCTCAAGCATCCAGAGCGCCCTCCAGGTCGTACCAATCATTATAGATTGCAGTCACAATCTCACTGACCAGGTCCTAATATTCATCAGCCTTAGGAGACTTCCACGCATCGGACAAGTCCTGCGACAAGGTCTCAGCCTTACTACTACCATCCTCCAGGCCGAGATCCGCACTAGAATCCTGCACCATCCCAAGGAGCTCAGCCACAGCCTCCTCCTTACTCCTCATCAGTCACAACAAAACCAGCCTTTCCAGATGTTGAGCGGACAGTACGCACCTCAACATGCGCCTGCTGGCCGAAGCTAGCGGGTCACCGCTATTGAAACGAGCGGACGAGGACACGAGCTAGCAGGGCCCCTTCCCCGGGCTGGCGCCCGGACATCTGACTATGCACCGCCGCACCAACTCCGGACGGCCATGCGTAACACGTCGAACACCGCCAAGTTACCATACCGCCATATATATCGGTACTGGCAGCGGGCTCGACTGACCTCTCCCCGGACGCGTGCCCCTCAGGGCTGCCTGTGCCACCGACCGCGTCAGAGTTTTCCACAGGCCCGGGAAGAGTGCTTCCGCCCAGGTTCCGTAACGGGAAGGATTGGCCCATGACCGCTTCTAGCACTCAGGGCACACCGCCGGGCTCCATGACGCGCACAGTACCCGCACGAGTAGTGCTGGCGCACCTGCTACACGAACCGGTGCAGCCCGCGCTGGGCCCGCTAACCCGCCAGGAGCTCCACCTACTGCACTACCCCGATATCGACGAGCAGGTCCTCACGGAGGTGGCAGGCCAAATGGTGCCCGCAGACATGATTCGCACCCCGTTCCAGCGTGCCCGCGCTCTGAAACCGATTGTGTCCGCAGGCAGGACGGTAGCCGGCCGCACCGCGCTATGGGTACACACGGGAGGCTGCCCGCCAAGCCGCGTTGAGCTGGCGACGGGCACCGGCCCCGGCACCGTCGTGAAGCTCGCCGGATTGAACTGCCTACCCCTGACGAGAGTCGTCGTAGACCTGGCGCGCACCGCCCCGCCCGGGATCGCCGTATCCGCCGTACTGCGCGCGCGCCGGGCCGGAGTCACTCGCGCCGAGTTGGAACCCGACCTGCTGGCGTGCCGGGGCGGCCGCATGCGAGGCCTGCGCCGGGCCCGCCGACTGATCGACGACTTGTACGCGCCGAGGTCTCAGGCGCCTACGTGCGCGTCCTCATGATCCTGCTGGCGGCGGGTGGCCGAGGAGGTCAGCCGCCGTGCCTCGAAGACGCCGTCGATGCGGCGCAGGGAGGCGAGCGTGTGGTCCAGGTGGCTGGCCTCTGCTAGTTCGACCACGAACCTGCCTACCACGACCCGGTCGCGGGAGGTACCAACGTTCGCGCTGATCAAGTTGACGTGGTTGTCAGCCAGGACGCGTGTGATGTCCGCCAGCAGACCCCCGCGATCGAGGGCCTCCACCTCCAGCTGCACCAGGTAGGCGCTCTGCGCGTGGTCGGCCCACCGGACTTTCAATATGCGTTCCGGCTGCTGCCTGAGCTGTTCGACGTTCTGGCAGTCGGCGCGGTGCACGGACAGACCCGAACCGCGGGTTACGAAGCCAACGATCTCATCCCCGGGCATGGGGGTGCAGCACCGGGCAAGCTTGACATACACGTCGCCCTCGTCCATGCCCTCGACGACGACGCCCGGGTCCCCGACACCGCGGGTGCGCTGCTGGGTCAAGGCGGCACGGGTGGGTAGAACGCCTTCCGCAAGAGTCTCCTCCGCGCCGGCCTCGCCACCCATGGACGCAACCAGCGTATCCACGACGTGCTGGGCGGAGACGTGCCCCTCCCCCACCGCGGCGTACAGCCCATCGATGTCCTGCTTGTTCAGCGTCTCGGCCACGTTGAGCAGAGAGTCATGGCTCATCAGCCGCTGGATCGGAAGGTCCTTCTTGCGCATCGCCCGGGCAATGGCACTCTTGCCGGCCTCAATGGCCTCCTCGCGGCGCTCCTTGGAGAACCAGGCCTTGATCTTGTTGCGGGCGCGCGTGGAGCCGACGAAGTTCAGCCAGTCGCGGCTGGGCCCGGCGCCCTGCGCCTTGGAGGTGAACACCTCCACCGTGTCACCGTTCTCCAGCTTGGTGTCAAGCGGTACGAGCCGACCGTTTACACGAGCGCCCACCGTGCGGTGACCTACCTCCGTGTGCACGGCATAGGCAAAGTCCACCGGGGTGGACTCGCTCGGCAGCGCCAGCACGTCGCCCTTAGGCGTAAACACGTAGACCTGCCCGCCGGACATCTCGTAGCGCAGGGAGTCCAGGAACTCGGCGGGATCCTGCGTCTCCTTCTGCCAGTCGACCAGCTGCCGCAGCCATCCGAGCTCGCCGGCGTCAGAGTCACCGGGCGCTCCCCCCAGCGGGCTGGGACCGCTGGCGTTCGGGTCCTCCTTGTACTTCCAGTGCGCCGCCACCCCGTACTCGGCCATGCGGTGCATCTCATGCGTGCGGATCTGGATCTCCACCGGCTTACCGCCCGGGCCGATCACCGTGGTGTGCAGGGACTGGTACAGGTTGAACTTGGGGACCGCGATGTAGTCCTTGAAACGCCCGGACATCGGAGTCCAGCGCGAGTGCAGCGCCCCCAGCACCGCGTAGCAGTCCTGGACTGTGTCTACAATGACACGCACTGCCACCAGATCGTAGATGTCATCGAACTCCTTACCCCGCACGATCATCTTCTGGTAGATCGAGTAGTAGTGCTTAGGCCTGCCGGTGACAATGCCCTTGATCTTGTTGACCCGCAGGTCCTCCTCTATCTGCAGGCGCACCTGGCGCAGGTACTTTTCCCGAGCGGGCGCGCGCTCTGCCACCAGGTGCTCGATCTCGTCATACACGCCCGGGTACAGCGCCTTGAAGGAGCGGTCCTCCAACTCCCACTTAATGGTGTTCATCCCCAGTCGGTGCGCCAGCGGTGCATAGATCTCCAGGGTCTCCTTGGCCTTGCGCGCAGCGGTCTCCTCCGGCACATACTTCCAGGTGCGGGCATTGTGCAGCCTGTCACCGAGCTTAATGACCAGCACGCGAATGTCCTTCGACATGGCCACGATCATCTTGCGGACAGTCTCCGCCTGGGCGGCGTCCCCGTACTGGACCTTATCCAGCTTGGTCACGCCATCAACCAGCAGGGCGATATCGTCACCGAAGTCGGCGCGCAGCCGCTCCAACGTGTAATCCGTGTCCTCAACGGTATCGTGCAGGAGGGCGGCGGCCAGAGTCTGCGGCGTCATGCCGAGCTCCGCGAGGATGGTGGCCACCGCAACCGGGTGAGTGATGTAGGGCTCGCCCGACTTGCGCATCTGCCCGGCGTGCGCCTTCTCCGCAACCCGGTAGGCGCGCACGATCAGACTGGTATCGGCCTTGGGGTGGTTCGCGCGCAGGGCGCGCATTAGCGGTTCGATGGCGGGCGGGGTCGAATGCCCCCGTGCACCGAACCACGCCAAGCGGCTGCGCACGCGCGACCCGGGCACAACAGTCTCATCCGCTGCGCCGGTTCCGTTGCGCGTGTCAGTCGTCATACCCGGATCATAGCCGGGTTAGCCGACACGAGTGGCAGCGGTGAGCGGAATCAGGCCGATTCGAAAACCACGACGGACTCGACGTCCCGGCCGGCCAGCTTCTCCCGGCCCCCGAGCCCGGCAAGCTCAAGCAGCATGCATACGGCCTCGACCTTCGCGCCGGCCTGCTCCAGCAGGCTGATGGAGGCCGCGGCGGTGCCACCAGTGGCCAGCACATCGTCGATCACCAGTACACGCGACCCCTCCTCGACCGTCTCGGGCCGCAGCTCCATGCGGGCTGTGCCGTACTCGAGCTCGTAGTCGACACCCAGTACCGGGCCGGGCAGCTTGCCGGCCTTGCGAACAATCACCATGCCTATGCCCAGGTGCACAGCCAGCGGCGCGGCCAGGATGAAGCCGCGGGACTCCAGCCCGGCGACGGCGTCGATATGACCGCGGTAGTGAGCCGCCAGGCCGTCGATCAGGTTGGCGAAGGCCTCCCCATTGGACAGCAGCGGCGTGATGTCGCGAAACAGCACACCAGGCTCCGGGAAATCCGGGATCTCCCGAAGATTGTCCAGAACCAGACGCGTGAGTTCCTGGGGCAACGCGGACGAAACTGTCATGACCGCTTCCTCTTCCTCTTGGGCTGGGCGGAGACACCACGGTGGTGTCCGGGGATGACTGGGGCGGCCGCCGGGGCGGCTGCAACGGCGGCCAGGGCCTCCGGGTCGTCGCCGGCGGCGGCAATGCGCTCGTCCCGTACCATGGCGACGCGGGCGGCCTGCTCCTTTACAACGGCCTCACGGCTGCGCAGGTCGACCAGGAGCGGGGTGGCTAGGAACAGCGAGGACACCGTGCCCGCGATCATGCCGATGAACAGAGTCAGCGCAATATCCCGCAGGGTGCCCGCCCCGAGGATGAAGGCGCCAACCACCAGCAGCGAGGCGACCGGCAGCACGCCCACGACCGATGTGTTGATCGACCGGATCAGCGACTGGTTGACCGCGAGGTTGGCCAACTCGCCGTAAGTCGAACGATTTTGGGTCTCATAGCCGCTCGTGTTCTCCCTGACCTTGTCGAATACGACGACCGTGTCATACAGGGAGTAGCCGAGGATCGTGAGCACGCCGATGATTGTGGCGGGGGTGACCTCGAAGCCGCTGGCGGCGTACACGCCCACGGTGATCAGGATGTCGTGTACGAGCGCCAGCAGGGCCGCGGCCGCCATCTTCCAGGTGCGGAAATATGCCCAGATCAGCGCGCCGACGAGCACGAAGAAAATCACCAGGCCGCGAATTCCCTTGTTGGTGACGTCGGAGGACCAGGTGGGTCCGATCGTCGTGGCTGACACGTCCGCGTCGGCGACGCCGTAAGCATCCGCCAGCGCGGCGGACACACCGTTGAGCTGCTCGTTGGTCAGCTCGTTGGTCTGCACGCGCACGGAGGATGAGCCCACCGTGCTCACCGAGGCTCCTGAGGCCAGCCCCTCCTCCGCCAGGACGGCGTTGGCAGGCGCAACGTCGGGCTTGGCCAGCGCAGTTACGGTGATCTCGGAGCCTCCGCGGAAGTCAATTCCCGGTGTCAGGCCGACCGTGCCGATCAGGATGATCGAGGCCAGCACCGCAGCGCCGGCGATTGCATACCACAGGCGGCGCCTTCCTACGAAGGGGAAGGAGGTATTTCCGGAGTAGAGCTCGTTGCCGAGTTGGGCAAGTGACTTCATGCCTGCTCATTCTCCTTTTCGCTTGTCTCCTCGGCGTCGTCCGCATCCCCCGCGCCCCCGCGGTCCGGCACGTCACCGCTGTCTGTATCCGCCTGTGCACGCTCCTGCGCGCGACGGGCCTCGGCACGACGCCGGGCCAGCGAGCCACTACTGGTTGCGGCGGCGGCCAGCAGGCCGCCCCGGTAGGCGGCGCGCGAGCGTGCCCCCAGGTGCTCGGGGTCAAGGCCCGACAGGCGATGCCCTTCGCCGAAGAACCGGAATCTCAGGATCCACACCATCATCGGATGCGTGAACAGGATGATGACGGCGAGGTCAACCACAGTGGTCACCCCCAGCGTGAAGGCGAAGCCCTGCACGCCGCCGACGGCCAGGAAGTACAGGACAACCGCCGCCAGCAGGTTGACCGAGTCGGAGACGATGATCGTTCTACGGGCGTGCTGCCAGCCCTCATCCACGGCGGCCACCAGTGTGCGGCCGTTGCGGACCTCGTCGCGGACCCGCTCGAAGTACACGATGAAGGAGTCCATCGTGATGCCGATCGCGATGATCAGGCCGGCCACGCCCGCCAAGGACAAGCGGTAGCCCATTGACCAGCTCAGCAGGGCGATGACCAGGTAGGTGCCGGCGGCAGCCACGAGCAGCGAAGCCACTGCGACGACTCCCAGCCCCCGGTACTGCCACGCCAAGTAGGCCACGATCAGCACGAAGCCGATCAACCCGGCGATCAGCCCGTTGCGCAGCTGCTCGGTGCCCAAGGTCGCGGAAATACGCTGCTCCGACTGGACCGTGAAGGACAGTGGCAGCGAGCCGAAGGAGAGCTGGTTAGCCAGGGTGTTTGCCTGCGCCTGGCTGAAGTTGCCGGAAATCTGCACCCGACCATCGGTGATGGCGGTCGTGACATCTGGGTTGAATCCAGAGGACATGATTGTCAGCCCATCCAGCACGATGGCGAACTGTGCCTTCTGCGAGTCGTTCGAGGTCACGTCGGTCGCGCCGGAGGCGGCTGCCGCAGACGCGGCGTCCCGATAGGCGATAAGGCGCTCCGAGACCTCGGCGAAGGCCTTGGTGCCGGCCTCGTCGAACTCAAGGGACACCACCCAGTTGTTGGTGGTTGCTCCCTGGCTGGTGGTCTCCAGTCCCGATGATGCGGAGGCGACATCGGTTCCGACGATGTCGGCGGGTCCCAGGATGTAGATCGTCCCGCTGCCGTCACGCGCGCAGGAGATCACAGCAGAGTCGGGGTCCTGGGCCTGGCCGGTGAGAGACTCCGCGGCGGTGCAATCCGTCAGGTACGCGTCATAGATGAGCTGCTCCGAGATCCAGGAGTCGGAGGAGTGGTCATCGCTGGTGGCTTCCAGCGGGTCTGGGCTGATAGTGCCGTCTCCGTCCACATCCGCGAGGGTCGTGGCCATCTCCTCCGCCGTCACCGTCGCGGTGGGCAGGGGTTCAGCGGCCGCATCGGTCTCCTGATCCTCTGCGTTGGCGGTGGCGTCGCTGGACGCCTCCGGTGTCTCTGATGTCTCTGGTGTCTCTGCGTCCGTGGGCGCGCCGCTCTCCGATTCACCCGGAGCAGCGCTTTCGTCCGGGGTCGCGCTTTCATCCGGAGTCGCATTGGCCAGGCTGGATACGTAGCTGTTCTGCGCCTCGGCGTAGGCCGCAGCACCGGCTTGCAGTATGCGAATTACGGGGCGGAAGTACAGCACCGCCGAAGTGCGCACCAGGTCGAGAGTCTCCTCGCTGGGAGTGCCCGGCAACGACACGATGATGTTGTTCCCGCCCTGCCGGGAGATCTGTGCCTCGGCAACACCGGAGGCATCCACGCGCTGGCGGATGATCTCAATGGCCTGGTTGAGGTCTTCCTCGGTGATATCTGAGCCATCGGAGGTGGTGGGCGTAAGAATGATCTGGGTGCCGCCCTCCAGGTCCAGGGCGAGCCCCGGAGTCATCTGGGTGCGTCCCGTGATGGCGCCCACCGCCAGCGCGGTGTAGCCGAGCACGATGACCAGGAGCAGCACCAGCAGGCGCCGGCCCGGATGCTTGAGCTTATTGGTGGACACGCGGTCCTCTCTTCGGGGCGGGATGCGCCGTCGCCAAGGGGCGGCCGACGCTCTGAATTCGGGGTGGGGCAGGGCTCAGGCCTGCGGCTGGGGCTCCTCCGGGTGACCGTCCCGGCCGGGCGCGGCGGAATCCTCGGCACCGGTGGCGGCGGCCTCGTGGACAGCGTCCGGGTCACCCGGCTCGTCCTCAAACTCGCCCGCAGCGTCGTCCGCGGTGTCCTCCTCAGCGGAGGCGAAGGGCGGCTCCTCAGCCCCGACGACCGCATTCTTGGCCCACAACGACTCATCTCCCAGCGGGGTAGCCAGGGTGACCACGTCACCGTCGACCTCTACTACGGTGCCGTAGAAACCGGCCCGGGTACGCACCCAGGTGCCGGGCACCAGCGCCTCCTCGGTGCGGCGTCTCTGCTCATCCAGCATCCGCTCCTGCTGCTTGCGCGCGAACCTGGACATCAGCCAGAAGGCCAGCAGCATGACGATCAGTATGAGCAGCATGGGGTCCATGGTAATGACTCCGTTCGTGAAGAAACCCTGCATCGCCCGGGCGATAGCGTCTGCGAGTCTAGGCCACCCGGGGGTGCGCACGCCCGCCCGCTCCGCCGACGGAGGTGTGACACGCGCCCCTTATACCTTCCGATTTCGACCTGATCACGCAAAAAGTGTGCCGTCCTCGGGCGGACGCAGGCCCAGGTGCGCGTAGGCTGCGGGGGTGGCCATGCGCCCCCTGGGTGTGCGGACAATCAGCCCCTCCCTGAACAGGTACGGCTCGGCCACCGTCTCAATGGTCTCAGGCTCCTCCCCCACGCTCACCGCTAGAGTGCTCAGGCCCACGGGCGCGCCGGCGAAGCGCGTGCACAGGGTCTGCAGCACCGAGCGGTCGAGCCGGTCCAGGCCCAATTCGTCGACCTCGAAGACCTCCAGCGCCCCGCGGGTCGCGGCCAGGTCCAGGCGCCCCGGTGTTCCGTGCACCTGGGCCCAGTCCTGAACCCGGCGCAGCAGGCGATTGGCGATACGAGGAGTGCCGCGGGAGCGCCTGGCGAGCTCACCGGCCGCGTCACCTTCGATGCGGACCCCCAGCAGGTTGGCCGACCTGGTCACGATACGGGTCAGGTCCTCCGGCCCGTAGTAGTCGAGATGGCCCGTGAAACCGAAGCGGTCACGCAGCGGAGCGGGCAGCAGCCCCGCGCGAGTCGTGGCGCCGACTACGGTGAAAGGCGGCAGGGTCAGCGGAATGGAGGTCGCCCCTGGTCCCTTGCCCACGACCACATCCACCCGGTAGTCCTCCATGGCCAGGTAGAGCATCTCCTCGGCGGTGCGGGCGAGCCGGTGAATCTCGTCGATGAACAGTACGTCCCCCTCCTCCAGGGAGGACAGGATCGCGGCCAGATCCCCCGCGTGCTGAATCGCGGGCCCGGAGGTGATGCGCAGTACGCCGTCGACCTCGTTGGCGATGATCATGGCAAGCGTGGTCTTGCCCAGCCCCGGCGGACCGGACAGTAGCACGTGGTCCGGGACCGCTCCGCGGGCCAGGGCGGCGCGCAGCACAACCGACAGCTGCCCCCGCACCACCTGCTGGCCGACGAAGTCCTCCAGCCGCTTGGGCCGCAGAGCAGCCTCCGCCGCACGCTCGGCGTCATCCGCGGAGCCACCAACCAGGCGCCCGTCGGCAATCGGGCCGCCGCCCTCCCCAGGGTAATTAGCCACGCGTGCCACCTCCCAGGTACCGCAGCGCGGCACGCAGCAGTTCCGGCAGTGGCAGCGGGGTGGCTGCTCCGGCATCGGCGCGCTCGGACTGGACGGTGGCAACCGCGCGGGTCGCTGCCGCCTCGTTCCAGCCCAGCTGCACCAGTGCGGCAACCACATCGGGATTGGCCTCGGCGTCCGCGGCCTGCTCGGGCCCGGGCACGGTGCCAGGCTCGCCGCCCACCGGTGGGCCGAGCTTGTCCGCGACGTCGATAATCACCCGCTGGGCGCCCTTGGGGCCGAGCCCGGGAACTCGCTTGAGCGCGGCGACGTCGTTAGCGGCAACAGCCCGCCTCAGCGCATCGGGAGTGTGCACGGACAGGATTGCCAGGGCGAGCTTGGCGCCCACCCCCTTCGCCCCGAGCAGCACTTGGAAGCAGCGGTGTTCGTCGGCATCGGCGAAGCCGTACAGGGACAGGGCGTCCTCACGCACAACCAGCTCAGTGCGGACGAAGCCCTCCTCGCCGGCGCGCAGCCCGGCCAGGGTCGCCGGCGTGGCCTGGAAGGTCATGCCGACGCCGCCGACCTCGATGGTCGCGGCCCCGAGCGAGGCCTCTAGTACGGTTCCGCGCAGTGAGGAGATCATGCGGCAGTGGCTCCTTCAGTCGAGGGCGTCGAACACCTGTTCGGCATGGTGCTGACTCTAGCGTGTTCGGCGGCGGGGGTCGACGGCGCCGGTGCGCCGTGCACGTGCCTGCGCGGCGGCCCATGCCTGCTGCGCCGGGGTACGAGCCGAGGCGCGGATCGACCCGCCGGCCGAGACCATATCCGTGCTGCCGTCAATCCCGGTGCCGCCGCCGCGCCACCCGTGGCAGATCGCCTGCGCGAGCGCATCAGCGGCGTCCGCCGGCCGCGGCGGGGCGTCCAAGCCGAGGATGCGCTGCACCATCGCCTGAACCTGCGCCTTAGTGGCCGTGCCGGAACCCGTGACCGCGGCCTTGGCCTCACTCGGGGTGTGCTGGGCCACCTCCAGGCCGGCGCGGGCACCCGCCACCATGACCACGCCAATAACCTGGGCCACCGAGATCACCGATCGCAGGTTGTCGTGCGCGAATACGCGCTCGACCGACATACTGGTAGGCGCCAGCCGCGCAATCCAGTCGTCCAGCGCGTCGGCCACGGCCATCAGCCGCAGCTCCGGACTGTCTGAGGCCGGAGTGCGCACCACCGCCACCTCCACCAGGCGGGCGCGGCGGCGTGGATCGATATCCACGCAACCCAGACCGCAGCGCGTCATGCCCGGGTCGATGCCCAGCACGCGCTGCTCGGCCACGGCACGGCGGCGCGCGGCCCGCCGCCCGGCCCGCTCAGTGGCCAGCGGCGAGGGACCGGCCGACGTTTCGGTCATTGCCCGGACGCGAGACAGTGCTGTGCGGGGCCGTCAGTCGTCCGCATCCAGCTCGGCGGCAACCGCAGGCGTGATGTCGACGGAGGTGTAGACGTTCTGCACGTCATCCAGGTCCTCCAGGGCGTCGATCAGGCGCATCACCTTGCGCGCGCCCTCAACGTCAACCGTGACCGTGGTTCCGGCGACGAACTGGGACTCGGCGGACTCGTAGTCCATGCCCGCGTCGGTCACCGCCGTTCTTACCGCCACCAGGTCGCCCGGCTCGGAGATGATCTCGAAGGACTCCGCGCCCTCCACTACCTCCTCGGCACCGGCATCGAGCACCGCCATGAGGATCGTGTCCTCGTCGATGCCCTCCCCCTTGGCAACTTCCACCACGCCCTTGCGGGTGAAGTTGTAGGCGACCGAACCGGGATCAGCCAGGGACCCGCCGGTACGTGTGAAGGCCACGCGTACATCCGAGGCAGCCCGGTTGCGGTTGTCGGTCAGGCACTCGACCAGGAAGGCAACGCCCTCGGGGCCGTAGCCCTCATACATGATGGTCTGCCAGTCCGCACCGCCGGCCTCCTCACCGGAGCCGCGCTTGACGGCGCGGGTGATGTTGTCAGCCGGCACGGAGTTCTTCTTGGCCTTCTGGATGGCATCGAAGAGAGTCGGGTTACCGCTCGGGTCGCCACCGCCGGTGCGGGCCGCGACCTCGATGTTCTTGATCAGGCGGGCGAAGAGCTTGCCGCGCTTGGCGTCAATGGCGGCCTTCTTGTGCTTCGTGGTGGCCCACTTGGAGTGACCCGACATGTGTTCTCCTTGTAGTCTTCCGTTCCTCCAGCCCGGCGGCGGGCGGGAGGCCGCTAACGAACATACCGACGCCTATCCTAGGGGATCGGTCAAAACACGCCGTCCTGCCAAGATCGGTCACGGGTGCCCGCGGCTCCTGGGGCGACGGCACGAGCCGGCCGACCGCCCTGGCCTCCACCGGGATCAGTGCTCGACGACATGCCGCACCCGGCCATCCCAGCCCTCCATAAGCTCCCGGGCCAGTGCGGGCAGCATGCGCGGGTACACGGTCATCCCGGCTGCAACGGCGGCGTCGAGCTCATCCAGTTCCCACCAGCGCAGCGAGTCCAGCAGCTCACGTTCCGTGTCAGTCCAGCCCGACTGGTCGACGACGTCGTCCCCTGCCGCCAGGTGGGTCAGGTAGAACAGCTCGTCCTGCCTACAAGTGACCCGGTTGAAGGCGAACACGGCTCTGCGCTCCACCACGGGGCCGGTGAAGCACGCCTCCGCCAGGCCGATGCCGGTCTCCTCAGCCAGTTCGCGCCGGGCGCCGCCAAGCGGCGTCTCACCCGGCAGCAGGCCGCCTCCCGGCGTGAACGCCCAGGAGCGGGAGGCGTCGCTGAAGTCGTGCCCGACTACCAGCAGGATTGCCGGTCGTGGATCCCGGCGCAGCGCAATCACCCGCGCAGCCCGCCGAAACGGCAGGCCCTCGGCGTTGAGCCGCCACTCATCCGGATCCAGCAGCCGCCTCCAGTTAGCCGGCACTCGCCGCGGGTCGCGCCCATCGGCGGCCAGCCCGGCAGCCCCGCCACCGTGGGGACGGCGCTCACCGGGTGAAGACATACCGGTTCTCCATGATGGCCGTCAGGAGGGCGGCCTCGTGCGGGGCGAAGTCGGCGTCCGCGTGCCCGTCGATCGCCTGCTGACGCAGCTGCGCCAGGGCGGATGCACACCCGAGGAACTCACGCATCGCCCGGGCCTGCTCCGCGCCCCGGCTCCTGGCCCAGCGGAGGGCCGCCGCACGGCCGGCACCGGTGGTGATCATGGTCACCTCGGCGGGTGAGAACCAGCCGGCACGCTGGTAATCAGCCAGCCGTTGCCGCATGGTCAGGCGCTCATTCCAGCGCAGCCAGAGCACCAGCCCGATTGCCGCCATGAAGAACGGCAGCGCCACGTAGAAGTACAAGGACGGTTCGGTTATCAGCATGCCGTTCCAGAAGGCGTGCAGCACGATCGCGCCGGCCAGCCCCAGCGGCGCGGTCCACACCCAGGCCAGGGGCGAGCGCATGCGCGCACTCGCACCGATCGCCAGCCCAGTGCAGGCGGTGAAGGTCACGTGCGCAAACGGCGAAGCGATACCGCGCAGGAGGAAGGTCATCAGCAGCGTGTCGGAGGACTGCACGAAGTACAGGATGTTCTCGGCGAAGGCGAAGCCGGCAGCGACCACCGCTGCGTATACGATGCCGTCCACGGCGCCGTTGAAGTTGCGCCGCCAGATCAGGAAGATGACGAGCACCCCCAGCCCCTTGGTGACCTCCTCGATTATCGGGGCACTAACTACGGTTAAGACGAACTCGCCCCCGCTTACGGAGCCGGTGGCGGCCGATACCAGGAGTGATGCGGAGGTGTTGACCACCAGGGAGATGACGGTGGCCACACCCGCGCCCCAAAGGAAAGCGGCGGCCAGTAGCCCCGGCGGTTCCGGTTCCCAGCGGTCGATCCAACGCACCGTGGCCATGACGATGCCCAGCGGCACGAGCGCCAGCAGGATGGAGACCAGTAGCTCCGAGACCGGCCCGCTCGATGAGGCGTAAATGGTCAACAGCATCAGCGCCAGGCCTAGCGCACCGACACACGCCAGCACCGTACTGGCCACGGTTCCGCGATGCCGGTGCACCATCGCCTGCGGAGTCCACAGCGGCGCGGGGCGGGGCTGGGTGGAGCCAGCCGGAGGGTAGCCGGAGCGCTGGTAGCCGGGCCGCGGTGCCCACGACTCTCCGGGGCCCGGGTTGGTACCAGAAGCGCTCATGACTGCGGCTCCTCCTGGACGCCCTCCACCTCTGCGGTAGTGGCGTCATCGATGTCGAAGGTCTGGGGAAGCGGGGCATGACCTGCCAGGTGCAGCAGGCGTACATCGAGCGCGCCGCGCAGGCGCCGGGCCTCGGCCACATGGGTGTTGTGGAAGCGGCGCGCCAGCACCAGCCGGTATGCGGCACGATCAAGGCGCTCCAGTGACTCGTTTCCCCGCGGGTCGCCGTTCAGCGAAACGCGCGTTGACGGGTCGAGCACCGCACGGATCACGCGGGTTAGGTCCGACTCGATGCGCATCCGCGTGCGCGTGCCCCCGCCTTCACCGGTAACGCGCCCGGGCGCATCGGTGTCCAGCCCGTCCTCAACCAGCGGGCCCTCGGCATCGAGCGCGTCATATGCCGCCCGCGACAGTATCAGCGCCGACGCCGGATCGAGCAGCCCGGTGGCCGCCAGATCTGCCGCCGCCTGTGCCCGGTGCACCAGCTGTGCCTCAAGGGTGGCGCGCGAACCCAGTACCTGTCGGTGGAGCCGATCCACCCGCAGAGCCTTGGCATACAGTGACCAGGCCACGGCGAGGACCACGAGTGCGATCATCAGGATGACCACTGCGGGCAGCAGCCAGGCGGGCGGGCCGCTGCTAGCGGCAGCCGCCATGGGCCAGGGCATGGCGGGGACGGTGAGTAGTGGAGTCAACTTCGCGAGCATCCGGTCAGTCCTCAAGGGCGTCGCGCAGCCGGCCGACCATGGTGCGCGAGCCCGGGGCCACGGTGACGCGAGTATGGGCGGTGGACAGGGCCATGTCGTACACGTCGAGGATGGCGTCGGTGACCGCCGACCAGTCGTAGCGGCCCACCACCGCTGCGGCGGCCGAGCGGCGCTCCTGGGCCGCCGCGGGATCTGAGAGTGTGCGGATGATGGCGCGGGCCAGATCGGCCCCGTCACCGTTGCGGAACAGGTAGCCGTAGGCTCCAGCCCCGAGCACGTCGGAGAAGGCCGTCAGGTCGGATGCGACCACATTGGTGCCCGCCGCCATGGCCTCCACCAGCACAATGCCGAAGGACTCCCCGCCGGTCTGCGGTGCGACGTAGCAGGAGCAGGAGGCCAGCATGGCGGCCTTGTCGGCGTCGGAGATGCCGCCTAGGAACACCACCCGGTCACCGTACTGGGCCAGCGCGGCCCGCTCGGCCTCGGCCTCTCCGCGCCCGGCGATGAGGAAGCGGGCCGCGGGCACCTGCGCCAGCACCCCCGGGATCGCATCCGCCAGGACATGCAGTCCCTTGCGCGGCTCGTCCAGGCGGCCCAGGAAGGAGATCGTGGGCGCCTCCGGCGTGCCGACGAAGCGCGGATCGTCCTTGGGCGCCTGTGCGAACGGGGCGACGTCGACGCCGTTCGGGATCACCACGGCGTCACCGCCGTGATATTGGATCAGCGTGCGGCGGGCCTCCTCGGAGACGGCGATCCGGGCAGCCAGCTTCTCCATCAGCGGCACCGCCACCGGGGAAAGCAGCTCGCGGGCGAGCGAGCGGTCCATGGCGGCGTGGAAGGTACCGACCACCGGACCCGATGACGCCTGCAGCGCGAGCATGCCCACGCTGGGAGTGATGGGCTCGTGGATGTGCAGCAGGTCGAAGTCGCCGGCGGACAGCCAGCGGTGGGCGCGGCGCGCAACCGCAGCGCCGAAGTTCAGGCGCGCGACCGACCCGTTGTAGGGGATCGCGATGGAGTCACCGGCACTGGTCACCCACTCGGGCAGCTCCAGGTCCTGCGAGGCGGGTGCGAGCACCTGCACCTCGTGTCCGCGGCGCATGAGCTCCTGGGCCAGGTCCATCACGTGCACCTGGACCCCGCCGTGGGCATCCAGTGAGTAGGGGCAGACGATACCTATCCTCATGACTTCCTCATGACTCCGGCTCCTGCTGGGCGGCCTCGGCCGCGTGCCGCCGGGCGAGCCGCTCGTGGTCCAGATCGGCGTCGAAGACCGGTTGCAGCATATGCCAGTCGACGGCGTGCTCCGCCAGCCGCGGCGAGAGATCCGCCACCCACGAACGTGTCCAGGCCGCGGTCTTCTCCCGGCCCTCCAGGCCGACGGGCGCATCCACCGGCCGGATGGTCAGCACGATCCCCCAGGCGGAGCCGGCCCGGCGGCGGCGCTCGCCCTCCAGGCGCTCGTAGTGCAGGGAGGCGTTGTATAGCGGCACCCCGAGCCTCACCGCCAGAGCGGCCGGACCCGCGGCCACGCGCGCCGGGTGCCCCCGAGCTCGGTCAGTACACCGGTGCTGGAAAGGTCGCGGTCGGCCAGCAGCGCGACCGCATAATGGCCCTCCTGCGCGGTTTGAACCAGGCGGTCGAAGACCTTCTCGCCGCGGCCCTGGCCAATGACCTTCACACCGAGGGACTCACGGAAGCTGACGAACTGCTCGAACAGGTCAGCGGGCTCGAGCCGCTCGGCGACGGTAAGCACCTGGGCCAGCTCCTGGCAGGCCCAGGCTGCGGCCAGGTCCCAGTTGCCCATGTGCGGCAGCGCGATGACGATGGATCCGCGGGCGAGATCCTCGTAGGCACGCGGGTCGACCTCGGGGCGCACGCGGGCATGAACCTGTTCCATGCTCATGCCGGGCAGGGCGAAGGCCTCATAGAAGTACCGCATGTAGGAGCGCATGCCGGCGCGGGAGGCGCGCCGTATCTCCCGTCGGGAGGCCTGCGGCAGCAGGCGCGCCAGGTTCTTCTCCAGCTGGCCTACACCCTGTTCGCCACCGCGCAGCCGGTGCGCCGCCCAGGCGGCGTCGGCCCCCAGCGCGGACAGCCCGTAGCCGACGGGTGCGGGCAGCTTCCGCACGTGCCGCCAGGCAAAGCGGTACAGGTCCTCAATGCCGCCGCTCACCGCCGCACCCCCTGCGGCGCACGCGCCAGCTGCTCATGCACGGTCGCAATCCGCTGGATGACCGTAATCAGGCTGGCGGCCGCGATCAGGGCCAGTGCCCCTGTGAGTACCCACGGCGGCGCACCCAGCCCGACGGCGAGCACGCCGACGGCGGCGATCACCAGGCGGTCGGTGCGCTCAGCGATACCGACGGCGGCCTTGGCTCCAACTGACTCGGCGCGGGCACGCGCGTAGGGCACTGCCGCGGCGAGCACTACCACGCACACCGAGACGGCGACCGTCCAGGTGCGCAGCGTTCCCGGCTGCAGGTGCAGGGCGGCCCATACGGCCAGGGAGCCGAAGACAGCGCCGTCCGCCAGGCGGTCCATGGTGGAGTCCAGGAAGGCGCCGAAGTCGGAGGCGCTGCCCGTCAGGCGGGCCAGAATCCCGTCGAAGGAATCGCCGATCAGCACAAGCGCCAGCAGCACCGGGCCCAGGATGAAGCGTCCTTGGGGCAGGGTAAGTACCGCGACGGCGATGGTGGCCACCGTACCGGCGACGGTGAGCATATTGGGGGTGACTCCGATCCTGGCGAGCAGCCGGGCGGGGCCGGTGAATAGGGCCCGGGTAATGCCTCTTCCGTGTTGTCCGAGCATCAGCGGGCTCCTCAGTGGTTCGGGTCGGGGCGGGCGGCGGGTCCCGTTCCCGCGGGCGCCGCGTCCCATGCCGCGGCGAGCCGGTTGCGCTGTTCGCCGAGCAGCTGCGGCACGGGCTTGGTCTTGCCGATGATCGGCATGAAGTTGGCGTCGCCGGTCCACCGCGGCACGATGTGCTGATGCAGGTGGGCGGCAATGCCGGCGCCGGCGACCTCGCCCTGGTTCATGCCCAGGTTGAAGCCGTGGGGATGGGACACCGCACGCACTACCTCCATGGCCCGGGCGGTGAGCCGCCCGATCTCTGTCCGCTCGGCGTCCGTGGCCTCGGTCCAGTCCGAGACGTGCCGGTAGGGGCAGATCAGTAGATGGCCGGTGTTGTAGGGGTAAAGGTTCATCAGCACGTAGGCGGTCTCGCCGCGGTGGACGATGAGGGCGTCCGTGTCGCTGCGGCCGGGCGCGGCGCAGAACGGGCACTGCGAGGCGCTGTCGTTGGTCGGCTTGTCCTGGCCGCCGATGTAGACCATGCGGTGTGGGGTCCACAGGCGCCCGAACGGATCGGGTGTATCGGCCGGCTGGAACGGGGCCTCGATACGTACGCCGTCGACCACGGTGCCCTCCAGTTCGCTCAGCGTTGGCGCCGGCCCGCCCGCGTCCGCCTGCGTCCCGGCCGGCTCGGGGGCACCCGCCGACCCGGCGGTCTGGTCGGTAATGTCAGTCACGGGTGAGCTTCTCCCCCGCCGGGTCATTGATGCGCTCGGCGATCACGTGGGTGATGTGTGCCACGGCCTCGTCCACGGGCACGCCGTTGGTCTGCGAGCCGTCGCGGAAGCGGAAGGAGACCGCGCCGGCGTCGGCGTCCTCCCCGCCGGCGATCAGCGTGAAGGGGACCTTCTCCTTGGAGGCGTTGCGGATCTTCTTGCCGAAGCGGTCGTCAGAGTGGTCCACCTCCACGCGCACGCCCCGCGCGCGCAGCTTGGCGGCCACGTCGTCGACGTAGGCGTCGAAGGCCTCGGCCACGGGCACCAGCCGCACCTGCACGGGTGCGAGCCAGGCGGGGAAGGCGCCGGCGTAGTGCTCGGTGAGCACGCCGATGAAGCGCTCCACGCTGCCGAGCTTGGCGGCGTGGATCATGATGGGGCGCTTGCGCGTGCCATCGGCGGCCGTGTACTCCAGGTCGAAGCGCTCGGGCTGGTTGAAGTCGTACTGAATGGTGGACATCTGCCAGGTGCGGCCGATGGCGTCCTTGACCTGCACGGATACCTTCGGCCCGTAGAAGGCCGCGCCGCCCGGATCGGGTACCAGTTCCAGTCCGGTGGAGTCGCACACCTCCTGCAGGGTGCGGGTGGCGGCCTCCCAGTCCGCGTCCGAGCCGATGAACTTGTCCTTCTTCGCGCCGTCCTCATCGCGGGTGGACAGCTCCAGGTAGAAGTCGTCCAGTCCGAAGGCCTTGAGGATCGACAGGAAGAACTCGATCTGCCGCCGGATCTCCTCCCCCGCCTGCTCGGGAGTGCAGTAGGTGTGGGAGTCGTCCTGGGTGAAGCCCCGCATGCGGGTCAGCCCGTGTACCACGCCGCTCTTCTCGTACCGGTAGTCGCGGCCCATCTCGAAGAACTTCAATGGCAGCTCCCGGTAGGAGCGACCCCGGGAGCGGAAGATCAGGTTGTGCATGGGGCAGTTCATGGCCTTGAGGTAGTACTCCTGGCCGGCCTTGGTGAGGTTGCCCTGCGCGTCACGCTCCTCGTCGGCAAGCATGGGCGGGAACATGGTGTCCGCGTAGTAGGGCAGGTGCCCGGAGGTGTGGAACAGGCCGCCCTTGGAGATCTCCGGGGTGTGGACCAGGTCATAGCCGGCCTCGATGTGCCGGTCGATCACGTACTGCTCGATCTCGTGGCGCAGGATGCCGCCCTTGGGGTGGAAGACGACCAGGCCGGGGCCGATCTCCTCGGGGAAGGAGAACAGGTCCAGTTCGGCGCCGAGCCGCCGGTGGTCGCGGCGGGCGGCCTCGGCCATGCGGGTCTGGTAGGCCTTCAGGTCCTCCTTGCTGGCCCAGGCGGTGCCGTAGATGCGCTGCAGGGAGTCGCCGTTCTGGTCGCCCTTCCAGTAGGCCGCCGAGGAGCGGGTCAGGGCGAAGCCGTTGCCGATGAGCCTGGTGGAGGGCAGGTGGGGGCCGCGGCACAGGTCCTTCCAGGCGACGGTGCCGTCGCGGCGGACGTTGTCATACATGGTCAGTCCGCCCGCGCCGACCTCCACGGAGGCGGACTCGGCGCCGGCGCCCTTGGTGGTGATCAGCTCCAGCTTGTAGGGCTGGTCGGCCAGTTCGGCCTGCCCCTCCGCCTCGGTGATGTCGCGACGGCGGAAGGTCTGGCCCTCCTTGACGATGCGCTTCATGCGCTTCTCGATCTCGCGCAGCAGCTCCGGGGTGACGGCGTCGATGCCGCCGAAGTCGTAGTAGAAGCCGTCGGTGATGAAGGGGCCGATGCCGAGGTTCACGTCCGGGAAGAGCTCCTGGACGGCCTGGGCCATCACGTGGGTGGCCGAGTGCCGCAGGATGTTCAGCCCGTCCTCGCTGTCCAGCGTAATGGGCTCAACGACGGCGTCAGCAGGCAGGACGCGGTCCAGGTCCCAGGGCTCGCCGTCCACCTTCATGGCCACCACGTCGCGGGCGCCCGCGAACAGTGCGGTACCCGTAGTGCCCGTCTCAATAGTGCGCGGTGCGCCGTCCAGGCTGATGGTGAGTGTGGGCTGGGGTGACACGGATGCTCCTTTTGATCAACTGATCAGCTCGGTGCGAGCTGTACTGGTGCTCGCACGCAGGGGATCATACCGAGTACCCAGCGTACCCAGCGGGACCGGCCCGCCTCAGCGGCCGAGTCTGGCACGCACCGCGTGACGCGCGCGACGCGCCTGCACCAGGGCCCGGTACTGCAGCGGGCGCACGGCCACGTCCCAGGCGCCGTCGACCTCGGTGGGGTGCCGCGCGAAGCGCCGCTTGTAACGGCCCACGCTGTACAGCTCCGGCACGCGCGTGGACTCCGCCCCCATCAAGTCCAGTCCCCACATGCCCTCCTCGGCCAGCGTGCAAGCCACGGCCCAGTCCAGCGCCTCGGCACCGCGGAAGGTGCGTGACTCGTTGGAGGAGGCGCCGTAGTAGGCGGCCGCGTGCTTGCCGGAGACCGTCACCAGGTCCCAGCAATGCGGCACGCCGTCGCGCCGCAGCACAAACAGGCGGGCGTGCTCCGGCCCGAGGCTGGTGAGCATGTCCCAGTAGACGCGGGCGGGGTGGGGACGGAAGCCGTCACGCTTCGCGGTCGCTACCAGCACCTGGTACACGGCATCAAATTCCTCGCGGCCCAGTCCGGTCTCCTCCGCAATCGTGCAGCCGGCCTCCCGCGCCACGCGCTCGGCGCGGCGCACCCCGCGGCGCCCGTCCTTCGGCATGGCTGCGCGAATCTGCTCGGGCGTGCCCGGGCGCAGGTCAATCACGTAGGTGCGGTCGTAGGTGATGGAGCCCATGAGCGGGAGCGTGTCCGACGCTTGGAAACGTGCATGCATGCGAATGAACACGATGCGCCGGTCACGGCGCCGCACCTCGGCAACCAGCAGCCGACGCAGCTCGGCCTCGCGGGCGGGCGTCTGCTCCCCCAGCCACACCGGCCCGTGCTTGGCCCACAGAAAGAACCAGCGTGACACCGAGTACCGGTACAGCGCGATCACCGCGACGTACTTGCCGTCAACCGTATAGGCGTACCGGCCGAACAGCTGCCGGCCCTGGCTGCGTTCGAATGCCTCCCACGGCTCGGTCTGCTCCAGGGGCGCGGCCGTGCCCCCGATCGCGAGCCGCATCTGACGGGCATCAAGGGAAACGAGGCTGCCGGGGGCAGGCGGCGTCGCTGTGGGCATGAGGAGGCACTCCTGTGAGAAAACTGTGTTTATCCCACGATAGGCGCCTGTGCCCGCAAAACGCCCTCATACCACAGGATGATCCCGGACCCTGATTTCTCCTCCGGGAGATCCCTCGCCCCCATCCCTGAGGACGGAGGCGCCCAGAGTCCTGAAGCAAACCGCCGTACTGGACGGCCGTGCGTCAGTACTCGTCTGCCGGGCGCCGGCGCCGCAGCAGCGGCTTGGGGTGGTAGCGGTGGAACTTGCGGTCGTGGTTGAGCTTCTGCGCGGCAACCAGCAGGCGCCTGCGCGGCGAGCGCTCGGCAGGATCCAGCAGCGGGTCCACGGCGCGTGGCACCAGCCGCAGCACCCGCCTGCGCAGGGCCGGATCGTCAAGCTGGTGCAGCACGAGGTGATGCGGCAGCAAGCTGTAAAGAACCTCTCCGCGCGCTTCGCGACGAGGACCCGGTCGGCCGTCAACCAGGTCGGAGATCATGGGCGCCATCGGATTGACGCCCGCAGCACTCATGTAGAAGGAGTTTCTCCCGATACGCGGGTTGACCTCGAAGAAGACGGCCCGCCCGTCACGCGGATCGATCTTGATGTCAAAGTTGGCGAAGCCGCGGTACCCCACGGAGGCGAGCAGGCGCTCCGCCCCTTCCCACAGCTGCGGGTAGGGCTCGGTGATCATCGCCACCGGGTTTCCGATGAGGGTGGGCGCGTGATCCTCGAGCAGCACGCGGGCCGAGCCGATGACCGTCGTCTCCCCGGTTGAGGCGATGTAGGCGGTTACGGACCGCATGGCGTCGTCCTGACCGGGGATGCGCTCCTGAATCAGGAAGGTGGAGTCAAAACCGGCCCGGCGCAGGTCCTCCCACAGGGCGTGCAGCTGCTCCGGGGTGTCGAGGAAGTAGATCTTCCGCTTGCCGTCGAAGTCCAGGTTGTCCCAGTCCGAGCCGATGGCGGCCTTGCCCACCAGTGGGAAGGGGATGTCGATCTCCGGATCGCCTCCGGCCAAGTCCTGCCCGGTAATCTCAACCTGCCGGGGGGTGTGCAGCCCCAAGTCCGCGCAGGCCCGCGCAAAGGCGACCTTGTTACTCAACTCGTCCATGGCCTGAACCGAGGGGAAGGGCACCACGTACTGCGGCTCGAGTTCCTCCCGGTGCGCGGACAGGTCGCGCGCTACCGAGTCGCGGTTCGCCATGACGACGGCGCTGCGCTCCGCGCGGCCGTCCACCAGTTCACGCAGGCAGCCGATCATGGCGGCCGTGTCCGTTGACACCTGTGGCACCACGTCGATATAGGCCGACAGCCCGATGGCCTCGATCGGGTGCGCCGACAGCAGCTTGACCCGCTGGCCGGTGGCGTCATGCAGCTGCCGCGCCAGGGCGTAGGCGCCGATGTCACCGCCGATTACCACGGGAAGCAAATCCGGCCGGGCGGGGAGCAGGCGCTGCGAGCGGGGCAAGTTGGACCTCCTGGAGGTTGGCCCGAGCTGCCGGGCCGCAGTTAGAAATGAAGACCTCGGACGGCGCGGTCCGAGGTCTTGCCAGTGGGCGATACTGGGATCGAACCAGTGACCTCTTCCGTGTCAGGGAAGCGCGCTCCCGCTGCGCCAATCGCCCGAGCGGATGACGGGACTCGAACCCGCGACCCTCACCTTGGCAAGGTGATGCTCTACCAACTGAGCCACATCCGCGTGCTGCACTCCGTGGGGAGGCACGCGAGAAAACTAGCAGAGCGCTCCGGACGCTGACAAATCCTCTCGCCACCGCACGGCGATGAGCTCGCTCACGGCACCCCTCCCAGGGCCTGAGTAGTGCGCGCGCACGCATCGCCCAGCACGCTCCTGCGAGCGCAGCTCCGAATCCAAGTCGTGCGCACGGTTCCCGTACTAGGACGCCAATCCGTGGCACAGTTGAGCCCATGCACAGTCCCGAGACAACCTCCGCCGACTTGCCGGAGCGTTCCACGCAACCCGATGAGCGGCGCACCGACGGGCCACAGGAACAGCCGGCGCCAGCGCCCGCCGCCCGATTTGCGACGGCGCCACGAACGGAGCCACGCAGGCAGGCACCGCCGGAGGAACCGCCCGGGGATCCGGTGGAGGCTCTACCTAAGGAACTGCCGGAGGAGCCGGCGGAGGCTCTGCCCGAGGAGCCGCCTGCGGAGCAGGCCCTGCCCGAGCGGGCGGTCTGGCCGGGACGCCCCTACCCGCTGGGTGCCAACTACGACGGCTCGGGCACCAACTTTGCCCTGTACTCCTCCGCGGCGCAGGCCGTGGAGCTGTGCCTGTTCGACGACGCCGGCCGCGAGACCCGCATCCCCCTGACCGAGGAGGACGCGGACGTGTGGCACGCCTACTTGCCCTCCGTGCAACCCGGGCAGCACTACGGGTACCGGGTGCACGGCCCCTATGACCCGGCGCACGGGCACCGCTGCGACCCCTCCAAGCTCCTTCTGGACCCCTATGCGAAGGCGATCTCCGGCGAGGTCACGGGTTCGCAGGCGCTTTACTCATACGACTTCAACGATCACTCCGCGCGCAATGAGGAAGACTCCGCGCCTGTAACCATGCGTTCGGTGGTGGTGTCCCCCTACTTCGACTGGGGGCACGACCGCCCGCCCGGCCACCAGTACCACAACACGATTATCTACGAGGCCCATGTCAAGGGCATGACCAAGCTCAATGAGCGCATTCCGGAGCACTTGCGCGGCACATACGCCGGCCTGGCCGAGCCGGCGGTAATCGAGCACCTCAAGAACCTGGGCGTCACGGCGATCGAGCTGATGCCCGTGCACCAGTTCGTCAACGACACCTTCCTGCAGGACAAGGGACTGTCCAACTACTGGGGCTACAACACCATCGGCTACTTCGCACCGCACAATGCCTACGCCGCTCACGGCTCCGACGGCCAGCAGGTGCAGGAGTTCAAGACGATGGTAAAGGCCTTCCACGAGGCCGATATCGAAGTGCTCCTGGACGTGGTCTACAACCACACCGCCGAGGGCAACCACATGGGCCCCACGCTGTCCTTCCGGGGTATCGACAACGCCGCCTACTACCGGCTGGTGGACGGCGACCAGGCGCACTACTTCGACACCACGGGCACCGGCAACTCCCTGCTCATGCGCTCCCCCGCCGTGCTGCAGCTGATTATGGACTCACTGCGCTACTGGGTAACCGAGATGCATGTGGACGGCTTCCGGTTTGACCTGGCCTCGACCCTGGCCCGGCAGTTCCACGAGGTGGACAAGCTCTCGGCCTTCTTCGACATCATCCACCAGGACCCGATCCTGTCTCAGGTGAAGCTGATTGCGGAGCCGTGGGACGTCGGCGAGGGCGGTTACAACGTCGGGGAGTTCCCCGCTTTGTGGAGTGAGTGGAACGGCAAGTACCGGGACACGGTACGCGACTTCTGGCGGGGGGAGCCCTCCACCCTGGGGGAGTTCGCCGCCAGAATCACAGGCTCCTCGGACCTGTATGAACGTTCCGGCCGGACTCCCGTATCCAGTATCAACTTCGTCACTGCCCACGATGGCTTCACCCTGCACGACCTGGTGTCCTACAACCAGAAGCACAATGAGGCCAACGGTGAGGGCGGCGCCGACGGCGCATCTGATAACCGCTCCTGGAACTGCGGCGCGGAGGGCCCCACCGACGATCCGGAGGTGCTGGCGCTGCGGGGACGGCAGGTGCGCAATTTCATCGCCACAATGATGTTCAGCCAGGGCGTGCCCATGCTCTGCCACGGCGATGAGATGGGCCGTACCCAGGGCGGGAACAACAACGGCTACTGCCAGGACAATGAGATCACCTGGGTCAACTGGGACCTGACCGAGGAGCAGGAGGACCTGCTTGAGTTCACTCGTAGCATGATCCGCCTGCGCCGCGAGCATCCGGTGCTGCGGCGGCGCCGATTCTTCACCGGCGAGGCCGGCCATGGAGGGGAGTCGGAGCTCGGTGAGATCGAGTGGCTCAGCCCCTCGGGCGCGCGCATGACCGACGAGGACTGGGATACCTGGTACGCCCGGGCGATCACCGTCTTCCTCAACGGCGACGCCATCCACGAGCCCGACGAGCGCGGGCAGCGTATTCGCGACGACTCCTTCCTGGCACTGTTCAACGCCTCTGCGGAGGACATCGTGTTCACCCTGCCCGGAGCTGACCACTCCCCCCGCTGGCGCACGGTGCTAGACACCGCCCCGAGCACGGCTCCCCGCCCCGAGCAGGTGGCGACGGGCTCCGGCGAGGAGTGGCGGGCCGAGCAGGAGGTGACAGTGGAGGCGCACTCCATGCTGTTCCTCATTTCGGTGCCTGAGCCCGAGCCGGTCCCCGCCCCGGACCGGCGCCAGCGCGAGCGGACGCTGCCCGACGCCGCGGCCAAGCCGAGTGACACGCCCGACGCCGCTCCAGAGCCAACCGGTGAGGGCACGCGGGGCTTGGCAGACGCCGAGGAGTCCGACCAGCAGCCGCAGGCGCCCGCACCGCCGCGTGCTCCGCACGCCCACCCAGCACCGTCTGAAGGAGAACCCGAATGACCGCGCCCGGCTCCAACCCGCACCTGCCCGCACCCGAACGGCGCACGCCGGTGACGACTTACCGGCTGCAGCTGGGTGAGTCTCTTACATTCGCGGACGCCCGCGCCCTGCTGCCGTACCTGCGTCAGCTCGGGGTGACCGACCTGTACCTCTCCCCCGTGCTGGCCGCCAGCCCGGGATCCACCCACGGCTACGACGTCGTCGACCACACCCATATCAGCGCCGTGATGGGAGGGCGTGAGGGCCTGGAGGAGCTGGCCCGGGAGGCTCACGCTGCAGGTATGGGCATCGTCATCGACATCGTCCCCAACCACATGTCGGTGCCGACTCCGGCCTGGCACAACCCGCCCCTGTGGTCGGTGCTGCGAGACGGCACCGACTCCCCCTACGCGGCCTGGTTCGACGCGCCTGCCGGCGACAAGCTGCTGATGCCCGTGCTCGGCCAGCGCATCGGGCAGGTCCTTGCCGACGGCGAGCTGACCGTCGAGCGCCTGGCCGTTCCCACCGAGCCGGAGCGGGGCGAGCAGTGGGTGCTGCGCTACTACGACCAGGTCTTCCCGCTGGCCCCGGGCACGCATGACTTGCCGCTGCCGGAGCTGCTTGGCCGTCAGCACTACCGGCTCGCCTACTGGCGGGTGGGCGATGAAGAGCTCAATTACCGCCGCTTCTTCGACATCGTCACCCTGGCGGCGGTGCGGGTGGAGGATCCGGAGGTATTCGCCGGCTCCCACGCCCTGATCCTTGACCTGCTGCAGAACGGCACCATCGACGCGCTGCGGGTGGACCACCCCGACGGCCTGGCAGACCCCGAGGGCTACCTGGAGCGGTTGTCGCGGGCCACCGCCGGCGCCTGGATCGCCGCGGAGAAGATCCTCGCCCCAGACGAGTTCCTGCCGCAGTCCTGGCGGACCGCGGGCACCACCGGCTACGACGCCGCCTGGCGTATCGACCAGATGCAGGTCGATCCCGCCGGAGTCCGCACCCTCGGCGCCCTCATGCGGGAGCTGACCGGGAACGTGCCGCTCGACTACGCCCGTGTCTCCGGTGACGCCAAGCGGGAGATCATCGCCGGCTCCCTGGCCTCGGAAGTGAACCGGCTCGTGGACCTGCTGCACGCGTTCACCTCCCGGGACCTGTACCTGTCCGACCACACCTTCCGCGATCTGCGCGCCTGCGTGGTGGAGCTCCTGGTGGCCGCGGACCGCTACCGGGCCTACGTGCTTCCGGGACGGCAGGCCGACCCGGAGCAGGCCGCGGTGCTGCGGGAGACCGCCGAGCGGGCACGCGCAACCCTGGACACCGACCAGTACCCCACGCTCGACCTGGTGGTGGCGATCCTGCTGGGCGAGCAGGTCGGCGCCGGCGAGCCCTCGGACACGCCCGAGCGGGCGGAGATCATCACCCGCTTCCAACAGGTGTGCGGCGCGGTAACCGCCAAGGGGGTCGAGGACACCACCTTTTACCGGTGGACGCACCTGACCAGCCTGACCGAGGTGGGCGGTGACCCGGCAGGCTTCGCGCTGCCCGCCGATGAGGCGCATGCGTGGGCCCAGCGCGTCCAGCATGACTGGCCCGCCACCATGGTCACCTCCACCACCCACGACACCAAGCGGAGCGAGGACGTGCGCGCCCGTATCGACGTGCTCGCCTCTTACAGCAGCGAGTGGGTGGAGCTTGTCCACCGGCTGCGTGACCTGACCGCGGGCATACGCCCCGCCGACATGGACGGCGTCACCGAGAACCTGCTGTGGCAGACACTCTGGGGTACCTGGGCCCCCGGATCGGCCGACCCGATGACCGGTGAGCGCCTAGGCGCATACCTGATCAAGGCCGCGCGCGAGCAGAAGTCTTGGACCACCTGGACGGCGCCGGACACCGTGCGCGAGGATCAGCTGGCGCACTACGCGGCCGCCCTACTGGCCCGCGCAGACGTGGCGGAGGAGCTCAATGAGTTCGCCGCGCTGACCGCCCGCGCCGTACGCGACACGATCCTGGCGAACAAGGCGATGACACTGACGTGGCTGGGAGTGGCCGACGTCTACCAGGGCAGTGAGGTCACCCGCACATCCTTGGTGGATCCCGATAACCGCCGCCCGGTCGCCTACGCGGGCGCGGCCGGCTTGCAGACCGCGCTGGAGCGTGTCTCACAAGCTCCGACAGATGCGGCGATGTCACTGGATGACGCCAAGCTGCGGCTGACTTCCCAACTGTGCCGCCTACGCGCGGATAGGCCCGACACCTTCGTCGGGAGCCGCTCCGGCTACCGGGCACTGCCTACTACCACGGCCTGCGCCTTCGCCTACGCCCGCCTGCTGGACGAGGAGGCTGACGTCGTAGTGGTGGTGCGGCGCCTAGGCCGTCGCCTGGAGCGGCTGGGCGGCTGGGGCAACCACACAATCGTGCTGCCTCAGGGCAAGTGGACCGACGTGCTCACCGGGGCCGAGGTTACCGGGGGCACCAGGCTGCTGGGTGAGGTGGTCGGGGACGAGCCGGTGGCAGTCCTCGCCCGCCCACGCGCCGACGCATAAGCATCCAGTCGGCGCTGTGCCCGGGGATACAGCCCGGGCACAGCGCCGGGCCGAGGACCGGCGACCGCCTTCTACCGGCGCGCTGGCTACTGACGCGCGGAGGCCTCGGCCTCGGGATCGCCATCCGCATGGTCGTCCCGCTCCGAGCGCAGGGACCCCAGCCGCTCACGCAGGGAGGCGACGCCCGTCTCCGCGCGGTGCTTGAGCTCCAGTGCACGCACCAGGCCGACGTAGACGCGCGGCCGCACCGGCACGTCCCAGGGGCCGGGGATGGCGACGGTGCCCTCGGCGGTGAACTTGCCCTTGAAGGAACCGACGCCGTTGAGCTCGGGGGTGCGCTCGGACCCGGCGCCCATCAGGTCCCAGGTGCGCACGCCACGCTCGCGCAGCCAGCACCCCTCCTTGTAGAGCAGCGCATCAGCGGCACGGCCTCGACGCCCCTCCGCGGTTGAAGCCGCATAGTAGCGTCCGGCGCCGTCGCCCCACACCGTGTCGATACTCCAGGCCAGCGCCTGGCCGCCATTGCGGCGGGCCACGTAAAGCCGGCAGTGGTCCGGGCCGAGCGTGCGCAGCATGGTGCGGTAGGTCTCCTCGGGCGCCGCGTGGAACCCGTCCCTGTCCCCCGTCTCCAGGAGGATCTGGTAGAGCTCCGCGAATACCTCCTCGGCGCGGTCGGTCTCATCGTGATAGGTCAGCTCCGTGTTGCGCAGTGCCTTGCGCACGTCGCGACGTCCCCGCGGCTTGAAGGAGGCCAGGAAGGCGTCGTCGTCGGGGCGGTCAAGATCAAGGATCACGGTGTGGTCGTAGGCCATCGTCTGCAGCAGCTCGTGCAGGCCGGGCGCCGGATGGGTGCAGTGCAGGCGTACGAATACGACCGCGGGATCGTGAAAGCGAACCCCCTCGGTCAGCAGTTCACGCAGCTCTGTCTCCTCGGCGGCGCTGGGCTCCTGGCCGAGCCATACCGGAGCGTGCCTGGCCCACAGGTAGGGGAAGCCACGCACATTCATCCGGGTCAGCGAGATCAGGGCCCGCGGCTGGCCGGCGGCCGTCTCATAGACCAGCCGCCCCCACGGTTCACGCCCGTCCATCGCGGCGTCGAATGCGTCCCATGCAGCTGTCTGCTCAATGGGCAGCGTGGTGCCGGCCTCCTCGGCGATGCGGCGGAATGTCTCCCAGTCGATGCGCCGCATGGAGCCGCGGGATGCGAGCGGGGTGGCGTTCTCGGGCAAGGTCATGGAGTGCGTTCCTGTCCTGTTTGCTTGGCTAGTAGTGGCGCCGCCGCGAGCTGTGCCCGCCGGCCGGTCTCACGATAGACCAGTAGCACAGGCTGCGGGACCGTTGCGGTCGTGAAACGTGTCGGCCGACCGGCGCGGCGTGGCAACACTAGGCATGCAGCAGCGCCGGTAGCCTGAAGCAGTGGCAGACATTCACCGCGTGCAGGCACATGACGCCGCCGCTTCCACGATGCCGGAGCGCTTCCGCTCCGCGCTGGAGTCACTGCGGGAGACGCCCCGGCCACGCGGGCTGGTCCTAGAAGAAGTTCCCGCGCCCGCACGATTGGCCCCCTATGCCGCCGCGCTCACCGCACAGACGGTGCAGACCGCAGCGGGTACGCCGGCCGCCTCCGGGCGCTTCGTGGTGCTGCATGATCCCGGTACGCAGGCGGCCTGGGACGGCGATTTCCGCCTGGTGGTGATGGTGAGCTCACGCATCGACGACGAGATCGGCACCGACCCGCTGCTCGGTGCGGCAGCCTGGTCCTGGCTGACCGACGCACTGGATCACGCCGGCGCGGGCAGACGGGCACTGGTGGGCACGGTCACACGGGTGCTTTCGGACACATTCGGCGGGTTGGAGCTGACGGACGCGAGTGCGCAGGTCGAGATCAGAGCCTCCTGGACGCCGTCCACCCCTGATCTGTCCGCGCACCTGCTCGCCTGGTACGAGTTGATTCACTTAAGCGCCGGGCACGAGCCGGAGACGGCGGTGCCACTGAGCCTCGCGGGAGCCTCGAGGTGACGGGACGAGCGCAACCGCGGCCCGCCGTCGTCCCGGGCACGACGGATGCCCCGGTACCGCCAGAGGCCGTGATCGCCTACCCGCGGCCCGCGGAGGGACTGCCCCCGATTACGGACACCCCCGATGCGCTCGCTCGCGCAGCCGCCGCCCTGGCTGCCGGAACCGGGCCAATAGCCGTCGACGCCGAGCGCGCCTCCGGATTCCGTTACGGGCAGGATGCCTATCTGGTGCAGCTGCGCCGCGAGGGCACTGGAACCGTGCTGGTGGATCCGCTGGGTGCGGGCGACCTCTCCGCCCTGGCCGAGGCGCTGGACGGTCCGGAATGGGTGCTGCATGCCGCCGACCAAGACCTCCCCTGCCTGACCGCACTGGGACTACATGCGCGTTCCCTGTTTGACACCGAGCTGGCCGCGCGCATGCTAGGCCGCCAGCACGTGGGCCTGGGGGCCGTGCTCGAGGAGACGCTGGGACTGCGACTGGCCAAGGATCACGCCGCGGCCGACTGGTCGACTCGGCCGCTCCCGGAGTCGTGGCTGGTCTACGCCGCACTCGACGTCGAACTGCTCCTGCCGCTGCGTGATGCGCTCGCGCACGAGCTTGATGCGGCGGGCAAGGCGCAGTGGGCCGCGCAGGAGTTCGAGCATGAACGCACCCACCCGCTGCGCCCGGCCCGGACCGATCCTTGGCGGCGCACCCCCAGGTCCGGACGCGCGGTTCGCAGTCCGCGCTCGCTGGCGGTACTGCGCGAATTGTGGACGGCACGCGAGGAGCTCGCCCGGGAGCTGGACGTGACCCCTTCCAAGGTGCTCCCGCACCGCGCCCTGGTGGCGGCTGCCGTGGCCCAGCCCTCGTCTCGCCGCCGCCTGGCCTCGCTGCGGGAGTTCTCCTCCCGATCGGTACGCGACCACCAGGAGCTTTGGTGGAGTGCGGTGGAGCGCGCAATGGCGCTACCCGAGGATGAGCTTCCCCCTTGCACACGCCGCTCGCGCCCGGAGAGCTGCCCCAGCCGCGCTCCTGGGGTCGGCACCATCCGGAGTCCGCCGAGGCGTTGGAGCTGGTACGCAGTGCCGTGCGCACCCGCGCCGAGCAGTTGCGCCTGCCACACGAGCTCCTGCTGGGCACCGACGTGCAGCGGCGCCTGGCGTGGGAGCTCGGCGAGGCGCGCGCCGCCGGGGAGCAGGCAGACGCCTCGCCGGCCGCGATCTCCACCCGGCTGCAAGTGCTGGGGGCACGTCCCTGGCAGGTGGACCAGGCCGCGGCCCCGCTGGCCGCAGCACTGTCATAGCTCTGTCATAACGGCTCGGGCAGGCTCAGCCGCTTGCGCGCCTGCGCCCCTCACCAGCCCGCCGGGTGGAGCGGCCGCACCGGGGCGGGCGGCTCTGGTCACCCCTGGGGCACAGCACCGCCCGCACGGTGCGGAAGTACGTGCTCAGTGCACGGTGAAGCCGTGCGCCCGGAAGATCTCGCGAGTGGACTCCACCTGCGCCGGCTCCGGCGGGCGGGTGTCACGCAGCTTGTACTCCAGCTTCAGGGCGTCCCACTTGTCAGTACCCATCTGGTGGAAGGGCAGCACCTCCACGCGGGAGACTACCGGCCGCCAGCGCTCCACAATGCGGGCGACGTTCTCCACGTTCTGCGGGTCGTCGGTCAGCCCCGGAACCAGCACGAAGCGCACCCAGGTCTCGACGCCCTTGGCGGCCAGCCGGTCACCGAAGTCGATGGTCGGGGCGAGTTCGCGGCCGGTGACCTTCTTGTAGGTGTCCTCGTCCCCGCTTTTCACGTCCAGTAGGACCAGGTCGATGTTGTCCAGCATCTCGTCAGAGGCGTGCTGGCCGAGGTAACCGGAGGTGTCGATGCAGGTGTGGATACCCATGGCCTTCGCGCCGGCGAGGATGCGTCCGGCGAAGGCCGGCTGCATGAGCACTTCCCCGCCGGAGAGGGTGATGCCGCCACCGGTTGCCTTGAAGACGTTCCGGTAGCGCCGGATGCGCCGCAGGATCTCCTCCACGTCCACAGGCTCTCCGTCACGCATCAGGAACGTGTCCGGGTTGTGGCAGTACAGGCAGCGCAGGGGCATCCGTTGAGGAAGATGGTCATCCGGGTGCCCGGCCCGTCGACGGCGGTGACCAGCTCCCAGGAGTGAAGTGACCCCAGGGTGCCATCACGCATGCGCGCGAGCCGCTCCGACCTTTCCAGGTCGCTGAGCTCCTCGAGCGCGCCGATCCCAGCCCCACGCAGACGGGCGGCCGGGGCCAGGAAGTCCTGGTCCCGGCCGCCCGTCCGCTTCGGGGTGATGGTCTCAGTCATCTGAGTCCCTCACCGGTGGCGGTTCAGGCGCCGGCGTGGAAGGTGCGGTTGAGCACGTCAAGCTGCTGCTCCCGCGTCAGCTTGACGAAGTTGACAGCGTAGCCGGAGACACGAACCGTCAGGTTGGGGTAGTTCTCCGGGTGCTCCATGGCGTCCTCGAGGGTGGAGCGGTCCAGCACGTTGATGTTCGCGTGGTACAGCCCCTTGACGCCGCCGTTGTCGTCGCGCTGAGCCTTCATGGACTCCAGGCGCTCTTCGTACGTGGCCATAGCAGGCCCCTTTCTGAGTGAGGTGAGGTGTTTGTATTCGAATGGTCTGGTGCCTCGCGACCACCTGGGCGGCGGAATCAGACCTCGGCGCCCTCGTCGGGAACGAAGCCGGCGTCGAGGATGCCCACCAGGTTGGCCACGCGCTCGTCGAGCGTGCGGCCCAGGCCCTGGGGCGTGATCGTGTTGGTCAGGGAGATGCCGTCAAGGGCGTCGTTGTAGTCCAGCTTGCCGACGCTGAGCATGGAGGCCACCATGCCGTGGGTGTCCATGCCGTTCTCCGGGTTGGCGCCCGGGGAGAAGGGCGTGCCCTTCTTGTGGCCGGAGGGGAAGGAACCGGTCGCCTTGCCGTAGACGACGTTCGAGGTGATGGTAAGCACGGACTGGGTCGGGATCGCGTCCCGGTAGAAGGGCTGCTCCTTGATCTTGGACATGATGGTGTGTACCACGGTGGCCGCGATCTCGTCCGCGCGGTCGTCGTCGTTGCCGTAGATCGGGAAATCGCCCTCGGTGACGTAGTCAACCACCAGACCGGTTTCGTCGCGTACCGGGGTGACCTTGGCGTACTTGATGGCGCTCAGGGAGTCCGCGACGATGGACAGTCCCGCGATGCCGCAGCCCATGGTGCGCACAATCTCGGAGTCGTGCAGCGCCATCTCGATGGACTCGTAGGCGTAGCGGTCGTGGCAGTAGTGGATGATGTTCAGCGCCTCGACGTAGGTGCCGACCACCCAGTCGAGCATCTTCTCGTACTTGTCCCAGACCTCGTCGAAGTCCAGCGGGGCGTCGCCCTCAACACCGGGCAGGCCGGTGACGACCTGCTTGCCGGTCATCTCGTCACGGCCACCGTTGATGGCATACAGCAGCGCCTTGGCGGCGTTGACGCGAGCGCCGAAGAACTGCATCTGCTTGCCCACCCGCATCGGGGACACGCAGCAGGCGATGGCGGCGTCGTCGCCCCAGTGCTCGCGGATCTGCTCGTCGGCCTCGTACTGGATGGCGGAGGTCGTGATGGAGATCAGCGCACAGAAGTCCTTGTACCCCTGGGGCAGGTCCTCGTTCCAGAAGATGGTGATGTTCGGCTCGGGGGCGGGACCGAGGTTACGCAGGGTCTGCAGCAGCCGGAAGGAGGTCTTGGTGACCAGCGGGCGGCCGTCCTCACCGAAGCCGGCGTCCGACCAGGTGGCCCAGTAGGGGTCGCCGGAGAAGATCTGGTCGTAGTCGGTGGTGCGCAGGAAGCGGGTGATGCGCAGCTTCATGACCATGTTGTCGATGAGCTCCTGGGCGCGGGACTCGTCGATCACGCCGTTCTTCAGGTCGCGCTCGAAGTAGATGTCCAGGAAGGCCGACAGGCGGCCGATGCTCATCGCCGCGCCGTCCTGGGACTTCACCGAGGCCAGGTAGGCGAAGTAGGTCCACTGGACGGCCTCGTGTGCGTCCTTGGCGGGGCCGGAGATGTCAAAGCCGTAGGAGGCGGCCATGTTCTTGAGCTTCTTCAGGGCCTTGATCTGCTCGGAGTGCTCCTCGCGGTAACGCGCCCAGTGCTCTGAGAAGGGCTTGTCCGCCACGGCGTCCTTGGCCTTCTGCTTGAGCTCGATGAGGCGGTCGACGCCGTACAGCGCCACCCTGCGGTAGTCGCCGATGATGCGGCCGCGGCCGTAGGCGTCGGGCAGGCCGGTGATGATGTGGCTGGAGCGTGCGGCCCGGATACGTGGGGTGTAGATGTCGAAGACGGCGTCATTGTGCGTCTTGCGGTAGCGGGTGAAGATCTTCTTGACCTCGGGGTCGACCTCCTTGCCGGCCTCCTTGATCGCCTGCTCGACCATGCGCCAGCCGCCGTTGGGCATCATGGCGCGCTTGAGCGGGGAGTCGGTCTGCAGGCCGACGATGACGTCGTCGTCCTCACTGATGTATCCGGCAGGGAACGCGTCGATGTCCGACGGGGTGTGGGTGTCGACGTCGAGGATGCGCACCTTGCGCTCCTCGGACAGGTAGTTCTTCTCCAGGGTGTCCCACAGGCGCAGGGTCTTGTCCGTGGCGCCGGCGAGGAACGATGCGTCGCCCGTGTAGGGCGTGTAGTTGCGCTGGATGAAGTCGCGAACGTCGATGTCCTCGGCCCACGGTCCCGTGGCGAAGCCCTCCCACGCGTCGCGGCTGGTGGTCTCCTCCGCCGTAGCGGATGCTGTGACCTCGGTGGTCATCCGTGCCCTCCTATAGGGTGGGTGGCCCGGGCCACCCGATTGCTTGCGCCCTTGTGAGGCGCGGCGGTACATCGTTGCGCCGTCGACACCAGCCTAGGCCAGACGTCCCGGCTTGTGTTAGGTCGCCCCAATGCGGCCCGGTGGGATCACTCACAGGCAAACACCAGCGACCACCGAGTTAGGACTTAAGTCCCCGACTTCGTTGCGGGGTGTGCGTGCCCGCACCTCTTCAGGCCTCCGCCACGCCTAGCGGGGCGCGGCGGAGTCGGCGTGACTGCGCGGGGCATCAGGCTTGTGCGACGGGCACAGCGCCAGATCGCGGCGCCAGGCCAAGACCGGGCTCACAGCCGCGCGCGACCAATTCAAGTCCGGCAGGCGTGGGACTGGCGTCCTAGGCGCGGAGCAGCTTCCGCGCGGCGGCGCAGATACCAACCGGGTCCATGCCGAACTCGGCAAGCAGCTCGCCGCGCTCCGCCGTCGGCAGGAAGCGCCGCGGCACCCCGAGCCGGGCCACCCGCGGCACGCGCCCGGCGCCCTCGGCGAGCGCCGCATCCTCAACTGCGTCCCGCAGCTGTGAGCCCACGCCTCCCTCAACCAGGCCGTCCTCCACCACGAGCGTGCCGCCCGCGGCGCGTGCCAGCGCCACCAGCGCAGCCGGCACCGGCACGGGCCACCGCGGACACACCACGCGCACGGCCAGCCCCTCTGCGGCCAGGCTCCGCCCGGCGTCAAGCACGCTGCCCGCCATGGCCCCGACTCCGACCAGCAGCACCGGCCGCTCCCCCGCCGTGTCGAGCAGGACGTCCACGGCGCCGAAGGGCCCGTCGTCCTCCCCCACGGTGCGCACGGCCGGCAGCGGAGCGGGCAATGAGCCCTTCGGATAGCGCACCACCGTGGGGGCGTCGTCCACCCCGACCGCGTCGCGCACGGCCTGCCGCAGCGTGTCCTCGTCACGTGGGGCCGCCAGGTGCAGCCCCGGCACATGCGCCAGCAGCGCCATATCCCACATGCCATTGTGACTGGCCCCGTCAGTGCCGGTGATACCGGCCCGATCCAGCAGTACCGTTACGCCGGCCCGGTGCAGTCCCACGTCCAAGAGCACCTGGTCGAAGGCCCGGTTCAGGAAGGTCGCGTACAGCGCTACCACCGGGTGCATGCCCGCGAAGGCCATGCCGGCGGCGCTGGTTAGTGCATGCTGCTCGGCGATACCGACGTCGATGACGCGCTCCGGCAGCGCGTCCGCCATTGGCTGCAGGCCCACCGGCTGCTGCATGGCCGCGGTGATCCCCACGATCCGCTTGTCGGCGCGCGCCAGCTGCAGCAGCTCCTGGGCTACGACGGCGGTCCACCCGAACCTGGAGAGAACCACCGGCAGCCCCGTCTCCGGGTGAATGCGCCCGACTGCGTGGAACCGGTCTGCCGCGTCCTCCTCCGCAGGGGTGTAGCCGCGACCCTTCTGGGTAATCACATGCACGATCACCGGCTCCGCGTACTCGCGGGCGCGGGTGAAGGCGAACTCCAGGGCGGTCTCGTCATGCCCGTCGACCGGGCCGGTGTACTTGATGCCCAGGTCCTCGAAGAACGCCGAGGGCACCAGGATGTCCTTCAGGCCGCGCTTGAGCCCGTGCAGCGCCTCGAAGGCGGCCCGCCCCGGCGCGCCCTGGGACAGCAGGGTGTGCTTCACCCCGGCGAGCATGCGCTCGTAGCCGGGGTTGGTGCGCAGGGCGTCGAGGTGGTGGGCGAGCCCGCCGATCGTCGGGGCATAGGACCGGCCATTGTCGTTGACCACGATCACCAGGTGCTTGTCCGCGGAGTCGGCGATGTTGTTCAGCGCCTCCCAGGCCATACCGCCCGTCAGTGCACCATCGCCGATAACCGCCACGATGTGCCGCTTATCGCGGCCCTGGAGGCGATTGGCGCGGGCGATGCCGTCCGCCCAGGACAGGGCGGTGGAGGCGTGCGAGTTCTCCACGACATCATGGATGGACTCGCCCCGGGAGGGGTACCCGGAAACGCCGCCGCGCTCACGCAGGCGGCTGAAGTCCTGGCGACCGGTGAGCAGCTTGTGCACGTAGGCCTGGTGGCCCGTGTCAAAGACGATGGTGTCGCGTGGGGAGCGGAATACGCGGTGCAGCGCGAGGGTCAGCTCGACGACCCCGAGGTTCGGCCCCAGGTGGCCGCCGGTGCGCGCCACCGTGGCCACGAGGTAGCGGCGGATCTCCTCGGCCAGCTCCTCCATCTGCTCGCTGTTCAGGCGCCGCAGGTCACCGGGCCGTCGAATACCGGACAGCAGGGGCGTCGCGGGGAGGCTCACCAGCTGTTGTGCGCCGCGCTCCTGCGCACCGGACGTGGCAGTGTCTTCACTCATCGACGCAGCTCCTCCTGGTGGTGAACTCCGGTCTGACACGGCGTCCGGGCGCGCCGTCGGCAATGCCTCTCAGCATATGCACATCCGCCCGGCCCCGGCGCCACGACCCGCAAGGACTCGCCCGCAGGGCCCGCGGACCACGTAATGTTGGCTCCTGACCGTATCTCCCGCCCGCAGCCCGGGCGGGTGGCGGCAGCCGCACCGCCCTCAGGAGGAACGATGAGCACGACAGCGCCTTACGGGACCTGGCCCTCGCCGATCACCCCCGGCACCATCACCACCCGCACCCTATCCCTGTCACAGGTGCGTGTGGACGGCGGGGACACCTACTGGGTGGAGCAGCGCGCCTCACAGGCCGGGCGCCAGGTACTGCTGCGTCGTGACGGAGACGGGCAGATCGGCGAGGTGCTGCCACTGACCCCGTCCGACGAGCTGGTGGACGCCCGCACGCGGGTACACGAGTACGGTGGCCGTGCCTACGCCGTAGACTCCGGCATCATCGTCGTCTCCCACGCCGGTGACGGGCGGCTGTATCGCTATGACGTCGCCCACCGCCTGCGCGGCCTGGTGCCGCTGACCATCTACGGCGACGTCCGCCACGGCGACCTGGAGATCGACACGGCGCGCGGCCTGGTCTACGCCGTACGCGAGGACCACCGGGGCGAGGGGGAGCCGGTCAACTCACTGGTGGCGATCCCCCTGGACGGCTCGGGAGCGCGCGACGACTCAGCCGTGACCACGGTGGTCTCAGGCACGGACTTCGTGGTTTCCCCAACCCTGTCTCCCGACGGCGAGCACCTGGCCTGGATCACCTGGAACCACCCCGGCATGCCGTGGGACAACGCCACGCTGCACGTCGGCGACTTGCGCCCCGACGGCACCATCGGCTCCCAGGCCGTAGTGGACGGCGGCACCGGCTACTCGGTGTCCGAGCCGCGCTGGACCGAGGAGTGCGAGCTCGTGCACGTTTCCAATGCATCGGGCTTCTGGAACCTGTACCGCACCGAGGGCTTCCCGCGTCGCGGCACCAACCGCGAGGGCTGGACCGAGTCCTTGCGCACCCGCCCCCTGCACCCGGTCGACGCGACCTTCACGTCTCCGGCCTGGGTCCTGGGCCCGCACCACTTCGACGTGCTTGACGGCGAGCACCTGATCGCCTCGTGGGCGCGCGACGGCGTGTGGCACCTGGGCACCGTCAAGCTCTCGAACGGTGAGCTGGAGGAGTGGAACGTCGGCTGGCAGCCACTGGGGAACGTCGCCTCCTCCGCCGGGCGCGTGGTCATGCTCGCGGGCAGTGAGACCGAGCTGCCCAGCATCGTCGAGGTGCGCGGCCAGGAAGTCGAGATACTGCGCGGCTCGGGTGACTTCAACGCCTATGACGCCGGTATCTCCTTCGCCGAGCCCGTGTCCTGGCCCACCACCGACGGCGCTACCGCGCACGGCTTCTTCTACCCGCCGGCATCGGCCGCCTACGTGGGCCCTGAGGATGAGCTACCGCCCCTGATCGTGGGCGTACACGGCGGCCCCACGGCGATGGACCGGGCCGGCTACGACCTGCGCATCCAGTTCTGGACCAGCCGCGGCTTCGCCTACCTCGCCGTGAACTACCGGGGCTCAACCGGCTACGGCTCGGACTACCGCCGCCTGCTGAACGGCAAGTGGGGGGTCTACGACGTCGATGACGTCGTCTCCGGAGCGGAGTTCCTGGCCGCCTCCGGCAAGATCGACCCTGCCCGTATCGCGGTGCGCGGCGCTTCCGCCGGCGGGTTCACGGCGCTAGCGGCGCTGGTCCGCTCCGAGGTGTTCAGTGCCGGCACCTCCCTGTACGGCGTCGCCGACCTCGCGCAGCTGGCCCGTACGACCCACAAGTTCGAGTCGCACTACATCCAGCGCCTGGTGGGCGCCGAGGACCTGCATGATCCGGTTTACGCCGAGCGCTCGCCGCTCAGCCACACCGACGCCATTCACGCCCCGCTCCTGCTTCTGCAGGGCAGCGCGGATCCGATCATCCCGGCGGAGCAGGCCACCAGCATGTACGAGGCTGTGAAGGCCAAGGGCCTGCCGGTGGCACTGGATGTGTTCCCGGGCGAGGGTCACGGCTTCAACCTGGCCGCGAATGCGCACCGGGCGCTTCAGGACGAGCTGAGCTTCTACGCCCAGGTGTGGGGACTGGACTCGCCGGCCACCGAGCGCCTGGCCATCAGCGTCGACAACCTCAAGCACTGACGCCGCCCGGGCGGCTACAGGGGAAGCCGCCCGGGACGCCGGCGGCCCGGGCGGCAGCGCAGCCGGGCCGCCGGTTCGTTGATCCGTCTAGGAGCGATCGCGGTGAACGCTGTTTTGAATGGTGTCGGAGATATCCGTGATGCGCTCGGCGTTGGTCACGATACGGCGCGGGTCGGCCAGCCAGAGCTGTAACCCGCCCACCAGCGGCAACAGCACCGGCAGGTACCACAGCGCCGTACCCCATTGCGACCAGACGGTGCCAGCGAAGCCGGCGAGGTTCACCACCAGCAGCCCCAGCGCCTCCAGCAGCAGGCAGGCCCAGCCCACGCGGCGCATGCGGCGACCGTTGTGGGCCACGGCCACTGACAGGAGCAGGTAGCCCATGCCGGCGAGCACACTGAGCGCGGCGGGCAGTCGACTGCCCGCACCCGCCCGGGCAAGCGTGATGAACGCGGGAACCAGGATCACCAGACCGAATACCGCGAAGACACCGACGAGTGCGCGCCCCCAACCATGCGCAGGACGGCGCGTATCATTCAGAGCCCGCGGCTGGGAAGACTCATCCATGCAGTAACTAACCTCGTGTTGAACTGCGGGCCCGTGACTCGGACCGAGGAAACCGGACGACGCCCTGGCGGTGGTCCGGCCCTGTGACGTTACCATTCCCGCATGACTGAGATTATGACTTCCAGCCTGCTGCCCACTGCGGCGGGCGGCGACGTCCTGGTCCTGGCCGCCCGCGCTGACGCCGACGCCCCGGTGCTGCTCACCGCGGGCACCGGTGCGGAGCAGACACCACAGTTGCGTGGACTGCCGGAATTACTAGGGCCCCTGGGCTTCACCGCCGCCATCGACACGGTTGTCCGGATACCCGCGGCGGCGCTGGACGGCGACCGGAGCGACCTCGCCCCGACTCTGCTGGTAGTCGGCACCGGTGATGCATCCGACAGTGCCGCGTTGCGCCGGGCCGCGGGGCGCGCCGCGCGCGAGCTGGCCGGCACGGGACATGCCGTCTTCGCCCTGCCCGCGGATACCGCTGAGCGGCTGGCCGCCGTCGCCGAGGGCGCCTTGGAGGGGGCTTACGCGTGGTCGCGCCGTGTTCCGGCTTCAACCGCTCCCCTGGCCCGCGTCACGGTGTTGACGCCACTGGCTCCCGCCCCGCGCTCACTGCTGCGGCGCAGCCCGGAGGACTCCTCCGCACCGGTGCTCAACCGGGCACGCATCCTGGCCGAGGCCGTTGCAGAAGCCCGGGACCTGGTCAACGATCCGCCCGCCCGGCTCACCCCGGCCGCCTTTGCCGATCATGCCCGCCGGGCCGCCGATGCGGTCGGCGGGCGTCAGGGCCGACTGGACCTTGAGGTCTACGACGACAAGCGGCTGCTGAAGGAGGGATTCGGCGGCATCTCCGGGGTGGGGCAGGGATCCGTGCACCCGCCCCGGCTGGTCCGCCTGGAGTGGAGCCCTCGGCCGCGTCGCGGCAAGGTGGCGCACGTGGCCGTGGTTGGTAAGGGCATCACGTTCGACTCCGGTGGTCTCTCGCTCAAGCCCCCGGCGTCGATGCCCGGCATGAAGTCGGACATGGCCGGCGCGGCCGCGGTGCTGTCCGCCACCTTGGCAGCAGCCCGCCTGGCCCTGCCGGTGAGGGTGACCGCCTGGCTCGCCCTGGCGGAGAATCTCCCCGGTGGCTCCGCGCAGCGGCCCAGTGATGTGGTGACCATGTTCGACGGCAGCACGGTGGAGGTGACCAACACCGACGCGGAGGGGCGGCTGGTAATGGCAGATGCCCTGGCGGCGGCGGTCGCACAGGGGCCCGACGTCGTACTGGACGTCGCCACGCTCACGGGCGCCCAGATCGTGGCGCTCGGAGACCGAACCGCCGCCGTGATGGGCGACGCGCGGGAGGATGTCATCGCCGCCGCCACGCGTGCCGGCGAGGACTTCTGGCCCATGCCACTGCCGGAGTACCTGCGGGCCGGCCTGGACTCGCCCTTCGCCGATCTGCGCAACGCGGTGATGGGCAGCAGGGCCGCCGGCATGCTCGTAGCGGGCCTGTTCCTGCGCGAGTTCGTGGGCGACACTCCGTGGGCGCACCTGGACATCGCCGGTCCCGCCTACAACGAGAAGGCCGCCTGGGGACTGACTCCGCAGGGCGGGACGGGCTTTGGCGTAGCCACGCTACTGGCCTTCCTGGAGGACCGCGCCGCTCAGCCGGGTACCGCCGAGCGCTGAGCCCGCAAACACGCCCTCGGCGGGTATGTGATGCGTCTGGCGATGACGTAGGCTGTCTGGGACTCTGGTCCCCGGTTGCGACACGGCGCCCGCCGCCGGCCGCCTGTGCCAGCCGCCAATCACGTCGGTGCCGCGGGCCGCGCCACGGACTAGCCACCCATAAGGAGTAATCACATGACTGATGCCAGTGCAGTTGACGGGACTAATACCGCTGAAGGCGGGCTCTATGACATGGTGGTCCTGGGCGGCGGCTCAGGAGGCTATGCCGCGGCGCTGCGCGGTGCCCAGCTGGGGCTGAGCGTGGCGCTGATCGAGGCGGACAAGGTGGGTGGCACATGCCTGCACCGCGGCTGCGTGCCCACCAAGGCACTTCTGCACTCGGCGGAGACTGCCGATGCGATCCGCGGGGCGGCCGCCGTAGGCGTGCGGGCCGCCTTCGAGGGCGTCGACATGCCTGCCGTCCAGGAGTACAAGAACAGCGTCGTCACTCGTATGTACAAGGGATTGCAGGGCCTGGTCTCCTCCCGCGGCATCGACCTGGTCAGCGGCTGGGGCCGTCTGGTGGCGGCCGACGCCGTGGAGGTGGCGGGCAGGCGCTACCGGGGGCGGAACGTGGTTCTCGCCTCCGGCTCCTACCCGAAGACCATCGGCCAGGAGATCTCAGGGCCGGTTATGACCTCCGAGCAGGCTCTGGAGCTTGACCACGTCCCCGCCTCCGCGGTGATTCTGGGCGGCGGAGTGATTGGCGTGGAGTTCGCCTCCGCCTGGGCGTCCATGGGAGCGCAGGTCACCATCATCGAGGCGCTGCCGCACCTGGTTCCCAATGAGGACGAGGCGATCTCCAAGCAGCTTGAGCGCGCCTTCCGCAAGCGGAAGATCGGCTTCCGTGTGGGCACACGCTTCGAGTCCGTCGAGCGCACGGGTGATGGCGTCAAGGTACGCACCGCCGACGGTGCTGTAATCGACGCCGAGGTGCTGCTGATCGCCGTCGGCCGCGGTCCGGCAACGGCGAATCTCGGATATGAGGAGGTTGGGGTCGCTATGGACCGCGGCTTCGTGCTCACTGACCCGTACGGCCGTACAAATGTCTCCGGGGTGTGGGCCGTGGGCGACATCGTGCCCGGCGTGCAGTTGGCGCATCGCGGCTTCGCCCAGGGCATCGCCGTCGCCGAGCGGATCGCCGGCATGGATCCCGAACCGGTGGACGATGTCAAGGTCCCCAAGGTGACCTTCTGCGAACCCGAGATCGCCTCCGTGGGGCTGTCCGAGGCCCGGGCCGCCGAGCTGCACGGCGCGCAGAACATCGTGACCAGTCAGTTCAACGTCGCCGGGAACGCCAAGTCCCAGATCCTGGGCACCCAGGGGTTCGTGAAGCTGGTGTCGTTGAAGGACGGGCCGATCCTTGGATTCCATGCCATTGGAGCGCGTATGGGCGAGCAGGTTGGCGAGGGGCAGCTGATTGTGTCCTGGGAGGCCGACGCCAACGACGTCGCTTCGCTGGTGCACGCACACCCCACGCAGAACGAGACCATCGGCGAGGCTGCCATGGCTTTGGCCGGCAAACCGCTGCACAATCACGGCTGAGGCTGTCGCGGCCACGAACCTGCAGAGGCGCCGAAGTCGGTCGCAGCACTCGGCCAATGCACTCAGCTATTGAAACCAGTCATCACACCTACCAATCACAAGAGACGGAGATTCCATCATGTCCGAGCCAGTAAAGATGCCCGCTCTGGGCGAGTCGGTCACCGAGGGGACTGTTTCCTCCTGGCTGAAGTCCGTGGGTGACACCGTTGAGGTCGGCGATCCGCTGCTTGAGGTCGCCACTGACAAGGTCGACACCGAGGTCCCCTCCCCGGTGGCCGGAACCCTGCTCGAGATCCGCGTTGCCGAGGACGAGACCGTCGAGGTCGGCACTGTGCTGGCGATTGTGGGCGAGGCCGCCGAGGTCGGCGGCGGAGCCGCGCCGGCGCCGCAGGAGTCCGCCCCAGAGCCCTCGGCTCCTGCGGCACCCGCGGCACCCGCAGCGCCCGCTGCCTCTCCACAGGCAGCCGCCGCGCCGGCGGAACCCGTTGCGGCGCCGCCGTCGGCCGCGTACGTCACGCCGATTGTGCGCAAGCTCGCCCGGGAGCGTGGCGTCGACCTCGCCGAGGTAACCGGTACCGGTGTGGGCGGGCGCATCCGCAAGCAGGATGTGGAGGCTGCGGCCGCAGCCAAGGCCGAGGCCGAGGCTGCCGCCCAGCAGGCAGCGGCGGCGCCCGCTGAGGCGGTGGCCCCTGACGCCCCGGCGGGCGCGACGCAGTCGCGCGGTGCGCAGGCCGCAACCGACAGCGAGCTGCGCGGCCACACCGAGAAGATGAGCCGGCTGCGTCGGATCATCGGCGAGCGCATGATGACTTCGCTGCAGACCTCCGCGCAGCTGACCACCGTCGTTGAAGTGGATGTGACCCGGATTGCCGCCCTGCGCGCGCGGGTGAAGGACGAGTTCCTGGCTCGCAACGGCACCAAGCTCACCTACCTGCCGTTCTTCGTGGCTGCCGCCACGGAGGCGCTCAAGGCGCACCCGAAGATCAATGCCACGATCGGGGACAACCAGGTGACCTACCACGATGTGGAGCACATCGGCATCGCGGTGGACACGCCCCGGGGCCTGTACGTGCCGGTGGTGAAGAATGCCGGCGACCTGAACATCCCGGGCCTGGCCAAGCGCATCAATAACCTGGCGGCCCGCACGCGAGACAACAAGGTCGATCCGGGTGAGCTGTCCGGCGCGACCTTCACGGTGACCAACACCGGTTCCGGCGGCGCCCTGTTCGACACCCCGATTATCAACCTGCCCGAGGTGGCCATCCTCGGACTCGGCGCGATCACCCGCCAGCCGCGCGTGGTCAAGGACGGCGATGGCAACGAGGTGATCGCGGTGCGCTCGGTGTGCTACCTGTCGCTGTCCTACGACCACCGCCTGGTTGACGGAGCGGATGCCTCCCGGTACCTCATGACCGTCAAGAAGCGCCTGGAAGAGGGTGACTTCTCCAGCGAGCTGGGCTTGTAACACGTCAGCCGCATACGTCGGCACCTGCTGAGACAAGGGTGGGGCCCGCACGCAGCGCGTGCGGGCCCCACCGCTGTGATTCGAGGGTTGTCGGCGTGAACGTGGTGCCTTGGGGCGGCGTGTCGGGGCCTACTGGCCGGCTTGCTCGGCGCGACGCTTGTGTGGGTGGTGGTCCTGCACGACCCTGGGCGGCACTGCACGACCTTGGTGCGTGTTCCACGACCCCGGGGTGGTCGTGGAACACGCACCAAGGTCGTGGAACGTGGCCCAAGGTCGTGGAACGCACAGGGGCGGGTCAGCGGTTCGGGGGCTGGCACAGCGCGCTCCTCGCGCACGGCCCCAGCACGAGCCGATGACCCGGGTTGGTCACGGACCACCACCAGGAGGTTCCAGCCCCCAGCGGGGCGCTGGGGCCGTCACGAGTCGCCGAACACGTTCTGCCGACGCCGCTAGCTTGCCCAGCTGCTACAAGATCCCGGCAATGCTGGGCACCCCTGCGTCCCAGAACCGTAGATGCAACACGGGCGAGAACCCGCAGGCACAAGCTAAGCAACTTTGATTGACAACCGGGCGTCTGTCAACGTAGGTTGCTCACATGGGTTCAGCAATGACACCATCGCCCGACCAAGTGGCCGCGGCAGCAGCCGATACGACCAAGCCGGTTACGGGTTTACGCGCCGTGGCCGCCTTGCGCAGGCTCACCGAGACTCTGGAGCTCGCACAGGTTGAGGCTGCTCTGCGCGCCGGCATGAGCTGGACGGAAATCGCAAGCAACCTCGGCGTCACCCGCCAGGCCGTCCACAAGAAGTACGCAAAGCGAGTCGCACCCGGGCTGGCACCCATCAGGAGGAGCAACCGATGACGAAACCGCGGCCTACCCATCTGTGGTCCTGGATTAGTTGCGCCCGCCATGAGGCCGGGCGTTTACAACACCCTGAGATCGACATCGACCACCTGCTGCTGGGGCTGCTAGCCCAGGGCGGTGAGGCGGCAGCGCTGCTCGGCGCACACGGAGTCACCCTGGCGAACGCCCGACGCGCCATGCACGAAGTTGCCGCGGCGGACCTGGCTGCCCTCGGCATAGACGCAGCCGCTATACCGGCTTCGCTGCAGTCACCGGGCCAAGAGGCGCAGAGGCTGGCTGACAGTGGCGATATTCCCCTGTCCGGACAAGCTCAGCAGTTCGCCCATGATCGTCGCAATGATTTCAGTACTTCCCTGTCCGCCCTGAAGTGCCTTCTGGGTCTGGACGGCGGAGCGCCGATGCGCATACTCGCTCACCTCGACGTGAATACTGAGCGGCTGCGCGCCGATCTGGACACGCACGAGGAGGTCACCTGTGGCACTCCCGGCGTCGCGAAAGTCGACCACGACCTGTTGCCGGAGACGCCGTCCGCAGCCCTGCGCCTGAGCCGATTCATCTCTGCGCCACCGGAGCAGGTGCATGCGGTGCTGGCCGATCCGGGGATGCTCACCGGATGGGCCGTATTGCCAGCAGAGGTGTGCGAACGGTATCCGGATGGGATAGTCAGTCAGCACCGCTCGCGCAACCGGCGCCGCCAACTGAATTTGCGCTGGAGACACTTAGAACTAGGCACCGACACGGTGTGCTGGGTGAAGACCATCCTCACCGGACCGTATGACGGCCAGACCCACTCCTATGACGGCTTTGTCCTGCGACCGGCACCCGGCGGCTGCGAGCTGACCTTCACGCGCGCATACCGGGTCTGGCGCCTGTCCGGTCGCCTACTGCACCCGGCGATCCGGCGGCTGACACGCATAGGCATGGTGAACACCTTGGGCGCCATCGCCAGGACGGTCGCCGGCTCTCGATGAAGCTCGGCCGAATCCGTGCCCGCGTCCCCTGGACAATTGGCTACCGCGGTGGCTGGCGGTTGTCGCGCTGGCACGCGTGCCAGCCGGCCCTTTAGAGTGCCCAGCTTCTGGACGCGGGCATAGACGTTGGTGCACTAGGCAGCGCGCACCTCGGCTACCCGCCACGGCCCGGGCACGAGTACCAGTACCACGGCGCGCGCCGCCTGCGCCGGCACGGTACGCACCGCGCCGTCCGCGGTCATCCGCGTCGACGGCGATTGGGACTGGCGGATCTGCACCGCCCTGGCACCGTCCCAGGTGAGCGCGCAGTCGGCAGGCAGTTCTACCTCCACCACGCTGAGCACAGAGGTGTCCAGGTCCGCGACGCTCTCCCCCGCAGCCGCTAGTGCCTCCAGCGTTGCGGTATCGGCCTCCGCAGCGGGCGAGCCGGGCACAGTCGTCTCCGCCAGCGCTGCGGGATCGGCCGCATTCAACGCAGCATCGCGCCGTGCCGTGAGGTTTACCACCACGTCGGTCAGGGACTCATCCCCGGTCTGCGCCGACTGCTCCGACTGCACCGGCTGCGCGGACGCGCTGGCCTGCACGTCAGAAGGCGGTACTACGTGTGCGGCCGGTCCCACGCCTAAGAGCCCTGCCGCCGCAATAGCGCCCAACAGCCCGACGAGGCAGGCTCCAGCCAGTCGCGCCACTGCGGCAACGCGACTGCGGCGGCGCGGGCGCAGCCGCCGCGAGGCGACGACGCGGGTGGGCCTGGCTGCCGCCGCGCGCAAGGCACCCGCGGCCAGGCGGGCGCCATCGGGCAGGACCAGGCGCCCTGGCCTGGCGATCTCGTGGGCGCGAGCCGCCAGGGCACGGGCGCTGGGACGCGATTGCGGGTCGGGGTCCAGCGCGTCGGCGAGGATCCGCGCCAAGCGTGTCTGCAGGGCAGCGGAGCCGGATGAGCACTCCCGCAGCAGGGCTGCAAGGGCATATACGTCGGATGCTGGCGTCGCCGGCCCGCCGCTGCGTCGCTCAGGGGCCGCGCAGCCGTCGGTCCCAGTTTCCAGCACGCCGCCGAACAGGTCCACCAGCACCAGCCCGCCCTCGGTGGTGACCATGATGTTCGCCGGCGAGACGTCCCCGTGCGCCACACCGTGAGCGTGCAAGTGGGCCAGGGCACTGCCGACGTCGTCCAGGACCCGGGCGGCCTCGGCGCGGGTCAGTCCGCCGCGCGCCCCGAGGACCACGGCAAGGTCTGCGCCGGTGACCAGGTCTACCGTGACGGCTGCGCGGTCTCCGGGAAGAAAGATGACGTCGCGCACGGGAGCGATGCCGGGGTGGACCAGCGTGCGCATCTCATTAAGACGGCGCAGTGTGCGCGCACCGCCGGCGTCATCGGGCAGGTCGAGCAGGTGTATGACCACGTCGCGCCCGTCGGCGTCCAGGCCCCGGCGCGGTGCGCGGCGCCCCGGCGTGTCAGAACCCATGGGTGCCCCGACCGCGAGTCCCGCGCCGGTGAGGGCGTCCAGGAGCTCAGGGGGTAGCGCGTGGGCGGCGTCGCCCCGGTGCTCCGGCCGGCGGCGGCCGCGGTGTTGTCTGGTTCCCATGACCACCATGGTCCCCGGCTGTCCCGGCCACGGCCAGAGGCAATTGCCGACCTGTGGATAACCCGTCACATCTTCCCTTCCCGGTCGTGGCCGGAAAGGCCGTTTTACGCGGCTAGGCCCCGTCGGCGGCTCGGTCGGCTGTGGGCCTGTCCCGCCCGGGAGGGAGTCGTCTAGGCTGCCGCCGTGCAGCAACTGGAGCGAGTCGACGTCGGCCTGGGGTCCAGGCTGGTGCCCTTCTCGGAAGGACTGGCTCTTCAGCGGCAGGTCCACGCCGCGGTAGCCGCTGGCAGGCCCGGCACGGTTCTGCTGCTGGAGCATGAGAGCGTGTACACGGTGGGGCGCAGAACCCACTCATGGGAGCGGCCCGAAGGCCCGCTGGTGGGTCCGGAGCAGGTGCCCGTAGTAGACGTTGACCGGGGAGGCAAGACCACGTGGCACGGTCCGGGGCAGCTCACGGCGTATCCGATTATTCGCCTCGCGCCGCCGATCGACGTCATCAAGTACGTGCGTGCGCTGGAAGCGGCGGTGATGGAGGTCTGTTCGGGTCTCGGTGTGAGCACCGTGCGTGTCAAGGGCCGCTCGGGAGTGTGGGTTCCGGCCGGCCTGAGGCACGACGGCACCCGCGCGCCGGAGCGCAAGATCTGCGCCCTGGGGGTCCGGGTGGCCCGGGGCACGACCATGCACGGTATTGGCCTGAATGTCGCCCCCGATCTGGCCGCCTTTGACCTGGACCGTATTATTCCCTGCGGGATTACCGATGCCGGGGTTACCTCACTGGCCGCGGAGCTCGGCACCCGCTACGACTCCCTCCAGCTAGCCGGCCCGCTTATGTCCGCGCTGAGCAAACACCTGGCCCCGCTAATGGCCGACGCCTAGCACCGTTATCGGCGACACCCGGGCGACATCGTGGGCCCTCGGTCCCACTTCTCGCGGCAGCGGGCGTAAGCTGAGCAAACCATAGTCCTACGTTCCAGAGGAGTGCCAGTGCCCGACGCCGTCGCACCCGAAGGCCGCCGCCTGCTGCGCGTGGAGGCGCGCAACGCCCAGACACCGATCGAGCACAAGCCGAAGTGGCTGCGCACCCGCGCCGAGGTCACCGAGACCTACCAGGACGTGCGCAACCTGGTGCGCAGCAATGACTTGCATACCGTCTGCGCCGAGGCGAACTGCCCCAACGTCTACGAGTGCTGGAACGATCGCGAGGCCTCCTTCCTGGTTGCGGGCAGCATGTGCACGCGCCGCTGCGACTTCTGCAACATTGCCACCGGACGCCCCACGGAGTATGACCCCGGCGAGCCGGAGCGAGTAGCCAAGTCAATCGCCGAGATGCGGCTGCGCTATGCCACCGTGACTGGCGTGTGCCGCGATGACCTGCCCGACGGCGGTGCCTGGCTCTACGCCGAGACGGCCCGGCAGGTGCACGCACGCGTCCCGGGCTGCGGGATCGAGCTGCTGGTGCCGGACTTCCGGGGCCGCCAGGATGCCCTGCAGGAGGTCTTCAGCTCCCGCCCCGAGGTGTTCGCCCACAACCTGGAGACGGTACCGCGCATCTTCAGGCAGATCCGCCCGGCATTCTCCTATGAGGGCAGCCTGGACGTGCTGGCACGCGCGTCACGGGCGGGGCTGCTGACCAAGTCGAACTTGATTCTGGGAATGGGTGAGACCCGTGCCGAGATCGAGCAGGCGATTGCGGACCTCGTGGATGTGGGCGTCAACATCCTGACGATCACCCAGTACATGCGGCCGTCCAAGCTGCATCACCCGATCGACCGCTGGGTCAAGCCGCAGGAGTTCGTAGAGCTGGCGGCCCTGGCGGAGCAGATGGGGATCAGCGCGGCCATGAGTGGCCCGATGGTGCGCTCCTCCTACCGCTCCGGCATGCTGTGGGCGCGGGCCATGCAGGCCACGGGCCGGCCGATCCCGGACAACATGCGCGACCTGGCCGAGCCCGGCACCGCCCGTCAGGAGGCCTCCTCCCTGCTCGCCGGGCGCCAGGCCTCCTGACGGCCGCCGTCGTCAGCTAGAGTTGTAGGCGTGAGCACAGCCCAAAGCGCCCAGCCGAAGAAGAAGCGGCGCCTCGCACAGGTAGCCCAGAACCTCAAAGACTCCTATACGATCTCGCGGCGCAGTTACCCGTGGATCGGGTGGGCGCTTCTCGGCATCGCGGTGGCCCTACTGGTGCTTGCCGGGGTGCTGGCCGCCGTTACCAGCCAGGCGCTGTGGTACTGGCTGCTGATGGCCGTGGTGTTCGCGCTCATGGCGGACATGGTCGTGCTCAGCCTGGCGACGCGCCGCGCCTCCTACATGCAGATCGAGGGGCGCCCCGGAGCCGTCAAGGCAGTGCTAGACCAGGCCGGCCGCGGCTGGTACGTGGAGGAGCAGCCGGTCGCCTTCAGCCCCAAGGGGCAGGACCTTGTGTGGCGGCTGGTGGGCCGCCCGGGCGTGGTGCTTGTGGCAGAGGGCTCCCCCGGCCGCACCCAGCACCTGATTGAGGAAGAGAAGAAGACCCTGCGGCGCATCCTGTCCACCGTGCCGGTGCACGTCATCTCCGTCGGCACCGCGGAGGGGCAGGTCAGGCTCATCCACTTGGAGCGCACTCTGCGGCGGCTGCCCACCAAGCCCACCAAGCTGACCAACACCGAGATCGACCGCGTGGCAAAGCGCCTGTCCTCCCTGTCCTCTAAGGGCCTGCCGATCCCGAAGTACCTGGACCCCAACAACATCCGCCCCGACCGCCGGGCGATCCGGGGCCGCTGACTCCCCCGCCGCCCGCACGCAACCCCATCCGCGCAGCGGCGAAACACCGCGGACACATTCGCGCCACCTTCGCGACACTACGCCGCCCTAGTCTGCCTGCACCCGCGGCGTGCTCACCAGACTCATACCCCGTTGGAGGAACTACATGTTCAGTGACGCTTCAGAAGCGCTGGCCTACATCGAGCGCGAGGGGGTGCAGCTGGTCGATGTGCGCTTCTGCGACTTGCCCGGGGTCATGCAGCACTTCACGATTCCGGTGGCCGCCTTCAAGGATGAGGCGCTTACCGACGGCCTCATGTTCGATGGCTCCTCGATCCGCGGCTTCACCGCTATCCACGAGTCGGACATGAAGCTCATCCCCGATGTCACCACTGCCTTCCTGGACCCCTTCCGCGAGCAGCGCACGCTGGTGATCAACTTCTCGATCGTGGATCCCTTCACCGACGAGGTCTACGCCCGCGACCCGCGTTCGATCGCCGCCAAGGCGGAGGACTACCTGCGCTCCACCGGCATTGCGGATACCTGCTACATCGGCGCCGAGGCCGAGTTCTACCTGTTCGACTCCATCCAGTACGAGACCACCCCGGCCTCCACCCGGTACCTGATCGACTCGGCGGAGGCGGCCTGGAACACCGGCCGCGATGAGCCGGGTGGGAACAAGGGGTACAAGACCGCTTTCAAGGGCGGCTACTTCCCCGTGTCCCCCAATGACCAGATGGCCGACCTGCGCGACCGGATCGTGAGCACCTGCATTGAGTCCGGGCTCGCGATCGAGCGCGCCCACCATGAGGTGGGCACCGCCGGGCAGCAGGAGATCAACTACCGCTTCGCCTCCCTGCTGGCCGCGGGGGACGACATGATGAAGTTCAAGTACATCGTCAAGAACGAGGCCTGGCGCAACGGCAAGACCGCCACCTTCATGCCCAAGCCGATCTTCGGCGACAACGGCTCCGGCATGCACACCCATCACTCGCTGTGGAAGGACGGCAAGCCGCTGTTCTTCGACGCGCGCGGCTACGGGCAGCTGTCCGACCTGGCCCGCTGGTACATCGGCGGCATACTCCGCCACGCGCCCAGCCTGCTGGCCTTCACCAACCCCTCGGTCAACTCCTTCCACAGGCTGGTGCCGGGCTTCGAGGCGCCGGTGAACCTGGTGTACTCGGCGCGCAACCGCTCCGCCTGCATCCGCATCCCGGTTACGGGCTCCTCCCCCAAGGCCAAGCGCATCGAGTACCGCGTGCCCGACCCCTCGGCCAACCCGTACCTGGCCTTCGCGGCCACGCTAATGGCCGGCATCGACGGCATCCGCAACCGGATCGAGCCGCGCGAGCCCGTGGACAAGGATCTTTACGAGCTGGCTCCGGAGGACTACCACGACATCGACAAGCTGCCGGGCACGCTCGACGAGGCCCTGGAGGCGCTTGAGGCGGACCATGACTACCTGACCGCGGGCGACGTGTTCACCTCGGACCTGATCGAGACCTGGGTCGATTACAAGCGCACCAATGAGATCGCCCCTATGCGGCAGCGCCCGCACCCCTATGAGTTCGAGCTCTACTACGACCTGTAGGCCGCGCCTCACGTCGGCGCCGGCCCGACCGTTTGCATATCTATGCTCTGTTATGGATATCCTGTCGGTGGCTTTGGTCCGCTACCAGAAGGAGCCGTGTGATGACATCCGCCCTTGCCCGCGGGGCACGCCTGGCCGGCGGGTTGTGCCTGGCGCTCACACTGACGCTGCCGCTGTCCGCCTGCACGAATGCCGCCGACTGGCGATCCTCCCAGGCCGCCGGTGACGGCGCCTTCACTGGCTATGACACCTCCGGCATTCAGGCGCAGGAGGACATCATCGCCATGCTTCCCGAAGGCGCCCTGGCGGACGGCGTGCTGGACGTGGCCGCCTCCACGGACTACGCGCCCGCGGAGTTCCTGGACACCGACGGCACCGCAATCGGCTACGACGTGGACCTGACTAAGGCCATTGCCGCCGTCCTCGGGGTGGACTCCACCACGCATACCGCCGAGTTCGACTCCATCATCGCCGCCATCGGCTCTAAGTACGACGCCGGCATCTCCTCCTTCACGGTCACCGCCGAGCGCGAGTCCGCCATGGACATGGTCGCCTACATCAACGTCGGCTCCCGCTTCAACGTGGTGGCAGGAAACCCCGAGGGCGTGGACCCCTCCGACCACATGAACCTGTGCGGCCTGACCATCGGAGTGCAGACCGGTACCGCCCAGGAAGACGCGATGAACGCCGACTCCGCCGCCTGCACCGATGCCGGGCTGCCCGCGATCTCGGTGCGCTCCTACTCCTCCCAGTCGGAGGCCACCACGGGCCTGATTGGGCACGTGGTTGATGCCGTCTACTCCGACTCCACGGTGGCGGGATACGCCGTCGAGCTGACTGATGGGGCGGTGGAGACCGTAGGTGAGATCGAGGACGCCCTGCCCCAGGCCATTGTCCTGACCAAGGACGATCCGCAGTTCAACGCCGCCATCCAGGCGGCCGTCCAGTACCTCATGGATTCCGGCACCTGGGAGGAGATCCTGAATGCGTGGGGCATTGAGGACGCCGCACTAACCACCGCCGAGCTGAACCCGAACGTGGAGCAGTGATCACTACCATGACAACTCAGCCCGCTTCCGCCGCGGCTCTGTCCGGCACCGAGCAGCCGGTGCAACTGAACCGCCCCAAGCCGGTGCCGCGGCCCGGCACCTGGATCAGCGCCACGATCGTGGCCGTCCTGGGCGCGATGTTCATCCACGCACTGCTGACCAATGAGAAATTCCACTGGGGCACCGTGTGGTTCTTCTTCCGGGAGGTGCACGTGGTGCGGGCGGTCGGCTGGACACTGCTGCTGACCTTCCTGGCCATGCTGATAGGCATTGTGCTGGCGGTGACGACGGCGGTTATGCGGCAGTCCTCCAATCCGGTGCTGCGCGGCGTGTCACTGGCGTACCTGTGGTTCTTCCGCGGCACCCCGATCTACACCCAGCTGGTGTTCTGGGGGGCACTGTCGGCCCTGTACCAGTACCTGAGCCTGGGCATTCCCTTCGGGCCGGAGCTGATCACCTTCCGCACCACCACGGTGTTCACCCCGTTCGTGGCGGCGGTGCTGGGGCTGGGCATCAACGAGGGCGCCTACCTGTCCGAGATCGTCCGCTCCGGCCTGGCCAGCGTGGACCCCGGCCAGACCGAGGCGGCCGGTGCACTGGGCATGAGCAAGGGGCAGATCCTGCGCCGTATCGTGCTGCCGCAGGCCATGCGGGTGATCGTGCCGCCCACCGGCAATGAGACGATCTCCATGCTTAAGACCACCTCGTTGGTACTGGCGGTCCCCTTCACCCTGGACCTGACCTTCGTCACCAACTCGTATGCCTCCTACACCTACCAGACGATTCCCCTGCTGATCGTGGCGGCCCTGTGGTACATCATCATCACCTCCATCCTGATGGTGGGGCAGCACTTCATAGAGCGCTACTACGGCCGTGGCTTTGACGGCTCCTCCAAGTCCAGCGGCGGGCGGGGCATGTCCGCCCGCCAGCAGGCGATTCTCGACTCACACACCACCAAGGACTCCCCCTTCCTGGAGGTCACCCCATGAGCACATCGAACACGGCCGCGTCGGCGCAGTCCGGCGTCCCCAAGGTGCGTATTGCCGGCCTGCACAAGTTCTTCGGGGAGCTGCACGTGCTCAAGGGCATCGACCTGGTCGTCGAGCCCGGTTCGGTGACGGTTCTGGTGGGCCCCTCCGGGTCCGGCAAGTCCACGCTGCTGCGCTGCATCAATGAGCTGGAGACCATCGACGCCGGCCGCGTGTGGGTGGACGGAGAGCTGATCGGCATGCGTGAGGAGCAGCGCCCGGACGGCACCGTGCAGCTGCACGCCCTGACGGATAAGCAGCGCGCCGCGCAGCGTTCCAAGATCGGCATGGTCTTCCAGCGCTTCAACCTGTTCCCCCACATGACGGCTCTGGGCAATGTCATTGAGGCTCCGATCCATGTGCGGCACATGCCCAGGGAGCAGGCCCGTGCGCGCGGTGTGCAGCTGCTGGAGCGGGTGGGGCTGGGCGACCGGCTGGACCACTACCCCTCGCAGCTGTCGGGCGGGCAGCAGCAGCGGGTGGCGATCGCCCGGGCGCTGGCAATGGATCCGGAGCTGATGCTCTTCGATGAGCCCACCTCCGCCCTGGACCCCGAGCTCGTGGGCGAGGTGCTGCAGGTGATGCAGGATTTGGCGGCCGACGGCATGACCATGGTGGTGGTCACCCACGAGATGGGCTTCGCCCGGGAGGTCGGCGATCAGCTGGTCTTCATGGACGGCGGCCTGGTGTGCGAGTCCGGCAACCCGGTCGAGGTACTGGACCACCCCACTCAGGAGCGCACAAAGGCCTTCCTCGCGTCCGTATTGTGACCAGGTTGCGTGTGCCGCCCCTCCAGTTGTCACTACAGTGATCTGCGACACCTTAATTCCCACCGCTTCCCTGGAGCCTCATGGACACGCAGCTGATCAACGGTCGTATTGGTGACCAAGAGGTCCTCATTGAGGTTGTTCGTGCCCCCGGACGCGAGGAGCTGGCCGGTGTGCGGGACCGTGCGGCGGATCTGTTCGAGCGGGCAGGGGACGTGATTGAGGCCGCAGCGCATCAGGCCGCAGATACGGTCCGGCGAGTGTGCGACCAGGCGGAGCCACCCGATGAGATCACGATCCAGATGGGACTGAGCCTGTCTACCACTGGCACTATCGTCGTCGCCTCCTCCACCACCACGGCTTCGCTGGCGGTATCCATGAAGTTCACTAACGCCTCCGGCAACCGGGGCGCCGTATGACGGCCGCCGCGGTGCCCGGTTACCTCGGGGTGGTTCTGAACGACTCCGATGAGGCTGTTGGCACCTGCTGGTTGCTGAGTCCCGGGAAAGTGGTCACCGCGGCGCATGTTCTGAGCGCCGTCGGCGTGAATCTGGTTCAAGCGCACGCCGCACTGGCGGTACCCGACGCCGCAGCACCCGCCCCCGAAGGGAACTCCCCCGCTCCGCAGATCCGCCTGCGTCAAGGCTTAAGTTCCACCGCGGCCACCCTTCGCGCTCGCGTCCTGCACCTAGACCTGGTTCTGGACCTGGCCCTGCTGGAGGTGGACGCCGCGTCTTGGTCGTCTGAGCCGGCACGGCTCGCAACCACCGCCGGGAAACAAGCCGGTGCCGCGGTACGCATTACCGGTGTCTCCAGGCGCCCCGATACCGCTGCCGAGCGCGTCGTCACTGCATCCAGCACCAGCGGCCGGTGGGATGGCTGGGATTACTACGACGACCGCACTTTTGAGCTACTGACTGTGAATGCCTCCGGCGCACAGCCGGGAATGTCGGGAGCGCCGGTTGTGCTGGCCGAGGGCGGGGCCGTCATCGGGATGGTGACGGGGCGCTACAACTCCGCCGACGGCTGGAGCCGCGACCTGGTGTTCGCCGTCGGAGCGGAGTCGCTGGTCAGGTCATGCGGCGGCTGGTTGGAGGTTGAGCTTGAGGGCGAGCCGCGTCCCACCGAGGCCTTGCAGGTGACGATGCGCCTGGGAACGGGCGACTCGGTGACCGTGTCCTGTCCGGGACTGAGCGTTGAAGCGAGCGTAGCGGTCGGCTCTAAGGCCGAACTGTTCTCTCCTGCGGAGCGCCTACGGCTGGCTCGGGCGGGCCGCCCACTGCTGGAGAACCACTCACCAGCCCAGGATCGGGACCGCACCCCACTGTTGGATGCGCTGGATGAGATGGGCGCAGCGCTCACGCGAGTCTTCCTGCCGGGCGAGGCCGGAGCAGCGCTCTCCCAAATCATTGCCAAGGCTGAGGCTCAGACGGTGCCCGTGGAGTTGGCGCTTGACGCGTCCGCACGTCAGGACCTGCGTGACCTCCCCTGGGAGGCCATGCACGTGCCGGGAACCGGGCAGCCATTGGCCCTGCATCACCTGGTTACCTTCTTCCGCAAGGCGGTGGCCTCCCCCGCACCACGGCGCGTACCCGGGCCACTGCGGATCGTGGTGGCAATAGCCTCCCCGATTGAGGGCGGGGCCGGCACACTGGACTACCAGGCGGAGTTGCGGGCTATCACCACCGCCGTCCGCGAGGCGCGTAGCGCCAATGCGGGGGTCCGGATAGTCCAGTTCGCCACCACCGAGGAGATCCGGCGGGCTCTGGAACAGGAGAACCCGCACGTTCTGCACATCTCGGGTCACGGTGCCGCCGGCTTGCTCGTACTCGAGGACGAGCGAGGTGCCGCCCGGCGCGTCAGCGCGCAGGAGCTCATTAAGGAGGCAATCCCGGCTGGCGGTATGCCGCCGCTGATTTGCCTGGCCGCCTGTGAGACCAATGCGTCTGCGGATGCAGAGACTGCCTCCTTCGCCGATGAGCTTGTGGCTGCCGGGGCGCCGATTGTCATTGGCACGGAGGACGCGGTCTCTGACCACTATGCCACCCTGGTGTTCTCCAAGGTTTACGCCGAGCTTGCTGCGGCGCCGCAGCCGGATCCTGTTTATGCCCTGGCCCAGGCGCGTCGCGAGCTCGGACGGATATGCGCCGAAAGCTCGAATCCGCGCCATCAAACCGAGCAGGTGCTGGCGGGCTGGAGCGTGGTAACCGTCCAGGCCTCCAGCTGCGGGCGGCAGATCACCGCGCCACCAGAGAAGAAAGCGCAGTCGTCGGTGCCGCTGGCTTCCGTGCGCGCGATGAACTCACTGCCCTCGTTGGGCACCGGATTCTTCGTGGGACGACGCCGGGAGCAGCTGCGCGTGCCCCGATTGCTGCTCTCCGATACCCATGCCGGCGTGGTGTTTCACGGGATTGGAGGCATCGGAAAGTCAACACTGACCGCAGAGGTCCTCCGCCGTACCGCTGAGCTGCAGCCGGTGCTTGTGGTTGATATGAGGGGCACGGCATTAGTTGAGGAGCTCTTCCAGCGCATCGTGTCCCGCCTGCGCATCAACTTCAGTGATCAGCTCACCGATCCCGAGGTGAACCAGTTGCTGGGACTGCTGGCCAACACCAAAATCGGTTGGTCCGAGCGCCTGGAACTGCTGCAAGGCACGCTGCTGCAACAACTTCCCCTCATCCTGGTACTGGACAACTTCGAGGACAATCTCACCTTCACCGACGGCGCCTATCGCCTGACCGATCCCCTGCTTGCCGAGTTCCTGGCGCAGTTCCTGGCTGCTCCCGGCCGTGGCAGGCTGCTGGTGACCTGCCGTTACCGCTTCACCCTGCCCGAGGACGCTACGACGGCGCTGGAGTGGATTGCCCTGGAGCCCTTGAGCTTTGCCGAGACCACTCACCTGGCCTGGTCCTTGCCGCAGCTGGATGCTCTGGATATCTCCGATCTGCGTACCCTGTGGGCGGGTGTGGGCGGGCATCCCCGAACCCTGGAGACAGTGGATGCGCTGCTGAACCGGGGAGTGGGACGCCTGTCCCGAATCACCACCGAGTTGCGTGGACGGCTCCGCAGCAGCCTTCCCGAAGGAGTTAGTCCGGAAGAGTGGCTGGCGGAAGGGCGCACGCTTGATGCCGCCATTGCCGACTCCGTCACGGTCGCGGCCGACGATGTGCTTCTCCCCCAGTTGCTGGAGACCCTGAGCAGCGACGCTCAACGCCTCCTGCTGGGTATGGCCGTCTTCCGTGAGCCGGTCAATGCAGCCGCAGTACTCTTCGCCGTCGGCGATGAGGTTCCTCCCGCCAAGGCCTCTGCCGACGAGGATGCCTCGCTCGGCCTTCCGACGACAGATCTGCCGCTGCACGATCTGCTCCATGAGCTCGTTGGATCCACGCTGCTTACGGTCATCACGCTCGGGGACGGCGAGGACACCAGATTCTTCGTTCACCGTTGGCTGGCGGAGGCCCTGGAACGTGTTGCGGCTACCGCCCGCCCGAATGGCGAGATGGAAGAGCTTGCCGCCGAACGGCATCGGCGCGCCGCGGAGTACTGGCGTTGGAGCTACCGGATGCGCCCACAGAATGCCAGCTCTGGTCCCTTTGATGCGCACTACTTGCTCGAGGCACGGCACCACTACTCCCGCTCCGGCAACGCGGAGGCGGCCGATGACGTTGCGAACAGAGCTGGGAGTATTCTTCATACCATTGGCTGGTGGGATGAGGAGCTCTCCCTTGCGCATCAGCAGCTTCGCGGCAGCAACTTGTCCGACATCCGCCGCGCCGTCTGGGTCCACCAGCTCGGCATTCTCGCCCAGGACCGTGGCGACTACGGGCAGGCCGAGGAGCACTACCAGCACTCCCTCAAGATCGAGGAGCGGCTGGGCGACCAGGTCGGCATCGCCACCACCCACCACCAGCTCGGCATGCTCGCCCAGGCCCGCGGCGACTCGGCAGATGCGGTCATCCGCGCGTTTGGCGCCGCCATGGATCACGCAGAGCTATGTTCCACATCTGCACAAGTGCTGGCAATTGCAGTCTCTGTCGCTTCCCGCGCACAAGACCTTGGTGCACCTGAGCTCGCTGCTCGGGCGTATATGTTCCTGGTTCTTAGAGCACCGGAGAGCGCCAACCCCAAGGACACCCTCACGCAGGGACTATCCGGTTTGAAGTCGCTTTTCGCCGCGGGTCATCAGGCCAAAGTTAATGCGTTGCTCTCGCCGTTCCTGGCCGAGTTTTCACCTGACGCTGCACGCTCCATTCGCAGCTTCATACAGGGCGAGTCAGACCCCGAGTAATCGCGTCCAGCAGCCTCGGCAATCAGCCCGACCGCCCACCTACCGCACGGCGTCGGCCCGCCAGGTGCCCTCGTCCCAGTCGACCAGCCGCCAGCCTGACTCCGGGTCTCCCTCCACCACGCTGACTGCCGTGTTGCGCATGGGGTGGTTGGCGATCCAGGCCGGGTCCGCACCCCCGGCCGCGGCCGCCGCCAGCGCCACCCAAAGGCGCAGGATGGTGCCGTGCGCAACCAGCAGTGCAGTGCCGCCGGTGCGGGTGGAGTTGTAGATCTCCTCCACAACCGTATTGAACCGGGCGAAGGTATCCGCGCCGTCCTCGGGGCTGCCGGGGATGCGCGCCGCCGTGCGCCCCACCATCCAGGAGCGGGTGGTGTCCGTGTAGCAGGCCACCGAGCGCACATCGGTGTTCATCTCCATCTCACCGGCCAGCACCTCACGCAGCCCGGGCCGGATGCGGGCCGCCAGGCCCGTGGCCCGCTCAATCGGGGCAATCGTCTCCCGGGCGCGCTGGACCGGCGAGACCCACAGCGAGGAGATCGCATCCAGATCCCCGCTCGACTCCAGGCGCGCGGGCAGCAGGGAGGCCTGCTCCACGCCAACGGCGTCTAGTGGGTTACCGGGCAATGCCGTGTCCAAAGCGCCGGCAACATTCGCGAAAGTTCGGCCGTGGCGGACAAGAAGAAGCTTCACGGCGCCTATCCTGCCAGGCGCCTCGACCGCTCCGCGACGTCGGCGGACAACATGCTCAAGACCACGGGTAAGGTCCGGCGCCGCGAGGCCCGCTCCCCCGCCGCCCCCCGTTCGGGCGGCCAGGTGGTACCCGCCGTACCGTCTTACCAGGTGCGGGCATGCGGGATCCCCGAGCGGCCGCCGCCCGGGGCGGGGTGGCGGGGCGGGCCGGGGCGGCATCACCGAACACCACGTGCTCAACCACGCGCCGCGCGTGCCTGGCCGTTCGGCGGTAAATGTCCTCAAGGTCCCGCTCGCTTCCGGCCGGGATACCCAGAAGCCGGGCAACCAGGCGGATCTCCCGCTGGTCGGTGGGCAGTACCTGCACCCGCTGCCCACCCTCACGTCCGGTCCCGAGCACGGTGGCAGCACGCACCCGGGAGGCCAGCACCCAGGCGGCGGTGAGCCTGCCGGCATCATCCACCCCAGTAGGCCCGCCTGGGTGGCGGCGGACAGAGCCTCCAGCGTCGAGGTGGTGCGCAGCCCCGGCACGCGGGCCGCCTGGGTCAGTTGCAGCACCTGGGCCGACCACTCGACGTCGGACAGGCCGCCGGGGCCCAGCTTGAGATGCCGGCTCGGATCGGCGCCGCGCGGCAGCCGCTCGGCCTCCATGCGGGCCTTCAGCCGCCGGATCTCCCGCAGGCCGGCCTCATCCAGCCCCTCCGGATTCCACCGCAGCGGGTTGATCAGCTCCTCAAAGCGCTCCCCCAAGCCCGTGTCGCCGGCGCAAGCGCGCGCACGCAGCAGGGCCTGCCGCTCCCACACCGAGCCCCAGCGCTCGTAATACTCGGCGTAGGACTCCAGGCTGCGGCTGACCGGCCCCTGGCGCCCCTCCGGACGCAGGCCGGTATCCACCACCAGGGAGTGCGGGCGCGCCTGGGCCAGCAGGCGGGCCACCCACTTGGCGACCGCCTCCGCCTCCGCCGCCGCCACATCGGCATCCGCCCCGGGGCGCGGCTCGTGCACGAACAGCACGTCAGCGTCGGAGGTGTAAGTGATCTCCCGTCCACCCAGCCTTCCCATGGCGATTATGGCGTGGTCGGCGGTGGCGGCCGGCCAGCTCCCACCCGCATCGGGCCCAGCGGCAACCGCGCCCTGCCCGTCGCGCTCGGCGATCACCAGACCCGTAGCGACAGTGAGGGCGGCACCCAGGACGGCGTCCGTGGCGTCGCCCAGAATCCGCGCGGTACGCGCCGGATCCACGCCGTCAAGGGAGTCCGCCAGGGCGGCGCGGATCAGCTCCCGGTTACGCACGCCCATGACCGCGCGTATCGCCTCCGCGGCCTGCCGCTCCAGGCCGACGGCGTCCGCAGCGGTGAAGGCACGACGTCGCAGCACCCGCTCGGTCTCAGCGCAAATCGCTCCGGGCGCGCGGGGCGTCAACTCGGCGTCGTCATCGAGCCAGGTGATCGACTCGGGGCGCTCGGCCAGCCGGTCGGTGGTCCAACGAGCCCCGGACAGCACCTGGCACAGGCGGCGGGCGGCCACCGGCGAGTCCCGCAGCATGGCCAGATACCAGTGGGATCCTCCGATGGACTCCGACAGGCGGCGGAAGGACAGCAGGCCGACGTCGGGATCGGGGCCCTGCCCGATCCAGCCGATGATCACCGGCAGCAGCTGGCGCTGGATGGCCGCACGCCGACTGACCCCCTCAGTGAGCGCCTGGATGTGGTGCAGGGCGCCGTCGGGGTCCAAGTAGCCGAAGGCCGCCAGCCGCTCCCGGGCGGCGTCCGGAGTCAGCGTCAGTTCCTCGGTGCTCAGGCTGGCCGCGACGCTCAGCAGCGGCCGGTAGTAGATCTCCTCGTGCAGCGCACGCACGCGGCGCCGCACCGAGTTGAACAGCTTGCGCACCGCGTCAGGATCGTGCAGCCGCCGACGGTCGATGCCCCGGCCGATGCTGCGCAAGTCTGTACGCCCCGCCGGCAGCATGTGGCTGCGACGCATACGCAGCAACTGGGTGCGGTGCTCCAGTAGCCGCAGCATCCGGTAGCAGTCGGCAAGCTCGGCCCCATCCGCCCGCCCCACATAACCAGCGGCCGAGAGCTGCGCCAGCGCATCCAGCGTGCTACGCGCGCGCAGCCGCTCGTCAACGCGCCCGTGGACCAGCTGGAGCAACTGCACGGTGAACTCCACGTCCCGCAGGCCGCCGGGACCAAGCTTGATCCGCCGGTCATCAGGGCCCGAGTGCGCTGACTCGCTCTCCACACGGCGCCGCATTGACCGGGCGTCATCCACGAAGTTCTCCCGCCGGCTAGCAGCCCACACCAGGGGTGCGACCCCGGCCTCATAGGCGGCGCCGAGGTCCCGATCACCGGCGCAGGCGCGCGCCTTGAGCAGCGCCTGGAACTCCCACGAGGAGGCCCAGCGCTGGTAGTAGGCCAGGTGCGAGTCCAAGGTTCGTACCAGCGCCCCGTCCTTGCCCTCGGGGCGCAGCGCCGTGTCCAGCGGCCACAGTGGCGGCTCGGTTCCGGAGGCGGAGGTGACGTGGGCGATCTCGGTGGCCAACTGCGTCCCGATCCGCACAATCTCCTCCCCCGCCTCCGTCGGCTCGCCCGCGCTCGGATCGGCCGGGCCGACCACGTAGACGACGTCGACATCCGATATGTAGTTCAGCTCCTGAGCACCAGCCTTGCCCATGGCAATGACCGCCATGGCCACCGCGTCCGCGTCGGGGCCGACAACTGCACGGGCAAGGACCAGTGCCGCCTGCAGCGCCGCATCCGCCAACTCGCTCATGCGGCGCCCCACCACCGGCATGTGGGCCAGCGGAGTGGCTGAGGTCAGGTCATCGGCCACAACTGCAAGCAGGCGCTCCCGGTAGGCCACACGCAGCGCAGTCGTAGCCCGCTCTGCCACGGCAGCGGGTACCGGCGTGGCAGACCCGGCGAGCGCGCCGCACACTGCACCGGTCAGGGCCGCCCCGGGCGGGGGCTGGCCAGGTGCGTCCCAGGCGTGTTCGGGAGCAAGGGCCTCCAGGTGCTCAGGATGCGTGATCAGAAAGTCGCCGAGAGCCTCGGAGGCGCCCAGCACCGCCAGCAGGCGGCGCAGGTGAGTCCGCAAGCACCCGGGCTGAGCCTCAGGGGAGGAGCCGGAGGGGCCGCGTCCACCGGCAACCTCGTCGCCGCCGCGCAAGGCGGGCGAGGCGGTATCGGCGGTGTCGGCGGTGTCGGCGCCATCGTGTGAGTCATCGGCCCGCAGCAGGGCGCGCAGCATGCGTGCGGGCTGGGCCACCCGAGTCTGCCCGGCGGCATCCCCGCCAATGACCGTGCAGGCCTCAGCCAGTCGCACCAGGGCTAGCACCGCGAGGTCGGGATTCGCGGTACTGCCGAGCTCATCCACAAGGCGGGCGCGCACAGGGTCGAGTGCGGGCAGTTCCCCCTGCGTGCCCTTCCTAGAAACCGTCGGCGCGGCCGGCAGGAAGGGGTCTAGCGCCGGGTCGGTGATAAGGCCGTAGGCGCGCTCCACCTCCGTGAACCCGGCCCAGAGGAGCCGGGCCCGGGTACTGGGCCAGCGGTCATGTCTGCGGGAGGCGGGGCCGCCTGCCGGCGCCCCGGGCCCCGGCAGGGGCTTGCGCTCACTCCCGCTTCCACTATTTGAAGGCATCACAGGCGCGGGAAGAACTGGCTGATCTCGAAGTCGGTCACCTGGGCGTCGTAAGCCAGGTACTCGCGGCGCTTGTTGCGGCGGAAGAACTCGAAGGCATCCTCCCCCAGGGTGTCCGCCACCAGGTCCGACTCGGCCATGGCGGCCACGGCGCTCTTGAGCGAGGTGGGCAGCGCGCCAATGCCGAGCGACTTGCGCTCCAGCTCGGACAGCGCCCAGACATCGTCCTCGGCCTCGGCAGGCAGCTCGTAGCCCTCCTCGATACCCTTCAGGCCGGCTGCGAGGATCACGGCGAAGGCCAGGTAGGGGTTGGCGGAGGAGTCGATGCCGCGGAACTCGATGCGGGCGGACTGGGCCTTGCCGGGCTTGTGCATGGGCACGCGCACCAGGGCGGAGCGGTTGTTGTGGCCCCAGCACACGTAGCTGGGGGCCTCGTCGCCGCCCCACAGGCGCTTGTAGGAGTTGACGTGCTGGTTGGTAACTGCGCAGATCTCGGTGGCGTGGTGCAGCAGGCCCGCAATGAAGGCGCGCCCCGTGGCGGACAGCTGGTACTGCCCGGCCGGGTCGTGGAATGCGTTGCGGTCCCCCTCGAACAGTGAGAAGTGAGTGTGCATCCCGCTTCCGGGCTGGTCGATGAAGGGCTTGGGCATGAAGGTCGCCTGGCAGCCCTCCTGCAGGGCGACCTCCTGCACGACTGCCCGGAAGGTCATGATGTTGTCCGCCATGGACAGGGCGTCGGCGAAGCGCAGATCGATCTCATTCTGGCCGGGGCCGCCCTCGTGGTGGGAGAACTCCACGGAGATGCCCATCTGCTCAAGCATGAGGATGGCGTGGCGGCGGAACTCGTGGGCCGTGCCGCCGGGCACGTGATCGAAGTAGCCGGCGTAGTCGGTGGGGATGATCCGGCCGTCGCTGTTGCGGTCCACCAGGTAAAACTCGATCTCGGGGTGCACGTAGCAGGTGAAGCCGGCGTCGGCAACACGGGCCAGCTGGCGCTCGAGCACGGCGCGAGGGTCCGTGCGTGCGGGCTCACCGTCCGGGGTGAGCACGTCGCAGAACATACGGGCGACGCTGTTGACCTCCTCCCGCCACGGCAGCATCTGGAAGGTGGAGGGGTCCGGGGACAGCAGCATGTCCGACTCGAATACGCGGGTCAGCCCCTCAATGGCGGAGCCGTCGAAGCCGATCCCCTCCTCGAAGGCACCCTCTACCTCCGCCGGCGCGATCGCCACCGACTTGAGCTGACCGAGCACGTCGGTGAACCACAGGCGGATGAAGCGGATATCGCGCTCCTCAATGGCGCGAAGCACGTATTCCTGCTGCTTGTCCATAATCCTGGCGTTGCCTCCTTGCGCGTGCGGCGTGGACCGGTGCGGGCGGTGTGCGGGCCCGGCCACCGCGGGCTTCCTCAGCCACCCTATCGGTTGATTGGGTCGCCCGGGTTTCACGCCGGTGCGGCGGGCGCGGCCGGGCGCGGGAAACCGGCGCGAACTTGATGCTTCAGACCGGCGCATCGCGGGGTGAGGTACACGGTGAGCAGTGCCGGTTCACTACGCCAGACTTGTCTGCCGCCATCCACGTGCCTGGAAGCGGGGCCACCTGCTACGCCAGACTTGCCTGCCGCCACCCCCGTGCCTGGAACCGGGGCCACCTGCTACGCCACTTCGCCGCCTGCTACGCCACTTCGGGGTTAACAACGCCTGTTAACGGCCTGCTGAAGGGCTGGGAGGTATACAGCAGGCCGTTAAGTAGCGTTGTTAACGTCCAACCGGCGTAGCAGACACCCGGTCCACCCACATACCCGCCCCAGACTCCCAACCAGCCCTTAGACACCACACCCTCAAACCGGAAGACCCCGATACGACCACCTCGTTCCAGCGGAGTCACGGCTACGACGGGCCCAACACGCCGATCATCTGGAACAAGGACTCGCAGGTGATGCTCACGGGGAGCAGTTCGAACCACGACACCTAGATGCCTATCGTGGCCGTCAATAACTAGGGCGCTGCTGACCGCCTGGGCAGGAAGAGTGCCGCCCGCTGCGTCGCCTTGGATCCCAGGGGCGTCCGCCCCCATCCGCGAGTAGGCTCCGGGCATGAGCACTTCCGCTTCCGATCAGCCATCCGCAGATGCCACCGCGGCCGGCGCCTCCCCCGCCGAGCGCGCGACCACCGACGCCGCTACTCCGGTCGCAGCGGGACAGCAGATCTCACAGGTCAAGAAGGTGCGTGTGCACCACCTGCTGGGCGCGAAGCAGCGGGGCGAGAAGCTGACCATGCTCACCGCCTACGACGCGGTCACCGCGCGCATCCTGGATGCAGCAGGCACCGACATGCTGCTCGTGGGCGACTCGCTGGGCAACGTCATGCTCGGCTACGACTCAACCATGCCGGTGACCCTGGATGAAATGGTGGTGGCCACGCGCTCGGTGGCCAGTGCCACCACCCGGGCCCTGGTGGTGGCTGACCTGCCCTTTGGCACCTACGAGGCGGGCCCGGAGCAGGCCCTGGCCAGCGCCGTGCGGCTCATGCGTGTGGGCGCCAACGCCGTCAAGCTCGAAGGCGGCCGTCCCCGGGAGGCGACCGTGCGGGCCCTGTCTGAGGCCGGCATCCCGGTGGTCGGGCACCTCGGCTTCACACCGCAGTCGGTCAACAAGCTCGGGGGATTCCGTGTGCAGGGCCGCGACCAGGACGCCCAGGAGGCGCTCCTGGCCGACGCCCGGGCACTGGCGGACGCCGGCGCGGTAACCGTCGTGCTGGAGATGGTGCCAGCGCCTGTGGCAGCGCGGATCACGCAGGCCTTGGCGGTGCCTACGATCGGCATCGGCGCCGGAGTCCACTGCGACGGTCAGGTCCTGGTGTGGACGGATATGGCTGGCATGACCGAGTGGAAACCGCGCTTCGTGCGCCGCTTCGGGCAGGTCGGCCAGGCATTGCAGCAGGCCGCCCAGGAGTACAACGCCGCAGTGCGTTACGCCTCGTTCCCCGGTCCGGCAGAGACCTTCGAGGCGTGAGTCGAATCCGGCGACGAAGCCGTTCCTAGCGGGCGGCTCGCCCCACCTGATCCGCCCGCCTGATCCACCCGGCTCCCGCTGGCTGTCAACCGCCCCGACCGGGAGGCGCCGGACCCCGGGGGCTAGCCGGCTAAGGTCTCATGCCTCGGCCTGCGGGGCGAGGCCGCCCCCGCAGGCAGGCCCTCCGGGTGCTCCCAGTCAATCGGCACGGGCACAACCCCGGTCAAGGCATCGCTGAAGTCCTTGACGGTATAGGTAACGCCCTGATTGCCGGGGTCCTCCGCCCAGGCGAGCAGCTGCGGGGCGCCGTCAGGGGCGGCGGGAGCGACCTCCACTGTGGTCACGGCGCAGTTGGCCATGGGCGCCATGCCGTAGATCCGGGGACCCACCCAGCGGGCCAAGATGGTCATCAGCGTCATGCCGTGGGAGACCACCAGCACACTCTCCTCACCGCCCGCATCCGCGGTGCCGGCGCGCAGGTCGGCCAGGACGCGGGCGATTGCGCCGTCTACGTCTGCGAGGTAGTCGCGGGCGCTGATGCCGCCGGGAGCGCCGGGGTGTACCCCGGTCAGGACACCTGGCAGGTGCTGCTCCACCGGCAGGGCGGCGTGCATAACCGGGTCTGGTCCACCGTCGTAAACGCCGTAGTTGTACTCGCGCAGGCCCGTGAGGTTCACCGGGACGACTCCTGGATGGGCCTGCAGGAGGATCCCGCCGGTCTCCTGCACGCGCCCCTGGGGACTGAAGTAGGCCCGGGTGAAGGGCACGTCTGCCAGGTAGTCGCGGCAGATCTCGGCTCCCCGGCGGCCCTCGGGCGTCAGGGGCGAGTCGGCGGCTCCCTGGGTACGGCGCTGCTCGTTCAGGACGGTGCGGCCATGCCGCACAAAGTAGATCCTCGCCATACGGCAATCGTATGGCAGCGCCAGCTGCCCGGGGCACGGGTCACGCGGAGCTGCCCCTGGCACGGGGCCGACGGCCCCTGCTGCGCGGCGCCTCAGTCGCGAGCCGCCTCGGTGCCGCCCGCCGCGGCCTGCTGCAGACGGTTGATCTCCTCGGAGAAGGTCCACCGGTTCAGGAGGCGTTCGAAGCGCCGCCCGTCTATGTAAACCACCGGGCCGGCGTCATCGGTTAGTCCCTCGACGTCGCTGGCGTCGGCGAGCACCTTGGCCTCATCGACCCCGGAGTCGATGCGCTCCCACATCGCGTGGGCGTCTACGCCCACCTGCCTGGCGGCGCGGGTGATGGAGCGGGAGGTGATACCGCCGCGCAGTCCGGCCAGGGCGTCGTGGAAGTCCCAGAGACTGGGCTCATCGTTGGCGGAGGCGGCCTCTAGTGCGAGCGCAGCCAGGAGGCTCCCGGAGCCGGAGAGCTTGTGCCGCAGGATCAGCAGCACGTTCCCGGAGTCGATCAGCGGCTTAAGGCCGTAGAGCGCCTCGGTCAGCCGCCAGCGGTCCGCGTCGTCCATGTCGGCGTAGTTGATCAGTACGTGCGGGGCGTCCAGGCTGCCGAATGTCAGTTCGTGCTCGGGCTCGGGTGGGCGGCACAGGTTGAGTCCCGCGGGCTCGGGCAGCGGGGCGATGCGGCTGGTCACCTGGAAGACGAGGGTGGCCAGTACCAGTGCGAGCAGTGAGGCCAGCAGCACGCCGAGGCGGGCCTGGTCGCGCAGCACCTCATCCTCCAGGGCGATGTTGGCCACCAGCAGGGAGATGGTGAATCCCATCCCCGACAGGGCGCCCAGGCCCGTGATCCGCGGCAGATCCAGGCCCGGCATGCGTGAGGCGGGCACCAGCCACGCCACCAGGCCCGCTCCAATGACGACCCCCAGCAGCTTGCCCACCACCAGGCCGCCGACGACGGCCCACAGGATGCGGGAGGAGACGGCGGCGCCGATGGTGCCTGCACTCAGCTCCACCCCGGCATTGGCCAGCGCGAACAGGGGCACCACCAGGTAGTTGACATACGGCGGCAGTACGAAGGCCACTCGCTGATTAAGCGGCATCGAGTAGTTCAGGGCCTCCCGTAGCATCCGTGCGCTTCCGGGCGCGGGCGCCTGCCGGTACAGGGCCGCGAACTCGCCGGCTGCGTCGACGTCCTCGCTGCGCACGTTGTACACCGGCATGAGCAGGCCGATGAGCACGCCCGCGAGCGTGGCGTGCACGCCGGAGCAGTAGACCGCGTACCAGATGACCACGGCGAGCGCCAGGTAGGGAGGCACGTGCCAGACACCCCGCCGCGCCATCAGCCACACCCCGAGCAGGCCGGCTACCGCAGCGGCAAGTGCGACGTAGTTGAGCGACTCGGAGTAGAAGATGGCGATCACCGCCAGCGCGCCAATATCGTCGATGACGGCGAAGGCCAGCAGGAACAGGCGCAGGCGCGGCGCGCGCCTAGGGCCTATCAGCGCCAGCATTCCCAGGGCGAAGGCGGTGTCGGTGGAGATCACCGACCCCCACGCGTGCGCCCCTTCCGATCCGCCCATGACGGCCAGGTAGATCAGTGCCGGCACCACCAGGCCGCCTACCGCTGCCGCCGTGGGCAGCAGTGCGCGCCCCGGCAGCCGCAGCTCACCCAGCGTCAGCTCCCTACGCACATCCAGGCCCACCATGAAGAAGAAGACCGCCATCAGGCCTTCATCCACCCACTCGTGCAGGGTTAGGCCGACGCCGAAGGGACCGACGTCGATAGAGGCCGTCGTCTGCCAGAAGTGGTGGTAGCTGTTGCCCGTATTCGCCCAGATCAGGGCGGTGATGGTGGCCAGAACCAGGGCGATTGCCGCATAGGTCTCATTGGCCTGTAGCTCCAGCAGCCGACCTTGGCGGCGCAGATAGGTGTCGACGACGTCACGAATGTGGGTATAGGGGGCGTCGCCACGCACGTTGGGGATGCTCATGCAGTCTCCGTATGCAGTCGGAAGGGGACTTGAGTGGTGTCTGATCCGGTGGATGATTTTAAGCGGCCCCCGCGAATCGGGGCGGGGAGAGATCTGTCTCCCCCTCCCGGGAGCGCAGGCTCCTATGCTGGCGCCATGACTACAGCCACCCCCGCGCTCGCGGACCGGGCTCCGCGCGGCACCCTAATCAAAGGTGTTCTGACCCCCGAGCGGCACGTGCCCGCCTCCATTGCCCGCCCGAGTACATGTTCCACGACGGGCCCGAGCAGGTTAACGCCCCCGATGTGAAGGACCCGCAGACGGTTGAGCGTATCCGTGCGGCTGGGCGGATCGCGGCGCGCGCTCTGGCCGAGGCGGCCAAGGCCATTGCGCCGGGAGTCACCACCGACGAGCTGGACCGCATCGCGCACGAGTACATGTGCGACCACCACGCCTACCCGTCCTGCCTGGGCTACATGGGCTTCCCCAAGTCGATCTGCACCTCCGTCAACGAGGTCATCTGCCACGGCATCCCGGACTCGACCGTGCTCAGGGAGGGGGACCTGATCAACCTGGACGTGACCGCCTACCTCGACGGGGTTCACGGCGACACCAACGCTACCTTCGCGGTGGGGGAAGTGGACGAGGAGACGGCGCTCCTGATCGAGCGCACCCGCGTCGCCATGGAGCGCGGGATCAAGGCGGTCAGGCCGGGCCGGGAGGTCAACGTGATCGGCCGGGTCATTGAGAAGTACGCCAAGCGCTTCGACTACGGCGTGGTGCGCGACTACACCGGGCACGGCGTCGGCGAGGCCTTCCACTCCGGTCTGATCATTCCCCACTACGACTCCGCTCCCCGGTTCGACGACGTCATGGAAGTGGGCATGGTGTTCACGATTGAGCCAATGCTCACACTCGGGACCGAGGAGTGGGAGCAGTGGGATGACGGCTGGACCGTAGTCACCAAGGACCGGTCCCGCACGGCCCAGTTCGAGCACACTCTTGTGGTTACCGAGGACGGCGCGGACATCCTCACTCTCCCCTGAGCGCGTTTCCATCCGACCGGGTCCGGTGCCCGCAGTCACAGTACCGGGCGTTGTTGCCGGGCACCGGGGAAGTTCTCCCCATCCTCGTGGCCGAGACGGATGCCCCATGAGCGTGTTTGCACGTGTACATTCATCTTCGTGACGTGTCCGCGACCGTTGCGAGCGGGCATCGAGTGACAACAGGAATCCCCTCTCCCGGAAGGTTTTTCGCTATGGCATTGCGCTTCAACCCGCCGCCGAACTGGCCTGCGCCCCCCGAGGGCTTCAACCCGCCGCCGGGCTGGCAGCCTGACCCCGCGTGGGGACCCGCACCGGAGGGCTGGCAGCTGTGGATCGAGGATTCCGTCCCGGACGGCAGCGCTGGTTCCGCACCGCAGGCGGGCTCGGCCCCCGACGCCGGCTGGGCCCCTACCCAGGCCGTGCCGACGGGCGCCTCCGCTCCCGTAGCTGACCCCACTGGTCAGTCGGCCTCCGCTCCTTCTGGTGACTATGCTGCCGGGGCGAGCCCGTACGCCGCCAACATGAATTACGCCCAGTCCCCCACGCCGTACCACAACCAGCAGCAGGCGCCGGGAGCTTCCCCGCAGGCCGCTGGCTGGCAGCCGATCGACGTCACGCAGGCGGGCATGCCCGGAGGGAAGAAGCCAGTCACTAAGCAGTGGTGGTTCTGGACCATCATCGGTGTGGTGGTGCTGGCCCTGGTCATCGGTATCGTCGTGGCGCTGTCCGGCGGTGATGACGACTCTGACAACCGCTCATCGTCAACGACCACCTCATCATCCAGCAATGACAACGGCACCTCGGGCAACTCCTCCGGCGGCAGCTCCGGCGGTGATCAGCAGGACGAGCCGTCTGAGGACGAGCGCGGCACCACGCTGGACAACCCGGGAGACCCCCAGGAGCAGATGATCACTTTCAAGGCGTCGGAGTACTCCGATGACCCTGACGCAACACTCGAGGTAGAGATCGGGTCAGTCGAGTGGAATGCCAACGCCTCGCTGAAGAAGGAGCTCACGGACTCCGGACGCTCCTACGCCTGGGAGGAGCCGCCGAGCGGTTCGGTGTACATGCGCGTTCCCGTGTCGGTCGTCTACAGGGGCAAGGGCCAGATGAGCTCCGGGTGGCTCTCCGTGGACTTCGTGGTGGATGGGAACACCACCGAGCCGGAGTACCTGTACAGCTCCAAGGAGTTCAGGACCCAGGACATGCCCCGTAGCGGCGGCAAGGCGGAAGGGTACTTCACGTTCCTGATCAGCGAGGAAGACGCGGAGTCTGAGGAGGCGCGCTTCGCCGTCAAGGGCTTCTACGGCACGGACGAGTACTACATGCAGGCCAAGTCCTTCTGAGCCGCGCCCAGTCGCTCGCCAACTCCGTCAGCTTCCCCCTACGGGTTGCCGACATCCATTAACCGCGGCGGCCCCACCCCTACCGGGTGGGGCCGCCGCCGTCTGTGGTGCGGGCGAGTCGACCTGTACGCCGGGTTCTGTTACTGCCCACCGTTACCGGTGCGGCAGTGGCGACCATCCATCTTGGACCACCGTTGCCGGTGGCCTCACGCGACCTACCCGCAGGCTCGGGCGAGCAACCCTTTCCGCTTTTCAGCGGGCACCTGCTGCGCGGTCTTGCTCCGAGCGGGGTTTACCTAGCCGTGGCGGTCACCCGTCACGCTGGTGGGCTCTTACCCCACCGTTTCACCCTTACCGACCGTAGTCGGCGGTCTGTTCTCTGTGGCACTATCCCGCGGGTCGCCCCGGGTGGCCGTTAGCCACCGCCCTGCTCTATGGAGCCCGGACGTTCCTCGATCCGCCGACGCTCCGACGGTACCGCGGCCGCCCGGTCGGCTCGTCCGCGAGGGTGATTCTAGATGATCACTGGTTGGCAGGAGCACCGGCCGCCTGCATGCGCCGGGAGCAGCCGCCGCCCGCAGGCGGGGTGACGCGTCACGCCCGTCAGCCCTCCATGCGGACCACTATTACGTCGTTGTCCTCGGCGTGGATGACCTGGTCCTGCGGCGCGGCGGCGATGCGGGCGTGCTCCTGGGGGCTGATCTCAACGCTGCCGCCCTCAACCCGGCGCCCGTATAGGGCTACTGCCCCGAGCCCACCGGTTCGCTGCCGCACCGCCTCATACTCGGAGAGCAGAGCGTCGTCGATCACCGCGGCCAGCTCGGACCGCTTAGTGCGTGCGTCGGCTATCTCGGTATCCAGGCGGGCGAAGTCGGCATCCCTGGCGGCTGTCAGTTCCCGCCCTCCGGCACGTATCTCCTGCTCCTCCTCGGCGGCGGAGCCAGCTTCCGCCTGAGCGGCCTCAAGCGCTTCCATAGCCGCGATCTGGGCCTCCTCCAGAACCGCCTGCCGCCGGCCGAGCTGGTCGATCTCGGACTGAATCGCGGGTAGGTCACGGGCTGCCGCCTGACCGGAGGAGAGCCGCTCGCGCAGCACTTGGGCGCGCCGGAGGACCTGGTTGACCTCATCCTCACGCGTCTTGGCGTTGGCCTGAGCCTCCTGCAGGGCAGCGGCGGCCACAACGGCGCGCCGCCGGTTGGCCTTCAGGCGCTGTACCGTGGCGTCGATGCGTTCCAGCACCGGCAGGTGCTTGCGCTCGTGTGTGAGGCGCGCGAGCTGCGAGTCGAGTCTCTGCAAATCAATGAGCAGTCGCTGCTGGCTGAGGGGGGCGCTGGTCACGGCTTGATCCTCCGCTGGATATTCGGGGTGGGTATCGAGTTGTTGAGTGGCGGCGCACCCCCTGCGGCCTGCTCCGTGCCCCCGGTGGGCGTGGTCTCGGCCGCGGGCGTGCCCTACGGGGCCGGTTCAGGCCCCGGTGCTTAGGCGCAGCGTCCACGGATCGGTGACGATCTGCGATACGTGCGTCGAAAGTCTATGCCCACGGGCCGCCGCCGCGGACTCCAGCCTGGCTGCCAGCGGTGGCAGCCCAACCCACTCGGTGGCCCAGTGCGTGCCGCACAGCAGGTAGGGCCGACCGGCCTCGAGGTGCTCGCTAGCCGGGTGGTGGCGCAGGTCGGCGGTGAGGAAGACGTCGACGTCGGCGGCACGCGCCGCCTCCAGCAGCGAGTCCCCGGCGCCACCCGATACGGCCATGGTCTCTACGACGGCGTCCGGGTCACCGCCAACCAGGAGCCCGGGCACGGAGTCCGGTAGGGCCGCGGCGACGGCGGCGGCTAAGTCCCGCAGGCGGGTGGGAGCCGCTAGTACTCCCACGCGGCCGATTCCCTGCGCGGGGTCGGCAGGGCTGGGCTGCAGGGGGCGGGCCTGTTGCAGGCCGACGCCGGCGGCGAGCGCGGCAGCCACGCCTCCGTGGGCGGCGTCGAGCGACGTGTGGGCGTTGGCCAGGGCGATACCGGCACGGATAAGCCGGTGCACCACCCTCCCCTTGGGGTCTGTGGCCGCAACGTGGTCGGTGCCGCGCAGATAGAGAGGGTGATGCGTGATGACCATGTCCACGCCCTGCTCTATGGCCTCGTCGACGACGGCGGCCACGGGGTCCACAGCCAGCAGGACGCTGCTGACGGGTTCCTCCGGATCGCCGCAGATCAGCCGGTTTGAGTCCCAGTCCTCAGCGAGTTCGGGAGGCGCGGCGCGGCGCAGCATGGCCTCCACCTCCCCCACTGTCAGCGCCTGGTGGTCGGCGAGTGCGTCGGCGTTGGGCTGCGGCTGCGTCATAGGGCCAGGGTAGCGGTGATGGTGCCCCTGGCGGGTCTCGAACCCGCACGCCCGCAGGCAGCGACTTTTAAGGTCGCCGTGTCTACCGTTCCACCACAGGGGCCAGTCGGTGCTCCGCTACGTTCCAGTACCCCCTCTGGGATTCGAACCCAGGACCATGTGCTTATCAGGCACGGACGAGGTATAAGCTCGCTGCTCTAACCACTGAGCTAAGGGGGCGCGCAGGCGTGTCCGCGGGCGCGGGCGCCTGCCCTGGCGCCGGTCGGGCGACCGACGCAGTAGAGACTATCAGTCAGCGTGGTGGCGAAATTCCCATCCCACACCCTGTGCGTCGCTCGGCAGGCGGACCTAACCTTACTACCCTGATGCATTCGTCTCGCGCAGCCGCTCGGTGCGCACGTCTTCCGGAAGGGAATCATGAAGCTCGCGCAGCGCGCCGTCACAGCTCCGCCGTTCCACGCAATGAGCATCGGAGCACGCGCCCGCGAGATCGAGGCCCGCGGGTACTCGGTCGCAAAGCTCAGTCTGGGCGAGCCCGACTTCGGCGCCCCGCCGGCGGTGTGCGACGCCCTGGCCCGCGTGGCCCACCAGGAACTGCCCTACACGGCAGCAGCGGGGCTGCCACAGCTACGAGAGGCGATCTCCCGCTTCTACCGCGAGCACCATGACGTGCAGGTCGATCCGGAGCGAGTCCTGGTGACCTCGGGGGCCTCCGCGGCGCTGCTGCTGGCCGCCGCCCTGACCACCGAGCCGGGCGACGACGTGGTGATCGCCGACCCCTGCTACCCGTGCAACCGTGAGCTCGTGGCCTCCTTCGGGGGACGCATCGTACTGGCCCCCACGCTTGCCGAGTCCCGGTACCAGCTGGAGCTGGACGCCATGGAGACGGCGTGGACCCCATACACCAACGCCGTCATGATGGCCACGCCGTCGAACCCCACGGGCACCTCCATTCCCTATGCCGAGCTGGACCGGATCTGCCGCGCGGCGCGTGCAGCGGGCGCGTGGCGGATCGTGGATGAGATCTACCTGGGTCTGGCGGATCCGGATGCGCAGGGACGTCCGGCGCGCACGGTGCTGGCACTGGACCCGGAGGCGATCGTGATCTCCAGCTTCTCGAAGTTCTTCGGGATGACGGGATGGCGGCTGGGCTGGGTGGTGCTGCCCGAGTCGCTGGTCGAGCCGGCGCGCAACCTGGCGGTCAACTACTTCCTGTGCGCCTCGACGCCGGCCCAGATCGCCGCCCTGGAGGCGTTCACGCCCCAGTCGCTGGCAGTGTGCGAGCAACGTCGGCGCGAGCTGGTGGAGCGGCGTCACCTGGCGCTCGGACAGCTGCGCCGACTGGGCCTGAACATTCCGGTGGAGCCCGACGGTGCTTTCTACATTTACTTCGACGTCTCCGATACGGGGCTGTCCTCGTGGGACTTCTGCATGCGGGCGCTCGATGAGGCGCATGTGGCGCTGACGCCGGGGCGCGACTTCGGGGTGCGCACCGCCGAGTCGCACGTGCGCTTGTCGTACGCGGCCTCCCGGGAGGAGATCACCGAGGGCTTGAAGCGCCTGGGCCGCTTCATGAGCACCCTGGCTTGACCGCACGCCAGCACACGCCGCAGCCCCGCCATGCCGGTGGCTGAGTCACGCGCCCAACCCGGCCCCCATACCGACAGACCCAGGTCAATCATTCCCGCCAGGGCGGTTCCGGGCTTGTGCAGCAGGCGCTCGCCCGGCCGGTAATCATCCGCTCGGGCCAGCCGGGCAGCCAGATCGGGGCGCTGCTGGTGCAGGAAGAGCCTGGCCTTGAGTGCATGCACGGAGTCGGAGACGATGACGATGCGGGAGCAGTGCTCGATCAGGGGGATGACTGCGGCGACATTCTCCCAGGTGGAGCGGCTCGCCGCCTCAAGCACGAGCGGACCGGTGTAGCCGCGGCCGCCCACTGCGTAGCGGGCCATGAGCTCCGCCTCCGGCACGCGGCCCAAACCGCGCCCCTCCCCCGCAGCCAGAATCCCGGCGACGGCGCCCGCTGCCAGCGGCGCCTGCGTCGGGTACTAGCCACGGCACTCCTCTCGGTGCTGCGCATGAGACTGGCCGCCTGGGGTCAGCGGCGCCCGAGGGCGATGGGTGGACCCGGCCGGGCTCGAACCGACGACCTACGCGGTGTAAACGCGTTGCTCTACCAACTGAGCTACAGGTCCGTGCCCGCCACTGGTGAAAGCGGCGGCGCGGGACATTCTAGCGCCGTCGACGGCCGTCCACGGCAACGGGGACCGGCGGGTCGCCCTACGGGGAGCAGCGAGGCACAGTGCCCCAGCCGACGTCGTCTCCCGGCACGCCGTCCCGCTCAGCGCCCGCCCAGTGCCTGCTCAATGCCCGCTCAGTGCCTGCGGCTGGAGACGCGGATACCGCTCCAGCGCTCCCCCATTGAGGCCGCGGAGGTCGCGTGCATGCCGGCTGTTCGCGCCGCCTCCTCGATCTCGGTGGCGTCAACCGCCCCGGTGGTGCGCGCCTTGGGGGTCAGAACCCACACCAGGCCGTCACCGTCGAGGTTGGCCTGGGCGTCAACCAGCAGGTCGGTCAGGTCGTCGATGTCACCGTCGTCGTCGCGCCACCAGATGATTGCGGAGTCCGCAACGTCCTCGAAGTCCTCGTCCACGAGCTCGGTGCCGGTCTGGGCCTCGGCGGCCTGTCGTAGGGCCTCGTCGACGTCGTCGTCGTATCCGAATTCCTGGATGATCAGACCGGGGGCGAAGCCGAAGGCTCCGGCCGCTGTACTCGCCACTGCTGTTCTCTCCGTTTCATGCCGGGGCCGCTTGGCCCGTGCGTCGGCCGCCTTCGCGGCACTCGGTTCTAGCTACTGCACTAGCCCACCGCACCAGACCCGCCGGACGCAAGCGAACACGCCCGAGAGCACGACGCCCGCCCGCGGGATCCTTCAGAGCCGCCGCCTGTAATACACGCCACAACGTGCTCGAGGCCACATCTGCTCTGGGACTTTATTCCCGATTTTGGGTGCGTCGGAGCGCCTCCGCCTCCTAGATTAGGAGTGCTAGTAGCGCACGCGACCGGCGCGGCGGGCGATGCCCTCGGCACACCGCCTGCCGCGCCCCGTCTAAGCCGCCCGGACACGAAGAAAGAGGATCTCCGTGAGCCCTACCAACGACTTCACTCCACTAATCGACGGCCTGCTGCACAAGGTCGCGGACAATGATCCGGACGAGACCGGCGAGTGGCGTGACTCCCTCGACGCCCTCATCGCGGACAAGGGCGGACCCCGGGCCCGCTTCATCCTGCTGAACCTGCTCGCCGAGGCGCGCCGCAAGAACGTGACCGTGCCGGCACAGACCACCACGCCCTACGTCAACACCATCGACGTCGTTGACGAGCCCTACTACCCCGGCGACGAGGACGTTGAGCGCACATACCGCCGTTGGCTGCGGTGGAACGCCGCCGTGATGGTTACCCGGGCACAGCGGCCCGGCATCAGCGTCGGCGGGCACATCTCCTCCTATGCCTCCACCGCCACCCTCTACGAGGTCGGCTTCAACCACTTCTTCCGCGGCAAGGACCACCCCGGCGGAGGCGACCACGTCTTCTTCCAGGGGCATGCCTCCCCCGGTAACTATGCCCGCGCCTTCCTGGAGGGCCGGCTGACCGAGGCGGACCTGGACGGGTTCCGGCAGGAGGTCTCCCGGCCGGCCGGCGGGCGGGGCCTGCCCTCCTACCCGCACCCGCGGCGCATGGAGGACTTCTGGGAGTACCCCACCGTCTCGATGGGGCTGGGGCCGGCGGAGGCCATCTACCAGGCCTGGTTCGACCGCTACCTGCAGGGCGCCGGCATCAAGGACACCTCCGCCCAGCACACCTGGGCCTTCCTGGGCGACGGGGAGATGGACGAGCCGGAGTCCCGCGGCATGCTGCAGCTGGCCGCCTCCCAGCAGCTGGACAACCTCACCTTCGTGGTCAACTGCAACCTCCAGCGGCTCGACGGGCCGGTGCGCGGCAACGGCAAGATCATTCAGGAGCTGGAGGCCTGCTTCAAGGGTGCGGGCTGGAACGTCATCAAGGTGATCTGGGGGCGCGGCTGGGACCGGCTGCTCGCGGCGGACAAGGACCACGCCCTGGAGCACCTGATGATGGAGACGCTCGACGGCGACTACCAGACCTTCAAGGCCAACGACGGCGCCTACGTGCGCGAGCACTTCTTCGGTCGCGACCCGCGCACGGCCAAGCTGGTGGAGAACTGGACGGATGAGGAGATCTGGGCCCTCCAACGCGGCGGCAACGACTACCACAAGATGTACGCCGCCTACAAGGCGGCCACCGAGCACAAGGGCCAGCCCACCGTCATCCTGGCGCAGACGGTCAAGGGCTACCTGTTGGGCTCCCACTTCGCCGGCCGCAACGCCACCCACCAGATGAAGAAGCTGGGCCTGGAGGACCTCAAGGGGCTGCGCGACCGCCTGCACATCCCGATCAGCGACGCCGAGCTCGAGGCGAATCCGAAGCTGCCTCCCTACTACCGCCCCGAGCCGGACGACCCGGCGCTGGCCTACATGCTTGAGCGGCGCCGCCGCCTGGGGGCTTCCTGCCCGAGCGCCGTGACCCCGGCGCGCAGCTGCAGCTGCCCGGTGACGCCCCCTACGAGATCCTCAAGGGCGGCTCCGGAAAGCAGCAGGTCGCCAGCACCATGGCCTTCGTGCGGCTGCTCAAGGAGCTGATCAAGGACGAGCACATCGGACGGCGCATCGTGCCGATCGTGCCGGACGAGTCCCGCACATTCGGGCTGGAGTCGCTGTTCCCCACCCGCAAGATCTTCAACACCCAGGGCCAGAACTACACGCCGGTGGACGCGGAGATGATGCTGTCCTACCGGGAGTCGACCTCCGGGCAGATCATGCACACCGGCATCAACGAGGCTGGCTCGGCCGCGCTGTTCCAGGTGGCCGGCACCAGCTACTCCACCCACGGGGAGCCGATGATCCCCGTTTACATCTTCTACTCGATGTTCGGCTTCCAGCGCACCGGCGACCAGTTCTGGGCGGCCGGCGACCAGCTCACGCGCGGCTTCATCATCGGCGCCACCGCAGGCCGCACCACCCTTACCGGTGAAGGCACCCAGCACATGGACGGGCACTCCCCCCTGCTGGCTGCCACCAACGAGGCGGTGGTCACCTACGATCCGGCCTACGCCTACGAGATCCGGCACATCGTGCGCGACGCGCTTGAGCGCTGGTATGGGCCGGATTCCGGCCGCAACCGGGACGTCATGTACTACCTGACGGTGTACAACGAGCCGATCCACCAGCCGGCCGAGCCCGCAGACGCTGACGTCGAGGGGATTCTCCGGGGCATTCACCGCCTCGACGTGCCGCCCGAGGGCGACGGGCCCGAGGTGCAGCTGCTCGCCTCGGGCGTGGCAGTTCCCTGGGTGCAGGAGGCTCGCCGCCTTCTGGCCGAGGACTGGGGAGTGCGCGCCGGCGTGTGGTCGGTGACCAGCTGGAACGAGCTGCGCCGCGAGGCCCTGGAGGCTGAGCAGCACAACCTCCTGCACCCGGATGAGCCGGCCCGCGTGCCCTACCTGACCGCCAAGCTGGGTGAGGCCTCCGGTCCATTCATCGCCACCAGCGACTTCGACCACCTGGTGCCTGACCAGATCCGCGCCTGGGTTCCCGGGGACTTCCACACCCTGGGCGCCGACGGCTTCGGCTTCTCCGACACGCGCGCAGCCGCCCGCCGCCACTACCTGATCGATGCCGAGTCAGTGGTGGTCAAGACGCTCCAGGCGCTGGTGGCACAGGGGCGGATGGACCGCTCCGTGCTATCCCAGGCCATCGCCCGCTACCAGCTTCGGGACCCCGCCGCCGGCCGGTCTGGTTCCCAGGGCGGGGAGTCCTGAGCGCTCCCATCGCCAGGACGCAGGGGCGGCGTCGGCGGGCCAACCCGCCGACGCCGCCCCTGCCTCAACCCTCAACCACGGCACGCGCATCCTCGCCCGAGCCTGAGTGGTGGCCGGCGTCCCGGTAGCGCGGGCGCATCAGGTTCTCCGGGCTGAGCAGCTCATCCAGCGTAGCCTCGTCCAGCAGCCCCATCTCCAGCACCACCTCGCGGACGTTGCGCCCGCTCCGGGCGCACTCACGTCCCACCAGGTCACCGTTGCGGTGACCAATCACCTCGTTCAAGTAGGTGACTATGCCGATGGAGTTCATGACGTTACGGCGGCACACCTCCGCATTGGCCTCAATACCTACCACGCACAGCTCCCTGAGCGTCACCAGGGCGTGACGCAGCAGCCGGATCGACTCGAAGCACGCCTGGGCGATCACGGGCTCCATGACGTTAAGCTGCAGCTGCCCGGCCTCGGCCGCCATCGTCACCGTCAGGTCGTTGCCGATCACCTTGAAGCAAACCTGGTTAACCACCTCGGGGATAACCGGGTTGACCTTCGCGGGCATGATCGAGGAGCCGGCCTGCCGCTCCGGGAGCCGGATCTCGGCCAGGCCCGCACGCGGCCCGGAGGACAGCAGCCGCAGGTCATTGCAGATCTTGGACAGCTTCACGGCCAGGCGCTTGATGGCGGCGTGCATGGAGACGTAGGCGCCGGTGTCACCGGTGGCCTCCAGCAGGTTGTGGGCACCGGTAACCCTCAGCCCGGTCACCTCACGCAGGTGGCGTACCACCGCCTGGCGGTATCCGGGTGGAGTGTTCAGGCCGGTGCCGATCGCCGTCGCCCCCAGGTTGACCTCCAGCAGCAGCGCCGAGTTGTTCATCAGCCGGGGGATCTCCTCGTCCAGTAGCTCCGCGAAGGCGCGGAACTCCGATCCCAGGCTCATGGGTACCGCGTCCTGCAACTGGGTGCGGCCCATCTTGAGCACGTCGGCGAACTCCTTGCCCTTGGCCAGCAGGGCGTCGATCAGGTCGCACAGGTCCATCTCCAGTCCGTTGACGGCACGGTAGACCCCCAGGCGGAACCCCGTGGGGTAGGCGTCATTGGTGGACTGGGACTTGTTGACGTGGTCATTGGGGTTGACGATGTCGTAGCGGCCCTTGGCGTAGCCCAGGTGCTCCAGGGCCAGGTTGGCGATCACCTCGTTGGTATTCATGTTGACGCTGGTACCCGCACCGCCCTGGAATACATCAATGGGGAACTGGTCCAGGCAGCGCCCCTCCACCAGCACCTGGTCACACGCCCAGGTGATCGCATCGGCGATCTGCGGACTTATGGTGCCCAGCTCCTTGTTGGTCAGGGCGGAGGCCTTCTTTACCTCCACCATGCCCCGCACGAACTCCTCCTGGTCGCCAACGGTCTCCTTGGAGATGCGGAAGTTCTCGGTGGCGCGCAGGGTGTGAATCCCCCAGTACACGTCCAGGGGAACCTGGCGGGTACCGAGCAGGTCCTCCTCGGTGCGGGTTGCTGGTGAAGCCATGGGTTTCCCTAACTCCGTGCCGCGATGCGCGGGCCGTCGTCGAGCCGGGCCGGTAGTGGAGTCGACGGCGCCTCCCCCGGCCCGACCCTACCGAGGGTCATGGAATAACCACGCGATTGACACCCGTTAGAGGCTGCCGTCGAGGTACGGCGGTTCGCTTCCCGGCGTCGGCTCGCTAGCATCAGCACATGGACCAGCTCAGCGCCCCGTCGGTCACCGCTCTGCGGCAGGCGCAGAATACCCTCATCGAGCACTCCCTGGACCGCATCAGTGCGGCGCACCCGTGGTACAACACGCTGCCGGCCACATCCCGGGCGCAGATCCAGACGGTCGCCCGGCTGGGGGTGAGCATGTTCGTCGACTCGGTGGGCGAGCAGTCGGACGCAGCCGCCCCCTCGGAGATCTTCAACGTCGCCCCCGTGGCCCTGACCGGCACGGTCACGCTGGAGCAGACCCTGGAGCTGGTGCGCACCGTCGTAGACGTCGTGGAGGAGCAGGCCCCGGACGCGGTGCCGGCTGCCGATCATGATGCGGTCCGCTTCCATGTCCTGACCTTCGGCCGTGACGTCGGCTTCGCCGCGGCAAAGGTGTATGCCCGCGTGGCGGAGGCACGCGGCGCCTGGGACGCCCGCCTGGAGTCGGTCGCGGTGGACGCCATGCTGCACGACTCCTCCGAGGACGCGGCCACGCGCGCGAGCGCGGCCGGCTGGAGGGGCACCGGCCCCGTGATTGTAATCGTCGCCCGCACGACGCTCGATGCCCTGGCCGCATCGCGCCTGCGCCATGAATGCCGACAACACGTCAGCGACTGCCTGGTGTCCGTGCACGGCGACTCGGTGGTCGTGGTGCTCGGCGGCCAGGCGGAAAAGGAGACTGGGGACAGGGCCGCGCCCTCCCCGGAGGGCCTGGCCACCGCGGCCGACCGCATCGCCTCCAGCCTCGGCGGGGCCGTGGTCATCGGACCGGTGGTTTCAGGCGTGGCTCAGGCCGGCCGCTCGCTGCGCTCCGCGCTGGCGGGCCTGCGTGCCCTGCCCGGCTGGGCGGAGGCGCCCAACCCGGTACGCGCAGACGACCTGCTGCCCGAGCGGATGCTTGCGGGGGACCCCCTGGCCGCCGAGCAGATTCAGGTTCTGGTGACCGAGCCGCTGCGAGCCATGGGCGACCTATACGAGGAGACCGTCGCCACGTACCTGGCCCTTGGCCGGAGCCTGGAGATGACCGCACGTACCCTGTTCGTCCATGCCAACACCGTGCGCTACAGGCTGGGGCGAGTCAGCAAGCAGATCGGCTGGGACGCCACCGACGCCCGCGACGGCCTGGTCCTGCACCTGGCAGTCATTGTGGGCCGCCTGGCCACCGGAGAGGACGAACAGCCACCCTATGTGGGACAATAGTCCCACAATATAACGGGACTTCCCGCGCATGCAGGGCACCGCTACGTGCCCGTAGCGCCTACCTCCCGCTCTACTCAACCGCAGTTCAAACCCACATCACTGGTTTAGGAGTTCTCATGGCTGACGCGCCCGCCGACGTCCTCGCCGTCGTTACCGAGATTGTCGCCGAGGAGGCCGGCGTCGATACCTCTCTGGTCACCCCGGCATCCCGCTTCGCCGACGACCTGGACATCGATTCCCTGGGCTTGCTGACGATCGCCACCCAGGTGGAGGAGCGCTTCGGGATCGCCCTGGACGACTCCCTCATCCCCACCCTCCCGACCGTAGAGGCCCTGGTGGAACTGGTCAGCAAGCGGCGGGCCTGAGCGGGATGCCACTGCCACCACCCGCATCCGGGCCCGGGGCACTGACCTCCCGCAGCATCGTCGTCACGGGCCTGGGAAGCACTAACCCGCTGGCCGGCGATGTACCCGGCACCTGGCGGGCGCTGCGTGCCGGCCACCCGGCAGTACGCGCACTGGCTACCGATTGGGCGGGCGAGCTGCCGGTGCAGATCGGTGCGCCGCTCGCCGTTGAGCCCGGCGAGACGCTCACCGCCAGGCAGCGGCGACGCCTGGACCGCTCCAGCCAGTGCGCGCTGGTGGCAGCCCAGGAGGCGTGGGCGCAAGCGGGCTCTCCGCAGGTGGACGCCCAGCGGCTGGCAGTCTCCCTCTCCCCCGGGATAGGGCCGGTGCTTTCGGTAATGCAGGCCTGGGATGCCTTGCGCGAGCACGGCCCCAGGCGGGTGGCGCCGACGGCGATTCCCGCACTTATGCCCAATGCGCCAGCCGCAGCGGTGGGCCTGGAGCTGGGTGCGCGGGCCGGTGTGCACGCACCCGTGTCGGCATGCGCCTCCGGGGCGGAGGCGATTGCCTACGGTGCCGACCTGATCGCCCTGGGCAGGGCCGATGTGGTCCTAGCAGGTGGCACGGACGCAGCCCTGCACCCGATGGTGGTGGCGGCCTTCGCCGCCATGCGGGCACTGTCCGTCCGCAACCACGATCCCGCCACCGCATCCAGGCCCTTCGCGCCGGACCGCGACGGATTCGTGCTCGGGGAGGGTGCCGGCGTGCTGGTTCTGGAGGCCGCCGAGCATGCCGCGGCCCGCGGCGCCCAGCCCCTGGCCCGCCTTGCGGGCGCCGCCGTGACTGCCGACGGTTACGATCCGGTGCGCCCACAGCCCTCCGGCGAGCAGCAGGAGCGGGCGCTGCGGGAGGCACTGCGCCGCGGCGGCCTGCGGGCCGAGCAGGTCGGGCACGTCAACGCCCACGCCACTTCCACCCCCGCCGGTGACGCAGTGGAGGCTGCGGTGCTCGCGCGCAGCGTGCCGGCCGCAGGCGTGTCTGCCACGAAGTCTCTGACTGGGCATCTGCTCGGGGAGCCGGCGGCCTGGAGGCCGTGCTGACGATTATGGCGCTACAGGAGCGGTGGCTGCCGCCGACGCTGCTGCCCGGCGGCGTCGACCCGGCCATTGCCGAACTCGGCCTGGACGTGGTGGGGCCGACCGGGCGAGACGCCCCCGGGCTGGAAGCGGCTGTGAGCACGTCGTTCGGCTTCGGCGGACACAACGTGGCGCTTGCCTTCACCCGCATCCCCGCCGCCCCTTCACCGAGTTCGGCTGAACTTACGTGTCGAGGCCGGTAGATACGGCTGTGGGCACCTGCGGCGAGGCGCCGGGCGGGCGATGAGTCAGCCGACTCGGTGCAGCCAGCGCACGGGCGCCCCGGCGCCGGCGTAGCGGAAGGGTTCGAGCTCGTCGTCCCAGGCCTGTCCGAGGGCCAGATCCAGCTGGCGACGCATGACCGCGGGCTGGTCGGAATGGGCCAGCGCTGCCCGCACCCGGTCCTCGGGGATTACCACGTTGCCGTGCACATCGGTCTGGGCGTGGAAGATACCCAGGTCGGGGGTGTGCGACCAGCGCCCGCCGTCGTAGCCGGGCGACGCCTCCTCAGTGACCTCGTAGCGGAGATTCGCCCACCCCCGCAGGGCGCTGGTGAGCTGGGCGCCGGTACCGACACGTCCCACCCAGCTGGTCTCGGCGCGCATCATCCCGGGTGCGGCAGGCTGGTCGGTCCACTCGAAGTGGACACGACTACCTAGCACCTCGGCCACCGCCCATTCAATGTGCGGGCACAGGGCGCGGGGCGCGGAGTGCACGAAAAGTACACCGCGGGTGTATGCACCGTTCACGGGGATCGCCTCCTGGTTGTTCCGAGATTCGTCTTCCCCAACGTTCTCGAATCATCCGGGCGCTCGACGTGACGCACGCGGCGTGCAGTCTCATGCTGCCAGAGCCGACGGCGCAATGCCAGCCGCCGGGCCGACCTCACCGGTTACTGAGACGTCTTGTCCGTCTCAGGTCGTGCCGACGGCGCGGCGGGCGCGGATCACGGCGATGTGGCCGACGATCTGCGCGTAGTAGTGGCGGGCGGTCTCCCAGGGGTCGTCCGCGAACAGGATGGTGTCCTCCTCGACGGGCACCAGCGCTTCCTCGGTGACGTCGATGCCGCGCTCGACGCACATCCTCAGCACGTCCGCGGCGCCGATGAACTGCTCACCGCCACGGAACTCGTCCAGCCTATTGCTACTGAGAGGAAGCCCGAGCTTGGGCAGCGCTTCCTCGAGGAGGAGTACGTACTCCTCCTCAATGCCGTCCTCACGGGTGATCTTCATGCCCACACAGGGATGCTAGCTTCGAGGCAAACCGCCCGCAGGCTTTCCAGCTTGCCTGCCCTCCCATCCTCACGCAGCAGGCGGCCATTTCACGGATCCCAGCCCGCGAACGACTTAGTGCGCTGCGTGGGCAGATCATGGCATACACGGCAGGAAGCGTGGCGCTACTGTCCTTCGTAGGCTCCCTGGCGGTGCTGGACGCCGAACGCGGAGCGCCGGGCCCCCAAACGACCCCCTGCGCCCGGCCGAGCACGACCTCATCAGCCCGAGAACGTCCCCCACGCGGCGAATACGACCTCATCCGCCCGAGAACGACCCTCGAGCACGATCGCCACACCACACTCCCCGCCCGCCGCGCCGCCGGGACACGCGCCATCAACCACTCACCGAACCGCTGCCGAGCCACCGCGGTACTCCTCATGATTGGCGGCGTAGCGCTGATCGGTGTGGTGACCGCCACCCTCGCCTCCTGGATCATCTCCCTAGTCACAGAGGAGAACGCCGAGCAGGAGGCGGCTACACGTGCTCAGGTCGCAGACCTACGCGACCAGATCACTGCGCTATCCGAACGGGTCCAGCGCCTCACAGAGCCAACCGCCGCAGTCGCGGGCGCCGCTGTGGACGAAGACAAAAAGAGCCCCGCCCTCAAGGGCGAGGCTTACGCTCGGCTCCCGCGGTTGGACTCGAACCAACAACCCTCCGGTTCACAGCGCGTGATCACACTGCCCGTGGTTGAGCGACGGGCACTCACCATCGCCGCCTAGCGCAGCGATTGCGAGCACGCATCATGACAGCCACGATCCAGCAGCTCCGGTCACGGCTCGTCCCCCGCAGAGACACGGTGGGCTCACGCGCCGGCCCCGCCTCACCCGCAGCCGCCGGGTGCCAGATCATCCCCATCTCCCGGGCCACCAGCACGGCAACGACGCCCGCCGCGGGAGACAGGGGAACCGCCGCAATGCTCACCTGGGAGGACACCACCGCCCGCTGGACCACCGCACTCGCCGCCGCCGGACGCAGCAAGGGCACCATCCGCCTCTACCGCCACCACGTCATGCGCGCAGCCCGGCTCGTGCCATCCTCGCCCGAGGACGTCACCACCGACGACCTACGACAGATCCTCGCCGGAGACTGGGCACCAGACACCCGCAAAAGCATCCGGACCGCACTCACCGGGTTTTTCCGATGGCTGCACGCCGAGGAACTCATCGCCGAGGACCCGGCCGCACGCCTCGCCCCCGTCAGCGTGCCACCCGGAGTCGCCCGCCCCGCACCCGAGGATGTCATCGCCCGAGCGCTGGCCGAGGCGGAGCCGAGGACACGCGCGATGATCATGCTCGGCGCCTACGCCGGGCTGCGAGCCGCCGAGATCTCCGCCGTCGACGTCACCCGCTACGACGGCGCCGGCCTCTACGTCACCGGCAAGGGCGGCAAAACCAGGTACGTGCCCATCATCCGCGACGACCTGCACGCCATCCTCCGGGACGCGCAACGCCGCGGCGAGAGGTGGCTGTTCCCCGGAGGCACCGGCGGGCACCTCTCCCCCGGACACGTGACAAAACTCGTCTCCGCCGCCCTGCCCGACGGGTGGACCGCCCACACTCTCCGCCACAGGTGCGCCACCGCTATGTTCGCCGGCACACGCGACCTGCTCGCTGTCGGCGCCGTCCTCGGCCACAGCAGGCCCGAGACCACCCAGCGCTACGTGCGCATGCCCACCGACGCACTCACCCGAGCCGTCCAGGCAGCCGCCTGACCGCTAACATTGCAATTGCACGCAATGCGGTAACAACCGTCTCATAACCGCAACGCCAGCGTGCAAGACGGGGCAGACTCCGATCACTCACCCATCCCCACCAAGGAGGCACCCATGACCGCACCCGCTCCCGGCCCGCAGAAGAAGCCGATCTGGAAGCGCTGGTGGTTCATCGCCGCCGCCGTCGTCATCGCCGTCGTCGTCATCGCCCAGCTAAGCGGCGGCAGCGACACCTCCAGCGACACGGAGACCACAGCAGCCACGTCCGAGACCCAGTCCGAGCAGGCCAGCGGAGACGACACCAGCACCGACGAGGAAGAGGCCGAGGAGACCCCGAGCAAGACCATCACGCTCAAGGCGGAGGCCTCCGGCTCCGGCACCGTCCTGTGGATGCACGACGGGTCCTCCCACTCCGAGGACTTCACCGGCGAGTGGAGCCAGGAGCTCCCCTACGAGTCCGGTGACTGGTCCGTCTCCGTCACCGGCGACATCTTCAACGAAGACGACTCACAGACCATGAGCTGCGAAATCCTCGTCGACGGCGAGCAGGAGGACAGCTCCTCAGGGTCCGGCAGCGCAGGCTCCGCCTACTGCAGCCACTACAGCCTGTGGTGACACCGTAAGACACACGACAATACCGCCGCCCCCACACCCAACCGGGTGTGGGGGCGGCCTTCGCGCCACGGCCAGGCGGGCGCTTTGCCTGGGCTGCGGCAGATCGAGGCGTGACGATGTTGTGACCCGGTTCACTCCCCCACGTGTTGCCCTACGGGATATCCCGTAGGTATAGTTGGGGGTGTCGGGAGGCCACAGGGGCCAACCACCTAGCCACAAGGGAGCAAGACAATGACCACCACCGAGATCACCGCCAACTTCTTCCACCGCTTCGGCCTGGGCGACGACCTGGACGCCATCACCGCCGCCATGGTCGGCGACTTCGCCGCCGACTTCGACACCGAGCGCCTGGCCGGCCTGATCCTCGACGAGATCCGCGCCGCCGTGGAGGACCTGGGCGTGACCGTCACCGCCTCCGGCATCGCCTACCGGGACGCCGCCCGCGAGGTCACCGACCAGGAGATCCGCGAGGCCCTGGACGGCGTGCTCGACGACCAGGCCGCCCTGCTGGACGCCGCCGCCCGCTGAGCACGATAGCGGCCCCGCCGGAGGGATGCAGTCTCCGGCGGGGCCGCGCCCTAGCCACAGGGCAGCACAGACCCTACCCGACGCCTCTGACACGACAGGAGACCGCACCATGACCCGCCCCTATGATCACGCCGCCGAGACAGATGCGATCCGCGGCTGGCTCGGCCCACTCGCCCACGGCACCGACACCGACGCCGCGGAGGAGCGCGTGGAGCGCGTGCGCACCGCCTGGCACGCCGTCAACCAGGCCGCCGCCTGGGACGCCGACGACACCACCGGGCGGCAGGCCGCCGCCGACGCCGCCGCACAGTACATGCTCGGAGACCTCACCGTCGCCCAGGCCGCCGACGCCGTACTACGCGCCCGCGCGGTACTAGCCGACGCCGAGGACCGGCTGCGCGGTACCTGCCTGGCCGCACTGGCCGACGGGCGCGGCGTCACAAAAATCGCCCGCGAGGCAGGAGTGGCCACCAACACCGTGTACCGGTGGCGCGACGGCAGGACCGACCAGTGACGGTATTGTGACCGGCAACACCTCCCCCAATATTGCCCTACGGGATATCCCTAGGGTATAGTTATACCCGTCAGCAAGAGCTGGCATTGACAACTACATCAGGGGAGGTGATGCGATGAGCATCGACCGGGCAATCGCCCTAGCGAGCCTCGTGATCTCGGTCATCGGGATCGGGCTCACGCTGTGGCCCATGGTCCGCAAGGGCCACGGACGCCACCGCAAGGACGACTAAGCCGGCGGGGGTTGAAAGCAGACATAGTGCCTTCAACCCCCGCCCTAGCCCGGATCATAGCCGCCACCACCTCCCCCGGGAAGGAGCACACATGACCCGCAGCCAGAACATCGCCGTCGTCGTCGCCCTCGGCGTCGTGATCGGCATCCTCACCGCCATCCCGGCCCACCCGTGGCTGCCCGTCGTCTGCGCGGCATGGGCGATCTGGGGCGCCAGCCTCGGCATCGCCGCCACCCGCACCGACCGGTAGACACAGCAACAGCCCCGCCCGGCACACTCGCCGGGCGGGGCAAGAGAAAGGAAAAGACCAATGACCAACGAATCCACCCTAAAGCGCGACCTGATCACCTGGGCCGACGGGGTACCCCCCGTGGAATTGGCTACGGGCATCGACCTCCAGACCATCGCCCGGCGCGGGCTCCTCTACCGCCTCCCACTACCGCGCGTGTCATACAACACAACAGCGCGGCGCGCCCACGAGGCGCAAATCATCACCTGCTGGCAGCGCGCCGTCGACAGCCGGTACGCCGACACCTACGGCGACGACGGCTCCCCCAGGCGCACGCTCTCCGTGCTCTCGGTCGCCTGGCTCGCCAACCAGGCCCTGGAGCCCATGGGCCTATGCGCCTCTAACGGTCGCCTCGGCTACGTGCTGGGGCGCGAATCCCGCGGCGACAACATCGCGCTCGACGACCTCGGCCAGCTGCGCCCGCAAGCCGCCGAACTGCTCGCCGAGGCGAGGCAGCGCATCATGGATGCGATCACTCCGGCCGTCGTCGACGAGCTGATCGACTGGTGGGTAGCCAGCAGGCGCGCCCGCCACGAGTGGGAGCTGACCCCCGTCACGGAGCGGGCCAAATTCCGCTGGCCCACCCCGCCTAAATCGGCCGTGTGGGAGTGGGCGTAGACGTACGCACAAATGGCCGCCCCACACCCGCAATTGGGTGTGGGGCGGCATCTCTTGTGGGATCAGAAGTCGGGGGTCCAGTCGCCGACGCCGGAGACCATCGCACCGACCGCGCCACCCTCCACAGCGGCCGCGTACTCGGTGCGGCTGGTCAGGATGTGCGCGGTCAGAGGCTTCCCGGCCGCCAGAGCCTCCCGCCAGGCGGCCGACGCGTACGGCCCATCCAGCGACAGGATGTCCTTATTGGCGTCAGCCAGGAAATTACCCCAGGCGGCGGTGTTGCCGGTGCGCCAGGCCTGGTAGCCGTACGCCCACGTCACGTACCCGCGAGACTTCCAGGCGCTGAAGGCGGCGAGGCCGTCCCCGCTGTACTTGAGGACCACGCGGTCCCGGTATGGGGCGAGCATCGCCAAGTACTCGCTCTGGAAAGTCGTGATCGAGTACTTGGGGTCAAAAAGAATTACGTGGGAGTCGCCGTAGCGCTCGATGAGCCAGTCCAGGCGGGCGGGCATGGTGTCACGGCCGCTCATGGCCGCCTCCACCTGCGCCCAGGTCAGCTCGGAGACCGGCGTGTCCGGGCCGCCCAGCCGCGCCAGGGTGCGGTCATGGCAGCCCAGCCACACACCATCGCTCGTGCGGCCGGCCGAGAACTCCAGCACATGGGCGCCGGCCCACACCGCCTGCGTGTAGGCGCGCTGGGTGTGCTCGGGCCAGGACGCGGACCCTCCCCGGTGGGCGACCAGCCACGGCACCCCCATGCCCAGCAGGCCGGTGACGGTGGTGGCGCCGTGGGGCATGAGCCGGGCGGGCGCCAGGCCACGCGCGGTCTGGTAGCCCACGATCTCCACCGCCTGGCCGTCGACCTCCAGGGACCGGTCAACCGGGTCCGGCTCCGGGTCAGGCTGGGGAGGCTGGTGGGCGGGGTCCGCAGCCAGCGGCACCACGCACCATGCCCTCAGCGCCGTATCCCCGGACAGGGTGGGCACTAGGGCCTCACCCTGGCAGTCGTCCACAATCGCCAGGGTGACCGCGCTCCAGGACGCGGCAGTGGTGTGCCCGGCATCGTCAGCGGACACGACCTGCCTGCCCGCGGGGTCGTGCCCGACCACCTGCCCGGAGGCGACCTGGTGCTGCTGGGTGGTCACCAGGGCCGCGCCGGACGCGGGGAGCACCGGTGCGGGCTCCTGCCACGCCACCGGCGCGGGGGTGGACAGCAGGCCGCGCAGGACTACCAGGGCGGCGGAGATGCGGCCGCCGCCGACCGGGGAACCGACAGGCACGCTGCGCGTGTCAGCGGGCGCGGTCACCGCGCGGGTGGCGATGGTGCCCGACCGGCCCCCGTCCCCGATCTTCGCCACGTATGACCCCTGCCACCCGGCGGGGGTCATGTCCCCGGAGTGCCCGTACTGGGCGCCGACCACGAGGACGGCGGCGTCACCGGCCTGGGCGCCCTCCACCGTCAGCACGGCCCCGGCGGACGTGGTGGCGGCCGTGCCCACGACCTCCACGGTCATGCGATCACCCGCACCACGAGCGTGCCCGCCTTGGTGCCAGCAGGCACGGACGCACCGGCCGGCAGCACCAGCACCTGCACGCCGTCACCGCCGCCCTGCGAGGGCGCGGGCACCTGCACCGCCTGCACGGCGGCGGCGATAGCCGCGTCCGCCCCGGCCTTCGTGTACACAGTCACAGCCATGATTCGCCTCCTCTACGAGTCGCTGTCCTCTTGGGTGGTGGGCCATGCGACGGCCGATCCCTCACCTGGGCCACGGGGCAGCCGCTCGACCGGCACGCCGGCCTGCACAGCCATAGACCGCGTCGCCCAGCAGGCGGTCTCCCAGGCGGCCGCCTGCCGCCGCCACCGCTGCACCTCAGTCTCAATATCACGGCGCTGCATCCAGGAGCGGCGCGCCGCCCTGGCCACAGACAGCAGCAGTGGCGACCCCAGGGCCGCCACCACCACCGACACGATCAGGTCAATCCTCACATCCATCTACAGCCTCCCCACTCCCGGGCGGCTGCTCGTAGGCAGCCAGGATGTCCGCGCCGAGCACCCGGGCGGCCATCAGGCGCGTCTCCTCCCGCCGCAGCCGCGTGGGAGGCTCCCGGCCCGGCTCCCACCAGCGCCCCCAGATCCGCAGGACCCGCTGGGCCACCAGCAGCGCCACCGCCAGCGCTATCCACAGGTGCCACGACGGCCACCGCTCGGCCAGCAGCGCCCGCATCACGCCCAGGGCGGTCACGTCCCCCATCCCGAGGACCACCAGGCCCGCGGCGGGCGCCTCCACGCCCCACCAGCCGCGCCACGCGGCCGGCGCGGCAGCCACCGCCCCACGATCATGCACCCGGCCCCCAGGGCGAGGTCCAGCGGCACCGGCCGCCCGGGGTGCAGCAGCACCGCGCCCCCGGCAGCGCCCAGGCACACGTAGGTGATGGCGGCCAGCAGGGAGATCACCCGCGGCGGCGTGAGCGACCCCCACACCGCCCGCGGCACCAGCAGCGGCGACCACGCCATGACAGGTCACTCCCCCACGCCGCCGGTGGTGGCGTCGCCGTCATCCACGGGGCCGATGACAGGGCCTCATACACGCCGCCGGTGTGCACGGCAGCCAGGACGAGCGCGGCGACGGCGAGGGCCTGCTCAGCCACCTGCCCCCACGCGGTGGCCTGCTCGCCGGTGATGACGCCGACGGCCGCGAGCGCAGCCAGGACAGCAGCGACGGCGGAGTAGATGGCTCGGCGTCGCTCTGGCGTCAGCCAGGACAGGATGGTGCGGTCGGTCGTGAGTGCGACATGCTTCCCCATTGGTGGCCTCCGTTCATTTGGCGAGGAGCTTGCCGGAGCTGGCGTAGCTGGCGTTGAGGCAGTGCTGGAGGGTCTTGATGGTCTTCACGCCGGCCACGCCGTCGACCCACTGGCCGAAGTTCGCCGCGGTGAGCTTGGCCGGGCCGCCGGACTGCTGTATCCAGGCCGGGCGCACGTTTGCGACCCAGAACTGGAAGACCTTCCACGACTTGGGGCCAAGAACTCCGTCGACATCGAGCCGGGCGGCGCCGGTCAGGACCTTCACCTGGCTGTCAGTCACCGCAGAGTTGAGCCACGTCTGGAACGCCTTAACCATGGCGGATGGCTTGGAGATCACGCCGTCAATCGGCGTGCCCATGACCTGCTGCCACCGGCTGATCGTCGCCGAGCCGAGCACGCCGTCAACGTCGAGCATCGCCTGCCCGTCCGTGCCAGTCTGGGCCTTGCCCGTCGCCGTCGACGCCACCTTCTGCACACTGGCGGCGGTGGTGCCTGGTACCCACTTGCCCTGGTCGATCATCCACGCCAGGACCACGCGCATGTCCACCCAGCCGCGGATGACGCCGCGAGCGCGGTAGCGGGTCCAGACGCCGTTGCCGTTGCCCTGCGAGCCCGAGCTGCCGGGGGATGTGTTGCCCTCTACCGACCGGTAGGTGGAGGCGTTGGGGTCGGGGTTGGATGCGCCCACGTGGTCGGCGATCGCGTCGCCGCCCCAGTCGAAGATCGCCTGCCGGCCGTATCCTGGCTCGCTCGTCCAGGCACCGATCCGGCGGGCGAAAGTCTCGATGTAGGGGACGTAGAACCACCAGCAGGCTTTCATGAGGTCCACGCCGGCGGCCCGGTAGCCCCAGACCTGGAATGCACCGCACCACGCCTGCCCTACGAAGGACGGGTAGACGGCGCGCCATACCCAATCCCCGCCACGGGTGCCGACTTTGGAGAGCATCGCCTTCATGGCGGTGTCGATCGCCTGCGTGATCCGGGGGTCGTTGACGGACGTGCTCATGCCGCGTCACCCCCGCCCGTGGTGGTGTCGTTGGCGGGGTCGTACGCGGCCCGCTCGGTCAGCCGAGCCATCAGCTCCGCCGCTTCCTCATCACTCAGGGGACGCTCACGCCCCACAGACACGTCAGACTCAGACATGTGATCCTCTCTCTCCTCTGTTGAGTTGTGGTTTGATGCGGGTCTATTGCCTGGTGCCGAGGACGACGGCGCGGCGGCCGTGCAGCAGCACCAGCACCCGGGCACCCGCCGCCGGGGCCGCCACCAGCGACACCGGGGCCGCCCCCAGCGGCTCACTGTCACCATCCAGGCGCACCCGCAGCGGGGAGCGGCTGGTGACGGTGCCCCACCGGTAGGACGGCGCCCGGTCCACGCGCCGGCGCAGGTCCGCGAGCGCGGTCACGAGGGCGTCCAGGGTGGTGGTCATGGGATCTCCTCCAGCTCCAGGCCCATCAGGGCGGTGGGGGCGGCCTGGTAGGCCACCTGGCGGACGGTGGTGTCGGTGCGGTGGCCGGCGGTGTCCCAGGTGACGCGCTCCCTGGGCCAGATGGGCAGTGGGAGGCAGGAGGCTGTGATGGTGGCGGTCGAGGTCGTGAGCTCGGCCAGGCGGCGGGCCGCGATGGCGGTGAGGGTGGCCTGGCTGGTGGCCTCCACGCCGGTCTCCACGTGCGTGATCCACCTGCCCCTGGCCTGGTAGCTGTAGGGGCTGGTGGGGGTGGTGTTGGTGGCGGTGGCGGTCATCTCCGGCTCGTCCTCGCCGCCGCCCTGGGCGACGGCCACCACGCGGTTGGGTGTGCCGGCGGTGTCGAGGTCGCGGGTCCAGGTGGCGGAGTGGACGGCCCGGTCGCCCTCTGCCAGCTCGCGGGCCAGGGGGCGGTCGGCGGGCAGCCGGTAGGGGGTGGAGCCGATGGTGCCGTCCGGGGAGGGGTGCAGTGCCCAGTAGTTGGCGGCCGCCAGCACCTCATTCAATGCGGTGAGGAGGGTGGTGCCTGCCTCGAAGGTGAGGGCGGAGGTTAGCTTGGCGGTGGAGGGGTCGATTGCGGGCCGCTCGCCGGCCGAGGCCACCCGGGAGGCCACCCAGTCCGTCACCACGGTACCCGCCGGGACGGTGAGCGTCTCGGGCAGGGCGTCCTCCGACAGCACCAGCAGCGGTGAGGACAGCTCCACCTCCCACGAGGACCCGGAGGACCTGTAGGCCCTGGTGGGGGCGGACAGGAGGTACTCGCCCAGCGGCCAGGAGACCTCGCGGCCGTGGCGGTCGCGGATGTGCTGGAGGATGTGCACGCGGTCGGACAGCCAGTCGACGCCCTGGCCACGGTCGGCCAGGGACAGGGTGCCCGAGGCGCGCAGCGTCGTGGTCGCCGACAGCTCCACGCTCCCGCCGGTCACGCCGTCCAGCGGCCGCAGCTCCGCCCCTCGCCGGTCCGCCAGCACCACCTCCCACCAGGACTGCCTGTGCCCGGTCAGCACGCGCTCCACCACGTCGCCGTCCAGGCCCGCGGGCGTAGTGGTTACCCAGGCGGGCACCGCGTCAGTCATCGGGATCCACCTCCACCAGGTCCAGCGACACGCCCCAGATCCCGCCCCGGTAGTCCCGCGGCAGGCGCAGCCCCGACATCGAGCACCACATGCGCCGCCCCACCGGGTCCCGGTACACCACGGGCCCGGGGAGGACCGCGAGCGCGGCCAGGGTGTCCAGGATCGCCATATCGTCGTCGTCCAGGGTCGCGGAGACGGACAGGGAGCGGGCCTCCTGGGTGCCGGCCAGCTCCACCGGCAGGCGCCGGCCTGCGAAATAGGCGGTGTCCCGCTCGGCGAGGTCCACGTCCAGGGCGTGCGCGGGGTCCCCGTACAGGGGTGCGGTGGTGGTGTAGGCGGGGCCGCCGCCGATCCACATCGCCTGCGAGTCCGCCACGGCCGCCACGACGGTGGCGGCGGAGGCGCCGTCAGCGGAGACCGCCTCCGCCCGGTACATGGTCTCCCCATAGCTGAGGGCGAGGGGGTCGCTGGTGGCGTAGTCCAGTGGCACCTCCGCGTCCAGCGGCTCCCAGGTGGTGCCGCCGTCCACCGACCGCGACACCCGGTTGCGGGCCGCCGGCGGGGAGTTGGGCACGACACTGGTGGTGCCGTCAGCGGACACGGACACGGCGTAGGACTGGCCTCCCAGCTGGGCGTACGGGCCTGCCGGGTCCCACCACTCGGTCACCAGGCCCGCCGGGCTGGTGGCGGTAGTCAGGAGCGGGCGGCGCACCCACAGGGTCGCGCCCTGGCACACCACGGCGGGACGGGCCGCCACCGCACCGGCCGGGACCGTGGCCGCCACGACCGCGCGCACGCCGCCAGCGGGGGCGGCACCGGGGGCGGCGGGCTCGCTGGTGACGGCCAGCACGGTGCCGTCCGGGCCGAGCCAGGCCACCTCCACCGACACCACCGCGTGGTCCGCGACGTCCACCCCCGGCACCGCCACGGGGGCCGCGGTAGTGTCCACGATGGCGGTAGCGCCGTCAGCGGAGGTGGCCGCGCCGTCCACCACGACGGTGGCGCCGTCAGCGGACACGGACACGGCCGCGCCGTCCAGCACAGCGGTGGACCCGTCGGCGGACGCGGACACGGCCAGTGACGGGGCCGCGGGCTCCGCCGGCGCCCCGGTGTCCTGGCCGGTGACGTCCAGCACCACCGCGTCGTGCACCACCAGGCGGCGGCCGCCCGCACGCAGGTAGGCGATGCACTGCAGGCGGTCCTCCCCCGCCCGGTAGGTGATGGGCAGGTCCACCCAGATCAGCTGGCGGTCCGTGCCGGCCGACAGCTGCTTGCGATTATTGGCGGGCCACAGGGACCTGGAGTACGCGCCCGCGGTGGTCATGTAGTAGGCGCCCATGTCCACGTAGCAGTCGGCCTCGCAGGACACGAGCATTGCCAGCCGGTAGGTGCGGCCACCCGGCAGGGGCCGCGTGCTGGTGCCGATGCGGCCGTTGTTGCCCGACACCGCCGCCGTCGACGTCGAGACCTCCGAGGCGGTCTTGGTGACCTCGGCGTTGACCCACCAGTCCGAGGTCCACAAAAGGAGGGTGTCCTCGGCCTCGGGCGGGGCCGCGGCAGCCACGTCCACGCTCCACGCCGCCTGCTGCCCGGCCACCACGGGCACCGGGTCAGCCAGGGACAGCCGGCATCCCCAGGAGGGCACCACAGGCACCGCCTGCGCCCACCCGTCACCACTGCCACCAGACACAGACAGCGCCCCACCGGGGGTGTCCCACGCCTGCGGGCGCGCCAGGAGCGGGTCCGGCACCAGGCTCACCACACGCTCCGACACCGGCAGCGGCGCCGGATTAGCCAGCGCCAGGCTCATAGCCCCACGCGACTCGTCCCACACCGCCTCCACCACCGGGGCGGGAGGCGACGGGTACACCACCGAGACGACCACGCGGGCGGTAGCGGTCTGGCGGACCGCCGAGGTCACCGTCACAGTCACCTGCCACGCGGAGCCGTGCGGCAGCCGCGACGACATGGCCACGCTCGCGCCCGCACCCGACACGCTCACCGACTCCACCGGCCCGGACGGCACCCCGTCCACCAGCTCCACCAGCTCCACCACGGCAGACGACTGGGCGTGCCCCTCAGCCTGGGAGTACGACCACGCCACCTGCGTGGACGCGGTACCCACCACAGGGCCAGGCACCGTGATACCCACCACCGGCGGCGTAGCGACCCGGAACTGCCCCGGCGAGCCCAGGCCCCCACCGGCGGGGGACCACGCCGCCGAGTCCCCGGCCGCGCCGCCGTCGTACATGCCCCGGGTACGCACCGTCCACATGTACTGGCCCACAGGCAGGGTGAGCGCCGCAGTCTGCGCAGCCCCCGTGACCTCGATGACCTGCACCAGCTCGGTGGACAGCGCCGACACCACGCGCCGCACCTCGACCCGGGCCGCGGTCTGCGCCGTGGAGTCCACAGGATTGTGCCGCCACGACAGCACCACGCGCCCCGGCGATACCGTCCCGGTCGGGCCCAGCACCGTCGGCGCGGACGGCGCGCCCAGCACCTGCACCGCAGGCGACGCCGCCGACATCGCCGACCGCAAACCATTAGGCGTCCTAGTGACGACCGTGTACGTGTGCGCAGCCGCCGGGTCCGGGCTACGGTGCACAAACGACGTCACATTCTCGGCGGTACTGCCGATAAGGACCCCGTTGTCATAAATATCGTAGGAGCCCTCATTATGCAGGACAGTCTTAACCCAGGAGACGGTAATATTCCCCGCCGCGTCCTTAACCGCCCGCACATTAGTAGCAGCTGTCGGCGTGGTCCATACGGTAGCCGACTGCGCACGCGCAGACTCCCGCCCATTCCACGCCCACACCCGGTAATAGGTGGCGCGGCCCGCCGGCAGTGACGTATCGGACCAGGCCGTACCAGTGCCCTGCACGGTACCGACCCGCACCCACGTCTTGGACTGGTTGTCGTAGCGCTCAATACCCGATGCGCTGACCGGGTGGGCCGCATCCCGCTTCTGCGCCCACGAGACGCGAGTAGTCTTCCCGTCCGTCGTGGAGGCGGTCACCGACGTAGGCGCGTACGGCACCTCATAGGCGCGGGCCGCGACCGTGTGCGTCCGCGAAACCGACGGCGCCCCACCATTCCAGATCGGCCCCAAGCTCGCGGAGAAAGTGCGCGAGACCGTAGAGCCGTACGCCGTCGAGACCGTAATAACCTGCCGGGCTACCTCCTTGGTGACGGTCGCACCAAAACCACTAGAGAAGCTAACCGGCACGTCGCCGGTAATCGCACCCGACCGGTGGAGCGTGGACGTGTAATTGTGCCCGTAAGCGACTGACTGAATGTAGTAGACGACGGTCAGCCTCACGCTGCCGGAATCGACACTCCCAGACTGGGAGACATCAATCCCGACACGCATATACCCGGACGCGGCACCCCACTGGACAGCCACCGACTACACCCCCAGAGCCTCACGCAGGCGACCACGCGACGCCGGCCCAACCGCACGCTCAATACGCACGTCCAGCTCGCTGATAATCGAGTTGCTCGAATCCACGAGCGTGACCTTCTCCGGCCACTGACGGTCCGCTATCAGCTGCGCGATGCGGTCCCACTGGCCGCCGGTGAACACCGGCTCGGGCTTGCCGGTGGCGTTCTCCACCAGGGAGAGGCCCGGCTGCAGCAGGCCTCCCCGGTCGTACTTCAGGCGCCCGTAGGTGACGGACCCGTACACCGAGGTCTGGCGGGCGGAGCCGCCCGGGTGCGGCTCCTCCACGATCTGGCCCCTGCCCGCATACCACGCGACGTGGTAGGCGGGGCGGCCCCAGAACACCACGTCGCCCGGGACCGGGCTGGTGACAGGAGACGCGACGGACTGGTATCCCGCCGCCGTCAGGCGCGGCGCCGGGTGCCCGGTGCGGTTCAGCGCGTAGTAGATCAGGCCCGAGCAGTCCAGGCCCGGCGGGATAGAGGAGCCACCCCACACATACGGGGTACCCAAAAGGGTCTTCGCGAAGTCGACCGGTGCGGACCCGGTGCCGAGCGCCTCAGTCTTCTTCTTCAGCCAGCTGCCGATTGAGGTGATTGTCTGGCCGGGAATCTGCTTTACGGCGTCACCGATCATGCCTGCCGCCGGAAAAGCCCCCATCAGGGCGTCCACCGGCTTGCGCACTAGCTCAGTGACAGCACCGATCGGGTCGGAGATGATCTCTGCCGCCGCCTCCACGGTATTGGCCAGCCAGTCCGTGACGCCCTTAATGCCGCCGCCGATTGCATTCTTGGCTGCATTCCAGATGCCGCCGAGGAAGAAGTGCTGGTAGCCGCGGTCCCCGATAGCGGACAGACCACTACGGCCTGGCCCGGTGGCCGCCCGGTTCATCGCGTCGACCGCCGCGGGGCCGCCTACGGCGCGCACCCACTCCGGCCGCATGATCGCCTCGCCGCCCGACAGGGCCAGGGCGCCACCACCGTCAGGAGAGACAAAGTGGTAGACGTCCTTGCCCGGCGTGTAACCGGGCAGGACGCCGCCGGACGCGTAGCCGGGGATCTTTGCCACGGCTGGCAGGGTGATATTCAGGCCGACCGCTTTCGTGAGCTTGTCGACCAGCTTCTTGATGCCGTCGGTGTAGATCGTTCCGATGAGGAAGTTTACCGGCTTCGCAGCCAGCGACTTGATGCCGTCCCAGGCCTTCCCGATGGAATCCTTCATGGTGTTGAAGCCGGACTTGATCTTGCCGATCACCTTGTTAATGCTGGGCCAGAGGGTGTCGGAGAACCAGGTGGAGACCTTGTTGATTGCGGTCTTGATGCCGTCCCAGGCGGTTGATATCGCCTTCTTCAGCCCGTCGAACCCGGACTTCAGCCTGTCGATAACCTTCTGAACGAGCGGGCGAAGCGTATTATTGAACCAGTCCGCAACCCTACTAATCGCAGTCTTAATACCGTCCCAGACGGTAGACACGGCGGACTTGAAGCCGTCAAACCCGGACTTCAGCCTGTCGATAACCTTCTGAACGAGCGGGCGAAGCGTATTATTGAACCAGTCCGCAACCCTACTAATCGCAGCCTTAATACCGTCCCAGACGGTAGACACGGCGGACTTGAAGCCGTCAAACCCGGACTTCAGCCTGTCGATAACCTTCTGAACGAGCGGGCGAAGCGTATTATTGAACCAGTCCGCAACCCTACTAATCGCAGCCTTAATACCGCCCCAGACGGTAGACACGGCGGACTTGAAGCCGTCAAACCCGGACTTCAGCCTGTCGATAACCTTCTGAACGAGCGGGCGAAGCGTATTATTGAACCAGTCCGCAACCTTACTAATCGCAGCCTTAATACCGTCCCAGACGATTTTGACGGCGACGGCCAGCAGAGCGAAACCGGCCATCACGTTGCCGACGAAGACCATGACTACGGGTTTCACCCAGGTGTCGAACCAGGACACGACTCCGCGGACCGCGCCCTTGATCCCGTCCCAGACGCCGGAGACCTTCTCGCCGACGGTGCTCACGCCGTCCTTGATCCCGTCCCAGACTCCCTGGAGCACGGGCACTACGTTGTCGGAGAACCAGCCGACTACGCTGCTTACTGCGCCCTTGATCCCGTCCCAGACGCCGGAGACCTTCTCCCCGACGGTGCTCACGCCGCTCTTGATCCCGTCCCAAACTCCCTGGAGCACGGGCACTACGTTGTCGGAGAACCAGCCGACTACGCTGCTTACTGCATTCTTGATCCCGTCCCAGATGTCGGAGACCTTCTCCCCGACGGTGCTCACGCCGCTCTTGATCCCGTCCCAGACTCCCTGGAGCACGGGGAGCGCGGTGTCGGAGAACCAGGACACGACTCCGCCGACCACGTTCTTGATCGCGGTCCAGACCTTGGCCATGATCTTCCGGCCGGTCTCGGTCTTCGTGAAGAAGAACCACAGGCCGGCCACCAGGGCGGCGATAGCCATTACCACCAGCATGATGGGGTTGGCGTTGGCTACCAGGTTGAACGCAGCCTGCGCCGCCTTGGCCGCGTCCTGAGCGGCCTTGTAGATGTTCAGGGCCGTGGTCCAGGCCTTGTACGCGGTCACGGCAGCACCAATAGCAACCGCAATCGACAGAACGTAGTCCTTGTTGTCGCTCAACCACTGCGCTACCGAGGAGATGCCGTCCACGATAGACGGGATTAGCTGCACCACGCGGGTCAGCACCTCGCCGATCTTAGGAGCGGCCTCCGCGACAAATCCCTGCACCCCAGCCCAGATGGACTCGAGAGTAGGCTTCGCCGCCTCGAAACCGTCCTTCACGGAGATGACGGCCTCACGCACGGACATGAGGAAGCCAACGAGGCCGGAGTCCTCCTGCTGGCCGAAGATCGGCCCGGTGAAGTCACCGTCAAGAAGAATGGACTTCATGCCCTCGAAGGCAGGCACAATCGTGTCGGAGATCCACTCCTTGACTACCCGCGCCTTCTCAGCAACCGTGTCTCCCCAGGTCGAGAAGTTCGCCGTGAACCCGTTAATAGCCTCCGAGATGGAGTCCACGCCAAAAACGTTAATCACCTTGGTGATCGCCGCAGCAATACGGTTGCGCGCATTCTCAAAGGCGGTCGAAATGCCCGCAGTGGCGGTGAGCGCCTGGTCGTGGAAGGACGCGAGCCCGTCAATCCCCTCAGAGTCGAGCCTCACCAGGGTGTCGTTGAAGTCCTCGAAGGAGACCGTGCCCGCCTTCATGGCGTCGTACAGGTCCGAGGAATTCGCCGTAGCCCCCAGGAGAGCGCGGGCCATCTGGTCCAGCTGGCCGGGCATGGCCGCCTGCATAGAGCGCCAGGCAGACATGTCCACGGTGCCCACGGCCAGCATCTGCCGGTACTGCTCCATGGCGTTCTCGACGATGACCGCCGAGCCGCCGCCCGCGAGCAGAGCATCGTTCAGGGCCAGGCTGACATCGGTAGCCTTCTCCAGGCTGCCGGTCAGCGGAGCCAGCCCCTGCACGGTCCGGGCGACCGCGTTCGTCGACGTCGGCAGCCCGTCCAGGGACTTGGCGATACGGTCGATCTGCACGCGCGCGTCATCGGCTGAGTAGCCGATATTGGCCATGACCTGCGGGAAGTTCGCCAGAGTGTCCGCGCGGGACACCGCGCGGGACAGGTTAGTCGCGATAGCCGTGCCGAGCGCGGCCACCGCGATGCCAGCAGCCTTAACGCCGGCCGAGATCGTGGAAGACAGGGCACTACCGACAGCAGAGCCAACCTTGGAGGCGACAGAAGCCACCCCCGCGCCCGCCGCAGCCAGGACACCACCGAGCCCGGCGACAGCCTTGCCGAAGCCCGCACCGATGACCTGGCCGACAGGCTGCCACGCCTTGACGACCTTGCCCACCGCGCTCTCGCCCAGGGTCTTGGTGATCCCCGAGACCCTAGAGGTCACCGCCTGCGCGACCCCCGACACCCCGCTCTTGATGCTGCCCCACGCCTTGGACGCGCCGGCAGAGACCGTGCCCCACGACTTCGCCAGCGGCCCCGTAACCGTCTTCGCCAGGTTGCTGATGGCAGTACCGACCGGACCGAGCTGAGCCAGGGTCACCCTGGCCGCATCCTTGGCATACATGCCCAGCAGCCGCAGCGTCTCCACCCCGGACTTCACCGACGCCGCGAGCGCCCGCGCGACGGCGGGGGTCTTGGCGATGGCGTTGCCGATGGAGCGGGCGATGCGCTGGCCGAGGGAGTTGCCGAGCTTGCTCGTGGTGGGGCCGTTGACGGCCTGGTCGAGCTGGGCCTGGATGCCCTTGGCGGAGATGGCGACCTGTAGCCAGGCTGTGCCGAGCTGGATTCCGGAGGTGGTGTCTGCCATGGGCGGCACCCCCTCTTTTTGGTGTTCGGCTGTGGAGTTATTGGCTGGTGGTGAGCTCGGGGTGGCGGGCGAGCCAGCGGGTCATTTTTGTAGTTGCGTGCTGCTGGCGGGCCCGGGCCTTGTCCTGCCAGCCCGGCTCGGGCGGCTTGGGCGGTTTGGGCAGCTGGCTCTTCTTGGCGCCGGCGGCGGCCGCGATGGTGGTGATGATCTGCCAGGCGCCGTGCTGGATGGCGGTCACCTCGTCTGACCAGGCGATGTCCCCGCCCATTGCCCGGCCGAGTGCGCTCCCCGGGGGCAGGCCCCGCAGGAGTACTAGGAGGCGGCGTGGGGTCAGGGAGCCGCGCCACAGGTCGAGCAGGTCTACCTGGTAGACGCGTAGGAGGTCTGCCTCGATCTCTGCGGCGTGGTCCCTCAGGAGGGCGGGGAGCTGGGTCAGTTTCCCAGGTTTGCGGCCTCCAGCAGCTCGGTCATTACGGCGCCTACGGCGTCTAGTGGGACGCGGCCGGTGTCCGGGTCGCGCAGGGTGTCTAGGACCTTGTCTCGTGAGTCGCCGAGCAGGGAGGTTACGACGCTGTAGAAGGCGGTCATGTCGCCGGACTGGCTGAGCGTGACGGCCTCGAGGAATTCCCAGGAGGACAGTGCCTCGGGGTCGAGGGCCACGTCGATGCCGCGTACGGTGACTGTGAGGGGCTTGCCGGTGGCCTCTGCCCTCTGCTGGTCGGCGTCGGTCACCTGGGGCTCGGGCTCGAGGAGGGCCGGGCGGGGCTCGGTGACGTCGGTGGCGGTGGGCCGGGCGGGGCTGGTGTGGGGGTGAGGGCGGCTCTGGCCGCGGTTCTTCTTGGACGACATTTCCGGATCCCTTTCAACGATTGTGAGCGCCGGATCCTCTGGCGGTGGGGTGGGGCCCTCGCCCGGCCGGGGATCCGGGGCCGGCCGGGCGAGGGAGCGTGTCAGGCGGACGGGACCAGGGCGGGCGCGTCGGTCAGGATCAACCAGTCGTCGAGTACGGACAGCGTGTGCTCGTAGGCAGTGATCTCCCCGGCACGGAACGCCAGCTCCCCGCGCTCTCCCAGCTCCAGGTGTGGGAAGACCATCCGGTACTTCACGCCCTGCCCGGACACGTCGAACAGGTCAAGAATCCCGGACAATGTGATCACCTTGCGGGAGGAGGGGACGACCAGCTTCGCGACCGCCTTCGTCTCCGACCCGACCTTCTCCGACTCGCGGGACGCGGACCGTACGTCCAGGTAGCGGCGAAGACTGTCCAGCTTCGACTCCAGCAGCGTCGCCGACAGAGCGGACTCGGAGGAGTCCATGAAGGTCTTCACCACGGCGTGCCCCTGGTGACCCTTGATCTTCGTCACAGAGTCGTCAAAGGTCAGGCCCACGCCGTCCTCGCTGATCCACCCGCAGTCCACAAACCCGCTGGGCACTGCCGCGTACAGGCCAGTGACCTTACCTGCCAGGTCCGGGTCATACGCTCCCAGATACAGGGAGTCGTCATCAGAGCCGAAAATGTGGGCATTCGCGGCATCAATACGGTTATTTGCCATAGTTTCTTTCCTCTACGTGAGTAGTCGTGTCGTGATCTGGTATGTGGCGGTCGCCCGCGCACTCGTGGTGTCCGGGTCCGGAGACTCCGACGGAGACGTCCCAGACACCCGCACCACCGGCGACAGCCCCGCCACAGCCCCATGCACCGCAGCGTCGACCGCGAGCGCGAGTTCGACGGCGGCGGCTGTGGTGGGGGCGTAGGAGTCGATGGTGAGCTGGGTGGTGTGCAGGGCGCGGTCGTGGCGGCCGGTGCCGCCGGTGAGGAGCAGCCGCACGAATGTGGCGGGTGCGTCCTTGTTGTCGGGGCGGGTGGAGACGACGGGGACGCTGACCTGGTCGGTGAGCCAGGTCAGCAGGATCTCCTTGGCGTCCACCGCGCGCGGGGTTGCTGTCATCGGACACCACCCCCAGCTGCCTGTTCCAGGATGTGGTCGCGGGCCTGACGGCGGTGGGCGTCGTAGGTCTCGGCCCGCACATAGGCGCGGGCTCGGTTGCCGGTGCCGGTGACGGTGCCGAAGCCTTCGCCGGCGCGGGCACGGACCTGCCCGGCGGCAGCGTCGACGGCGGCGCGTGCATCCGGTGATCGCAGCAGCTGTGCTATGCCCTTGCGGTTGAGGGTGATCTTGGCTCTTGCCACGTTATCCTCCTGGTCCTGTGCTGGTCTCGTGGGGGTCGGTGGCGGCGGCGAGCGTGACTACCAGGCCGGAGGGCCAGCGGGCCGGCGCGCCCTCCACCCGATACGTGGTGCCATGCACCCGTAGCCGGTCGGAGGCGAGTACGTCAGGCCATGCCCTGCGCCAGTACAGCGTCGGGGCTGACAGCACGGTGGTCACCCCGGCGGCCACGGGCTCGGACGTGGCCCCGGACACTGACGCCCCGGCGGGGGCGAGCAGTGCCGGCGGCAGGTCGGTCTCGGTGTCGGGGCCCGGCACACGCTCGCCGTACCGGTCGGTGGTGCCGGGGCCGGCACGTACCCGCACTACGGGGGTCAGGACGCGGCTCATCGGGGCACCGCCGAGTAGAGGAGGTCCGCCTCGAAGGCCCGGCCGGTGCGGCCGCCGAGGAGCTGGGCCTCAGCCTTGCGCAGGAAGAGGCCGCCCTCGGGGTTGGAGTAGGTGAACCCGTCGCTGAATGGTCCGTCGGTGTGGGTCTCGGAGGCCACCAGGCCCCGTGGCTCGACCCCGTAGCCGCCAGCGGTGACGTCGGCGGTCTGGTCGGAGGCCATGGCCCGCTTGACCATGGCGCACACGATCCGCCGTCGGGTCGCCCCGGTGGCGGACGCCCAGCGGGGGCAGGAGGCCTTGATCAGGTCGGTTGCGTCCTCCAGGAGGACCTGCGCGCGGGCCTGCTCGGTGCCGGACAGTGCCCGCCACCGGGCCTCCAGATCCTCTACGGCCGCGAACGTCTCCTGGTCGTCTGCCATGGTCGGGCCTCCCTTCCCCTCGCTGGTGGCTAGTCCTCGCCGCCGTCGACGGCGTGCTTGGCCCGACGAGAGGCCGTCTTGCGGGCGGCCGCCGGGACGACGCCGGCCGAGGGCGGCAGGGAGTCCAGGAGGGCTGCCTGCGTGTCGTTGACGGAGGCCCGCCCATCGTGGAAGTCCACGACGACCCGGGCGCCGTCGATGACACCGACCACCCTCTGCTCGGGCCACTTCTCAGACCGGTAGGTGCGCATCAGGCCGTGACCTTCACCATGGCGTGGTGCAGCTCGTTGCCGTAGCGCAGACCGATCTCGCCGTACAGCTGCACCTTGTCGGTGGCGCCGGTCTTAGCCAGCGGCTCGGCGAAGAAGTGCCCCTTGCCGGGGATCTCCAAGAACGCGGGGGCGCAGTCCTCCAGGGAGACCACCAGGAGGGTGTCTGCGGGCACGTACCGGTCGAGCATGATGTTTGCCCGGCCGAAGTCGGTCTCGATGGTCTGCAGGTTGACGCCGCCGACGTTGCGGGTCTCCTCGCGGTAGTTGTTGTCCTTGACGAAGATCTTGGACAGCTGCCGCTTGAGGGGCGCACCGACGATGATCGTGCGGGTCTCGGACTCCTGCAGGCCGCCGTTCTCCCACGCCTTCTGGAACGCGTCCAGCACGGCGTCCTCGGTCAGGGCGCCACCGGCCGCGGTGACCACATTCGTGGTGATCGCGTTGATCAGGCCCTGGGTCTTGCGCGGCTGGGTGTTGTCGGCAGGGTCCTGCATCACGCCGGTCAGGAAGGACTTCTCCACGTCCCGGGCGATCTGCTTGAGCTGCTGCTCAATCTGCCAGGACAGCTCGTCGGCCGGCAGGGTCGTGGAGCCGATGGTCACCATGGCCTTGCCGTCAGTGGACCGCTGCGCGCGGGCCGCGGACTTGGTGTAGGTGATCTCCACAGCCTCCTGGTGGATCTCCAGGACGTTGCGGACCGTCCGGCGCACGCGCTCCTCACCCTCGGGAGCGGCCGCACCCTCAAGACGCTGACGGTTCTCGTCAGCGTCCCGCAGGTCGTAGGCCTGCCACTCAAAGAACGTGGCGCCAGCGGACACACCGCCAGTCAGGCCACCAATCGCGGACAGGAACGGGGTGTCCTCCGTAGAGGTGCCGAACAGCTCCCCCACATAGTTGGGCAGGTTGTAGGTGGTGCCAGCACCAGTGATTCCGGGCATCACAAGCCCCTTTCAACATTCGGTTTGGCGTTTGTCAGCCGCCGAGCTTCATCGCCTTCAGCGACGCCAGGAGCGTCTTGTCTCCCGCCGCCTCGGCAGCCTTGATCTGGTCATCCAGAGAAGCCCCGGCGTCACCATCCGGGTTACCCATGTGCCGCAGCACGAACAGCGGCGACTTCGACCCGCCCGCAGGGGCAGGGGCAGGCGTGGGAGCCTGCGAGGCCGCCCACTCCTTGAGCGCGGACGCATACGCCTCCGCATCGTCGCCCGGGCCCGCCAGCAGCTCAGCCGGCACGCCCGTCTTCGCCGCCGCTGCCGCCCGATCACGCTCCACCTCAAGCGCCCGAACCTTCGCCTCAAGCGCCGCGAGCGCCGCAGCGGCCTTATCAGCCTGGGAGCGCTCGGCGTCCTGGGCTGCTGCCTGGGCGGCCTGTAGCTCCTTGAGCTGCTTCTCTGCTGCCTTGCGGGCGGCGCGCTCGGCGTCGAGGGCGCGCTTGCCGACGTCGCCGAGGGCGGCCTCGCCGCCGGCCTGGGCCGGTGCGGGTGCGGGCGCGGGGGTCGCAGCGGCGGGGGTGGTGGGGTTGTCCGTCGCGGACTCGCCCTGCCGGTTCGTGTCGCCGGTGCTGGGGGTGTTGTCGTTTGGCATGGGTGCTTCCCTTTCTGGGGTTGGTGCCGTCGCGGCACATGAAAGCCCCCGCATGTCGCATACGGGGGCATGAGAAAACCCCGCGCCGTATGGTGCGGGGTAGTCAGTGGTGGGCGGGAGTGCGGGCTAGGCGGCCGGGGCCGCTGCGTGGGCCTTGCGGGCCTCCTCCTGGGCCTCCATCAGCTCGTCGTACTCCGTGAAGTCGAGAGCGTCTGCGCACAGCTCACGGGTCATTTCGATGATCCGGTCGGGGACGATGATGTCATACCAGCCGACGGCTGCGATCGCGCATTCGCAGGCAGACCAAGGATCGCCGTCACGGATTACCCGCAAGTCGCGGACTTCCTTGGAGTCCGTGCCGAAGCGGTCAGACATGATGGCGATGAACTCTGCTGCCAGGTCATCCCAAGTGGGCATGCTCCAATTCTACGCACCATTTGCCGTGTCACGCACGGGGATGATGCTTGAGATCCGTGTGGTGCCCTTCTTGTTCGTTCGTACCGCCACCCGGACACGTTCACCGTCAATGATGGCCTCGGACCAGCCGTAGGGTTTTGATGAGTCCCAACCCTCTTGTCGCAGTACTTGCTCAGCAGCCCTGAGAATATCGTTCGGAGTCCAGTCAGAGCGGAACTCGCTCGCGCCGTGTACCCACCCATACCCGACACCGTGGCCTCCGCCGTTACGATCACCGTAGAGCGTGTGCGCCCAGGCCTTGGCCGTCAAGGCAGGCAGGTCGTCGGGCCAGGACTGAGGGGCCGTAGGCAGGGCCTCGGGCGGCAGGCGGCGGTACGCGGACTGGGCCACACCGGAGGCAGCCAGCCGGTCCGCGACCCACGCGCGGTGCTTGTCCCAGGCCTCCCGCTGCAGTGTGTTGTCCAGGCTTGCGCTCCGCCGTGCGGTCGCTGCCCCTGCTTTGCCAGCCGAGGTCTTGGGCGAGTCGGAGAACTCGCCCGGGTAGCGCTTGCGCATGGCGGCAGCGATGTTCTCCGCCGTCGGGGACTGCCCGGAGGAGACCACGATACGGCGCGCCTCGTCATACTTCGCCTTCAACCCGTCCGGGTCGTACCCGGCGATGCTCGGGGCCTTCGCCTTCCACGACGGCACGATCTGGCAGTCGCAGTGGTCGTGGTACCGGTTGCCGTCCCCGCCCGCGGACTCAGCGGAGGCGTACACCCAGCCGCGGGACGCCAGCATCGCGCACCACGCGCACGTGGACGGCCCGGACGGGACCCGCGCCCACTTGTAGCAGGCCTTGTCCCGTGCGGCGTTGCGGGTAATCGTGCCCCGCCCCTGGTCCATGACGTAGCGCTGCAGACTGCCCTGAAGCATTGTGCGCGCTAGGTCCAGGTCGCCGGCGTACACGTAATGGGCTGCTGCCCGCGCGGACCCCTCCAAGCGGGCCAGGGGTACCGGCTCCGCAAGCACGGCCTCATAGGTTTCGCCTATTTCTGCTGCGCGGGCCTGCTCGTACCACTCAGCGGCGGCCGTGGCCACCACGTCCCCGTACTGCTGGCACAGGGCCGGGAAAACCTCCAGCAGGGCGTCCCGAATCCGTGTCGGCCCCCACCCCGCACGGGCAGCCGCAGCGAAGAACGCGTCCAGCTCCCGGATTGCCTCGGTCACCGCCCGCCGCTGTGCCGCCGACAGAAGGTTGACGCTTGCCCGGTCCGGCATCAGGCACCCTCAACCGGCGCAGACCCCGCTACTGGGGCGTCGGCTGCCGCCGAGGCACCGGCGGAGAGCTGGTCCAGCACCGAGCGGGCGCCAGCACGCCGCAGCTGAGACCTAATCCGCGTGATCTGCTCCCCCGTATACCCCAGCTCCTCCAGGGCCACATCCGTGTCCGCGAGCGCGGGGATGGCCTGGATCTGCTTGACCATGGCGTCGGACTGGGAGACCACGGAGGGCATGGCGGGGTTGCGCCAGCGGGTGGATACGCGGGTGAGGTCGTCGGGCATCTGGCTGGTGGGGATGCCGTCGCGGATGCACACGATGTCCTGGATGACGCGGTTGAGCGCGTGGCCGTTGACGCGGTTGAGGGCCTGGGCCTCGATCACGAGGTCCTCCTTGGCGGCGTAGATGGCCTCGGCGGAGGACGGGTTGTCGGAGACGATGCCCAGGGAGGAGATGGGGACGTTGGTGGCGGCGGCGAACTCGGCGGCGAGCTGGCGCTTGACGTCGAGGAAGGGCTGCATGGACTGCTGGGGGATGACTTCCAGCTTGGGCAGTTCACCGTCCTCGTCCTTCGGCAGGGACTTTAGGCGGCCCATGTACCAGGTCCACAGGGGTGTGGGCTGGCCGCTCTCGTCCTGGAACATGGCCTCGTCGGCGCCCAGTAGCAGCAGTGCGGGGGCGGCGTACAGGTCGGAGGAGATCTCTGTGCGGTAGCCGGCGCGGACCGCGCGGTCCACGATGGACATGACCTCGCGGCTGATCCGGGAGTGGCCGAAGGGGCGGCCCAGGGACGGCCGGTAGGCCAGGGCCTCCATGGGGACGCGCCCGAGGGCGTGGTCCATGCGGGCGAGGGCCGTCCAGCCGCGGTCAGAGCGGGCCAGGCGTGTCACGTGCGTGCGGGTGAGCAGCAGGGCCCCGATGGGGCGTCCCAGGTCATCGCGGGAGTCCAGCACCAGGCCAGCCTCCAGGTGGCGGCGGCGGGCGTCCCACAGGCCGGTAGCCCACTGGGCGTCCGCGCCGGTGACCACCACGGGTGGGTCATCGGTGCCCTCCTGGCCAGGCATGACCACGGCGAAGGAGCAGGAGTAGGTCAGCTCGGCGTCAATCAGCTCGGGCACCAGCACGTCAAACCGGTTCTGCCCCAGGATCGCGGCGAGATCAAAGGGGTCATCCTGCCCGGACGGGGAGGTGACACCATCCCACATGCACCGGGAGGACAGGGCCGTGACGGCCTTGTCCGGCCAGCCGCACACGACGTCAAGCTGGTGGCGCATGTACTCCGGGACGGACGCACCCAGCCAGGCCAGCTCCTGGTGCATGAGCCGGTAGCGGGCACGCAGCACGTTACGGCCGACCTTCCGGGACCACTGGGTCAGCAGGCGGCCCATCAGCTCGGCGTCGTCGTCGGACAGGCCCACCACGCTGGTGGGTACATTCACGGTCAGCGGCGCAGCCGTCATCAGGTCATCACCACGCCTCTCCTGATCGCAGTTGCCCTCGGCCGGCGCTTGGTTGTTTTCACTGCCCAGGCCGCCAGCGTGGCGGCGTCCAGGCCCGCAGAGGTCATCCCCTCGGGGGCCTGCCAGCCGAACCCGCCCCCGTTGCCGATCCGGCGGCGGGAGACCACGGCGGCCTCCTCCTCCAGCTCCGGGTCCTGCAAGTGAGTCAAGGTCTGCTCACGGATCGCGGCGTCAAACATGGCGTGCGCGGTGATCACGTCCGCCGCCGTCGGAGTCCACAAGACCTTCGCGGGGATTCCCTCGGCGCGCAGACGCTCGATCAGGTCACCCGCGCCGGACTTGCCGTCCACCACGATCTGCGCCCACCGGTCACGGTGAGCCACCAGGTAGTCCACCACCCACTGCACCCCGTGACCCATCTGGCGCACGCCCTGCTCGGTGCACAGCTCCACATGCACCCGCCGGGTGCGCTCCCTGGGCGCCTTGCGCCACTGCGCGCGAGTCATGATCTCCCGCCCGGCGCGAGCCACGGCCACCGTCGACCCATCCGCAGCGAAACGCACGGCGGCGCACCACCTGGCACCGACCGGAGCGTCCTCGACCTCCAGGGCCTTCCACACGGACCGGCCGATAGCCTGATCCGATAGCGCCGGGTCCCAGATCCCCAGGCCCTCACGGCGGAAGGACTCGGGGCCGAGCTGCCGCTTCATCCGCAGGATCGACGACTCCGGGGTGCGGTGCGGGTAGGACGGGTTGGCCTTGCGCCACTGGGCGCGGGCGTTCGGATCAGCCGTGTCATCCGCCCCCAGCTCGACGTACAGGCCATCGCGCAGATCCCCCTCCAGGGCCTGCCTGCGGAAGGTGGCGAAGGCCTCGGACGGGTCCGTGGGCTTCGGGGGCGTGCCCATCCGGATGATCAGCGGGTTAGGGCTGGTGTTCGTGGACGGCACCATGTCATCCAGGGCGCGCTGCCCCAGGATCTGGGCCTCGTCGAAGATCAGCACGTCCACGCCCGCGAAGCCACGCCCGAAGCCGCCTTCGCGGGCGCCGAACAGGATTCGGGAGCCATTGTGGAACCGGATCTGCTGCTCGCCGTTCGCGCGCCTGACTCCGCCGGCGGGCACGTAGCGTGCGGCCGCTGGCCGGCGGACGACGCCCTGCATGTACTCGAAGGTCTCGTCGGCCGTCCGTGTGCGGTGGGCGGTCCACAGCACCAGCAGGCCCGGCTGCAGCGTGCACAGGGCGAACATTGCCGAGCCGACCGTGTAGGTCTTGCCGACCTGCCGCGGCATGGACATTTGCACGCCGTCGATTCCGGCCGCGTACAGGCCATCCGCCCGCTTGGCGAAGATGCACCGGCCCAGGCCGTCCTGCCACTCGTCGAAGGTCGAGCCTATGCGGGCGCACCGGTCACGAATCGCCGGCCACCCCGTCGAGGCGACGCCCTCCGGGAGGATCAGGTGCTTAGCGACGTCCGAGAGCCGGTCCCGCCGCGGGCTAGACCGCCTCCCAGTCCTCGTCCTCGGTGGCGTCGCCCGACTCATCCAGGGCCTCCTTCTCGCCCTCCTCGATCACACGCACCTGCGCGTCAATCTCCAGCAGCCGCCGAGAGATCGACGCCAGGTCCCGCGGAGAGGTCTTGTCCGAGTCCAGAGCCCTCGCCAAGCGCTTACGCATCGTCGTGAGCACGTCCTTGCGGGAGCCGCGCTCCGCAGCCTCCAGCACCGACGACGGCGCCGCCGGCGCCTCGGGCTCCGCCTCCGCCACGGGCGGGGTGTCGGGGACTGCCCGCAGCTGAGGCTTGCGCGCCTTCCGGGGCCGACCAGCCATCCCGAATCACCCCCAGCCGCGAGCGCCCGATGTGGGAAAACGTTGGAATCGTGGGAAAAACAGCGGGGAGAGAACCCGCTATGCCTTTGGGGGGCCGAGCCCGGAGGGGGGAGGGGGTACTCCCCCGTCCCAGCCCGCGGCGGGCCGGTCACCAGTCGCCGGACTCGGCAGTGTCCCGGACCCTCACCGGCGAGGGCAGCCGACGACGGCGCTTACGGGCACGGACCCTACCATCGCCCTTGCGCAGATTGCACGAGCGGCACAGGATCTGCAGATTCTCCAGCTCATCCGTGCCGCCCTGAGCCCAGGGAATGATGTGGTCCACCTCAGCGGACCTCGGAGTCCGCCCCACGGCCCAGTCCAGCTCCACGCCGCAGCGCGGGCAGCGCGTCAGCCCAGCAGCGCGAGCCCGACGCTTCACCGTCGCTGCCAAGTGCAGCCACTTCGTGGTCCCGGTGCGAGAGGTTGCCATGCGGCACACCTCCCGGCTGTTAGTCGCGGCCTTCTGCCCTTCGCCGCTGGCGTTGTTCACGGAAGCGGGTCAGCTTGGCGGGCTGCTGGTAGACCGCATCGAGCAACACGCTCATGAAGTTCAGAACGTCGTCGCACTCTTCCTCGGTGACTTCCTGGATGAAGTCCCCGTGGGCCATCTCGTTGCCCATGTGCCGGATCTCGTGCGCCGTCTCTGTCACCAGCGGTGAGATGAGCTGCCGCTCCTGCAACGTGTTGATCTTCGACATCAGGGAGCCGTCGGTAATGCCCTGGTCCTTCGCTACCGCTTCCACCACCGACCGTGCCAGCAGGATCGCGGCCCGGTAGGAGCGGATGGAGTAGCAGGCGTAAGCCTCGGACGCAGCATCACTGATCGGGGAAGGCACGTCGGGGAACTCCTTCCCAAGCACATTCTCAGGAACCCATGCGATCCGGGGATCTGAATCCATATTGACCCTGGCGTTTAGCCCGTCGTTCGCGCCGACTTTCGCCAGAGCCACAGATGGAGCATGACAGTTGTCGCACGTGCACGGGATCCCCCAGACCGTTTCCTTGTCCCGGGGTATGAACCGCTTACCGTCCGCCGTGGGCGTCATATGTGCAGCTTGCTTGCAGTTCCAGCAGACACGAGATGCCATGCACAAATGCTAGCTGCATGAATGCGAAAACCCCGGCCGCATCGGCTCGGGGCACGGGTGGCGGGCGCACTGGTCCCGCTGGCACCAATGATGCAATGACGGCGGATCTTGGTCAAGCATCGGCGCGCTGACGCCGAAAGCCACCCCGACGCCAGCCGGCGAGGTGGGCGGCAGCCTCCACCTCCAGCACGTCCGGCCAGGCCACCCACACCTGCCGGCCTACTCGCTGAGACCGGACGCTACCGCGTTGCCACCATGACTGGAGCGTCCGATACGACAGCCCAGGCACCCGGTCCAGCGCGGTGACGGCGGGGATCCACTCGGTGCCGTCCGGGCCGACCACGCCGGTCACGATGCCGCCCCCACGGCCTGGGCTCGGGCAAGGGCGGTGGCCCTGGTGTGCTGCCAGTCCTCCTCGCCCAGCGCCCGCCCGCAGGCAGGCAGCGTGCACCGCACGGTCACGGACGCGCCCGCCGTCGAGGGCGGGATCACCACCAGCGACAGACAGCCACAGTGCGGGCAGCGCACGTCCGTGACCCGCCGCTCGGGCTCGGCCATGGGCCACCTGGCCAGCGCACGAGCAGTGGCGGTCGCCAGGTCGGAGAGCATGTCGCCTGCCCAGGGCTGGGCGGTGACCCACTCCAGGTGCGGGGCCAGCCACTCCACCAGCAATGCCGTGGCGCCGGGCGTGGTGGGGCCGATGGGCTCGGCCTCGCCGTCGGCGTCCGGCGCGGTCCACCGCGTCAGCCCAGCCGGTGGCGCGGGCACGCCCCGCTCGGAGGCCACCTCACCACACCACGTGGTGAGCATGGCGTGCAGGTCATCCACGGCGACCAGCGGAGCCGGGTAGAGCATGCCCTCACCCGGACGCGCCGAGCTGCCGGTGTCGGTGTGGCCGGACGGGGAGGACACCGACGGCTCAGCCATCAGCAGCAGGTGATCCACCAGAGCGGGCAGGCCCGCCACCGTCGAGGTCAGCCGGCCCACGCACCACGAGCACAGGCAGGCGCCGTCCTCCGCCGGCCTGGGCAGGCAACCCCGGCACTCCACCACCTGGCCCGCCCGGTCCGTGCTGGTGCCGTCACAGTCCGGAGCGTGCATGCCACGGATCGTGCAGCCAGAGACACAAGCACTCATGAGAGATCCTCCTCCTGACACAAACGGCAGGGAAGCCGGTCGCCATGGGTTGGGCAGGTGGGCTGAGACTTGCGCTTGCGCCTGCCCCGTCGCCGACGGCCGGGCCGCGCCCTGTCCTGATCTGCCGTGCCCTGCCCTGCCTTGTCTTGCCGTGCCGTGCCTTGCCCTTCCTCTCCTGGCCCTGCCTTGCCCTGCCCTGCCCTGACGGGCGGGAGAGCGTCGGGCGCGCGAACGTCGGCCGCACGCGCGGCCGCACGCGCGTCTGCGCGCGGGCCCGTACGCGTACGCGCGCGCGAGGAGCCCACGGGATCCCCGGTGTCTTCGGGCGCGCAAGCGCTGGCCGCGTCGACCACGGGAGCGTCCTCCTGGGCGCCCTGGGCGGCGTCAGCGGGCGCACCGGTACCGGCGTGCACTCCGGCACCGGTAGCCCGCCCACGCGGCTCCTGCGCGCCCTCCTGCCCGGAATTGGGCACACTGCTCCCGTCATCCTCCGGCTGGGATGGCTCCCACCACCCGGCGTCGACCGGCTCTTCTAACGCTTGCGCGTGAGAGTTCCGGACGCCGACGTCGGGGACGGTCTCGCCGGGCGCCGGCGGCGTTGCCCACGCCTGCTCCAGGAGATCCGCGAACCCCTCACCGGGGTGCGATCGATCCTTGGCGCGGCGGGCCAGCGCAGCAGCGTGCGGCGGCGTCGGGTGGAAGTTCATCCCCGCCTTCGAGGCGGAGCGGTTGCCCTTGGAGCGGTTGCACTCCTGGCAGGCGATAGCCACACCGTCAAGCCCAAAAGGCCTGGCGAACACGTGGTCCATCTCCGGACGCAGCGGACCCTTACGAGTGTCCCTGCGCAGCAGGCGACGGCAGTAGACGCACAAGGCGGTCTCAACGTCCCCAGCACGGGCCCGTGGGAGCCGATCACGCTCCCACATGGCATCGTGCAGGTCGGAGTCCTTCCTCTCGGTCTGCAAGGCCCGCCGCAGGCGGTCCTGGTCGCCAGTGCGCTGGGACCACTGCGCCCAGTCGTGGTACACCCACTCCCCCGGTTTGGGGCGCTTGCACCTCTCGCAGCAAGTGTCGTGGTCATGCCACAACCCCACCTCCACAAGATAGGCAGGCAGCTCCTCAACCAACGGGCCAGGCATCACACGGTACAAGTCCCGCTTGGTGACCGCACCATCGGTGAACGCGCCACGAAGATGCGCACCCATCAAAGTCCACAAGTAGCCCGCCGCAAGCGCCTTCAAATCGCCATCGAGGCCTCGATCTATTAGCGCCCTGTGCTTTGGGTGATTGGGCGCGTCATCGTCGATATTGAAGTAGCTCACAGCACCTCCTGCGGACAGACGAAGGGGACAGCAGCCAGCCGCACTCAGGCGGGCGGGCCGCGGGTAGGAGACGAAGGCGAATCAGGCATTAGAGCCTCCTGACAGTGCGTGCGTGGGTGTGGCGGAGGCGGGTGCGCCAGCATGGGCTGCCGGGCGGCGGCTGGCTGGCGTGGCGGGTGCCGCACGAGGGGCAGCGTGTCGCCGCCGGCGCGGGTGGGGCGAGCAGGCGGGCAACGGCATCGACCTTGCGGGCCGTGCGCTCCCCGTCGTCCGCCGTCGTCGTTGTGGGCGGGTGGTTGAGGCCGCCCGCCTGGATGGCGAGGGCCGCGAGGGCCGCCTCGGTGTCGGTGATCTCGGCTCCTGCCTGGAGCTTGACGAGCGCGAGCCGGATAGGCGCGGCGTGCCGCTCAGGCTCGTTGAGGACAGTCACGTGGTGGTCCCAGTGGTTAGAGGCGGCGGAATCGCGCGTGTAGACGCCGTTTCGGTCGGGGACGCCGTAGTTGAGCTCGCGGCAGTCGTGGCAGTAGGCGAAGACCTGTGCAGCGCTCACGAGAGGGACCTCCGCTGCTCCTCCACGCGGGTGTCCTCAGCCACCAGGCACTGGGAGAGCAGCTCCCGGATGTCGGCGAGGCGCCGTTCTGGGCTGGTTGTGGCGTGGTCGAGCACACAGAGCGCGTCCTCGACCCGGGCCAGGAGCAGCTCGATGTCCGAGGCGATGCCGCGGGCGCGGTCGACGTGCTTGCCGGGCAGGATGGCTGCGATGCGGTGCAGGTAGGCGGCGTCGGTGGCGGTCAGCATCACAGCACCGCCCGCCAGATGACGATGACCAGGGCCGCGAGCGCGGACAGGAGGACGGCGCTTAGGCCGGTGAGGATGAGAGCGCCGAGGATCTTGCCGACCGTGTAGGCGGGGCCTGTGTTGGTGGGCTCGGGCGGGTGACGGTCTGTCATTTGGGGTTTCCTTTCGTCGCGGCGGAGTAGGGACAGGACGACGTAGTAGGTGGTGAAGGCAAAGCCGAGGTAGACGGCGAGGTGCAGGAGCTCGCGTAGGACGATGTCGGCCATGGGGTCTCCTGTGGGTTAGAACGGGGGCTCGTCGCCGAAGTTGGTGCTGGCGGCCTGGCCGACGCCCCAGGGGTCGTCCCCGGCGGGCGGGTTGGTGGGTTGCTGGGCCGGCTGCTGCTGGGACTGGCCGGGGTGGCCGCCCTGCTGTTGGCCGCGCGGATTGCGGGCTACTTGGGCGGTCGCGTACCGGAGTGACGGGCCGATCTCGTCCACCTGCAGCTCCACCACGGTTCGGTTCTCGCCCTCGCGGGTGGTGTAGGAGCGCTGGACCAGGCGGCCCTGCGCGATCACGCGGGTGCCCTTGGTCAGCGACTCGGCCACGTTCTCCGCGGCGTCGCGCCAGCAGGAGGAGCGCATGAACAGGGTCTCCCCGTCGCGCCACTCCTGGGCCTGCCGGTCGAAGCTGCGCGGGGTGGAGGCGATGGTGAAGGAGGCGACCGCCGCACCCGACGGCGTGAACCGCAACTCCGGATCGCCCGTGAGGTTGCCGATCAGCGTGATGATCGTGTCTCCAGCCATCAGGCCTCGGCCTCCTGCTGAGCGGCGGCTTCAATCGTGAGGACGCGGGCGACGTCGACGATGTGCCGGGTCCATTCCTGGAGGTCTTCGGAGGAGACGCCGCGATGGAAGGCCTCGTCATGCGCCTGTATGTGGTCGCCCAGGCGGGTCAGGGTGCGGGCGGGGAGGCAGGTCATGTCCTCCCACCTGACGATGCCGTCACCCACACGGCCCCGGATGACGTCTCCGACGCCGGGGACGGTGTAGGTGTCGTCCCCGGTGCGGAAGGCCAGGAGGCCGTCAATGGAGACGGTGTATTCGAGCCACCCGAGAGTGACTCGGATGACCGGCGCCTCCGGCCACGGTGGGGACGTCTTACCGGCGGGCTCAGGTGCGGGCTCGGGCCCGGGCGGTACGACGACGTCGACCATGGCGTCGGCCCAGCGAACGTCGGACCCGTCGTGGAAATACATGACGATGCGGTCCTCGTCGTATTCGCACGCCCTCACGATCAGCCGGGTCTCGCCCCGGTGGCGAACGAGGTCCCCCGCTCCACCTCGGCGGCGAACGTGGGTCGGATGGTGATTGTGTCGGTCATTAGTCAGTCCTCTTCGGGGTCAGTGGTGGGTGGGTTGGGTGCCAGCTGGCGGGTGGCCCACTCGACTTCGGCCGGGGTCGGCCACTCGGGCTCGCGGGCCAGCTCATCGGTGAGATCCATAGCGGCGGCCTCGCAAATCGGCGTGTAGTGCTCCCACACCTGGCCGCAGTAGCGGACACGCAGCTCGCGCGTGTAGTCCGCGGCGAGGATGCGCACGGCGGTACGCCACTCGACCGAGCCAACGGCGGCGGTCATGATTGGGTTCCTTTCTCGTCTAAGTGGTAGCGGCCGGTGGTGAAGCCCTCTATCAGGTCCTCCTGGCCGGTGCCGGTTAGCTTCGATGTCCACCGCTGGGCGGTGCCGTGACTGGTTGGGACGGTGCGCTCGACGGCGCGCACGTAGCCCTTTTCCAGTGCCCACTTGGTGGGCCGGTTCCACATGTCGCCCTTGGCTTTGCACAGCCAGCCGTGGGCTCGCAGCCAGCCGAACAGGTCGGCCTGGTTGCAGGCGATGCCCTCCTGGGTGAGCACGTCCGCCACTGCCTTGACCAGTGCCAGGCCCTCGGAGTCGGCCACCGCGCGGCCTAGGGTCGTGTGCGGCCGGTCGGCCTCCACGCGGGCCTCCAGCTCGGCGTGCTCGGCCTCCAGCTGGGTGCGCGCTGCCTGCTCCTCCTTCAGCCGCGTGGCCAGCCGGATGATGAAGTCCGGGTCAGTCAGGGCGGCCTCGGCGGCGGCGGGGGTGAGGTAGCCGCCGTGACGGCGGATCGCAGGCAGCACCTCCCGAGTCACCCAGTGCTGGAAGCGCTTCGCCTCGGGCTTGTCAGAGCGGAGGACGACGGTGTACATGCCGGCCTCGGTGACGGTCGTGACCCGCTGGACACCTCCGGGGGTGTGAATCAGGCTCACACCCTTGTCCTCAGAGTCGATCCGCTCGGCGACCTTCGCGACCGTGGACAGGCTGAGCGCCTTGCACAAGTCAGTCAGGACAAAGCGCGGCTCACTATCCGCCCCGGTAAGGGTGCGGATCTCGTGCAGGCCGAACCGCCAGGTCTCGACGTCAGCAGGCACGCCGTCGGCGGCGATCGCAGTCGCGGTCATGGTGTGGGCTCCTCTCCCAGGTCGAAGACGGCGATGTTGAACGTGAAGGTGCGCTGACCCCACCGCTTAGGGGACAGCTCGGTGGAGGCCTCCAGGTGCGGGCCGGCTAGGTGCCGGGCGTCGTCGTCCGGGAGCAGGCCCGCGTCCACCAGCCCATCCACAATCGGCTTCGCCGTCGCCATAAGGTTGTGCGTGTCCCGACGGCGCCGGTCCGGGAAGAGAATCTCGATCACGATCCGCGCCCGCTCCAGGCGCGGGGCCCGCGTGAACCGGGCAGTCTGCTCCGAGACAGACCGGACCGACTTAGCGCGAGGATGCCGGTATCGCCAGTGCTTGTGATCGTTCTCCGTGAGCACCTGGTCGGCACCCAGCACAATGGACGCCTCCCACACCGGCACAGCAACAACGGCGGTGGTGGTCATGACGCTGCCTCCTCGGTCTCGTCCCACACACTTGGCACGTCGGAAAACGCCTCCAGGTGCGCGCGGATCAGGTCCGGGCGGTGGCCGCCCCACACGCCCGCCACCAGCCCCACCGGGCTCATAGCCACCACCACCGGCGCAGACGACACGTGGTGCTCGGCCGCGAGCGCCTGGGCGTCTGGGTGGTCGGCGAGTGGGCGTGCCCGGTGGCGTGCGCCGATGTGGTCGATGTGGTGGAGGGTCTGCTCGCACTGTGGGCAGGACGGGAGTGTGTAGACGTCGAGCCATGGGGTGCGGTGGTCGTGGGTGCCCATCACGCGTCGCTCCTGTGGTCGTCGAGGTAGTGCATGCGGTAGGTGACGTCGCCTGGTGCTCCGGCTGGGGTGCGGGGGTGGATGTAGTCGCGGGCGTAGGCGGCGATCTCGGTCAGGACGGATGCGGCGGTGTCCTGCTCGCGGTGGATAGCGGCCACCGTGTCTGACGCCGACGTCTCCATGTACTGCTCGGCGGGGACGGTCGCGGTGATCTCCCAGGCGGGGCCGAGGTCAGGGGTGATGGTGGTGGTGATCCTCATGCCGCGTCACCACCCACGGGGTCGTCGTCGGGGTCGGTGGAGTCGCCGTCGTCGGTGTTGGTGTCGTCCTGCTCGTGGAGCCAGGCGGACAGCTCGCTGATCATGGCGTGGGAGGCGTCCTCGGTGGCCTCGCTGCCGACCGGGGCACCGTCCAGGAGGAGATCCATCAGGATGGCGGTGGCGGGGCCGTCGTAGGCGGCCTCGGAGGCGGGGACGGCGTCCGTGGTGCCGTACACGCGCAGGCAGCCGAGCACCACCAGGTTGTTGGCGTCAGCCAGGTCCCCGTAGGCGACCAGGCCCATACCGTCGGCGGTGACGCGCAGCGGCAGCACACCGAGGGCCTTGCCGGTGGGGGCCCAGCGGGCCACGGTCTTGGGCAGCAGGCTGCACGTGGTGCGCAGAGCGAGCGGGGCCGCGCAGGTGTGGGCGATCAGGGCGGCGGCGTCCACGCGCTGCTCGTCCTCCGTCGGGCCCCACTCGCCCATCGCGGCCACCCGCACCGTCCGGCCCACCAGCATCCCTGAGGTGTCGGTGACCTGGATACTCCGCCCGTCGGCGGGCACATCCAGCCGCACCGTCTCACCACCCACGCGGCGGAAGACAGCGTGGATGGTCTTGGCAGCACCAGCCGAGAGGTCCAGCTCCACCCTCTCCACGCGGCGGCCATCCACCGTGGCGGCGTCGTCAGCGTCCTCCAGCGGCACCACCGCCATGATGGCGGACTCGGAGTCCGTGGCCAGCAGGCACAGCCGCATACCAGCGACATCCAGGACGACGCGCAGGCGGTCGCAGCCCGGCCCCGACTTATCCGCCCCCACATGGGGGACCACGGCCGCGAGCGCGGTCAGCAGGTCGGGCATGGGGAGGGTGGCGTGCAGCATCACCCCCAGCGGGGCAGCAGCGGCAGTAGATGTCATGATGGGTCCTCCTGGTCGAGTAGCGCGAGTAGTGAATCGGTGCCCTGCCCGTCCGGCACCAATGCCGTGCGGGTCAGGCGGGCGTGGGCCTGGGCGCAGGCCCGGCACATCCGGGCGTCCTCCAGCGCCCCCTGGATGCGCTCCGTGCTGGCGGGGCGCACAGCCTCGGCCACGTACGGGATGCGCAGGCCGGGGGTGCACAGGCGGGTCACGTCCCGGTAGGTGCCCCGCAGGCGGGCCACGGCAGGGCCGGGCTGGCCCAGGTGGATCACCGGCAGGGCCGGGGAGGCCAGCACCAGCAGCTCCAGCGCGGGCTCGGGGGTGGGGGTGGCGGTCATAGCGGCACCCCGTCCTCGGGCTCCACGACCGTAGACAGCCCCAGCGACTCAATAGCGCACTGGGGATCACCAGCGGCGACTGCTAGCAGCACGTCCGCGTGGCAGGGCTCGTCCAGCGGGCACCAGCACGCCAGGTCGCGGCCCGCCAGCTCCCCCACGATGATGGCGGGCAGTGGCGGGACAGGCCCGGTCTTGGCCGGCAGCAGCACCAGGTCCCAGCACAGCCACGCCAGGTACGCCACTGCCGCTTCCCGCCTGGTCTGTGGCCGGAGCACGGCCTCACCCGGCCCCGGCACGCCCAGCAGAGCAGCCGCTCCAGGCTCGGAGTCCACTCGGTACTCGCCGCCGACGGCGAACGGGTTACCCCACCGGGAGGGGCGCCCGACATAGACCGCCCCACCGGGCATCCGCCACCCGCGGGTGCGGCGCCGCTGAATCCGCCGCGGGCTCATGCCGCCACCCCCGCAGACTCGGCAGCCTCCCCGGCCTGGGCGGGGTGGGGCTCATGCCCTAGCGCCCGCGCCTCCTCCGGCGTAGCCGGACGCACCACCAGCGTCAGCAGGAGCGCAGCGTCGAGCCCGTGCCGCACGCTCCGGCGCGGCCGGGACATAGCCACCAGGCCCTCACTGCGCAGCTGGTCCGCCAGGTCAGCCAGGCACTCCAGCTCCTGCTGCACCATCGACATGCCGCCCGGCAGCATCCGCCACGGCCACACCACCTCCCGGCCCACCGACGGCGAGGCCACCAGGGAGTCGGTCTCCAGGCCAGCCAGGCGCCGCAGCGACGGCCGGGCCTGCCGCGCCTGGGCGCCAGCAGACGCAGGAGCGGCGGCGGCCGGCGTGAGGGATGCCCGGCGCTTAGTCCAGCAGGTGCCGCACAGGCCCCGGCTGGAGTGCTGCACAGTGCCCGGCCAGTCCGGGTCATCCGCCGGGCGGCCCGCAGGCCGCATCGGGCGCCCGCACTCCCCGCACGGCACCGGCCCACGAGACCAATCCAGCCGCTTTTTGTCCGTCCTGCTCATCGCTGCTCACCCCCATCAGAGAGGTAGGCCAGCGCGCGCACTGCGGAGGCGTCACCGTCAGACGCCAGGTGCTCCAGCAGACCGCGCACACGGTGGGGATCACTCATCAGCGACGCCAGCGCGCCGACAGCCAGGCCCATGGCGTCATCAGGCGCCACCAGCTCGCACACCATCTCCGGCACCTCGCCGTCGGCATCCTCACCGTCAGAGTCGCCGACGTGACCGAGCACCAGCCGCAGGTGCGCGTGCGGCTGGCTGTGGAGCCGCTCCACCACCGCCTCAGCCTCGTCCGCCACCGCACCGTCCACGATCCGGGCCGCCTGCGCCAGCGCATCCTCGCCCACACCGCCACCACCAGCACCCGGGGCAGGAGCCGGGGAGGACAGGGCCGCGTCCAGCGCCGCCAGCTCCGCATCCACCACGGGCACCTCCACCACGTCACACGACGTCAGCATCAGGCACGCGCCAGCACCACCCAGCGCCAGCGCCAGCAGCGACAAGCCAGACACCACAGGCGCACGCCCCGTCACAGCCAGCCACGCCTGCACACAGCCGACCACGATGCCCGCACTCAGCAGGCACGCACCCCACACAATCCGCTTCTCCGCACTCATCGCGACACCACCTCCTCAGCGGTCTTGTCCTCGACAGTGGTCAGGCGGAGCGCGGCGCGCACGACGTCGACCAGACGGCGCCTTTCCACCCGATGCCTGGGCTTGTAAGATGGGGGCCGAGTCATTCGAGTTTTCCTTTCTCGACTCAGGCCGCCAGCGGTTGCAGCGCTGGCGGCCGCTTTTCTTTGTCTTGGGGACTGGGGTGGTGTGGGGGCGGGCAAGCTACCGGCCGCCCCCACACCCGCGCCCGCAGCAGCACGACCGGAAGGAGTCAGGCCGGCCAGCGCACGGGCACACCTCCTCGGCGGCCTCATCCCCATCACCACTCGCCGAGGAGGGGATCTTCTGGTCCCGGCCCGGGGCCGGGGCCTCCTCGGTAGGCTCCAAGGCACCACTACCCGCCGACGCAACAGGCACGTCGGCACCGCCTACCGAGGAGGAGACATGGGAGCGTCCCGCTTCATCACGCCCACCATCAACGTCGAGATGGACGCCCTCGCCGCGCTGGTCTTCGAAGAAGTCCTCGCGACCGAGGTCAGCGGGCTGCAGGGGGCCCGCATCCACATGGGCACCGGCGAGAACAGCGCCAACACCTACGTCACCGGGCAGACACCCTGGACCTTCCTGCACGACCTCGGATTCGACGACATCGCCGCCATCCAGCAGAGCTCGATCTACCGGGACGCGCTTCAACGCTGCCGGGACACCTACGAGCAAAGCGGGATCATCATGTTTGCCGGCATCCCCACGGAGTGACCGATAGGACCGCAGGGACAAAACCGGCTTGGGCCTAACCCGCTTTGCGATCTCGGCTAGAGACAGCATCCGCATCACGCGACCTCCTTGTCGCCAGCGAGATGGGCGGCGGCGTCATCCAGGGACCAGCACGACTCGCACGCCTGCTCGTGCTCCAGCAGCGCCTCCGCAGACACGCCCGCGAGCGCGGGCCACGTCCGCTCGACCGCCGCGATGCCGTGGAAGTCCGCCGCGGGCGGGTCAGGGGTGAAGCCGGCGGCCGACGCCGGGGCGGGGGTGGGCTCGGCTGCCTGCGCAGGAGCCGACTCGACGACGGCGGCACTTGGCGTCTGGACGTCAGCGTCGACGTCTGCGGGGAGGGAGGCGAGGATCTTCGCGCGGCGCTGGGCCGCGAGTTGGGCGACAGCGTCAGGATCGATCTGCCAGTGCCCGCGGGGAGAGTCGCCCTTCCCGACGTATGGGAGGGTTCCGTCCTGGCACCATCGGGTCACCGTCTTCACTGAGACGTTGAGTCTTCGCGCGGCTTCGGCGGCGCTGATGACGTCTACGGCAACTGTTGTCATACGATAACCGTAAGAGGTCAAACTGTCGTGTGACAACTCTTGTCGCTAACGATTTGACGTCCAACGTCACCCACTCGGCAACGCTTGCATATCGTTGACATCTGTCATACTGTTAGCGCATGACCATCAACGCAGCAGTCGGCTTCATCCCGACATTCACCATCCACGACCGCCTGCGGAAGGCGCGCGAGGCTGCGTGCCTGGAGCAGGCCGAGCTGGCCGAGCAGATCGGCGTCAGCCGCGCGTCAATCTCCGCCTATGAGAGCGGCCGCGTCGCCAAGCCTCGGCGGATCGTCGTCAACGCCTGGTCACTGGCTACAGGGGTGCCGGTGCAGTGGCTCATCACCGGCATCGCGCCGACCCCCGAAGACGACGGAGCCCCGGCCGCTGGGGACCGGGGCTCGGCTGGGCTCCCGCGGTTGGACTCGAACCAACAACCCTCCGATTAACAGTCGGATGCTCTGCCATTGAGCTACGCGGGATCGCGTTTGACGCGGGTGGAACTCTAGCAAGCCGCGGGCACCGACGTCGAATCGGGCTCGCCTCGCGAATTGGCTTAATCGCGCCAGAAAATCAGTCTGTGGGAAGGCCCACACCGTCACGTGCCCGGCGTAGGAGTTCCTCCAAGGCGGCACGGTCGCCATCGTCGAGGCGCTCAGCCCTGCTCGGCGGCAGGTTCGAGGCCGTATACAGGCGTCCTCCACTGTCCCGGCGTACGCTCACGGTGGCCTGCAGGCCACTGGGCAACTTCCCGGTGACCGAGTACACCAGAGCGGACTCGACTCTCTGCCGCAGCGCACGAGCGAAGGGCGCCACGTCAACCGACGCCGTCCCCTCCCCCTGCTTGATCTGCGCGGGCACCACCAGCACAAGGGGCGGCGAGTCATCACACCAGCTCAGTGTGAAGGTCGAGGAGTCCGCGTCCCACCGACCGTGCTCCACCTCGTGCCAGCCCCGGTGCACCTGCACGCCCTCCGGGCCCAGCAGCGTCAGAAAACGGGGCGTGGCCACCGCCCAGCGGGGACCGTCGTCGGCCAGTGGCACCGACCCGAGCACTCGCCCGTCTGCAGGTACCAGGCTTGCCAAGGACGGCGGCAGGCAGGCACGCCGACGCCGCAGGCGCCCGACAATGCCGTGCCCTGCCGCGGGGCGAGCGGCAGCCTTGTTGAAGCGTGTCACGTTCCTCAGGCTAGACGATCAGGCCGAGTAAATCGCGAGTCCCCGGCGGCTTCACCCCGACAGACCTCCACAAACGACCGCGGCAGACCGTGTAGCCGCGGGGCGGGCGGCCTCAGGCACCGGGCCGACGCCGCGGCAGTGGCAGGCGGAACCCGCCCCGCTGCGCGCGGGGCAAGGCACAGGACGTGCGAAGATGGGCGCATGGCTTATCGCGACATCCGCATTATCGGCGACCCAGTGCTGCGCACCGTATGCGACCCGATCACCGACATTGACGATTCCATCAAGTCACTGGTGGAGGACCTGCTGGAGACCGTCGACGAGGACGGCCGGGCGGGCCTGGCCGCCAACCAGATCGGCGTTAGCCTGCGCGCCTTCTCCTGGAATATCGACGGTGAAATCGGCTACATCCTCAATCCGCAGATCGTGGAGCTCTCGGAGGACGAGTTCCAAGACGGCGAGGAGGGCTGCCTGTCTGTTCCCGGCCTGTGGTACCCGACCGAGCGTGCCTGGTACGCCCGTGCCGAGGGCATCGACCTGGACGGCAAGAAAGTGGTGGTCGAGGGCGAGGAGCTCATGGGACGCTGCATCCAGCACGAGTGCGACCACCTCGACGGCCACCTCTACCTGGACCGCCTGTCTCGCAAGAACCGGGCGAAGGCGATGCGGGAGCTGCGCGAACGCGGTCTGTGAGCCGGATCGTCCCGGATCACTCGCGGCGTCGGCAGCCGCGGGCGGCGCTGGAGCCCGTCACCCAGCTGCTGCGCGCAGCACCTTGCGAGCTCCAGCGCTCAGCCCTGTCGGGCCATCTGCATACGCCGGTTCTCCAGGCCCACGATCTCCTCAAACAGCTCCCGGTACCCGGCATCATTCGGATCCATGCGCCGCTGCCGCGAGCGCAGCTGCGTCAGCCGCCGATTGATTCCCGTGCGCGCCAGGGAGGACAGTATGCCCGCGGCGTAGCGCTCGAGCGCCTCCGAATCCGGCTCGGACTCCCGGTTGCCGCGTGGAGCCGGCAGCGGTAGCGGTGCGACGGCGAGCTCAGTCACCGCTGCGGCAACCGGCCCGATGGCGCCGGCACGAACCTGCTCAAGCCAGCGGGTGGTGGCTCGCTTGACCGCCTCCGCCGCCGCGAGCCCTGCCGCTTGCGCCTGCTGCACCAGACCATCGACCTCGGTGGCCCCGCCGGCGGCCTCGATCGCCTCGAATACGGCACGGTGCACCGGTACGGAGAAGGCCACCGCGTTGATGTCGTCCGCCCCTACGCGCGCCGCGATCTGCGGCATCTGGACGATGACCTCCAAGGCGCGCCGCTCCAGTTTCTCCACCGGGTCGGTCACCGGGGGCAGTCCGGGCCGCTCGGCGGTAGGCGCGGTGAGGGAGTCGTCTCCCGGACCGTACTCTCCCGCGGCGCCGTCGGCCGGGACACCCGGCCGCATCCCCCGGCGTTCACTGGCGCGCACCGCGCCCACGGCCTCGGACTCCGGCAGGCCCAGCCAGCCCGCTAATCGGCGCGTGTACTCGCGCTTCAATGCCCGGTCCCGGATTCCGGCCACCACGGGCGCGGCAGAGCGCAGGCCCTGCACGCGCCCCTCGGCGGTGTCGAGGTTCAGGTTTGCCAGGGAGGCGCGGATCACGAACTCGAACAGCGGCACGCGCCGCCCGAGCAGTCGCGGGATGGCGTCCGGCCCCTCCTCCATGCGCAGGTCGCAGGGGTCCAGACCCCGCGGCTCTACGGCCACGAAGGTCTGGGCGGCAAAGTGCTGGTCCTCCCCGTAGGCGCGCAGGGCCGCCTTCTGGCCGGCGACGTCGCCGTCAAAGGTGAAGATGATCTCACCGCCGCGGGCCCGGTTGCCGGCGATAACCCCGGCGGAGGGATCGGCAGCATCCCCCAGCAGGCGGCGCACGATGCGCACGTGGTCCGGCCCGAAGGCAGTGCCGCAGGTGGCCACCGCCGTGGGCACCCCGGACAGGTGCGCGGCCATCACGTCCGTGTATCCCTCGACCACCACGATCTGGTGGGCGCGGGCGATTTCGCTCTTGGCCAGGTCCAGCCCGTACAGGACCTGCCCCTTGTGGTAGATCGCGGTCTCCGGGGTGTTGAGGTATTTGGGGACGGTTTTGTCCGCATCTGACAGCCGCCGCCCGCCGAAGCCGACCGGCGCGCCGGTAACGTCGTGAATCGGCCATATCAGCCGGTCCCGGAACCGATCGTAGATGCGCCCGGAATTGCCGCGCCCACACAGCCCGGACTCGACCAGCTCACGCTCGGTGAAACCGTGCGAGCGGAGCATATTGGCAAGGTTGTCCCAACCGTCCGGGGCGTAGCCCACCCCGAAGTGGGCGGCGGCATTGCGGTCGAATCCCCGTCCGGTCAGGAAGTCGCGGCCCACCTGGGCGGCGGGGGTGGCCAGTTGCTCCTGGAACCAGGCCTCGGCCAAGCGGTTGGCCTCCAGCAGCCGCTGACGGGTGCCGGGCTCGACGCCGCGCTTGACGGTCCCGCCCTCCTCGTAGCGAAGCTGCACCCCCACGCGGCCGGCCAGGTACTCCACCGCCTCTGTGAAGGACAGGTGGTTGATCTTCTGCACGAAGTCGATCACGTCCCCGCCCTCACCGCAGCCGAAACAGTGCCACAGGCCAAGCTGCGGGCGCACGTTGAAAGATGGAGTGCGCTCGTCATGGAAGGGACACAGCCCCTTGAGAGAGCCCACTCCCCCGCTCTTGAGCGTGACGTGCTCGCCGACGACGTCCTCGATCCTGGCGCGCTCGCGCACCGCATCGATGTCCTCGCGCTTGATCAGACCCGCCATGACCCCATCCTAGGGGAGGGGACTGACGGCTATCGACGCGCTGTACCGGGCGGCGCGGGCCGCCCCGAGCCGACCCGCCGCCGGGCCCGTCCCCCAGTGGCGGCCGCGGACTCCGGTGCGGCCGACCCGGTGTGCGGCGTGCCGCATCCGGGACGCTGTCCGGGTACCGCTTTCATACGGCGGACAGCAGCCCGCAAAGACGGGCGTGCCAGGCCTGTGCCGAGGTGTCGGTCAGGGAGGCGATCTGGTCCACAACGGCCCGAAGCCGTCCGGCGTCGTCGTCGGCCTCCTTCCAGGCCGCGGCGAATACGGGCTCCAGGTGGGCGCCCTTGCTTTCAAGCAGGGCGTCGGCGAGATCGAACAGCTCGGTGCGCTGGCGCAGGTAGACGGGTTCGTGCTCGCGGGGCGCCATTACGTAACGCACCGCAGCACCCTTGAGAACCAGGATCTCGGCTGCGGTCTCTTCGGGGATCACCAGGTCGGCGTCGTAGCGGGTCAGGGGCCCCTCTCCGAATACCTCCCGGGTAGCGCCGGCCACGGCCGATACGAAGCGCCCGATCAGCTCGCTGGTGAGATTCTTCAGCTGCGCCGCATCCGCCAGCGCCCCGGTGTAGGCGCGGATCCAGAACGCCTGCGCGGCCAGCCGCTCCCAGGCGGCACCCAGGGCGTCGGCGCTTACGCCCCCGCCGTACCAGGAGCGGGTGGCCTCTATCACCGTGGCTACCTCGTCGTCGTCGACGAGCCGGGCAGGATCCATTTTGAACAGGGCGATGGCGTCCTCCACGTCGTGGACCGAGTAGCCGACGTCGTCGGAGAAGTCCATGATCTGCGCCTCCAGGCAGCGCCGGTGAGCCGGCGCACCGGCGCGCATCCACGCGAAGATCTCCCGATCCTCCGCGTAGCAGCAGTACTTGACCGCGGACCGGCCGTCTGGGCCACCCGGGCCCTCGCCCTTCGCCCAGGGATACTTCGCGACGGCGTCCAGGCTGGCGCGAGTGAGGTTCATGCCCACGCCCCGCCCGCCCGCACCCAGGGTCTTGGGCTCCAGCCGGGTGAGGATGCGGAATGTCTGGGCGTTGCCCTCGAAGCCGCCGATGGACTGCGCCACCACGTTCAGGGCCTGCTCACCGTTGTGCCCGTAGGGTGGGTGCCCCAGGTCGTGTGACAGGCAGGCCGCGTCCACGACGTCGGGATCGCAGCCCAGCGCCTGGCCGAGTGCCCGTCCCACCTGCGCCACCTCCAGGGAGTGGGTCAGGCGGGTACGCACGAAGTCGTCCGCTGACGGACCCAGCACCTGGGTCTTTGCTCCCAGCCGCCGCAGCGCGGAGGAGTGCAGCACTCTGGCGCGGTCACGCTCGAAGGGAGTGCGCTGGGGGTTCTTGGCCGGCTCGGGCACGAACCGCGCCACATCAGCGGCCCCGTAGCCGACCAGGTCGCCGGTTCCCTCGCCCATAGCGCCGCCCGCCCCGGGTGCGGGAGCGGCAGGAGAATGCTGATGTGAGATGGACATGAGTCCAACGTATCGCAGCACGTGGCAGCAGCGACCCTGAGCGCGGGTTACTATGAGTCACGCTCTAGCCCAACGGGTTAGCAGGATTGTCTCGTCACCGGGTCGGGCCCCAGGCCAAGCGCAGGTTCGGTGAGGTCCGAGGACCGGGTAGATCCCGGCGGAAGGGAGCCGGTTGCCGTGACCACCACGACGACGCTCGTCCACCGCGCATACACCGGCCCGGGCCAGTGGTGGCGCGACAGGCTCGTCTACGAGATCCCGTCTCCCGAGCTGGGGGCGGAAGCCCTGGACGGAGTGTGCGGCATCTTCGAGCACGTCGTCGGCCTGGGCTTCGGCGTCATCCTGCTGCGCCCCTCACAGCTGGACGTGAGCACTGACCTGGCGGCATTCCAAAACCTCGCCCAGCGCGCGCACGAGCTGGGCCTGCGCGTCATTGTGCGAATCTCGGGCGCCCTGCGCCCGGTCACTTGCGGTATCGCAGGCCAGGACAATCCGATCGTCATGGGCCAGGAGCGGGACCACGAGGGCCTGGTCGAGCGCGCGGAGAGCTTCCTCGCTGCCGGCGCGGACGGCGTCGACTTGGGCATTATCATCCCGCCCGATCTGTGGGATCAGTCGGACCTGAAGAGCCTGAGCCAGTACTTCTCGCAGATGCAGTCCCTGCTGGCCGAGTACGTCCCGGAGGGCATGCTGGGCGCGGACGTGTCGGCCAGCTACCCCGATGCGCTGCGCCATCACCTGCAGGACGACTGGCTGCACCACCTGCGCGACGACCGCCTCACGCTCGCAAGCTGGGATCCGGAGTCCCTCACCCGGGCCCTGACCCAGTCGCTTGCTGAGCACGACCGCTTCGGCGCTCCCCCGGCTTGGCGCTACCTGCCCGGCTACTGGCTGGAGCACGGCGCCACCCCGGGAGGAGGTCGCGCCTGGTTCGAGACCGCCTCCGCGCAGGAGGTGTACCGGCGCGCGCTGGCCCTGCAGGCTCTTGTGCTGGCGCTGCCCGGCACCGTGTACCTCCGCCAGGGCGACGAGGTCGGGCTGCTGGATGCCGATAAGCCCGCGGATCCGCTGGAGCTGGCGAGAATCGTGGGCGAGCGCGCCGCGGCGCAGGGGTCTCAGTTCGGCTCGCCGCTGGCAACCGTGCGTCACGCCACGTATGTGCGTCACGAGCACCATCTGGCCGGTGCCCCCTTCGCATTCGTAAAGGGCCTGGACTGGTGCCCCCGTGATGTGCTGGCCGTGCTGGCCCGGGACGTGCTCGTTCTGGTCAACACCTCGCAGCGGCCGATCATCCTTCCGGAGCACGCCGAGGTCCTGCTGTCCTCCGGGCCGCTAGAGCAGGAGAGCGGCAGTCTGGTGGTTCCACCCACAATCACGGTCTGGGCTGCCGCCGAGACTGTTGCTTAGGGCACTTTTTTGCAACAACCTTTCAGGACTCCCCCCTCCTTCTTGCAAGACTTGCAGTGATGCGTTACATTTTTGCGCGTCATCCCATCAACTCCATTCAGGTTCGAAGGAGAATCACGGTGTCCCTCAATCGCCGGTCGTTCCTCTCTATGACCGCCATCGCCACCACCCTGGCCGCCGCTGCCGCTTGTGGCTCCAACGACGCCTCCACGGCCACGGCCTCGGACGCCCCGGACGGGGCGACCGCGGAGTCCACCGACGAGCAGGTCGTCCGCGACGCCAACGCCGACCTGGTCATCTGGACCGACGAGGTCAAGGCGGGCGCGCTCAAGGACATCGCCCAGAAGTGGGGCGACGAACAGGACATCACCGTGGCGGTGCAAACAGTCGCCAACGACGAATTGCAATCCAACTTCATCGCCGCCAACTCGGCCGGCAACGGCCCGGACATGATCGTGGCAGCACACGACTGGATCGGCAACCTGGTCCAGAATGGCGCCATCTCCCCATTACCCTCGACTCCGCCGCCGAGTCCAACTACAGCCAGGTCGCGCTGGACGCCGTGACCTACGACGGGCAGTACTACGGCGTGCCGTACTGCGTGGAGACGCTGGGCCTGTTCGTCAATAAGGACCTCACCGACGTCACCGAGCCCGCCACCATCGAGGAGCTCGTCGAGGCCGGACAGACCTCCGGCGCCGACGTGGTGCTCTCCCTGCCCGTGGGCGAGGCCGGCGATGCTTATCACATGGAGCCGCTGTACACCTCCGGCGGCGGCTACCTGTTCGGCACCAAGAGCGACGGCTCCCTGGACGCCACCGACGTCGGCGTCGGCGGCGAGGGCTCCATCGCCGCCGCTGAGAAGATCGGCGGGCTGGGCGAGCAGGGCGTGCTCACCACCTCCGTCACCAGTGACAACGCCATCTCCCTGTTCACCGAGGGCAAGGCCGCCTACCTGATTTCCGGCCCCTGGGCACTGGGCGACATCAACACCGCCGGCATCAACTTCGAGCTGTCCAAGATCCCCGGCTTCGAGGGCATGGACGACGCCCGTCCCTTCGCCGGTGTCAATGCCTTCTACGTGGCCGCCGCCGGCGCCAACAAGGCCTTCGCACAGACCTTCGTGGCCGACGTCGCCAGGGACTCCACCATCGCCGAGGCCATGTACGCGATCAACCCGCTGCCGCCGGTCCAGGAGGACCTGGCCAGCAAGCTGGAGTCGAGCGACGCCAACATGGTCAAGTTCATGGACTTCGCGGAGAACGCCGATCCGATGCCGGCCATCCCCGAGATGTCCGCCGTCTGGGGCCCGCTGGGCATGGCCGAGGCCAACATCGTCGATGGTTCGGAGCCCGAGTCCACCATGACCAGCGCCGGAGACGAGATCCGTTCCACGCTCGGACTGTAAACCGCGGTCGAGGGCCGGCGGCGAGGCCGCCGGCCCTCACCATGACCGGGTATCCCGGCCGTCGCCCGTAAGCGACCGACAGCCCCTGGCCTGCACCGACCGCCCCAGGCGGTCGTCCCCTCGCCCTGCCCGTTTCGCCCATCTTCATTACTGCTTACGCCTGTCTTATCTTTTCAGCCTCTTTCAGCATTGTGAAAGGTCCTTCGACGATGACGTCCACAACCGCCCACAAACGCGGCGCCCACAGCGCCGCTGCAGGCGCGGATGACCCCGAATCCTCCCGTCGCACGACGCGAGAGCGGACCACGACAATCCGCTCCGTGCTCGGGCGGGTGCTCGTCCTCGGCGCCGCCCTGGCCCTAGCCGCCTACCTGGTACCGCTGCTCATCGCCTCCCAGATGTGGCTATGGCTGTTCATCGTGGTGGCAGCCACCATCGCCATCTTCATGCTGTACTCCACCCACCGGTTCATCCCGGGCAAGTATTTCTTCCCCGGCACCTTCTTCCTGGCGGTCTTCCTGATCGTCCCGATCGTGATGACGATCCAGACCGCCTTCACAAACTTCGGTGACGGATTCCGCGGCACGAAGGAGGACGCCATCACCACCATCACCAACAACTCCGTCATCCAGGCCGCCGACTCCCCGCTGTACAACCTGTCGGTGGCCACCACCGGTAGTGCCGAGGAGGGCCCCTTCACCCTGTTCCTGGTGGACACCGAAACCGACGAGGTGCTTTACGGGGCCGACGGCGAGACGGTCCAGCCCGCCAGCGGCGTGGACCTGACGGTCACGGATGGCTTCGTCACCGCCGCCGACGGCTACACCATCCTGACCGGCAAGCAGATCAACACCGCCTACGACACCATCTCCAACCTGACCCTGTCGGTATCCGACACCAGCGCCATCAAGGTTCAGGGCGTGCGTTCGGCCTTCGAAGGCACCAAGACGATGGTGTACGACGAAGAGGCCGACTCGATCACGAATGTCCAAACGGGCGACGTCTACACGGTGCAGAAGATCGGCAACTCCGACTATTTCGTCAACGCCAACGGCGACAAGCTCGCCCAGTCCTGGAAGCAGAACATCGGCCTGGCCAACTTCCAGCGGCTCTTCGGCAACCAGAGCCTGCTCAAGCAGCTGGGCGGCGCCTTCGCCTGGACCCTGATCTTCGCCGGCGGCTCCATGCTGCTGACCTTCCTGCTCGGCTACTTCCTGGCACTCACCCTCAATGACGACCGCATCCGCGGCAAGAAGCTGTACCGCTCCTTCCTGCTGCTTCCGTACGCAGTGCCCGGCTTCATCTCACTGCTGATCTGGTCCAACTTCTACAACCGCGACTTCGGCCTCATCAACGAGATGCTGAACCTGCACATCAACTGGCTGGGAGACCCGAACTGGGCGAAGGTCGCGGTGCTGCTGACCAACTTGTGGATGGGCTTCCCCTACATGTTCATCGTCTGCACCGGCGCGCTGCAGTCAATCCCCGATGACCTGAAGGAGGCGGCCCGCATTGACGGGGCCTCCGGCTGGCAGACGACCACCCGGGTGATTACCCCACTGCTGCTGGTCTCGGTGGCGCCCCTGCTGGTGAGCACCTTCGCCTTCAACTTCAACAACTTCAACGCCATCCAGCTGCTCACCGAGGGCGGTCCCTTCGCCGCCGGCGAGTACACACGCGGCGGTACGGACATCCTCATCTCGATGGTCTACCGCATAGCCTTCGGCGGGTCGGGGGCCGACTACGGCTTCGCCTCGGCCGTCTCCGTCATCCTGTTCGTCATCACCGGCGTCCTGGCCGCGGCGCAATTCACTGCAACCCGCCGCCTCGAGGACATCAACTGAGCGCGCCGGAAGGGACTGATTGAAAATGACTGATGCGAAAACCGCTGCTACTCGCGCGGCCTCCCGTTCCGCCGCTTCCCCGGAAGCGGAGCCGAAACAGAACCGGATGCCTTTCGGCCGGTGGTTCCGGGAGATCGGCTGGCGTCACGTCGTCGGCGTGCTGGCGCTCGTATTCGCCGCCTTCCCGATCCTGTACGTCATCTCCGCATCCCTGAACCCCCTGGGGACCGTGGCCTCCACCTCGCTGATTCCCACCCGGGTCAGCCTGATCAACTACCAGACGCTGCTCAGCGGCGACAAGGGCCCGTTCACGCGCTGGTACCTGAACACCATGATCGTGTGCGCGGTCGTGGCCGCAGCGCAGATCTTCTTCTCCGTGCTGGCCGCTTACGCCTTCAGCCGCTTCCGCTTCAAGGGGCGCCGCGGCGGCCTGCTGGCCCTGCTGCTGATCATGATGTTCCCCACCACGCTGTCGATGATCGCCATCTACAACATGATCTCCGGCATCGGGGACGTGCTGCCCGCCATCGGCTTGAACACACTGCTGGGCTACTGCCTGGCGCTCATGGGCGGCGCCCTGGGCCAGGTATGGCTGATCAAGGGCACCTTCGACACGATTCCCAAGGAGCTCGACGAGGCCGCCATCCTCGACGGCTGCACCCACTGGCAGGTCTTCTACCGGATTCTGCTGCCCTCCTTGAAGCCGATCCTGGCAACCACCTTCCTGCTGGCCTTCGTCGGCATCATCTCCGAGTTCCTGCTGGGCTCGATCTTCCTGACCGACAACTCCAAGAAGACCCTCGCCGTCGGCCTGTACGGCATGCTCTCCGGCGACCGCTCTAACAACCTCGGCATCTTCGCCGCCGGCTCGGTCATGACCATGGTGCCGGTGATCGCCCTGTTCCAGTACCTGCAGAAGTACATCGTCGGCGGTGCGACCGCCGGAGCTGTCAAGGGCTGACCCGCTACGCCCGTGAGGAACAATCCAAGAACTGATCGATGACCTGTCCGAACACCACGCACTATTTGAGTCAGCCGCACCACGACACCGGGCCGGCCTATCTGCTGGGTACGCTCCGCCCCGGAGCCCAGCTCACCGCCAGGTTGTGGGTGCCCGCGCCCTGGGACCCCGAGCGCATCATCCTGCGCCAGGTAGTCGACGGTGAGCCCGCCCTGTCCAACGCCCAGCTAGTGGCCCGCACCGACGCCGGGTCCTGGTGGGAGGCACCCGTCCGGCTCGTCAACCCCACCAACCGCTACCGGTTCCTGCTGCTGACGCCGGACTCCGACCACCCCTACGTCTGGTTCCACGCCGCTGGCCTATCCGACCACGACGTTCCCGACGCCACGGACTTCCGGGTCCTGGCCGACGACGACGCGCCCGACTGGGTGCTCGATGCCGTGTGCTATCAGATCTTCCCGGACCGCTTCTGCGCCCACACCGCGCCGCATGAGCGCACCGCTCCCGCCTGGGCGCAGCCCCACGCGTGGCTCGCCGAGCCCCCGCTGGCGGGAGATCCCAGCGCGGCAGCCTGGTACGGAGGAGATCTGGACGGCATCGCCGACCACCTGGACTACTTACAAGACCTGGGCGTCAACACTGTCTACCTGACCCCGGTCTTCCCGGCGGGATCCGTGCACCGATACGACTCCACCAGTTTCGACCGCGTGGATGACCTCCTGGGCGGCGACGCGGCACTGGCCCGGCTGACTCGGGCGCTGCACGAACGCGGCATGCGCCTGGTGCTCGACCTGACCACCAACCACACGGGTGTCACCCATGACTGGTTCCGGCGGGCCGTCACCGATGCCGAATCCCTCGAGGCCGGCTTCTACTCCTTCGACCACTATCCCGACCAGTACTCGACCTGGATGAATGTGGAGTCGATGCCCAAGCTCGACCACCGCAGCCAGGCCATGCGCGACCGGCTGGTGCGGGGTCCTGAATCGGTGACGGCACGCTGGCTGCGCCCGCCGTACAACGCCGACGGTTGGCGCACGGACGTCGCAAATATGACCGGCCGGGCCGGCCTGGTGGACCTGGCCCACCAGGCAGCAACGGACATGCGCGCCACCATGCGGCAGGTGCAGGCGGACACCGGGCGCGAGCTGTGGCTGGTGGCCGAGCACGGGTACGACGCCTCCGGTGATCTAACCGGATCCGGCTGGCAAGGCACGATGAACTACCACGGCTTCACCCGGCCACTGTGGTCCTGGCTGGCCGCCCCCGATCCTGCCGACGGCCTGAATTGGCTGGGTATCCCCACCGGCATCCCGCGCCTGAAGGGCGGACCGGTCGCCCGCGGGGTGCGTGAGTACACCGCGCATATGCCGGCCACATCCATAACCCATTCGATGAACTTGCTCGGCTCGCACGACACGCCGCGTATCCGCACCGTCGTCGGCTCCCGGGAGGCACAGCTGGTGGCGGCAACCGCCCTGTTCACCGTACCGGGGGTGCCAACCGTGTTCTCGGGAGACGAGCTCGGAGCCACGGGCCGCACCGGAGAGCACTCCCGCACCACCATGCCGTGGGCCGCTCCGCCTGGTGCCGAGGCCACCGACGAGCTCGGCCCGGCCGGGGCGTGGGGTCCGGTGGACCGCATCGTCCTGGAACGCTACCGGCACCTGGGACGGCTGCGCCAGGAGCTGCCCGCGCTACGACGCGGGGGTATGCGTTGGGTGCACGCCGACGACGACCTGCTGGTATGGCTGCGTACTCATCCGGACGGCGACGTGCTGGTGGCAGTTGCGCGGGCGGGCACCGCCGCGGTGGACCTGCCGCTGTCCTGCCTACCGGCCGGAGCGGTGGATGAGGTGTATTCGATGGATGGCGTAGGCGTATCCGTGCTCGGCGATGCGGGCGGCCACCTGACCGTGAGCCCCACCGGGCCCGGATCGGCCGTGGTCGTGCTGAGGCCGGCGCTTCCGCGCACTGAAAAGGTCTGCACCCACTAGGCGCGATATGCATGGCTCGTCTCAACCCGTACCGAGTACCGCCGGGTGGCGGCAATATCAGTTGGTTTCCCCTTAGGATGGGTATCGTGCAACAGCGCATCACCCTCGCCGACATCGCCGAGCAGGCGGGCGTGTCCACGGCGACCGTGTCCCGTGTCCTGAACGGCAAGTCGAACGTGGCCGAAGCGACCCGACGTCAGGTGCTGGTCGCCCTCGACCTGCTGGGCTACGAGCGCCCGGAGTCTCTCCGCCAGACCTCAAAGGGGCTGGTGGGGCTGATCGTCCCCGAGCTAACCAACCCGATCTTCCCGCTGTACGCCCAGGAGATCGAGCAGCTGCTCGCCCCCAGCGGGCACACCCCGCTGCTGTGCACCCAGACGCCGGGCGGCACCAGCGAGGACGAGTACATTGAGATGCTCGTGGATCGGGGGGTGGCCGGCATCATCTTTGTGTCCGGCCGCCACTCCGACACCGGCGGCGACGTCACCCGCTACCAGCGGCTGCGGGACCGCGGTGTGCCCCTGGTAACCGTCAATGGCAACGCCTCCACCATTAAGGTGCCCGGATTCGCCACCGACGATCGGGCCGCGGCCCGCATGGCGGTAGACCACCTGGCCAGCCTGGGCCACACCCGCATCGGCCTGGCGACCGGACCCGGGCGGATGGTGCCCGCACAGCGCAAGACCGCCGGCTACGAGGACGGTATACGCGCCAACCTGCCCGACCAGCCGCTGCGCATTGTGGAGACGCTGTACACCTACGAGGGAGGTGCCAGCGCCGCCGGCAGACTGCTGGAGCAGGACTGTACCGGGATCATATGCGGCTCGGACATCATGGCGCTCGGCGTCATCTCCGGGGTACGCGCCGCAGGCAAGAGCGTCCCGCAGGACGTGTCCGTCATCGGCTACGACGACTCCCCCCTGATCCCCATGATGAACCCCCCGCTGACTACCGTGCGCCAGCCCGTCGCCGCGATCTGCCGGGCGGCGGTAACCACGCTGCTGTCCGCGATCGCCGGCGAGCATCAGGCCGACACGGAGCTGCTGTTCAAGCCCGACCTGATCGTGCGCGGCTCCACGGCCCCGGCCCCGCACACCATGGTCTCCTGACCTGGTCTCCTGACCTGGTCTCCTGACCCGGCCTCACCCAGCTCCCACAACCCATCCCCACCTCGCCGAGGTCGGTCGATCTTAGGTGCCGAGGTCGGTAGATCTTACGTACCGAGGTCGGTCGATATGGCAGGCGGTGTGAGTGCGTCAACGCGACCAGGTGCGGGCCAACCGCTCGCCGACGGCGGCCAGGCGCTCGCGCAGGGAGGACGGGGCGCCGCCATTCCAGGCCTCCCGCTGAGCTACGCCGGGTGCCTGAAGGGGGTATGCGGATACCACGCCCGCCTCCGCGAGCTCTCCGCGCGGCACGGCCAGGCGGCCCGCGACCAGCACCGTAGGCAGTGCCAGGTCTCCGGCCGCCCCACCGACCACCGCAACCACAGAGTCGGCAAGCACGTCGAATAGCTCTCCGGCTGCTGTCACAACCAGATCCTGGCCGGCCACCGCCTCCTCCAGCCCCAGTAGCCGTGACATGACCCGCGCACCCGGCAGTGCACGCGCGCCAAGGGCACGCAGGACCAGTGCCGCTCCCCCGCCAGCGCCAGTGCCCCGAGCCGTGACCGACAGGTCTGTCCCACCGCCGCCCGCAACCGGCAGCAGGCCGCCACGCAGCGAGCCGGCCTGCTCAGCGATTCGCGCCGCGGCCGCACAGGCGCTCAGGTTCAGCTCCTGTGCGCTTTGCCCGCTCATCGCGCTTACCTCACTCAGTGCCTGGCCGGCACCCCCGACGCCTCCCAGCGGTGTGTCATCGGCCAGGGCGAGTACCAGCTCCCGGCCCGCCATCAGAGCGCGGGCCCGCATCACCCCGCCCAGGCCCTCAAGGGCTCCCGCCCCGCCGTCGTGCACTGCGGTTGCGGCTAGTGTCACCACGAGCGTGTCACCGCGCTCCGTAAGCCGCAAGGCCGCGGCCAGGACCTGCCCGAGCCCCGTCGTCGTCCCGGACTGCGCCTCGCGCGCGGCCAGCTCGCGGTCGGCAGGCAGGGCCAGCAGCCGGGCAGCGTCAAGCAGCCAGGTGGCACCGTTTCGGCGATGGCCATCCACCGGTTCTGGAGTGGCCAGCCTCACCAGGTCGGTCTCCCGGACCTGCCCGAGTGGCCCCGGTGCGTGCAGGACACGCCTGGAGGCTATCCGCTCCCCAGTGACGCACTGAGCGGTACCCGGGCCGCCGTCGGGCAGCGGCAGGAGGGTCAGGGCGTCGGCGGGCCGCGCCTGCGCCCAACCCGCCGCTATCGCCTGCGCGACGGCGTCGGCGCCCAGGCCCAGCTCGGGCGCGACCAGGGGAACGCCACCGGGCTCTGGAAACATGGGGCCCGGCGCCAGGAGCACTCGCATGGGGCTAGTCCTCACCGTGTCTCTGGGTGTCTGTGGGTGTATCCGGGGGTCGCTCCCGAGGCTTGCCTCAGGAGTCCGTCTCGGGCGAGATCACGCCGCCAAGCCGGGCCAGCAGCAGCGTCTCCGCCACCACGATGCGCTCCAGGTCACCCAGGTGCATCGACTCGTCTTCGCTGTGGGCGCGGGTGTCCGGGTCCTCGATCCCGGTCACCAGGACCTGCGCGTGGGGGAAGGTCTCCTTCAGGGTGGCAATGAACGGGATGGAGCCGCCCTGGCCGATGCTGACCGCCTCCGTACCGAAGGCCTCGGTGAGCGCCCAGTGGGCGGCCCTCCCCGCAGGCGTGTCAGCGGTGCCGTCAAAGGCGGGGCCCATTTCCCCGGCACTGACGGTGACCCGCGCGCCAAAGGGGGCATGCGCCTGGAGGTGGGTCGTCAGGGCCGCGAGTGCGGCGGCCGGGTCCTGACCGGGAGCAATACGCAGGGACAGGCGCGCGGTGCAGGTGGGGGCCAGCACATTGCCCGCCACCGGCAGGGAAGTCACGTCCATGCCGATGACGGCCAGCGCGGGCTTGGTCCACAGCCGGGCGGTCAGGTCCCCGGTGCCGACCAGGGCCACACCGTCCAGGACGCCGGCGTCGGCACGGAAGTCGGACTCGGAGTACTCCGGGGAGCCGGGCGCAGCCAGGGGGCGAGAAACCAGCCCATCGACCGCGACGTCTCCGTGCTCGTCGTGCAGGGTGGCGATCAGTCGGCACATGGCGGTGACGGCGTCGATCACCGGCCCCCCATACTGGCCGGAGTGCAGTGCATGATCAAGCACGGCCAGGTGCACATCCACTTGCACCACTCCGCGCAGAGAGGTGGTCAGTGCCGGCACCCCCACCCGCCAGTTGGAGGAGTCGGCCACCACGATGACGTCCGCGTCCAGCTGCTCCCGATAGGTGCTCAGGAAGTTCTCGAAGGAGGGAGAGCCGATCTCCTCCTCCCCCTCAATGAACGCGGTCACCGAGCAGGGCAGTTCGCCGTTGTTCAACTCAGCCAGCAGCCTCAGCGCGTGCACATGTGCGATCACGCCGGCGCCGTCATCGGCGGCGCCCCGTCCGAACAGCCGCTCACCGCGCCGCTGTGCGGCAAAGGGATCTGCTTGCCGCCACTTATCGGGATTGCCCACGGGCTGGACGTCGTGGTGGGCGTACAGCAGCACCCGGGGGGAGCCGCTCGGCCCCTCCCGGTGGGCAAGCACGGCGGGGCGGCCGGGGCCCTGCGGACCCTGGACCGAAAGGACGTTCGCCTCCATTCCGGCGTCGCTCAGCAGCGCAGCCACGTGGTCGGCGGAGCGTCTGACCTGCGCCGGGTCGTGCCCAGCGGCGGAGACTGAGGGGATGGCCACCAGATCCGTCAGGTCGGCGACGACCCGCTCGAAGGAGTCATGGACGGCGGTGTGCACGGCGCGGGCGGTAATCATGAGTTGCAGGGTAGCGCGCTCCAGCCGCTACCCTGTTGCCCGTGAGTCTGTTAGAGAAGCTGCCCTTCGGCAGACGCGACCGGGCCGACGCCCGTGCGTCCGACGCACCGGCCGCACCCGCTAAGAAGTCCGGCAAGGGCCGCCCCACCCCCAAGCGCAAGGACGCGCAGGCACGAAATCTGCACCCGATCGTGCCCGCTGACCGCAAGGCCGCCAAGCGGGAGGCGCGCGCGAAGCAGGATGAGGCCTGGGAGCGGCAGCGCCAGGCCATGCAGACCGGGGACGAGCGCTACCTGCCGCCGCGTGACAAGGGTCCGATCAAGCGGTACATCCGCGACTACGTTGACGCCCGCTACTGCCTGGGCGAGTGGTTCATGCCGCTGACCCTGTTGCTGCTGATCGTGTTCATAGGCTTCTCCTCCCAGCAGACCCTGATCAGCTACTACTTCATGCTGGCGATCTACCTGTACCTGTTCATCGCGATCGGGGATGCGGTGGTCTGCTGGCGGCAGCTGCGACGGCGCCTGTACGCGAAGTTCGGCCGGGACAAGGTCCAGGAGCAGGGCACGATCTTCTGGTACATCTTCTCCCGGTGCTTCAACCTGCGCCGCTGGCGCCAGCCCGCTCCCCAGGTCGCCCGCAGGCAGTACCCCGACTGAGCCGACGGGCCCGCCCTCCCAGCCGGGACTGGTAGAGGCCGGGCACCGGTCGCGGCACAACACATGTGCTGCGGCCGTCGGCACCGGGAAAGTGCGTGTTCGCCGTACCAATAGTTGTGCCACACTACTTCTCGCGCGATAGGCTGTGACCATGGTCGCATACCGTCATCTCGGCAATTCCGGACTCAAGATCACCGAAATCACCTACGGCAACTGGATCACCCACGGCTCCCAGGTGGAGGCGGACACCGCAATTGAATGCGTGCGCACCGCACTCGACCTGGGCATCACCAGCTTCGACACCGCGGATGTGTACGCCAATACTGTGGCAGAGGAGGTGCTGGGCCAGGCGTTGAAGGGGCAGCGCCGCGAGTCCCTGGAGATCTTCACCAAGGTTTACTGGCCCGTCGGCCCCAAGGGCCCCAATGACGTAGGCCTGTCCCGCAAGCACATCATGGAGGGCATCGACGGCTCGCTGCGGCGCCTGGGCATGGATTACGTCGACCTCTACCAGGCGCACCGCTACGACTACGCCACCCCGCTGGAGGAGACCATGCAGGCCTTCGCGGATGTGGTGCGCGCCGGCAAAGCCCTGTACATCGGCGTCTCGGAGTGGACCGCCGAGCAGATCCGGGCCGGCCAGGAGCTCGCCACCCAAATGGGCTTCCGCCTGGTGTCCAACCAGCCGCAGTACTCCGCCCTGTGGCGCGTCATCGAGGAAAAGGTAGTGCCGACCTCAACCGAGCTCGGCATGGGCCAGATCGTCTGGTCGCCGATGGCCGAGGGAGTCCTGTCCGGTAAGTACCTGCCCGGGCAGCAGCCGCCGGCCGGCTCGCGCGCCACCGACGAGAAGGGCGGCAAGCAGATGATCAGCCGCTGGATGCGCGACGACGTGCTCACCGCCGTCCAGAAGCTGAAGCCGATTGCCGACGACGCCGGACTGTCCATGCCGCAGCTGGCCATCGCCTGGGTACTGCAGCACGACTTCATCTCCGCGGCGCTGGTGGGAGCCTCGCGCCCGGAGCAGCTCGTAGAGAACGTCAAGGCCTCCGGTGTGAAGCTGGGTGAGGACGTGATGGCCGCAATCGATGCGGCTGTGGGCGACGTCGTCGAGCGCGACCCGGCCCTGACCCGCTCCCCCGAGCAGCGTCCAGCCTGACGCGCACCGCTAACCAGCGTGCCGGGACCGGTCGAGGCGGATAGCGCCGCTTCGACCGGTCTCGGTCTGAAAGTACTTGTGCCTACCGGCCCGGGGCGCGGCCGAGTCAGCGCAGGTGACGCGGAACCATTGCCAGGGCACGGTTGATACGACCGGGCCAGGCCGGACCGTTGTAGATGAATGCCGTGTAGGCCTGTAGCAGGTCAGCGCCGGCATCGAGCATGAGCTCGGCGTCCATGACCGATGAGATACCGCCCACGCCGATGATTATGGGCCCCTCCCCCATACGCGCGCGCAGACGGCGCACAACCTGCAGCGAGCGCGGCAGCAGGGGGGCACCGGACAGGCCGCCCTCCCCCAGATCGTGGTCAATGGTCGTATTGGTGGCCACCACCCCATCCAGCTTCATGTCCAGCACCAGGTCAGCCACGGCGTCGATGTCCTCATTGGCGAGGTCCGGCGCAATCTTGACCAGCAGCGGCACGTGGCGGTGCGCGGCATCATCCGCGGCAGCACGCACAGCGGCGAGGATCGGCCGCAGTGCCTGGACCTCCTGCAGGGAGCGCAGGCCGGGCGTATTGGGGCTGGAGACGTTGACCACCAGGTAGTCGACCCAGCGGGCGACCTTTGATGCGGAGTAGGCGTAGTCTTGCGCAGCCTGATCCAGGGGCGTGGTCTTGGTCTTGCCAATATTGGCGCCTACGACGATAGAGCGGCCGCGCGGCGTTGAGCGCAGGCGGCGCAGGCGCGCGGCGGCCTCATCCGCGCCAGAGTTGTTGAAGCCCATACGATTGCGGACCGCCCGGATGGTCGGGTAACGCCACATGCGGGGCTTGTCATTGCCCGGCTGCGGACGGGCGGTGAAGGTGCCGACCTCCACGAAGCCGAAGCCGAGCATGTCCATGCCCTCTACCGCCTGTCCCTCCTTGTCCATGCCTGCGGCCAGGCCCAGGATGCCGGGGACGGGGCGCACGAATGGTCCGCCCTGGTTGGCCGACGGCACGGGGAAGGCAGGGCGGCGCCCAAAGGCCTGCCGGACGACGTCGCGCACGAGCGGCACCTTGCTGGTCGCCTCGATTGCCTCCATACAGGCGTCGTGTATGGCCTCGGGGTCGATGCGGGTGAGAACGGTCTTGTACAGCAGGTCGTACAGCACGCGACCAGACTACTCGCACCGCTCCTTGGGCCCCATAGCTGTGCCTAACGGCTGTGATTGCAGTTCCCATTACGGTTCCCACAGCAGTTCCCACCGCAGTAGCCCGCGTTCACGTTGACGCCGCCGGGCTCCGCTAGCCTGGTTCCTGCAGATCCCATCGACGTACCCCAGTGACGACCGGCAACGAGGTGCCCCGTGTCCTTCAACCGCAACATCAAACTCGACCCCAACCGGGTACAGACGCGTTCCGGAGGTCGCCGTGGCGCCGCCATCGGCGGCGGCTCGGTGCTGGCAGTGCTGGCGGTACTCCTGCTCTCCCAGGTCACCGGCGTCGACCTGAGCGGACTGCTGGCCGCGCAGGACACCGCCCCCGACTCCTCCACCTCCGTGATCGACACGTCCATGTGCACCAGCGGCGAGTCCGCCAACCAGCACACCCAGTGCCGGATGATCGCAACCGCCGAGTCACTGGATGCGGTGTGGAGTGAGCAGCTGCCTGCCCAGGCCCGCACCGCCTACGCCGAGCCGGGCTTCATCCTGTGGGACGGGCAGTCCGTGTCGACGGCGTGCGGTTCGGCCACCAGCGCCGTCGGCCCCTTCTACTGCCCAGGGGACTCCAACGTCTACCTGGACATGAGCTTCTTCTCCGACATGGAGTCCACACTCGGCGCAAAGGACACCCCACTGGCGGAGGAGTACATCGTCGCCCACGAGTTCGGCCACCATATCCAGAACCTGCTCGGCGTGATGGGGTCAACCGACCGCTCCCGCAGCGGCGCAGACTCCGACTCAGTACGCACCGAGCTCCAGGCCGACTGCTACGCGGGCGTGTGGGTGCACTATGCCGCCACGACCGTTGACCCCGAGACCGGCACACCCTTCCTGGTGGAACCCACGGAAGCGGAGATCGCTACGGCGATTCAGGCGGCCGAGTCAGTGGGCGACGACCACATTCAGCAGCGCTCCCGCGGCACCGTCGATTCGGACACCTGGACGCACGGATCCTCCGAGCAGCGGGTGCGCTGGTTCACCACCGGCATGCGCTCCGGCTCCCTGGAGCAGTGCAACACCTTCGCCGTTTCCGGCTCCCAGCTCTGAGGGGACCCGCCGCCCGGTGGACGACGGGTCCCGGCAGGGCGCGGCGACGTCAGGCTCCATCGGGCGCTGCCGACAGTGCTCCCGGAGCCGTCAGGCGGCCAGCTGTGAGCCGATCCGGTAGGAGAACTCGACGAGCCGGTTGGAGAAGCCCCACTCGTTGTCATACCAGCCGAACACCTTCACCTCGTTGCCGACGACGGCGGTCAGCGGAGCATCGAATATCAACGAGTGCGGGTTGCCGACGATGTCGCGGGAGACGATGGGCGCCTCGGAGTACTGCATGTACCCGGCCAGCGGGCCGTTCTCCGCGGCCTCCCGGAAGGCGGCGTTGACCTCTTCCACGGACGTGGTCCGGCCCGCGACAATCGTCAGGTCGGTGATTGAGCCGACGGGAACCGGTACGCGCAGGGCGGCCCCGGTCAGGCGCCCCTCCAGTTCGGGAATGACCACTCCGATGGCGCTGGCTGCTCCCGACGACGTCGGGATGATCGACTCCGCGGCGGCACGGGCGCGGCGCAGGTCGCGGTGCGGTGCGTCGTGCAGGCGCTGATCTCCCGTGTAGGCGTGAACCGTAGTCATGAGTCCGGTTTCAATGCCCACCAGGTCGTTGAGAACCTGCGCGAGCGGTGCCAGCGAGTTGGTGGTGCACGAGCCGTTGGAGAAGACGTCAGCGGCGTGGACATCGAGCTCGCCGTCATTGATGCCCAGGACGAAGGTGGGAACGTCACCCTTCGCGGGGGCGGAGACGATCACCTTCTTGGCCCCGCCCTCCAGGTGGGCGGCGGCCTTGGCTCCGTCCGTGAAGAATCCGGTGGACTCGATGACCACATCGGCTCCTACGCTGTCCCACGGGATATGGGCGGGGTCGGGCTCGGAGAAGACCGCGATGCGTCGGCCGCCCACCACGAGCGCCTCACCGTCGGCGTGCACGTCCTCCAGACGGCCGCTGACGGAGTCCCACTCAAGCAGGACACCCAGCGTGGCGGCGTCGGTGAGGTCGTTGACGGCGACGACCTCGACGCCCGCGTGGTTGGCCAGCGCCGCCCTGAGATAGGTGCGGCCGATCCGGCCGAAGCCGTTGATTCCGATTCGCACAGTCATATCTGTTCTCCCTCGTTAGTTGGTTGTGGTGCGGTACCGCTCGTGGACGTGGCCGCGAGCGGCTGGTTGGCAGATCCCTATGGCCCGCCGATCTCCATCCCACGATGTGCAGCTGCGAATCCTCTGCGGCTCCACTGGCAAGGTGGCGGGCAGTGCCTAACTCCCGACACACAGTTCCGTGAGCCTTGGCCCTACTCGGAGTTTCTTCACCGCCGGGCCGGCCAGCGGCTCCCAACCGGGCCATCGCAACCGGTACCCGCTTGCGTGCGACGTGACGTCACACCCGACGCTGGGTGTGTCCGCCCCACCCGGGGCACCGCCGGCAACCGGGAGGAACCATGCCCACCGCACCCACCGCGCTCATCGTCGTTGAGTCCTGCTTCGGCAACACCCGGGCGATCGCCGAGGCCGTCGCCGCCGGGCTCACGGATGCCGGGACGCAGGCCCGGGTCCTTGATGCGGTCCAAGCACCCACCTCGCTGTCCGCGAAGCTCGATCTGCTGATTCTGGGAGCTCCCACCCACAACCGGGGACTACCGACCGCAGCCACGCGCACCCAGGCTCTTAAGCAAGCCGGTGCGACCGTGCCGAACAGCGGCATGCGCGAATGGCTGGCGCGCACCACCATTCCGGCCGTCCTTACCACGGCCGTCTTTGACACGGTGACCTCCAAGAGCTGGCTGAGCGGCTCGGCGGCCAAGGCGATTATCAAGGCCCTGCGGCGCGGGCGGGGCCGGGATGCACCGTCGATCAGGAGCTTCCTGGTTCAAGGGCAGTCGGGGCCCCTGGCCGACGGCGAGGAGGCGGCCGCCCGCACCTGGGGGCGTGCTCTGGCGGCGTTGGGCCTGATCGCCTAACTGTTCGTCATCGGCATGGAGACGATCGTGGCGCTGATCGGCTGCGTCCCGGTCCTGGGGTTCGCGGTTTGGCTCAGCACCAGGCTGTGGCGCTGAACGGCCGTTGTTGGTCCGGTGACAGCGGAGTCGTAGGCGCCTACGGTGGTCCCATGAGCCCCGCCTGTGATCCCTCCGAACCGTCCGCCGCCCTGCCCTGAGGACACCTCGGCTCAACCGAAGGAGACACGACCCCTCCCATGCGCGTCGCCGAAATAGCCCGGCTCACCGGCACCTCCGTTCGCACTGTGCGCTATTACCACTCGCTGGGTCTGCTGCCCGTGCCCGAGGAGCGGGGCGGCTGGCGCGACTACGACCTCGGCCATGTGGCCCGCCTGTCACGCATCCGCTGGCTGGTCCAGGCCGGCGTCCCGCTGAAGGCCATCGGACACATACTGGGCCGGTCCGCCGAGCAGGAGGAGGGCCCGGATGCCGCGGCAACCGTCATCACCGACCTGTCGGGAGCACTGTACGCCGTACAGGAGCACCTGGACGGGGTGCTGCGGCAGCGGGACATGCTGATCGGCCTGCTGAAGCGGGCGCAGGAGGGCTTGACCGTCTCCCCGATGCCGCCGCGCATGGTGGCCTTCTTCGACCGTCTGGAGGCGGCCGCGCCCGATGAGCGGACACGGGCGGCCGTGCGCCGCGAGCGCGACCTGGTCGACGTGGCCTGCTACAGCGGGCGCATGCCTCCCGCTGCCGAACTGATCTTCCCCGAGCCCGACGACGGTGAGGACGCCGACGCCCTGGCGGCCTACGGCAGGGACACCGCGGGCCTGAGCGACGCGCAGATCGAGGAGCGCGCGGCGGACAATATCGCCAGATTCGAACGGGTTCTGGGGCCGCAGCGCTGCCGGGAGCTCGCCGAAGACTTCGACACCGCCAGTGTCCGCCCCCTGTTCCAACTGATTGCCGCGGTGGAACCGGGGTATGCACGGATGGCGGAGGCGATGGAGAGGCTGTTGATCGAGGCGATCGCCCGCTGGCGGGCGCGGTGAACACGCAGTACCGGCCGACACCGCCCGTCGCCCGACAGCGGGCCGCGACACGCCGGGCGAGCGCCGCACGGCACGCTTGAGTGCGACGCGACGTCACACCCGAGCCTGGGCGCATGCCGCCTATCGACTCCGTCACTATCGACTCCTCCACCAGGCCCGCCGCCGCAATGGACTCCCGCCGCCCCGAGGGCGCCATTGAGATCAGCGGCCTAGTCAAGGCCTTTGGACGCCTGCGCGCCGTCGACGGCCTGGACCTGAACGTGCGCCGCGGTCAGATCCACGGCTTCCTCGGTCCCAACGGCGCCGGCAAGTCCACCACGATTCGCGTACTGCTGGGCATGTACCGCCGGAGCGCCGGCGAGGTGCGGGTGCTGGGACTCGATCCGGCGCACGCGGCGAACGCCATCACCCGGCGCACCGCCTACGTACCCGGCGACGTGGCGCTGTGGCCGGCCCTGACCGGGGCGCAGACTCTGGACGCCTTCGCCGCACTGCGCGGCCGCCGCGATCGACGCCGCGAGGCGGAGCTGATCGAGGCATTCAGTCTGGATCCGTCCAAGCCGGTGCGCAGCTACTCCAAGGGCAATCGACAGAAGGTGGCCCTGATCGCGGCCCTGGCGGCGCCGTGCGAACTAATCGTCCTGGATGAGCCCACCGCCGGACTCGACCCGCTTCAGGAGGAGGTATTCCAGACCTGTGTGCGCCAGGCGGCCGCCGGGGGCCGCACGGTGCTGCTGTCCAGCCATCTGCTGGACGAGGTGGACCGCGTGTGCGACGCGGTCACCATTATCAAGGATGGGCGCACCGTGGAGACCGGCACACTGGACGCGCTGCGGCACCTGCGCGACTCGACGATCACCTGCCGTCTGCCCGACGGCGCTGCACCGGAACTACCACGCGGCATCAACGCCCCGCCGGCGGGGGCCGACGGCGTGACGCGAATATCGGCGCCCGCTGAGGACGTTCCGAATGTGCTGAGCGCCCTCATCGCCGCGGGCGCCCAGGGACTGACCTGCGCCCCGGCGTCCCTGGAGGACCTCTTCCTGCGTCACTACGAGGGCCAGGCCCGATGATCACGCGACCGGCACTCATGCGACACGTCCTGCACACCGCCCGTATCCTCGCCCGTGAGGAACGCGCCTGGTTGCTGGCCCTGCCGACGACGGTCGCACAGTTGACCGCTCTACTCGCCCCTAGCTATGCGACCACTTACGCCACGGCCGCGGATCTGGCTCGTGCCGTGGCAGCGTTAAGACTGTCGAAGACCACCGCCGCTCTGTACGGTGAGCTGCCCGCGAGTGCTGCCGTAGTGCAGCTCGCGGTCTGGGAGCTCGGGGCGCTGACCTGCCTGCTGCTGGGAATCGTGGTGGTGCTGCGCGCGGTCGCGGTCACGCGCGCCCAGGAGGACGGCGGGCGCTCGGAGATGCTGCATGGTATCGGCGTCGGTCCGGTCGGCGAATTGGCCGCGTCTTGCCTGGTGCTCGCCGCTCATTGCCTTCTGCTCGGCGTGGGCGCCGGAGCGGGCCTGGCGGCGTTAGACGGGGCGAACAGCGCGGATGCCCTCGCCTACGGCGCCGCAGTGTGCGGTACCTGCGCCCTGATTGGCGCCTTTACCCTGCTGTTTGCGCAGCTGACCACCGACGCCACCGGTGCACGCGGCGTCGGGCTCGCCGCCCTGGGATTGCTGTACGCCGGGCACGGCGCGTGGGCCGCCGAGGGCTGGACGTGGGCCGGTGCCTGGTCCCCTTTCGCGCTGCGCGGCATCATCGACCCCGGCGGCGAGAACGATTGGCGTCCGCTGCTGGTTGTGTGTGCGGCACTGCTGGTACTGCTTACGGCAGCCGCGGCCGCCGCGCATCGTCGGGACCTGGGTGCCGGGTTGGTTCGGATCGGGTCCGGACGTCGGCACCCGCTGCGGGCTCGTGGCCCGGTGACACTGGCACTGCGGCTGTCTGGCATACAACTGCTGGTGTGGGCGGTGGCGACCGCAACCATCGCTGGAGTGCTCACGGCCATGGGCGAGAACATGGTCGATTTCGCCCGAAAGGGCGCAGTGGACGGGGGCGTGCTCGGCTCACAACTGGGCGGTGGCGATCCAGGCGCGGGATTCCTCGGCTACGTCGGCGTGCTGACGGCTGCCATGGCCTGCGCGCAGGCAGTGGTGCTGACCGGGCGTTTCGCCGCCGAGGAGTGCTCCGGGCTGGTTGAGGCGGCGCGCGGCACCGGCACCGGGTCGGCGCGGCAGCTGGCCGCCTGGTGCCTGGTCGCTCTGCTGGCGACGGCGCTCACGCTCGGTGCGGCCGCGCTGGCGGCGGGTCTGGTGGGACACGCGCTGCTGGATACCACCGCCGCTGACGCGCTGCGGCTGATGGCCGGGCAGTGGCCCGCCGCAGCGGCCTGCATTGGTGTCACCGCGCTACTGGGTGGTGCCTGGCCGCGGCTACGGTGGCTGGCGTGGGCGCCGCTGCTAGTTGGACTAGGAATCGCCCAGCTCGGGCCCAGCCTGGACCTGCCCCGGTCGGTCATGGATGCGGGCCTATTCGCCCAGGCGGCCGAGCCAACGGCGGCCTGGCTGCTGCTGGGCGGCGTGGCCGGGATTGCATCGGGCGTACTGGCGGTGCGCAGCCGCGACCTGCGCACCACCTCCGGACGGCGGTCCGGCTCGGCTGGCCCGCGGGTCAGACGTTGAAGCCGAGGGCACGCAGCTGCTCGCGACCCTCCGGGGTGATCTTGTCCGGGCCCCACGGCGGCAGCCACACCCACTGCACGCGCACCTTGTCGGCGATCAGTCCGAGTGCCTGCTGAGCCTGCTCCTCAATGATGTCAGTGAGCGGGCATGCGGCCGTCGTCAGGGTCATGTCTAGCACGATGGTGCCGTCAGGCTCGATCGATATCCCGTACAGCAGGCCGAGGTCCACGACATTGATGCCCAGCTCCGGGTCGATGACGTCGCGCAGCGCCTCCTCAATGGCCGCCACATCGACGTCGGCGACGGTGGTCGGCGCCTGCTGCGCGGCCATCGGATTGGTTTCCTGAGCGGTTTGGCTCATTTGCTCCTCCTAAAGGGTGATTCAGGGTCTGTAACAGTGAAAAGGACGGATGCGGGTCCCGGGACGAGCGGAACCGGTCAGTCCGCCTGGGTTCCTTCCAATGGCTCACCTGCCTTGAGCAACGCATCCTTGAGCGCGATCCATCCCAATAAGGCGCATTTGACCCGGTTGGGATACTTCGACACGCCTTCGAAGGCCGCGGCATCCTCCAGTTCGTCCAGCACGGCGGGATCGACGCCGCGCCCGCGCGAGTGCATCAGCGCGTCGAATTCCGCCTCGAGCCTCGCCACGGTCGCTAAGTCCGCGCCATCTACCAGATCATGCATAACCGAGATGGACGCCTGTGAGATGGAGCAGCCGTCCCCCTCCCAGCCGACGGACTCGATGCGCCCGTCAACCACCCGCACCCCCAAGGTAACCTCGTCTCCGCAGGTCGGGTTGACCTGATGGGAGACGGCGTCCGGTGCATCCAGGGCACCCGCGCCGTGGCGCTCGCGCGAGTGGTCGAGGATGACCTGCTGGTACAGCTGATCAAGTTCGTTCATGTTCACCTCTGGAAGTAGCCGCGGACTGTGGCGACGGCCTCAAGGAACCGGTCTATCTCCGCGGGCGTGGTCACCGGGCCTAAGGATATCCGTGAGGATGAGGGCACCCCGAAGTGCGCGTGAATCGGCTGGGCGCAGTGGTGCCCGGTACGCACCGCCACGCCGGCGGCGTCGAGCACCTGGCCGACGTCGTGGGGGTGAACCCCATCCAGGGCGAAGGCAACCACCCCCAGGCGGTCCTGAGTGCCGCTCGGCCCGAGAATCCGCAGACCGGGCACCTCCCTCATGCCCCGCAGGGCGCGTTCCAGTAAGAGCTGCTCGGAGGCGTGCAGCCTGTCCATGCCGATTCGTGCGAGATAGTCGACGGCTGCATGCCAGCCGGCCGCTTGGGCGAGCGGTTGACTGCCGGCCTCGAAGCGTGCGAGTCCGGGCATATAGGTTGATGAGGCCATGGTGACCGTCTCGATCATGGAGCCACCGGTGAGCACCGGCGGCATCGCGTCCAGCAGCTCCTCGGTGGCCACGAGAGCACCAATCCCGGTTGGGCCCAGCATTTTGTGGCTGGAGAGCACCATGGCATCTACCCCGGCCGCGGAAAGGGCACCGAAGTCCAGGGGCAGGTGCGGGGAGGACTGGCAGGTATCCAGCACCACCAGGGCGCCGGCGCTGCGGGCGGCGGGCAGGAGCTGCGCCAGCGGCGTGATCGCTCCGGTCACATTCGAGGCGTGGGTCATGGCGAGAACCCGGGTGCGGTCGGTGATAACCGAGACCGTGCTCGGATCGATGCGTCCGTCCTCGGTCAGGTCCAGCCAGCGCAGGGTGGCGCCGGTGCGGGCCGCCAGCTCCTGCCAGGGCACCAGGTTGGCGTGGTGCTCGGCCACCGTCACCACAATCTCGTCTCCCGCCCCGACGCGCAGGCGGGCCGCGGCGTCGGTCGCGGCTGCCGCCGCCCCGCCGCGCTCGGCGGGCCGCCCCAAGCTGGCGTGGCCGATGGCCAGCGCCACCAGGTTGACGGCCTCGGTGGCGTTCTTGGTGAACACCAGCTGACTGCCGCGGGCGCCTACGAACTCCGCGACGGCGTCCCGGGCGTCCTCCCACACAGCCGTGGCCTCATCGGCCAGCTGGTAGGTGGAACGTCCGGCAGCCCCGTTGGAGCGGCGATAGAAGTCCGCCTCCGCGTCAATGACCGCAGCCGGCTTCTGACTGGTGGCGGCCCAGTCCAGGTAGGCCAGTGCCTCACCATTGCGGGCGGGCCGCCCCAGGTACGGGAAGTCCGCGCGCAAGGAGGCGATCTCGGCCGCGGTCAGTGGGTTACCCACCGCCTGCGGCTGAGGCCGGTTCGGTTCGGTCATGTGCTTTGCCCCCTGAGTATCGGTTTGCGGGTATGCGGCGGGGCGTCGGCCGACGCCTCAGGCGAGGAAGCGGTCGTAGCCCTCCTCCTCCAGGCGGTCGGCGAGGTCCGCACCGCCCTCCTCGGCAACCCGGCCGTCCACGAACACGTGAATGTGGCTGGGCTTGATGTAGCGCAGGATGCGCGTGTAGTGCGTGATCAGCAGGAAGCCGGCGTCCGAGGCGTCGTGCAGCCGGTTGACCCCCTCGGAGACGATGCGCAGCGCGTCAATGTCCAGGCCGGAGTCCGTCTCGTCCAGGATGGCGAAGCGGGGGCGCAGCAGCTCCATCTGCAGGATCTCGAAGCGCTTCTTCTCGCCGCCGGAGAAGCCCGCGTTCACATCTCGCTGGGCGAAGGCCGGGTCCATGCGCAGGTTCTCCATGGCCTGGTTGACCTGGCCGATCCACTGGCGGACCTTGGGGGCCTCGCCGTCGACGGCCGTCTTGGCGGTGCGCAGGAAATTGGCCACCGTTACGCCGGGGACCTCAACGGGGTACTGCATGGCCAGGAACAGGCCCGCCCGGGCGCGCTCGTCGACGGTCATGTCGAGGATATTGACGCCGTCCAGCAGCACCTCGCCCTCGGTGACCTCATAGTCTGGGTGGCCGGCGATGGAGTATGCCAGGGTCGACTTGCCGGAGCCGTTGGGGCCCATGATGGCGTGCACCTCACCGGAGGCGACGGTCAGGTCCACGCCCTTGAGGATGGGCTTGGGACCGTCGTTGGTGGCGACCTGGACGTGGAGGTTCTTGATCTCGAGGGTGCTCATAACTCTTGGTTCTTCTTTCGTGGGCAAAGTGGTTGGGGCTCAGACGGCGGCGGCCTGCTCGCGGGCGGATACGAGCCCGGTCAGCTCGAGCTCCTTCTCTATCGCGGCCATCAGCCGCTCCTCGACCTCGGGCACGCGGATCTCAGCGACGATCTCGTTGAAGAAGCCGAGCACCACCAGGCGGCGGGCCTCCATCTCCGGGATGCCGCGGGCGCGCAGGTAGAACAGCTGCTCGTCGTCAAAACGGCCGGTTGCCGAGGCGTGCCCGGCGCCCTCAATGTTGCCGTTCTCGATCTCCAGGTTGGGGATGGAGTCCGCCTTGGCGCCCTCGGTGAGCACCAGGTTGCGGTTGAGCTCGTAGGTGTCGGTGCCGCGCGCGCCGGCACCGATGAAGCAGTCGCCTACCCACACGGAGTGAGCGCTCTCCCCCTGCAGGGCGCCCTTGTAGGCGACCCGGGAGTAGCAGTGCGGCTCGGTGTGGGCGACGTAGGGGCGGTGCTCCTGGTGCTGGCCGCCGTCGGTGAAGTACACGCCGTAGGCGTCAATGTGTCCACCCTCGCCCTGGAAGCCGAGGTCGGAGCAGATGCGCACGTCCCCGCCCAGGGAGACGACGACGTGCTTGAGGACGCCGCGCCCCTCCACGCGCACGCGGTGGTTGGAGGCGTGAACGGCACGGTCCTCCCACCCCTGAATCGTCACCAGGGTCAGCTCGGCCCCGTCGGCCACAGTCACCTCCACGGTCTGGGTCAGCGCGGCGGTGCCGCGGTGGTCGAGCAGCACCGTACCCACCGCATCCCTCTCGGCGATGACGCGAATGTGCTGGGCGGCGGGGTGCGCCAGCGCCTCATCCGCGCCGGTGGTGGTCACGCGCACCGCCCGCTCCAGCACCGCCCCGGGCAGCACGGTTAGCACGGTTGCGGCCTGGAAGGCGGCCCAGGCGACAACCCCGGTACGGTCGACTGGGGCCCCGACGACGCCCAGGCGCGGGTCCTGGCGGTCGACGGTCTCGGCCTCGGTGCCCGCCGGGGCATCGATGTCAACGACCAGCGGTCCGGAGCCGGATCCCGCCATGACGGCGTCGAGGTCGAACAGGGGGGCGAAGCGCTTGACGGGGGTGAACCGCCACTCCTCCTCGCGGCCGTGGGGAACCGGGATGTCGGCCGGGTCGAAGGAAGTGGGCCTCTCTGCGCGGGAGGAGACGTAGCGTCGCCCGCCGTGCGAGTGGGCGCCCTCCAACGACGCGCGCGAGTGGTCGGTCTTTAATTCGGGCATGAGTGCTCCTTGCCGGATCGCCTCCGGCGGCTCGTAATCGGGCAGTAAAAAGTACGGGCTGCGTGTGCCGGCCGGCTCAGCCGACGGAGTTCTCCATCTGCAGCTCGATGAGCCGGTTGAGCTCCAGGGCGTACTCCATGGGCAGCTCCCGGGCGATGGGCTCGACGAAGCCGCGCACGATCGTGGCCATGGCCTCGGTCTCGGTCAGCCCGCGCTGCATCAGGTAGAACAGCTGGTCGGCACTCACCTTGGACACGGTGGCCTCGTGCCCCATCTCGACGTCGTCGGTGCGCACGTCCACGTACGGGTAGGTGTCCGAGCGCGAGATCTCATCCACCAGCAGGGCGTCGCACAGCACATTGGACTTGGAGTGCCGGGCGTTCTTCTGTACCTGCACCAGGCCGCGGTAGCCGGAGCGGCCGCCGCCCCGGGAGATCGACTTGGAGACGATGTGGCTGGAGGTGTGCGGCGCCATGTGGACCATCTTGGCGCCGGTGTCCTGGTGCTGCCCGGCGCCGGCGAAGGCGATGGACAGGGCCTCACCGCGGGCGTGGGGCCCCATGAGGAAGACGGCCGGGTACTTCATGTTCCGCTTGGAACCGATGTTGCCGTCCACCCACTCCATGGTGGCGCCCTCGGCGCAGGTGGCGCGCTGGGTGACCAGGTTGTAGACGTTGTTGGACCAGTTCTGGATGGTCGTGTAGCGCACGCGCGCGTTCTTCTTGACGATGATCTCCACGATCGCCGAGTGCAGGGAGTCGGTGGAGTAGATGGGGGCGGTGCAGCCCTCCACGTAGTGCACGTAGGAGCCCTCGTCAGCGATGATCAGGGTGCGCTCGAACTGGCCCATGTTCTCGGTGTTGATGCGGAAGTAGGCCTGCAGGGGGATCTCCACCTGCACGCCCGGCGGCACGTAGATGAAGGAGCCGCCGGACCACACGGCCGTGTTCAGGGCGGCGAACTTGTTGTCGCCTGCGGGCACGACGGAGCCGAAGTACTCCCGCATCAGCTCGGGGTACTGCTTCAGGGCGGAGTCGGTGTCCAGGAAGATCACGCCCTGCTCCTGAAGGTCCTCGCGGATCTGCTCGTAGACGACCTCGGACTCGTACTGTGCGGCTACCCCGGCCACGAGCCGGTCGCGCTCCGCCTGGGGAATCCCGAGCCGGTCGTAGGTGTTGCGGATGTCCTCGGGCAGGTCCTCCCAGGAGGAGGCCGGCTTGTCTGTGGAGCGCACGAAGTACTTGACCTGGTCCATGTCCAAGTCGGACAGGTCCACGCCCCAGGTCGGCATGGGCTTGCGCTTGAAGATCTCGTACGCCTTCAGGCGCTTTTGCAGCATCCACTCGGGCTCGCCCTTCAGCGCGGAGATCTCACGGACCACTTGCTCGTCCAGGCCGCGCCTGGCGGAGAGGCCGGCGGCGTCGGAGTCACGCCAGCCGTACTCGTAGGTCTCTGAAATCGACTCGATGATCTCGTCGTCGCTGCTGCGGACGGTCTCAGTCACGGGAGCTGTCATCAGTTTCCTTCCATTCTTCGGGGGCTGCGGCCCCGCTGGTCTACCGCCCGTGCAGCGCGCTTGCGCAGCGTGGGCATGGCGATGGGTACGTGTGTGGTGCAAACGTGCTCGCCGCCGGCCAGGGTGGCCAGGCGCTGCACGGGTACACCGAGCAGGCGCGCGAAGGTGCGGGTCTCGGCGTCGCAGAGTGCCTGGAAGTGCCCGGCGACCTCGCGCACCGGGCAGTGGCCCTGGCACAGCTGAACGGCGAAGGTACCGTCACCTACGTCACGGACCGTGGCCGCGTAGCCATCCAGGGTCAGGGCGTCCGCCAGGGCGCGCGCCCGCTCGGCCGGGTCCTTTCCGACGGCCTCGACAATGGGCATGTAGCGGCGCTCCAGATCGCGGCCGCGGGAGGCGGCGAAGGAGTCAATGGCCTTGTCCCCGCCTACCTGCGACAGGTAGGACAGGGCCCGGTTGGCCAGCTCCGAGTACCCCTCGCCGAAGCTCGTGTGCGCGTGCGCGGTAGCGACGTAGAAGCGTGCCGGGCGGCCGCGGCGGCGCTTGCCGCTGGCGGCCGGGTTGTGGACCGCGATCTCACCGGACTGCTCCAGCGCGGTGAGGTGACGGCGCACGGCTGCGGGGGTGAGACTGAGCACCTTGGCCAGCTGGGCGGCTGATATCGGGCCCTTCTCTGCGATTAGGTCGAGGACTCGTGAGCGGGTGGAGTCGTCATCGACTTGGCTCATGGCTTACTCCTCTCCAAGGCGGCGCGGTGCGGGCGGCGGAGCCGGGGGGACGACTCCTTGCACACGTCAAACTTTAACGAACATCTTTGTTCCGAAATTCCACGATGGCAAGTTCCCGACGCCGAGCGGCGCGTGCGATATAGCACGTCGCGACTGTGGCACGCAGGCGGCCCGGGTGCCTCTCGACATCCCGGGCCGCCTGTTCGTGCCGGTGAAGGTGCAGATACCGCTACGGTGCCGCCGCTAGCCCGACCTCGTCCCAGCGCAGTGGATCGGGCATGGTGCCGATGAACTCGCCGTCGACGACGTCGTTGAAGCCGGTGTAGATCCACTGGCCGTCCCGCAGCTGAACCAGCTGGCCGGCGTACAGGTGCTCCGGAACCACGTACCGGGCGGAGTCGACGTCCCAGGGCCCCAGGGGGCTGTCCCCCTCGGCGATCCACACTCCGCCCGGCCCGGGTTCGGCCTGCATGTCCGCACCGCATGAGAAGACCAGCAGGTGCCGACCCTCCACGTGCCGCGACTGGCTGACCTCGAGCTGACCGAACCTGCTCGGCTCGGTCAGGGGTGGCAGCACCTCCCAGTGGTCGAGGTCCGCGGACACCGCGTGCCCGATCACGCCGGCGTGCTTGCGGTCAACGCCCCGGGCGCGGGCGGTGACCAGCATGTGCCACAGCCCGTCATGGCGGAACACGAAGGGATCGCGCCACGGCTCGTCGAAGGCGTAGCCGGGGCTCCACTTCTCATACCACCGTCCGTCCGCCTCGAGCGGCTGCGCGCAGCAGCGCTCAAAGGTGACGCCGTCGGCGGAGTCGGCCCAGCCGATCCGCTGGACCATGCCGCGCTCCGCCCGGGAGATGCCCGTGTAGAACACCCGCATACCGCCGCCGGGCTTGTTTATGGTGCAACCCGTCCAGATGGCCTGGTCATCGAATGCCGGGCCGTCGGAGTGCACCAGGGCGTCCGGAAGCAGCTGCCAGTTGCGCGCGTCGGCGGAAACGGCGTGCCCCATGGAGGCCCGCCAGTGCCGCCGGTCCGGGTCATGCAGTGCCCGGGAGGCGCGCAGGAAGAACAGGTGGTAGTGCTCGCCGTCGTCGGCGATCCAGTGGTCCCACAGCCAGTGGTCTGCAAGCTCCAGTCCCATCGCTCACCCCTTGACCGCGGTGCCGGCCAGCGACTGCACGAAGGAGCGTTGGAAGATGACGAAGATGATCAGCACCGGCAGGGTGATCAGCGTGCCATAGGCCATGATCTGGCCCCATACGGGATTGAGCTGGAAGAAGTACTGCATCCCCACGCTCACCGGTCGCATCGACTCCTGCTGCACCACCATCAGGGGCCACAGGTAGGAGTTCCAGGCCGGCAGCATGGTGATGATCGCAACCGTGGCAAAGGTGGGCCCGGACAGCGGCACGATGATCTTGCGGTAGATGGTCCACCAGCTTGCACCGTCGACGCGGGCGGCCTCGTCGATCTCCTTGGGGATGTCGCCAAAGTGCTGAGCGAATAGGAAGATCGCCAGCGCATTGGCCACGTAGGGCAGGATCTGCACCTGGTAAGTGTTGAGCATGCCCTGCTTGAGCAGGAAGCCGTCCACGGCCCACTGGATGGAGGGCAGCTTCGCCACCCAGAAGACCAGCGGCACCGCGATGGTCTCAAAAGGCACCATCAGGGTGGCCAGCACCAGGGACAGGATCAGGTTCTTGCCCCTCCAGCGCATGCGTGAGATGGCGAAGCCGATCATGGAGTTCACGATCAGTCCCAGGCCCACGATCGCCACGGTGACGATGACGGAGTTGGCGATGAAGCGTCCTGCCGGCACCCGGTTGAATACACCCTCGTAGTTGTCCAGGCTCAAGTCCCCCACCGGCAGGAACGCCTTGAACGAGCCGAGATCGGAGAAGATCTGGGCGTCGCTCTTGAAGGACGAGAAGATCATGAACAGCAGGGGGAAGACGGCGACGACGGCCGCCACTGTCAGCCCCAGGTAGGTCAGGATCCGGGAGCGGCGCTTGGTGGCGGCACGCCCGCGCCTGCGCGAGGTCCCCGGCGTGGCCTCCGGGGCCGGGCCTGCGGTGTTCGCTGCGGTGGTCATGTCAGTCACCCTCTCTGGTCAGGCGCCGCTGGATGAGGCTGATCACTAGCACGGCGACGAAGAAAATCAGCGAGATCGCGCTGCCGTAGCCCATGTCCTGCTCGCGGTAGCCCTTGCGTACGGCGTGGTAGACGAGTGTGGAGGTGGCGTCCTGGGGTCCGCCCGAGGTCATTACGTCCACCTGCACGAACAGGCCCAGTGCGGCAATGGTGATAGTGACCAGGATGAACACCATCGTGGAGTGGAGTCCCGGCCAGGTGACGTACCGGAAGCGCTGCCAGCCATTGACGCCGTCGAGTGCGGCGGCCTCGTACAGCGCCGGGTCGATTCCCTGCAGCCCGGACAGCCAGATAATCATGTGCAGGCCGACCGCCTGCCAGATGGACAGCAAGATGATGGCGGGCATCGCCGTGCCGGGATTATTCAGCCACGCCACGGCTGTCCAGCCGCCACCGGTGAGGGTGTTGAGGATCGAGTTGAACAGGCCGTCCTTCTCGTAGAAGAAGCTCCACAGGATGGATACCACCACCATGGAAGTGACCACCGGCATGAAGATCATGGTGCGGAAGGCGGTCACGCCCTTGACCTTCTGGTTGACCAGGATCGCCAGCGCCAGGGCGAGCCCGGACTGGCAGGGCACCACGATGAGCGCGAAGAAGGCCGTGTTGGTCAGCGACCTGATGAAGGTCGGGTCGCTGCTGAAGGCGCGGATGAAGTTGCTCAGCCCGATGAACTCGGGCGGGTTGGGGGATATCAGGCGCGCGTTGGTAAAGCTGAGCGCGAAGGTGAGCACGATGGGGATGCCCAGGAACAGCGTTAGCAGCAGCAGCGCGGGCGCTGACATGAGCCAGGCGGTGCGGGCCTCCTTGCGCAGCGCGGCGGAGCGCCCGACGCGTTTAGACGACGTGGTTGCGGTTGACGTGGACATGAGTGTCTCCTCCCCGGTGGGGACGCCGACTGCGTCCCCACCGGTACTCGGGACGGAAGCTGCCGTCACTTGGCCTGGTAGCCGTTGTTGGAGGTGATGTCGGCGTCGATGTCCTTGACCGCTTGGTCCAGGGTGGACTTCACGTCGGCACCGGAGACGATGTCACGGGCGGCCTTGTCGAAGATCGAGGAGATCACCTTGTAGCCGGGCGTGGCGGGGCGCAGGAGGGCGTACTTGGTGCCGATCTCGTACACGGGCTCCAGGGCCCCGCCCTCCTTGTAGTACTCGGTCTGCGGCGTGGCCGAGGGCACAGAGGGGAAGTTGCCGATGGCGTTGGAGTACTCCACCAGGTACTCGTCCTGCATGAGGAACTCGATGAATGCGTTGGCCGCGGCGGGGTTGGAGCTGGTGGCCGACACGCCCCACTGCCAGGAGCCGCCGCCGACGCGCGCGCCCTGTCCGAAGTCCACCGGCGGGAGGATGAGCACCTCGTCCTCGCCGAAGGTCTCCTGCGACTGGAGCACCTTCCAGCCGCCGGCGTAGTAGAGCGGCACCTTGCCCTGGAGGAAGTCCTGCCCGTCCGTTGCGGGCGTCTCGGAGGCGTATCCCTTGGTGAAGCAGGAGCGGAACCACTCGCCCCACTGCACCGCGGCGTCGCCGTTGAGGAAGCCATCGGCAGTCTCGAAGGTCTCCCGATCGATCAGGTCGCCACCGAAGGACTGCAGCATCGGGGCGTAGGCGTAGGGCCACCACTCGGCCGTATCCGCTACCGAGAAGTCGATCGCGTAGTCGTAGTCGGGCAGCTCGGAGAGCTTGGCCAGGGCGTCATCGAACTCCTCTCGGGTCCACGGCTGGTCGATCGTGGGGATGGGCACGCCGGCGGCCTCGAAGGCGGACTTGCGGCCCAGGAAGCACAGGGAGGTGTCGTAGGGGCCCACCGAGTACAGGGTGTCATTCCAGTAGCCCTTGGCCGAGTCGATGATGCTGTCCTCCAGCTCCGAGGAGATCTGCAGGGGCGCAAGGTAACCGGAGTAGGCCCAGTTGGGCATGATGGGGCCGTCCAGGTCGAGGATGTCGGGCAGGTCCCCGGCCACGGCGGCCGCCGCGATGGAGTCGTTGTAGGAGGCCTGCGGGAAGTCCTTGACCTCGACGGGGGTGTCGGGGTTGGCCGCGTTGAAGGCCTCCACCGCATTCTTGACGACGGCGAGCTCCTCGCTGTTGCCCCCGTTGTGGGTCCACAGCGTGATGGCACCGGAGGAGCCGGAGGCGGAGCCGCCCTGCTGGGAGGAGCAGGCGGCGAGCGTGGCGGCCACTGCGGCGGTTACGCCCAGGCCGAGGAACGTGCGGCGAGTAGTGGACATGGACACTCCTTCGTGTGTCACTGGGATGGTTTACCGGAATCGGGGCGAATCCGGGGCTTGTGGGGGCCGCCCGGCCCGGGGCTCAGGCGCCCGGGGGTGCGGGGGCGGTTGAGTTGCGGACGATGAGGTCACACGGGAAGCGGTGGATGCCTGCGGGCTCGGGCAGGTCGTCGTGGATCAGCCGCCGCACGAGCCAGTCCGCCATCTCGTAGTGGGGCAGGCGCATGGTGGTCAGCTGGGGCGCCAGATTCGTGGAGATCAGCCGCAGGTCGTCGAAGCCGACAACCGACAGCTGCTCGGGGATGGAGATTCCCAGGGCTGCGGCCGTGCGGTACACGCCGGCCGCCATGCCGTCGTTGTAGCAGAAGACCGCAGTGGGACGGTTCTGGCGGTCCAGCAGCCTGCGGGCACCGGCATCCGCCTGCTCTGGGTGCTGTCCGGCTGCTATCACCAGGTCTGGGTCCGGGGTAATGCCCGCCTCGCGCAGGGTTGTCTCGTATGCTGCGCGGCGCATCCCAATGGCGACAGCACAGACGTCTTGAGTCAGGTGGCCGATCCGGCGGTGACCCAGCTCCAGCAGGTGCGTTACCGCGGCGCGCGCAGCCGCCTCCTCATCGGGCACAACTCCGACGACGTCGTCCCGATCGGCGAAGCCGTTCAGGACCGCCACGTTGTCCAGCTCCGCCGGCACGCGCACCTGCTGGTGGTACATGGCGGCGTGCACGATGACGTCTACGCGCCGGGAGCGCAGCTCGCGCACCGCGCGGCGGGTCGGTTCCGGTTCCCCGCCGGAGTCGGTCAGCAGCACGGACCAGCCGAGTTCTGCGCAGGCGCTGAGGATGGCGTCGATCATCGCAACCGCGTAGGGAGTGGACAGGACCCGGACGCCGAGCACCCCCACGGTGCGCGTGCGGCGGTTGCGCATGCCGCCTGCAAGCGCATCGCGCACGTAGCCGAGGTCCTCCGCCGCGGCGCGCACACGGTCCGCTGTAGCCTGGGAAACCCTCCCCTGCGCCTTGCCCGACAGCACCAAGGAGGCGGAGGCCGTGGAGACGCCGGCTGCATCAGCGACATCACTGAGAGTCGCCATCGCCCCTCCTGCTAGCTCATTAGTGGACCGGGCAACCGCGCCCGCTAACAAGAGTGTGAGTCGTCACATGAGGTTAAGTCAAACGATTAACGTCACAGCTGAATATACGAGCGTGACCGACGTGTCGTTTCAGTGCCCGGCAGCCGCCCAGTTGCGCACCCCGCGCACCAGGCGCTCGAGGCCATCGTCAACGCGAGCGAGCTGAGTGCCCAGATTCATGCGGAGGAAGCCGGCGCCGGCACGGCCGTAAGTACTGCCGGCAGTGAGCACCAGGCCGGAATGCTCACGAATCTGAACGGCCAGGGCGGTGGTTGCGTCCGCAAGCGCGTCTCCTCTCCCGGCGGCGGGTCCGGCGCCGGAGCGCAGCAGTGGGCGCACGTCGATCCAGGACAGGTAGGTGGCCTGCGAAACCGGCGCAGCACAGCCGGCCAGTTCGCGCGCCACCACGTCGGCCACCCGCGCTTTGTTAGCGGCGATGTAGCTGCGCACTGCTGTCAGCCAGGCCTCCCCTCTGCGCTGTAGGCGGCGACTACCGCCGGCACGGCGAACGCTCCCGGCTCGGCGACCTCGTCGGTATTCAGGCTGCGCTCCACGCGGGAGCGCAGGTGCGGCTCGGGGATGACGACCGTCGCCGAGTGGACGCCGGCGGTGTTGAAGGCCTTTGACGGCGACAGGCAGGTGATGCCCACTTCGGCGCACACCGGCGCTGCAGCGGCGAAGGGCGTGTAACCAACCCCGGGCAGGGTGAGGTCGCAGTGAACCTCATCGGACACGACGAGTACGTGGTGCTCGGCGGCAAGTGTGCCAAGGCGGGCAAGTTCTTCCCGGGTCCACACCCGCCCCACGGGGTTGTGTGGGTTGCACAGGATCATCAGGGTGGCGAGCGGGTCGGCAAGCTTGGCCTCCAGATCGGCCCAGTTGATCCTCCACTCCCCGTTCTCTCCCTGCCGCAGGTCGCTGGTGACCAAGCGCCGACCGTTGTTCAGGACGCTGTTGGTGAAGATGTTGTAGACGGGCTGCTGAATCACAACCTTCTCGAACACATTGGTCACGCTGCGAACGATCGAGGAGATCGCGGCGACGACCCCCGTGGTAGGGATCAACCAGTCACGCTGTAGCGGCCAGCCGTGGCGGCGTGTCCACCAGTCGGTTACGGCCTGCTCGTAGGCGTCGGTGACGACGGTGTAGCCCAGCAGGCCCTCGCGGGCAACACGGGCGAGTGCCCGGCGCACGACGGGCGCGGTGCGCAGGTCCATGTCCGCAACCCACATGGGCAGCTCACCGGGCCCGGCCTTATCCCATTTTAGTGAACCGGTGCCACGCCGGTCGGTGCACTCGTCCAGGTTGAAGTTGGAGGAGGAGCTCATGCGTCTACCAGGGGCGTCCAGCCGGTTTCGATGCGGGTCGCGGCGGGTTTCACTCGGTCTGGGTCGAAGATCTTCTCGCCGATGGAGCCGACCCTGATTACGCCGTCGTAGGGGTTGGTCAGTGAGTCGAGGTGACCGATTATCTCGGCGTCAATGCCCCGGCAATACTCAAAGGCGAGAGTGGTGTCCAACAGACGGCAGCCCCGCAGGGTGAGTCCATCGATGTAGCACAGGCCCTGCAGACTCTGAACGGTGCAGTCGACGAGGGTGACGTTGCGAGAGTTCCAGCCCAGGTACTCCCCCACGATCACCGAGTTCTCCACCACCACATTCTCACAGTTCCAGAAGGCGTCCTTACTCAGCAGCACACTGTCCCGTACGGTCACGTCCCGCGCCCCGTCGAAGGCGTAGTTCCCGGTGAGCCGCAGCCGTTCGGCAGTCACCCCGACGGCGTCCTTGGCGAAGTAGTCGCCGGTGGCATTCACCTCCGCTAGCGTCACTTCCCGGCAGCTCCACAGGGTTTCTTCGGCATGTGGCAGGTCCACCCGCTGCAGGCTGATACCGCGGCCGCGGCGGAAGGTCTTTGGTGCGGCCACCAGCGTGCCTTCAATGCGGATGTCGTCCGTGTACCAGATGCCGGAGCGGGCGGTCTCCAGCAGAGCGCCGCCGGTGACCGACACGTCCTGGCAGTACCAGAGCGGATACTTCCACTCGAACACGCTGTCGCTGATACGCAGACCGCGGCTCTCCTTAAGCGGGGATTCACCGTCGCTGAATGTGGAGTGGACGATGGTCAGATCGCGAGAGGCGTACAGCGCGCGTTCGCCGGTCAAGTGCTGATGGTCGACCATCGAGTCGCTGTTGCCGAGACAGTCGGTCGGTGCTGCTGGGGTTGCGGCTAATGTCATGGCACACGACTCTAGGAAGCCGACGTCCTCGCAACGAGGCATTATCAGTACCTGTCAGCGATCTCCTCTTCATCGTGCCGGCTCCGAGTCCGAACAGGTGCAGGCCGTCTCCACGACGTCGCCTCCGGCAGGGGAGCATCGGACCCGGCGGGAGCCCGATGCGATCCAGCCGATGTCAACCCCGGTGCTGCGGGCGGAGCCAACGCGCGGGAATCGGCGCCTACACGTCCAAGCCGTAGAGGATGGTCCCCCGGGTGGCGGTGTAACCCAGGTCGCGGAACAGGTCGACGGCGCCGCTGGGATCGTCTGACTCGAAGCCCGCGGCAGCGTACTCCATGCCGTCGGCCGCGTAGGCGCGCATGGCCGCGCACAGCAGCGCCGGGCCCACGTCCCTGGAACGGTAGTCGGCGAGCACGCCGATAACGTCCGTGTAACCCTCCCGCCAGCCGAGTGCCTCCCAGTCCTGCTCATAGCGGCTGGACAGCACGTAGCCGGCCACGCGCGCACGGTCCCCGGACCGGTCCAGCGCCACGAAGCTCCACTGGGGGGCGAAATAGGCACGCCCGGCCCGCCACTCCTCCGGGCTCATGCTGCCGCCGCCGGAGTCGGCGAAGGCCTGGTTGTGGGCTCGGCGCACGGCATCATCCAGGTCCTCCGACCACGGCTCGATACCGAGGAACCCATCCAGCTCAACCGTGGGTATCGCGGTGGCCAATGAGCGCCTGACCTCCCGGTACCAGCGGCGCGGCTCGAAGCGCAGCTCCAAGAGGTGATCCTTCATGCGTTCATCGTCCTCTAGGACCGTGGTGACGATGTGCGCTGGCGCGGAGGCGGCCGATCCGGACGGCTCACCTGCCCGTTCGGCACCGATGAGGTGCCGGGCCCGCTCGGTCTGCCAGTGCAGCAGCGCCACTCCGATGCCGCGCCTACGCCAGGCAGGGTCTACGGTCCCGGTCATGGAGGCGTAGATCTCCCCCGCCGGACGCAGCCGCACCAGCCCGAATGCGCGCATCACACCATCGGCGTCGCGCCCGGCCACACCGGAATAGGTGGGGTCTACGAAGTACTCGGCGGTCTCCTGCGCGGTGGTGCGGTAGGGCGGGTTGTCGGCAGCCTCAGAGCGGGCGACCAGATCGGCGAGCTCGGCATTATCGCGAGGTCCAAGCGGCGACCAGGTGAGCATGCGGGGCAAGGCGGACCGGGGACCGGGACGGAACATGGCCCAGGGGCCACCCGGACCGGTGCGGGGCGTCGAACCGTAAACCGGCGTCATATGCGTCTCCTTCGACGGGACGGTGCCCGACCTCGGGCCTGGACGGATCAGATGTTGGATGAAGCGGGTCGCTCCAGGTTACCCGAGCAGCCCACCCGCACCGCGTGCCGTCGGCGCGGAGGCGTCACCGGCGGCGGGCCTCCGGAGCCTCAGGCGTCGATGCGCTCGCGGTCGATGTCGGCGGCGCCCTCGATGATGAAGTCGCGGCGCGGCTCCACGCTGGAGCCCATGAGCAGCTCAAACACGTTCTCCGCCTCGGCGAGCTCGGCCTCGTCGCTCAGGGTGATGCGCCGCAGGGTGCGGTGCTCCGGCTCCATCGTCGTCTCGGCCAGCTGGTGGGCATCCATCTCCCCCAGGCCCTTGTAACGCTGGGGCTCCTTGAAGCTGCGCCCCTGCTTCTCCAGCTTGCGCAGGGTGGTGACCAGCTCCTCGTCGGAGTAGGTGTAGATGACTTCCTTCTTGCGTCGTCCCTGGGCGGATACCTCGATCCGGTGCAGCGGGGGCACGGCGGCGAAGACGCGGCCAGCCTCGATCATGGGGCGCATGTAGCGGAAGAACAGGGTCAGCAGCAAGGTGCGGATGTGGGCGCCGTCGACGTCGGCGTCGGTCATCAGGATGACCTTGCCGTAGCGGGCGGCCTCCAGGTCGAAAGTGCGTCCGGAACCAGCGCCGACCACCTGGATGATGGCGGAGCACTCGGCGTTGCGCAGCATGTCCGCCTGGGACGCCTTCTGCACGTTGAGGATCTTGCCGCGGATCGGCAGCAGCGCCTGGAACTCGCTGTTGCGAGCGTTCTTGGCGGTGCCCAGGGCGGAGTCGCCCTCGACGATGAACAGCTCGGAGGAGGCGACGTCGTCGGAGCGGCAGTCGGCCAGCTTGGCGGGCAGCGTGGAGGTCTCCAGGGCGGTCTTGCGGCGGGTGATCTCCTTGTGCATGCGGGCGGACACGCGTGCGCGCATCTCCCCGACGATCTTCTCCTGCAGGGCGCGCGACTGGGTCTTCAGGTCGCGCTTGGAGGAGGTCAGCAGGGCGGTGAGCTCCTTCTCCACCACCTTGGCGACGATCTGGCGCACCGGGGCGGTGCCGAGCACCTCCTTGGTCTGTCCCTCGAACTGGGGCTCGGGCACGCGCACGGTGATGACGGCGGTCAGCCCCGCCAGGATGTCGTCCTTCTCGATGCGCCCGTCGCGGCTGGTGACCTTCAGGGCGCGGGAGTTGGCGTCGATCTGCTTGCGCAGCACCTTGGTGACGGCCTGCTCAAAGCCGGTCAGGTGGGTGCCGCCCATGGGGGTGGCAATAATGTTGACGAAGGAGCGCTCGGTGGTGTCGTAGCCGATGCCCCAGCGCAGGGCCACGTCCACGGTGCAGGTGCGCTCAACCTCGGTGGGGCGCAGGTGTCCGGTGCGCTGGTCGAGCTGCTGCACGGTCTCGGTGTAGGTCCCCTCGCCGGTAAGGCGGAAGGTATCGGTAACGGAGCCGTCGGTAGCCAGGAAGTCGACGAAGTCCGCAGTTCCGCCCTCGGCGTGGAAGACCTCGGCGCCCTCCTGGTCCGCGGCGCCGGAGGTGAACAGGTCGCCCGCACCCGCTGAGGCGTGGGCGGCCTTGGCGCTCAGCGCCGGGTCGCCGGCCGCAGGACCGCTGGCCGCGGCGGCGACGGCCTCCGGGTCGCGCTCATCGGTGAGGGTCAGCGTGAGCCCGGGCACCAGGAAGCTGGTCTGCCGCAGCCGGGCGCGCAGGGCGGTGATGTCGTACTGGGCGGGTGCGGGGAAGATCTCGGGGTCGGCCCAGTAGCGCACCCGGGTGCCGGTTACGCCCCGGCGCACCTTGCCGACCACGCGCAGCTGCGTGGCCTCGGTGTACTCCTCGAAGGGCGCATCTGGGTTGGGGCCCGTGGTGGGATCTGTGAAGACGCCGGGAACGCCGCGCCTGAAGCTCATGGCGTAAGTCTTACCGCCGCGGTCCACCTCCACGTCCATGCGGGCTGACAGGGCGTTGACCACGCTGGCGCCCACCCCGTGCAGGCCGCCGGCGGAGCCGTAGGAGCCGCCGCCGAACTTCCCGCCGGCGTGCAGCTTGGTGTAGACCAGCTCGACGCCGGTCAGCCCGGAGGAGGGCTCCACGTCCACGGGCACACCCCGACCGGTGTCGCGCACCTCAATGGACCCGTCGGCGTGGACCAACACGTCAATGCGGTCCCCGTAGCCCTCCAGGGCCTCGTCCACGCCGTTGTCGATGATCTCCCACACGCAGTGCATCAGGCCCCGCTGGTCGGTGGAGCCGATGTACATGCCAGGGCGCTTGCGCACCGCCTCAAGCCCCTCCAGCACGGAGAGGTGGCGGGCGGAGTAGGACTGGGAAGAATCTGGCACGGCCCGAATCTAGCCGATTGCCGGGGCGGCTTCGGCGCCCCGCGCCGCCGCCGGGATGTGGTCTTCGCCCGGCGCCGACGCGTCGACGCCACCCCTGATTCCCGTGATTCCCTGCGTTCGCCGTGGGCGCAGGGGGTGCGCCCGGGGCGGAAAACGGCCCTTCAGCGTTGGCGCGGGCGCCCAGCGGTGGTGAAATCGAGCCATGAGCACCGCAACTCCTATCTCCACCACGGTCGCCGATCCGACGGCCGTGCCCGAACAGGCCACCGGCCAGGCCGCGGCGACCGAGACGCGTCCGCTCACCACCGCCGACCGCTGTGACGTCTGCGGCGCGCAGGCCTACCTGCGCGTGGTCCTCGCCTCCGGCGAGCTGCTGTTCTGCGCCCACCACGGCCACGCCCACCGTGACGCCCTGGAGCGCCAGGCCCTGTTCATCCAGGACGAGTCCGACCGCCTCACCCGCTCAAACGAGTCCGACTGACCGACTAGGCGGGCGGCTCGCCCGTCGGATCCTTCAACTTTCTGCCTACGCCCTCTGGCTGAGTCGGCCAGAGGGCGTAGTAGTGGTGCACCGGGCCGTGCCCGTGGCCGACACCGAGCAGGTCGGCGTGCGCTAGGGCGCCGGTCAGGTAGGCCTTGGCGTCTCGTACCGCCGCGATCCAGCTGTCACGCTGCGGACGCAGGGCGGCGACGGCGGACGACAGCGTGCAGCCCGTCCCGTGGGTGTTGCGGGTGCGCACGCGGCGACCCGGCAGCAGCACCGTGCTGTCGGTGTCGGCATACACGTCGGCTGCCCCTCCCGCCAGGTGGCCGCCCTTGAGCAGCACCCGGCGAGCCCCGCGGGCGAGCAGCGCCTCGGCCTGGCGGCGCATCTCGTCGGGGCTCGTGGCGGGCTCGCATCCCAGCAGCGCGGCCGCCTCCGGCAGGTTCGGCGTGATCAGATCCGCCCGCATGCACAGGCGGCGCAGCGCCGCCAGGGCGTCGGCGTCGAGCAGGCGGTCCCCGGAGGTTGCCACCATCACCGGGTCCAGGACGGTTCCGGGCAGACCGGGGAGGTACTCCCCCACCGCGTCGGCCAGCTCGGCGGTGGCGAGCATGCCGATCTTGGTGGCGTCGGGGGCGATGTCCGCCAGCAGGGTGTCCAGTTGCAGGCGCACGAAGTCCACGGGTACGGCATGCACCCCGGTTACCCCGCGCGTGGACTGAGCGGTCAGTGCGGTGACCACGCTCATCCCGTAGGCGCCGAGCGCCCCCATGGTCTTCAGGTCCGCCTGGACGCCGGCGCCGCCGGAGGGATCGGAGCCGGCGACGGTCAGCACCCTGGGGATTGTGCTGGTCATTGTCCGCTCTCCCAGGCCCCGCGCAGTTGCTGCGCGGCCTCCCGCGGATCATCCGCCAGGCAGATGGCGGAGACGACGGCGGCCCCGGCCAGTCCCCCTGCGCGCAGAACGGGAAGGTCCGCGCTGGTGACTCCGCCGATGGCGACGCACGGCAGGCCAGCGGACGCGGCCAGGCGGATGACGCCACCCGTGCCGATGCCTGCGGGCGCGTCCGTCTTGGTGGCGGTGGCCCGTACCGCCCCTATGCCAACGTGGTCGCAGGCGCCCTCCGATTCCGCCGCGGAGAGTTCCTCCGGGGTGGCTGCGGACAGGCCCAGGTAGGCGGCTTCACCGATGAGCTCACGCACCACGGTCGCAGGCAGGTCCCGCTGCCCCACGTGCACGCCTGCCACCGGCGCCCCAGACCGCGGGCCGCCAGGAACACGTCTACGCGGTCGTTGACGATCACCGGCACCTGCCTACCGACGGCGTGAGCGACGCCGAGGACCTGGGCGAGGAAGCCGGCGCCGTCGGCGTGCTTGGCGCGCACCTGCACGCAGGTGACACCGCCCGCCACGGCGGCACGGACGGTGTCGGTGACCGTGCGGCCGCGGGAGCGGCACTGGTCGGCGTCGGTGACCAGGTAGACCCGCAGGTCCGGTGCGGGCCTCATGAGACGGGGATCCTGGCGAGGTCGTCGGCATCCAAGCAGTACAGAGAGTCGAGCAGGGCGACCTGGAAGGAGCCCGGACCCGCAGCAGTCTCGGCAGCGATCTCGGCGGCCGCGCTGTATACGGCGTGGCAGGCAACGGTTGCGGCGAAGGCGTCGGTGCCGATGGCGCGCCCGGCCGCAAGGAAGCCGGCCGCCAGCGCCCCCAGGGCGCAGCCGCCGCCGGTCACGCGGGTGAGCAGGGCGGAGCCGCCACCCACCCGGGCCAGGCGTCCGTCATCAACGATGGCATCCACGGGGCCGGACACGGCGACCACCGCACCGGTGCGGGCCGAGAGCGCCCGCGCGGCTCCTAGGGCGGCGGCAACATCATCGGCGGTCTCCACGCCCCTGCCTCCCGCGCCGGAGCCGGCAAGGGCCATGATCTCCGAGGCATTGCCGCGGATGACGGTCGGCTCCTCCTCCAGCAGCCGGTGGGCGAGCTCGGTGCGGTGTACCAGCGTGCCTACCGCCACGGGGTCCAGCACCCACGGCACGCCTGCCGCACGCGCGGCAGCGGCGGCCTCCAGGGCCGCGGCGCGCTGCTCGGGCTGAGGCGTTCCCAAGTTGATCAGCAGCGCGGAGGCGACGGCGGCGAAGGGCCCGGCCTCCCCGGTGACGTCGACCATCGCGGGAGCGGCCCCGGTGGCCAGTAGGACATTGGCGGTGAAATTCGTGACCACGGAGTTGGTGATGCAGGCAACCAGTGGGCCGGCGGCGCGCAGGGACTCCAGCACTTCCGCGGTACCGGCGGGCGGCGCGGGCGCCCTCAGGACCGAGGGCTCGGCGGGGCAGTCACTCGAATAAGCACTTGCGGACGCGTGCTGCGGCATGCGACATCCCTTCGTCAGCATTATCTGGACAGGTTCAACGGGTTTCTCTCAGCCTTGCGGCACCCCGTGTCGTAGGCATAACGATAGCAAGCAGGCGGCCGCCCCGGAACCGGGCGGTTCCGGGGCGGCCGGGCGGTGCGCTGAGCAGCTGGCCCGCGGCTCAGTCGTCCAGGTAGTCGCGCAGCACCTGGGAGCGGCTGGGGTGGCGCAGCTTGCTCATGGTCTTGGACTCTATCTGGCGGATCCGCTCGCGAGTCACCCCGTAGACCTTGCCGATCTCGTCCAGGGTCTTGGGCTGGCCGTCGGTCAGGCCGAAGCGCATGGACACCACGCCCGCCTCCCGCTCGGACAGAGTGTCCAGGACGGCGTGCAGCTGCTCCTGCAGCAGGGTGAAGCTGACGGCATCGGCCGGTACGACCGCCTCGGAGTCCTCGATCAGGTCACCGAACTCGCTGTCTCCGTCCTCGCCGAGCGGAGTGTGCAGGGAGATGGGCTCGCGCCCGTACTTCTGCACCTCTACGACCTTCTCCGGCGTCATGTCCAGCTCGACGGCCAGCTCCTCCGGGGTGGGCTCGCGGCCCAGGTCCTGCAGCATCTGCCGCTGCACACGGGCAAGCTTGTTGATGACCTCGACCATGTGGACGGGGATGCGGATGGTGCGCGCCTGGTCCGCCATGGCGCGGGTGATGGCCTGGCGGATCCACCAGGTGGCGTAGGTGGAGAACTTGTAGCCCTTGGTGTAGTCGAACTTCTCCACCGCGCGGATCAGACCGAGGTTGCCCTCCTGGATGAGGTCCAGGAAGAGCATGCCGCGGCCGGTGTAGCGCTTGGCCAGGGAGACCACCAGGCGCAGGTTCGCCTCCAGCAGGTGGTTCTTGGCGCGCTGGCCGTCCTGAGCCACCCAGTGCAGCTCACGGCGGTACTTGGCGTCCAGGTCGTTGCCCTCGGTGGCCAGCAGGTGCTCGGCGTACAGGCCGGCCTCGATGCGCTTGGCCAGCTCAACCTCCTGCGCGGCATTGAGGAGGGCGACCTTGCCGATCTGCTTGAGGTAGTCCTTGACCGGGTCCGCAGTGGCGCCGGCGGTGACGACCTTCTGTGCGGGCTCGTCGCCCTCGTCTGAGTCCGATACCGTGAAGGAGCCGTCCTTGCTCTTCTCGCCCTTGGACTTCTTGGTCTTCTTGCCCGCCGCCTTCTCGGCCTCTTCACGGCGCATGCGCTCCAGCTCACCGGTCAGTGCCGCGATTGAGGGGCTCATCTTGATGCCCTTGATGACCCAGCCGCGGAAGATGTACCCGTTCTTGGTCAGGAACTCACGTGCGACAACGGGCTCCTCCTCGCCGGGGACAATGAAACGCGGCACGGGCCCATGCCCGTAGGGGGCCAGGGTGATCGGCTCCTCCAGGGTGCCGTCGCCGGAGATCTCCAGCCCCTCAACCACGGTGCGGCTGCGCACGAACAGCGTGGCGCCGGGGGCCAGCTGTACGTCCTTCAGGGCTGCAGGTGTGTTGAAGGGGCGCCGCTTGGTCCCGTCGCCGTTCTCCTCCAGCGAGACATCCAGGTAGTAGTCGCGCAGCTCGGGGGCGGGGGCGGCGTCGTCCCCCTGAGTGTCGACGTCGTCCTCATCTACGTCCTGTACGTCATCCGCGTCGGCGTAGTCGTCCTCGTCGTAGTCGGCCTCGTCGTCATCCTCGGCGTCGAGGTCGTCCTCTGCGTCCAGGTCGTCTTCCTCGTCGAGGTCGACGTCCTGGTTGCCGTCAAGGACCTCGTCGACGTCGTCAGCGAGTTCGACGCGCTCCCGCCTGGTTGTGGGAGTAGGAGCAACTGTGGAAGTAGCCACGGATTTCCTTTCACGGGCGGACGGTTGAGCCGGAGGGGCGCACAGAGCCCTGCGGAAGTCTACGCGAGGAATCCAAACGGTTCCGCAGGCGTGCGCGCCGCACCGCGGGAGGCTCGGACAGGACTCGGCATCCGCCACCGGCAGAAGGGACAACGATGCAGACGGCGCGTCTTATTCCCGCGGCACGTCTCCGGCTTGCCGCCAGAGGCACCCGGCAGCCCGCCGAGCGGCACTCGCGCACGGCCCGCGCACCACACGCCCGGCTCCCGTGCCCGCCACAAGCGCAGCACCGTTCCCCGCGGGCCGGACTCAATCATCTAGCCTGGGGGCATGACCGACGTTGATGCATTGCTGCCACTGGTACGCAGCGCCGTCGATGCGCGCCTCGAGCACGTTCTGGGCGAGCTGCGCGCCCGGTGGCACGATCCTTCCGGTGCCGCGGACGACCTATTCGACGCCGCCGCCACCGCGGTGTCCGGCGGCAAGCGCATGCGTGCGGTCCTGGGCGCCGTGGGCCTGGCGCTGCTGACTCAGGACGGCGCCGCTTCCGGCGACCGCGGCCGGGGCGGGTGCCGTAGCGGCAATCGCGACGAGAGCCGCCCCGAGCCACCCAGGCGTGAGGACGTGCTCACCGGCTCTACCGCCGCCTATTTGGGCGCCGCGCTGGAGCTCTATCAGGCCAGCGCACTTGTTCACGACGATGTGATCGACGCCGCAGACACCCGCCGTGGTCTGCCCTCCGCACACCGCCGGTTTGCGGCCCGCCACCTTGAGAACGGTTGGCGCGGCGCGGCGGAAAACTATGGCGTGAGCGCCGCGATCCTCCTGGGCGACCTGCTCATGTCGGCCGCCGCGTCAGAAATGGGAGCGGCGGCCGCCGCCTGTGGCCCCTGCGCCGGCAGAGCCGGCCGGGACGCCTTCGACGCCATGACCACGGAAGTCGCCGTGGGCCAGTTCCTGGACGTGCACCACGAGGTACTTCCCCTGCCTGCCCCCACCGCGCAACCGGTGCAGGCGGGTGCCGCCATGCACCGGGCCGCGCTCGCGGTTGTGCGGCACAAGTCCGCGCGCTATTCAGTGATGTACCCGCTGCTAGTCGGGGCGCTGCTGGCCGGCGTGGATCCGCACAGTGAGCTGTTCAGGGTGCTGGAGGTGTTCGGGGAGGAGATCGGAATCGCCTTCCAACTGCGTGACGACGTCCTCGGCGTCTTCGGCGATCCGTCCCTCACCGGTAAGCCGGCGGGCGATGACCTGCGCGAGGGCAAGCGCACAGTACTGCTGGCCCTGACCTGGCAGCGGTGCAGTGACGCCGACCGCGCCCTGCTGACCCGGGTGCTGTCACGGGGCCATGCCGCCGCGGATGAGGACATCGCAGCGGCCACTGAGGTTATCCGTGACTGCGGCGCCCTGACGGCGCACGAGGAGGAGATCGCGAGCCACACCGCCGCCGGCCTGGGCGCCCTGGCGGCTTCGCCCGCCACACTGAATGACGTCGCGCGGCAGTCACTGACCGCCCTGGCGGAGGTTCTGACCTCCCGCCGCAGCTAGCGCCCAATCCGCGTCCCAAGCGGTTCCAGTGTCTTATTGAGCACGTACCGCCGAGCGGCGTAATGCACCGGGTGCCCGTGAGGCCCGTACACTCGGCCCCGTGAGCAAGGATCCTCTCATCGGCCGTCTGGTCGACGCTCGTTATGAGATCGTCGACCGGGTGGCCCGTGGGGGCATGGCCACCGTCTACCGGGCGCAGGACCGCCGCCTGGATCGTCTGGTAGCGCTGAAGCTCATGCACCCGCACCTGGCCGACTCCCCCGACTTCGTGGCCCGGTTCCGGCGCGAGGCCAGAGCGGCAGCCCGACTGTCCAACCCCGGGGTGGTGGCGGTATACGACCAGGGCAGCCTAGACGGCGTCGCCTACCTGGTGATGGAGCTCGTGGAGGGCCCCAATCTGCGTGACCTCATCGCGGCAGGTCCCCTGACTGTAAGGGAGGCGCTCGGGCTGACGGCCCAGGTGCTCCGGCCCCTGGGGGCCGCTCACCGCGCCGGCTTGGTGCACCGGGACGTCAAGCCGGAGAACGTGCTGCTGCCCGCCGACGGGTCGGTAGCCAAGGTCGCCGACTTCGGCCTTGCTCGCGCCGTCACGGAGGTCACCCAGACCACCACCGGGAACGTCCTGGGCACGGTCGCCTACCTCGCGCCGGAGCTGATTACCACCGGTTCCTCAGCCCCTTGCGCAGACGTCTTCTCCGTGGGCGTGATCCTGTACGAGCTACTCACCGGCGCCCAGCCCTTCACTGCGGAGACTCCCATCCAGATCGCCTTCCGCAACGTTCATGAGGACGTGCCCGCGCCGTCGGAGCGCCTGCCCGACCTGGCGCAGAGCGTTGACGCCCTGGTAGCACAGATGACCCGCCGGGCGCCAGAGGAGCGGCTGGCCGACGCCGACGCGGCACTGAGCCGACTGCGGCAGGTCGTCTCCGCCCTGTCCGACGCGGAGCTGGCGGTCAAACGCGGTGGGGCCACCGGTTCGGTGCGTACCCAGGAGGTGCTGGCGGCCAATGCCGAGGCCGCCCACACCGCGATGCTGGCGGCCGACGGCGACGCGAGCGAGCCTGACGACGCCCAGGTCCCCGCGGACGCGGCCACCCCGGGCGCCGGCCTGCGCACGGTGTCCCTGCCCATCGGCTCCATAGCCCCGGACGAGGACTCCGAGTCCCGCGACGGCACCACCCGTGCGCTGGACCGCCGCCAGGCGGTGCGGGCCGGGTCGCAGGAGGAGACCGCGAGGGTAGCCCGGCATTCCGCACGCCGCCCGCGTCGGCGCGCACTGGTTGCCGCCGGGTTGGTGCTGCTGACCGCCGGAGGCGCAGGCGCCTGGTACTTCGGTGCCGGTCCGGGGCGTACGGTCCCGGTGCCGCAGATCGCCGGGATGACCGCTGCTGAGGCGCAGGCGCTAGTCGAGTCGGCGGGACTGGTCTGGGGCGCCCCCACTCGCGCCTATTCCGACACAGTGCCCGCGGACTCGGTGATCTCCTCCTCCCCCGAGGCCGCGACCCGCATGCACCCCGGAGAGGCAGTCACCCCGGTGATTTCCCGTGGCATTGAGCAGAAGACCGTTCCCGACGTCGTCGGTTCCAGCCAGGACGACGCCACCACCGCGATCACGGACGCAGGGCTGTCGCTCGGCGCCGTCACCAAGACCTATTCAGACTCGGTCGCATCCGGCATGGTCATCTCCTCCGAACCGGTTGCGGGCACAACCGTGAACCACTCCTCGGCGGTCGCGATCGTGGTGTCGCTGGGACGCCAGCCCGCCGTCGTCCCGGATGTCACCGGCATGAGCGTTGACGACGCCACCACTACGCTGCAAGCGGCCGGGCTCACGCTCGGTACGCAGTCGGAGGCGTTCTCCGACGACGTCGCCTCAGGGCTGGTCATTTCCTCCAGCCCTGCATCCGGCGCGGAGGGCTACTACCACGGTGACGCGGTGGACGTGACGGTATCCAAGGGCCCGGAGATGGTGAACGTGCCGGACGTCGCCGGCATGAGCGAGCAGGAGGCCACGGCGGCGCTCCAGGAAGTCGGCCTGGAGGTGGAGGTGTCCCGGGTCCTGGGTGGCCTGTTCGGCACGGCGCACTCCACCGATCCGGCTGCGGGTGAAAGCGTGCGGAAGGGCTCGAAAGTAACCTTGAACGTGGTCTGATCGGCGCTGAGCCGGAGCGGCGGCTCTGAGCCCCCGCCTGGCACAACCGAGGCGACCGCCTGGCACAACCGGGCGACGGCGCCCACGGGCCTGCCGCCCCTGAGCGCCGTCGTTTTAGCGGTTGGCGTCAGCCGCGCAGCATCTCCGCAACCTCGAAGGCCATCTCCAGTGACTGCTGGTGGTTCAGCCGCGGATCCACGAGGGTCTCGTAACGGCGCGCCAGCCCGGCCTCGTCGATGTGCTCCCCACCGCCGAGGACCTCGGTGACATCGTCCCCGGTGAGCTCCACGTGAATGCCCGCGGGCACGGTACCCAGGGCCCGGTGCACCTCGAAGAAGCCACGGACCTCATCCATGATCGTGTCGAAGCGACGGGTCTTGTAGCCGTTTTCCGAGGTGATGGTGTTGCCGTGCATGGGGTCGGTGATCCAGGTGACCGGTCGGCCATCGGCGCGGACGATCTCCACCAGCTCCGGCAGTACATCCCGGATGCGGTCAGCACCCATGCGCGTGATCAGGCTGAGCCGACCGGGGTCGCCTTCAGGGTTGAGGTGGTCGATCAGGGACAGCAGCTCCTCGCGGGTGGTCGTCGGGCCGATTTTCACACCCACCGGGTTGTGCACGCCCGCCAGCAGGGCCACATGGGCGTCGTCGGCGCCACGGGTGCGCTCCCCCACCCACAGGAAGTGGGCGGAGGTGTCGTAAAGGCGTCCGCTGCGGGAGTCCTCACGCGTCATGGCGTCCTCGTACTCCAGCAGGAGGGCCTCGTGGGCGGCGTAGAAGTCGACCTGGCGCAAGGCCTCGAAGTCCACGCCGGCGGCCTCCATGAAGCGCATCGCCCGGTCGATCTCCCCGGCGAAGGACTCAAAGCGCTTGTAGGCGGGATTCGCGGTGAAACCCCGGTTCCAGGAGTGGACCTCCCGCAGGTCCGCGTAGCCTCCCATGGTGAAGGAGCGAATTAGGTTCAGGGTGGTGCCGGCGCGCAGGTAGGCGTCAACCATCCGCTGCGGGTTGGGGATGCGGGCCTCGGCGGTAAAGGCGTGGTCATTGACCGAGTCACCGCGGTAGGAGGGCAGAGTGACGCCGTTACGGGTCTCGGTGTCCGAGCTGCGCGGCTTGGCGTACTGGCCCGCCATGCGCCCGATCTTGACCACCGGGGTGGAGGCTCCGTAGGTGAGCACCGCGGCCATTTGCAGGATGGTCTGCAGCTTCAGGCGGATGTTGATGGCGGTGTTGTCATGGAATGACTCGGCGCAGTCTCCCCCCATGAGCACGAATGCCCGGCCCTGCGATGCCGATACCATCTTCTCGCGCAGCGAGTCCACCTCACCGGCGAATACCAGCGGGGGCCGGGTGCGCAGGTCCGCCGCAGCGTCGGCGAGCGCCTGCGGGTCCGGGTAATGGGGCTGCTGGGCGGCGTGGTGCTGACGCCAGCCGGCTGCCTCGCCGGGAACCTGGAGCTCGTTCATCATGGCGCCAGCATAGGCGAGCGCCGCGTCTGGCTGGGCGTCTCGCCACAAGGTGGGATATAAGGCACGTCCTCGGTCCCGCCCGGGCCCGCTCCGTGACGGCGCGAAAGTGCCGGTTCAAAACGGTTCGACCGGCTGGTTGGAGGTGGGACCGGGCCGGTCGGCCACGGCGATCCGTGTCCGACCGGCCCGTCCATAGGTAGCCCACGCCTGGCGGCGGGGGCGGCGGCTCACGCCTCGCCGTCGGCGGGGGCGGCGGGCTCGAGCGCCTGGCCGAGCTCGGCCATCAGGTCCACGAACCACTGCTGCGTGATGTCGAAGGGCTTGCCGCCGGCGATGCGGTCGAAGGCGATGGCACCGAGCTGGTCGCCGTTCTCCTCGTCCTGGCCGATGACGCCGGGCTCGCCCCGCAGGGCGCAGTCGACGGCAAGGTCACACATCTGCTTGATCAGGGCCAGGTCCTCCTCGTTGGCGGCGGAGGCGCGCGAGTAGTAGCCGGACTTCTGCACCATTACCTTCTCGGCACCGATCTTCTCGGCGAACTGGCGGGCGAACCACTGGCCGGGGTTAATGGTGTCGAGCTTGACGTGGCCGAAGGGGTCGCGCTGGACCTCCTCGCCCCTGGCCTCCATCTCCGCGATGATCTCGGGAACGCCGGCGCCCTCGGACAGGAAGATGTTCACGTTGCCCTGCTCGTCCATGATGGCCTTGAGGCGCTCGGCCTCGGCGGCAATGTCCAGCTTGGCCTCCGGCACGAACACGGCGTGCACGTCCCAGCGCTCCTGGGTCAGTCCCAGGGAGGGCGCCCACTGACGGTCCTTGAGCAGCTCGTGGTAGCGGCGGGCCGTCTCGGCGGTGAGGTAGCCGCAGTTGCGGCCCATGCACTCGTGCACGATCAGCATGCGCGGGTTGGAGCGGTGCTCGCCGATCACGTTGAGGGCGAAGCCGGCGCCCTGCTCGGCCGCGGTCCAGGCGCCCAGCGACTGGCGGATCGGGACGACGTCATTGTCGATGGTCTTGGGCAGGCCGACGACGGTGAGGTCGTAGTCGTGCTCGTGCAGGTATGCGGCCAGGTCCGCGGCGGTGGTGTTGGTGTCGTCGCCGCCAATGGTGTGCAGCACGTCGACGCCGTCCTCACGCAGCCGCTCGGCGGCGAAGGCGAGCGGGTCCACGCCCTCCTTGACCAGGCCGCGCTCGACGAGGTTCTTGGCGTTGGTGAGCTTCACGCGGGAGTTGCCGATCGGGGAGCCGCCGTACTGGCGCAGCACGCCGGCGTTCTTGCGGCCCTCGTCGTCGATGACGACGTAGTTACCGGTGAGCAGGCCGTGGTATCCGTACTGGTAGGCGATGATCTCGACGTCGGGGGCGACCTCGGTGTAGCGCTCGATGAGGTCGCCGACGGCGGCGGACAGACAGGGGGCGAAGCCGCCCGCGGTGAGGAGGGCGACGCGACGGATCGACATCGGAAACCTTTCGTCGGTGGTGGGGCTTATCGCGGCCATACTACCGGGACGCCGCCGCTGTGCGGCCAGATGCCTCACCCCAACCTCACCCCTCGCCGAGACCGGCACTCGTCGCGCACTGAGACCGGCACCAGTGACGCGCCGAGAGGCATCGATGCAGGCCGGGCTGCAGCATGGCGGACACACTCGGCGATCACACATGCGTTATCATGGGTGGGTGACACAGCGCACCGAACGTGAGTGGATCCGTTTCCGTCGGCACGCGGCGGGGCTGAGCCAACGTGAACTCGCGGATCGCACCGGTGTCAGCCAACCACTCATTGCAGCCATTGAGTCCGGCGCGCGTCGCGCATCCCGGAGCACGCTGCAGCGGCTGACACAGGCATTGCAGGTGCGTCCTTCAGATCTCCTGCACGCTGCACGCCAGGACGTCATCGAGTTGGCCGCTGCACATGGATGCCAAGTCATCGGAGTCTTCGGCTCCGTTGCCAGCGGCACGGATCGCCAGGACTCTGACATCGATCTGATAGTCCGTTTCCCTGAACACGCGGACATCCTCGACCTGTTGGAGCTTGAGGAAGAGCTGTCGGATCTACTGACGGTGCCCGTCGACGTGATCTCGGCCAGCAGCGGCTCAGTCGCGATGTCCGGGACTTCCCTAGAACCGGTACGGATATGAGCACTACATCACCGTCCGCGGACCGAACAGAACGACGACTCGCGGATCTGAGACGTTTCGGAGACGAGGCCGCCTTCATCGTCAGCCACGGCTTCGACGCATACGCAGCAGACTCGATGGAAGGAGCGCTGCTGCGTAATGCCGGTGAACGGGTGCTAATCAAGGTTGCCACCGTCGTCGAGAAACTACCCCGGGAGTACAAGGAACAGTTCCCCGACGTCGACTGGGTCGGGATCATGCGCATGCGCAACCTGGTCGCGCACCACTACGACAAGGTCAACGACGACCTGATGTTCCGTGCACTCGAAGTCCGCATCCCCGGTCTGCTAACCGCGCTCGGACTGTAATTGGGCTCGGTGTACTACTGTCCGGATTCGGCATGAACGGCGTCGACCGACCAAGAACTACCCAAAGATACCGCATGTTTCCAACGTTCCTGAAAACACAGACCGGCGCGTCAGCCCCGTTCGTGCCGATCTTGGACATTCTGCGCGCTACGCGGGACTCGAAGGCCGATGCACACGGGGGGGGCGACACCGACGCGCCGTCGTCGCCCCGTCAACGGTAGCCGTCGCTGCGATGGTCAACGGTAACCACCACAACCCGGCGTGCGTCATCATCAATTCTGTAGATGATGCGGTAGTCGCCCCGTCGGGCACTGTGGAGCCCGGCCAGCTCAAAGCGCAAAGGCTTTCCGACGCGATACGGATTGTCTCGCAATGGTCCGTAAAGAAACTCGACGACTGCGGTGACGACCTTCTCCGGATGCGAGCGCAGGTCGCGCTTAGCACGTGCCGCAAGTGCGATCGCGTAGGGCACGGACTCACCCCTTCGGGGAGTCGAGCAACTCGTCCTTGCTGAGCACCTCCACCCGCTGAGCACCCAAATCATCCACTCCTGCACGGATCCGCTCGATTAGCGCGGGGCGGCTGAGGATGCCGAGCGTCTCCTCGAGTGACTCCAGGTCATCTGCAGAGATGACGACTGCCGCGGGGCGCCCGTGCCGGGTGATCGTTACGCGGCTGTGCTCCCGCTCCACCTGGCCGACGACCTCGGAAAGGTGGTTCTTCACATCGCGCAACGGCATGACAGCGTCGACCGACATGGCAACAATTGTAGGCGTACACGACTCATGCGCCGCATGGACGCTTGACGAAGTTATACATACAGGCTTGTCTGTAAGCATGCGTCGCACCGCCGCCGAGGCCGCCGAGACCCGCCAAGCCATCATCCGCTCCGCCTTGCACCGCTTCGCGAAGGACGGTTGGGAGGCCTGCTCGCTGGTGGAGGTGGCCCGCGGCGCCGACGTAACTCGAGGCGCCGTCTACCACCACTTCACCGGCAAGCGGGAGTTGCTGGACGCCGCCCTCTCCGAGCAATGGCACAGCCAGGGTGAGGCACTTCTCGCGGCGCTCGACGCCTCCACGGCACCAGAGGTGCGGCTAACGGCATTCCTGGCGGACTACCTGCGCAGGCTTCGCGGGGACACAGCCTTCCGCGAACTCGCCGTCGTCACCGTTCTCGTAGCGCCGCAGGCACCGGCGGTCAAGTCCGGACTGGAGCAGAAGACGGCGGCCCTCGCGCAGTGGTCGGCGCTGCTCATCGGGGTCCTGACCGAGTGCGAGGAGCGGCTGCGCGCTCCGCTCGACATCGCCCGTTTCAACATCGCGTCATTCCTGTACGGCGCCACGCTTACCGCGGCGCTCACGCCGGAGGACCTCCCCGCATCAGGGTGCTGCGAGGCGACGGCGCGTGCCCTCGTCGCGGGCCTGATCACCGTCGAATCGCCCTGACACCGAAGAATGACACCGAAGAAGGAGTGGGCATGCATCCATCGTCCACCGAAGCCGCCACCAATCCGCACGTGGCCGTAACAGTGGCCTGCGTCGCCCTGTTCACCGACATGCTCGTCTACGGGATTCTCATCCCGGTGCTCCCTCTGCTTCCCGCCGTGGCCGAGGCCGGCGCCTCGGCAACCGGTCTGCTCTTCGCCGCCTATGCCGCCGCACTGGTGATAGTCACTCCACTCGCTGGTCGAGTCGTGGACAGGCACGGCCCCGCGGACCGCTGCTAGTTGCTGTGGTGGGCCTGGCGTGCGCGTGTCTGCTGTTCACCATCGGTGGTCCCTACTGGTTGCTTCTAACGGCCCGCACGCTCCAGGGAGCCGCCGCCGGATTGAGCTGGGTGGCCGGACTGTCCCTGATCGCCGGGACCGTACCTCTGCGGCAACGCGGGACCTATCTCGGACTGGCGATGAGCATGGTTTCGGTTGGCGTGTTGGCGGGACCTCCCCTGGCGGGCTGGTTGGCTAGGTTCGGAGGGCATTCGGCACCCTTCCTCTGTGCGATCGTGCTTCTGGCGATCGACGGCGGGCTGCGAGTCGCCTTCGTCCGTCCGACCCCGCCGCCCGACGACGATCCCGCCACCGCGATGGACGTGTTGCGAACACCAGGATGTCGGCCAGTAGTTGCGCTGATTCTCTTCGGTGCCGCCGCCGCGGCTGTGGGCCTGGTTCTGGTGGGAATCGGCCCGAACTACCCGGTAATCATCGCCGGACTCATGTGTCTGGGTGTCGCAATTGCCCTCCTGGTCGTACCGGCAGGTGCACTAATAGGCGTTCAGGGAGCCATAGCCACACCGCCGACTATCGGCGGCGCCTACTCCCTCTACAACCTGGCTTACGCGGGCGGCCTGGTCCTGGGGCCCGCCGCCACGATACTCGCCCGGTTGCCAAGCAGGTTCGCGGTCATGCCCGGGTGAAACTGTCCGGATTCGGCATGAACGGCGTCGGGCGACCAAGAACCACCCGAAGAAACCGCATGATTCCAACGTTCCTGAAAACGCAGACCGGCGCGCCAGCTCCGTTCGTGCCGATCTCGGACATTTCGGTCCCCGGACTGTCAGACTGTCAGTGGTCGTCGGAACGCGACTCGGCATCCGGCGCTACGCCCTCGTCACCCTCAGGCGCCCCCTCGATGTCCTCCACCTCTTCCTCTTCTTCCGCTTCATCCGGCTCCGCCGGCGGCTCGGGGACCTCGACGTCGGGAGCGGGGCGGCCGCCGGGGGCCTCGACGGGCGCGGCGGCCGGCCGCTTGGCGGCCAGCTCTTCAAGCATCTCGTCTACGACCTCCGCGGCCGTCTTCTTCTCCGCGTCCATCGCCTTCTTTACGTCCGCGGCGTACAGGTCCACGTATTCCTGGCCGGACAGGGACATCAGTGCGTACATGATCTCGTCGGTGATGGAGCGCAGCACGAAGCGGTCGTTCTCCAGGCCCTGGTAGCGGGAGAAGTCCAGCGGCTCGCCAACGACGATGCCCACGCGGTGCCGGGTGGAGGGAACCACCTGGCCGATCGGCTGAGCCAGGTTGGAGCCGATCATGGCCACGGGGATCACCGGCGCCCCGGTGGCCAGGGCGACGCGCGCCACCCCGGTCTTGCCCCGGTACAGGCGCCCATCAGGGCTGCGGGTGCCCTCGGGGTAGATGCCGAACAGCTCGCCCGAGCGCAGTCGGTCGATCCCGGCCTGCAGGGCCGCCATGGACGCTTTGCCCCCGGAGCGGTCCACGGGAATGGTGCCGACGGCGGTCATGAAGTTCTTCACGGCCCAGCCCTTGATGCCCTTGCCGGTGAAGTAGTCGGACTTGCCGATGAAGGCGACCTCGCGGTCCATCAGCAGCGGCAGGAAGAAGGAATCGATAACCGCCAGGTGGTTGGAGGCCAGGATGGCGGGGCCCTCGGCGGGGATGTTCTCCTCACCGCGGATCCACGGCTGGTACAGCATCTCCATGGCCGGGCCGACGGCGGCCTTGATACCTCGGTACCCCATGTGGGACCTCCTGTGCTGCGGCGGGCGGGAAGTCGCCGGGCCGTCCGGGTTACGCCCGCCGGGCGTGTCCGCGGCTGGATCGGCTGCTCACAAAGTCTAGCCTCGCGCTGTGCCCTTCGATGCGCTCTCGCCCCAACCGTCCCACGCCACAGGCGCCGTACGGCTTCCGGGCGTCTGGCGGGCGGAGGATGAAACCCGCCCGGTACAGGCGTCTTTCGCGGATATGGGCACCGCGCTGCGCGATGTCACCTTCGTAGTCGTCGATCTGGAGACCACCGGGGGCGGGCCGGGCGCGCACGCCATCACCGAGATCGGCGCTGTAAGGGTTCGCGGCGGCGCGGTCGATTCGGAATTCTCCACGCTCGTAAATCCGGGCGCCGCCATTCCCGCCCAGATCACCGTCCTGACCGGTATTACCAACGCCATGGTGGCGGATGCGCCTCCAGTAGCCCAGGCGGTGGCCGCCTTCCTGCAGTGGGCGCGCCTAGGCGACCGTGCGACGGTGGCGGTGGCGCACAATGCCCGCTTCGACCTCGGCCACCTGCGTGGGGCCGCCCGCACCCTCGGCCTGGACTGGCAGGAACCACTGATACTGGACACCCTGGCGCTAGCCCGCCGGGCCTGGGACCGCTCCCAAGTAACCAACCACAAGCTGGGCACGCTCGCCGCCTTCGTAGGCTCACCGACGTCTCCCACGCATCGCGCCCTGGACGATGCACGTGCGACCGTGGATGTGCTGCACGCCTGCCTGGAGGCGCTGGCGCCGCAGGGCATCACCCATCTAGAGGACCTGGCCACCGCGACTGATCCCGTACCCGCATCCCGACGGGTCAAGAGCCGCCTGGCCGACGGCCTGCCCGCCGCTCCTGGGGTCTACCAGTTCCTCTCCCCCGCCGGCCAGGTGCTTTACGTGGGCAGCGCCGTGAACCTCCGCCGCCGGGTGCGCTCTTACTTCACGGCCGCGGAGAAGCGCACCAAGGTGGCACGCATGCTGGACACGGCCGTGGCGGTGCGGGCGATCGAGACACCCACCGAGATCGAGGCGCGTGTGCGGGAGCTGCGGCTCATTGCCGAGCTGGATCCGCCGGTCAACCGCCGCTCCCGGGCCCCGCAGCGCCGGCCCTGGCTGCACCTGGTCGACTCCCCGAACCCACATCTGGCGCTGACTGCCGCGCTGCCGCTGTCGGAGGCGGGCCACGCCATTGGCCCGTTCCCGTCCCGAAAGGCGGGTTTGGAGGCGCAGCGGGCCGCCGAATCCGTGCTGCGCCTGGAGGTCTGGGACGGACACAGTGTCCGCGCGGTGCGCCGCGCGGACACCCCGGCCGACGCCGACACGGCGCTGCAGGCCCTTTCCGGCGAGGTCGACCTGGTGGCCGGCCCGCTGCTGGCGCGGATAGCGGAGCTGTCGGACGAGGAGCGCTACGAGGAGGCGGGACTGTGGACGCGGCGGCTGCGGGCGCTGCTGTTGGGAGCGTGCCGGGCGGAGAAGGTACGCCCACTACTGGCTTGTCCGCATCTGATGGCGGCCCGACGACGCGACCGCGGCGGCTGGGAGCTGGTGGATGTGCGCTGGGGGCGCCTGGCGGGCTCGGCAGTCACGGCCCCGGGCGCGGACCCGCGCCCCACCATCGCCACGCTGCGCGCCGCCGCCCAGGTGGTGGACCGGCCCGCACGGGTGGGGGCGGATACGAGCGTGGAGGAGACGGCGCTGCTGGCCGACTGGGTGCTGGATTCCGGTGCGCGCCTGGTGGAGGTCGGGAACCCCGCCGTCGACGCCGCGAACCAGGACTCCGCAAACGGTGCAGTCGCGGCGCTGGCCTGGCCGGTTGGCGCCGCCGCGCGGCACAGGCGCGTTATTGACGCCGAGTGCTGAGGCACGACGTCGGCCGGCAGCGCGCCCACGGCGCGGCAGCGACAGCCGGGTCAGCCGGCGGGAGCGACGGAGCCGCGGCGGGCGCGCAGAGCCTTAGCGACACCTTCCTGCAGGCTAAGCGGGTCCAGGGGGCGCGGCACCACAACCTCAGCCTTGGCCCAGGCAGACAGCCAGTCGTCCTGCGGACGGGCAGTCAGCAGCACCACCGGAGGCCGCTGGTCAAGCTCGGTGAACAGCTCATGCGCCAGCCCCATGCCACCGAGCTTCTTCGTCTCGGCATCGAGCACCAGGGCGGCGAAGGGGGCCTGCCCCGCCTTCTGGCGGTCCTTGATGGCCAGGCGAACGCCCTCGGCGGTTGCCGCTTCGGTCCAGGACACGAGCGGCAGCCCCTTGGCGGGCCGACGGCCGACGCCGTCGATCACCTGCCGACGCACAGTGACGTCATCGGAGAAGACGAGGAGGTCGAGGGGTGCGGCTTCTGCCTGGTCGGTCATGCGGTCCTCCAGTGGACGACGGGGCTTTAGCGCTCAGTGTAATAGCGCAACTGGGACACGTCCCACCCTTCTCCACGAACCAATCGCCGTCTACGATGAATCTTGTCTAGGACTTCAGTCTCACTCATGAGTCTGTTGCCTGGCGTGCCACGTGAAACTACGCAACATCCGCAGGAAAAGACCGCATGACTGCAACGACCGACCTCGTCGTCCCGAAGTACACGCTCCCCGAGCTGCCCTATGACTACGCCGCGTTGGAGCCGCACATCTCCGGGCGCATCATGGAGCTGCACCATGACCGCCACCACGCCGCCTACGTGACCGGAGCGAACGCGGCCCTGGAGCAGCTCGCCGCCGCCCGCGCCGACGGCGACTTCGCCGCCATCAACCTGTGGGAGAAGAACCTCGCCTTCAACCTCGGCGGGCACCTGAACCACTCCATCTTCTGGAAGAACCTCTCCCCCAACGGAGGCGGCGAGCCCGAGGGCGAGCTGGCGGAGGCCATCAAGGACTCCTTCGGTTCCTTCGCCGCCCTCAAGCAGCAGCTGAACGCAGCCGCGCTGGGTATTCAGGGATCCGGCTGGGCGGTGCTGGCTTACGACTCCCTGTCCGGCAAGCTGGTGACCTTCCAGCTGTTCGACCAGCAGGGCAACGTGCCCGTGGGCACGATCCCGCTGTTCCAGATCGACATGTGGGAGCACGCCTTCTACCTGGACTACCTCAACGTCAAGGCCGACTACCTGGCCGCCATCTGGCAGATCGTCAACTGGGAAGACGTCTCGCAGCGTCTGGCGAATGCCGTTGCCCACGCCGAGGGCCTGATCGTGCGCTGATGCCGCAGCCGCGAACGTGCGGCGCCGCGCGCCGCCCGAGGCGAGTGGTCCTCCCGGCAAGTGGCCCTCCCCACCGGCATCCGGTGCGGGAGGGCCACTACGCTCCTGGAGCGCTTGCAGAGCGTCTAGAGAATCGCCGCGATGTCCATGACGAAGGCAGCAGCCACCGTCTCCTGGGACTCCTCACCGGGCATGAGGATCACCACGCGAGAGCCGACCGGTACATCGATCAGAGAGCCGAAGGGCGAATTCGCAGAGATGACCATGTCCTGCGCGGCACCGTTCTCCCAGGATGACTGGTGCAGCTCCGGGTCATCCCAATTGACCGCGGCGACGTGCAGCAGTACGTAGTCACCGTCGGCGACCGGCTCCCCGGTACCACGGGCCAGGACGAAAGTCTCCTGCTCGGTAGGTGCCGCAGCGCCGTCGGCCACCGAAATGGTGGCCGCAGCACCGAGGTCACCCGAGACTGTGACGCCGCGATCCGCTAGCGACTGCTCCACTTGGGCGTCCGCGGCCGCGTCCTTCGACGCCGTCGCGGCGGACTCTGCTGTTCCCGCAACCTCAGAGGTAGCCACCGCATGCTTGATCTCCACGACGAATACCAGGGGCCCTGACGGCAAGTTCGGCGTTGCCGCCGGCTGGCCGTAAGCCAGTTCGGGCGGAATCGCCAGCTCCAGGTGATCACCGACGTGGCGTCCGGCCAGGCCGCAAGTCCACCCGGGAATTACTCCTTGCAGGTTGAAGGGCGTTGCCTCCCCCCGCGCGTAGGAGGAGTCGAAGACTTCAGTGGCGCCCCACTCCCAGCCGGCGTAGTCGGCGACGACGATCGACTCCTCGGTCACCTCGGCGCCGTCGCCTTCCGCCAGGGTCTTAACGGTCAGGTTCCTCGGCGCTTCTCCCTCGCCCCAGGTGACGGTGGGCTCGGCGCCGCCCTCACCGTCAAGGTTGGGCAGTGATGCCGCGTCGTCGTCGATTGTCAGCGTGGAGCAGTCGACGGCGCTCAGCGGGGTGATGGTGGCCTCGGCCGACGCAGAGGCGCTGGCGTCCCCGGGCGAGTCGGAGCAGCCCGCCAGGGCCAGGCAGGCGGTAAGTGCGAGTGTGGGCAGGATAGTTGCGGCACGGCGCAATTGGAATCTCCTCGAATACTTGCGAACAGCGACGGGGTGAGGCAGAAGACGTGCGTCCGCTGCGCCACCCCGGCGCTGAACGGCGCCGACCGCAGTGGTCGGCTGCACGTGGGGCAGAGTATTCGGCGCCCGGTGCGCTCAGTGGAAGGACTCGCCGCAGGCGCAGGTGCCAACCGCGTTGGGGTTGTCGATAGTGAAGCCCTGCTTCTCGATCGTGTCGGAGAAGTCGATGGTGGCGCCGTTCAGGTACGGCACACTCATGCGGTCCACGACCACGTCCACCGACGCGAGCTCGGCGTCACCGGTGGCGAAGGAGCGGATGGCATCGCCGTCGAGCAGGCGCTCGTCGAAGTAGAGCTGGTAGACGAGCCCGGAGCAGCCACCGGGCTGCACGGCCAGGCGCAGGCGCAGGTCGTCGCGCCCCTCCTGGGTCAGCAGGCCGGCGACCTTGGCGGCGGCGGCCTCGGTGAGCAGCACCTCATGCGTGGGGGCGTCGGTGGTGGTGACGCTGGAAGCGTCGGTCAGGGTTGTCTGAGCCATGTCGGTCTCCTCCTTAGGTGTGCCTTGCACCGGGGCGAACACGCCGACGGTCCGAGATGTTCCCCTCACCCTACGTCGGCTCGCATGGTGAACAGGAGTAGCGGCCACCGTGATGGCACTCACCGTCGCGCGCAGGTCATGCGAGCGTGACCAGCTCCAGGTAGTCATCGCTCCACAGGTCCTCGTCCCCGTCGGGCAGCAGCAGGACCCGATCCGGGTTGAGCGCCTTCACGGCGCCCTCGTCGTGCGTCACCAGCACGACGGCGCCGCCGAAGGTGCCCAGGGCGCGCAGGATCTCCTCCCTGCTGGCGGGATCGAGGTTGTTGGTCGGCTCATCCAGGAGCAGCACGTTGGCGCTGGAGACCACCAGCAGCGCCAGGGCCAGGCGGGTCTTCTCACCGCCGGAAAGTACTCGCGCCGGCTTGTCGGCATCGGCGCCGGAGAACAGGAACGAGCCCAGTACGCTGCGCACCTCGGTGTCATTCAGGCCGGGCGCGGCGCTGCGCAGGTTCTCCACCACCGTACGCGAGTCGTCAATCGTCTCATGCTCCTGCGCGTAGTAGCCGAGCTTCAGCCCGGTCCCGGCCTGCACCTGCCCGGAGTCGGGCGCCTCGGTGCCCGCCAGTAGCCGCAGCAGCGTGGTCTTACCTGCGCCGTTGAGCCCCAGCACCACCACACGGCTGCCGCGGTCGATGGCCAGGTCGACGCCTGCGAACACCTCCAGCGAGCCGTATGCCTTGGACAGGCCGACGGCGCGCAGCGGCACCTTGCCGCAGGGGGCGGGGTCGGGGAAGCGCAGATCGGCGACCCTCTCCTGGGCGCGCTCGGCCTCCAGACCCTCCATAAGCCGGTCGGCCCGCTTGAGCATTTGCTGGGCGGCCACGGCCTTGGTGGCCTTGGCCCGCATCTTCTCGCCCTGGGCGCGCAGTGCCGCCGCCTTCTTCTCGGCGTTGGCGCGCTCACGCCGACGCCGGTGCTCGTCGTCGGCGCGCTGCTTGAGGTAGGCGTCCCAGCCCATGTGGTAGACGTCCAGGACGCCGCGGCTGGCGTCCAGGTACATGACCTGATTAACGGTGTCGCGCAGCAGCTCGACGTCGTGGCTGATGACGATGAAGCCGCCTGCGTAGGTACGCAGGTGATCGCGCAGCCACAGGATCGAGTCGTGGTCCAAGTGGTTGGTGGGCTCGTCCAGCAGCAGCGTGTCCGGCTGCTGGAACAGTACCCGGGCGAGTTCCACACGACGACGCTGGCCGCCGGAGAGCGTTCCAATCGGCTGCTCGAGAACCCGTTCGGGCAGACCCAGGGAGGCGCAGATGCGGGCGGCCTCGCTGGCGGCGGCATAGCCGCCGGCCATAGTGAACTCGTGGTCGAGCCGGGTGTATCGGTCCAGTGCCTTGGCCTGGGCGTTCCCGCTGGTGGCGGCAATCTTCTGCTCGGCCCGGCGGATGCGGGCCAACAGCGCGTCGATGCCGCGGGCGGACAGGACCCGGTCACGCGTAATCTCATTCAAGTCACCTACGCGGGTGTCCTGCGGCAGGTAGCCGACCGATCCGTTGCAGGTGATCAGACCCTCTTGCTCCACCGCCTCCAGCCCGTGGCGCTCGTCGGCGTCGGCAACCGCCTGGCTGGTTCCCTGCGCCACTGACGCAGCCGCCAGCAACTTGGTCATCGTGGTCTTACCCGCCCCATTGCGTCCCACCAGCCCAATACGCATGCCCTTGTCCACCCGGAAGGAGGCACCGGAGACAAGCTGACGTGCACCGATGCGCATGGCGAGGTCCTGGACGTTGATCACGATGCGCATGCTACGGGCTTCCGGTCGGCCGCCCGCCCCAGCGGGCGGTACGGCCGACCCGGTTGTCCATCACATCCGCCCTAGACGGCTACGGGCCGAGCCGCCGCAGAAAGGGTCAGTCCCACCACAGCCAGGTGCCCAGCGGGCCGTGGGTCCAGTGGCGCCGCAGCGGCTTGAACTCGTCTGGGGCGCCGCGCGAGTCCAGCTCATAGCGTTCAGCCACGTGGCGCCACACCTCCTGCAGGCCAAGCGCCACCAGCGCCTCCAGCTCCTCCTCGTCATAGGGGTCCCGGTCCTCGCAGGCGCAGTAGCAGCCATCGCCGTCAGGATCACTACCTTCCACGATGGCCCTGACGAGCTCCTCAAGCAGGTCGGGGTCCTCGATCCACATGCCCTCGACGCTGACGCGCTCGTCCTGGCGCTGCGGACCAATGGCATAACCCGATAGTCGTACTCGCCCATCTGCACGCGCACAGGCGCGCAGCAGGGCACCCAGGGTCGGGCCGAGATTCTGCCGGTCACGCAGCTGCTCGCCGGGCAGGATCTCTAGCAGACGCCGGGCAGTGGCGGGGCCGAGGTCGTGGAAGGGCGTGTAGTCGTCCTCCGGGGTGCCGTCTGCGGTGATCAGCCCTGCGGGGGCGAAGCCGAACTGCGCAGGAATCACCGTTGAGCGCAATTCGTCACGGCAGTCGGCCAGTGCGTGCCATACTCCGGCGCGCACCGTCCACCCGCGGGGTCCGTACAGGCCCTCATCCGGGCCCGTTTCCGGACCGGGAGGCAGGGATGTGCTGCTGCTTGCGGGCGCGTCGGTCGGACTGGGCGGAAGCGGGGTCATGACGGTCTCCTCCGATTGTGGTGCCGGCGTAATGCGCGCGCTGCGGTACCAGGAGGAAGGACTGGCGGCCACGCCGGCGGGTTGGTGTGACGACGTCTTCGCCGTCAGTCCCAGCCTGCGACGACTCCGAACCGTCCCGCTGAGCACCTGTGAACGCGGCTCAAGCGGTATGCGCTCAGTAAAGGCAGTGGATTTCGGCACTTGTACCGCCCCGCCCCGCAAGCGGCAGGGCAATACCACGCAGGCCTTCGAAGATGCCGGGCATGTCTCCCCCGAGACGGCGGTCTTGGGCAAGAACATGTCCCGGATCACCGTTCGGCGGGTTACCCTGGCACACAGGGTCCTATAGAACCGGGCCCTTCCAACCCAGCCCGCCTGCGCCCGGAATTGGGCGCCGGCGGCCGACGGTAAGGTCAACATGGCAACAACCACATCCGCTCCAGAAGCGATTCTCGAGGCTGTAGGAGGCCCCGAGAACATCGTCAACCTCACCCACTGCGCAACGCGATTGCGCTTCGAGCTCCAAGACGCCTCCGTGGTCGACAAGGCCACGGTGGAAAAGATCCCCGGAGTGATGGGTGCGGTCCCGCAGGCGGGCGACCGCTACCAGATCATCATCGGCGGTGCCGTGCAGGGCGTGTACGACGAGATCATGAACCTGCCCGCCATGAAGGGCGGCTCCAAGTCCGGTCAGTCCAACGCCGACGTCAAGGCCGCCGCCCGTGCCAAGGCCCGCGGCAAGAACGCCTTCGTGGACGCGTTCTTCGAGTACCTGTCCGACTCCTTCCGGCCGCTGCTGCCGGTACTGCTGGGCACGTCCCTCATCATCGCCGGCGAGGCCGTGGCCGAGGCGCTCGGCTACATCGACACCCGCGCCGAAATCAAGCCCGCGTCCCTGGCCTTCGTGGACGCGATGTACCGTTCGGTGTTCTACTTCCTGCCGATCATGGTGGCCTACAACGCCTCCAAGAAGCTTCGGATCGACCCCTGGGTGGGCACGGCCGTCATGGCGGCGCTCATCACGCCGAACTTCATTTACATGAGCGACACTGAGCTAACGAGCGGCGTGACCTGCACCGTCAACGAGACGCTCGGCACCGACCTGTGCACCGCCACCGTGTTTGGACTGCCCATGCAGCTCAACGACTACGGCGGCCAGGTATTCACGCCGTTGATCATGGTGGCGATCCTGGCGCCGCTGTACAAGGGGCTGACGCGGATCATCTCCCCGAACCTGCAGATGGTGTTCGTCCCATTCCTGTCCTTCGTAATCATGATGCCGATCACCGCCTTCATCCTCGGCCCCATCGGCATCTGGCTGGGCACGGCCCTGGGTAGCGCACTGGCCTGGCTGAACAACACCGCCCCGATCGTCTTCGCGATCATCATTCCGCTGCTGTACCCGTTCCTGGTGCCGCTGGGCCTGCACTGGCCGCTCAACGCGCTGATGCTCGCCAACATCGACTCCCTCGGCTACGACTTCATCCAGGGCCCCATGGGTGCCTGGAACTTCGCCTGCTTCGGCGCCACCGCGGCGGTGCTGGCGATCTCCATCCGGGACAAGGACAAGGAAATGCGCCAGACCGCGTCCGGTGCGCTGGCAGCCGGCCTGTTCGGTGGTATCTCCGAGCCGAGCCTTTACGGTATCCACCTGCGCTTCAAGCGCATCTACCCGCGCATGCTGGTCGGCTGCGCCGTGGGCGGTCTGATCGTCGGCCTGGGCGGCGGCGTGAATGCCCGGACTTTCGCCTTCACCTCGCTGCTGACCATCCCGGTCTTCTCCCCCATGGCGCTGTACGCGATCGCCATCGCCGCAGCCTTCTTCACCTCCTTCATCATCCTGTTCATCTCCGACTACCGCACGGCGGAGGAGAAGGCAGAGGCCCTGGCAGCCGCCGGTGGCGTGGTCGAGGCCTCTCCCGAGGAGACCGCCGCCGACCTGGCGCTGGAGCAGGCCGCCAAGGCTGCAGCCGCCGCACCCAAGACGGCGCTGGTCCCGGGCACGGTCACCGAGCTCGTCTCCCCCGTGCGTGGCACCGTGGTGCCACTCGCCGAGGTCGCCGACCCGGTGTTCTCCGGCGGCGCTGTCGGGCAGGGTGTCGGCATTGAGCCCTCCGAGCAGCAGATCGTGGTAACCGCCCCGGCAGCGGGAACGGTTGTGGTAGCACCCGACTCCGGGCACGCCTACGGCATCAACCTGGACTCAGGGGTCGAGTTGCTCATCCACGTCGGCCTGGACACGGTGGAGATGGAGGGCAAGGGCTTCGAGGTCCTGGTCAAGCAGGGCGACCGCGTCGAGGCGGGCCAGGAGCTGGTCCGCGTGGACCGGGCGGCCGTCGAGCAGGCCGGGCACCCGCTGACCACTCCGGTGCTGATTACCAACACCGCTGCCTTCAGCTCCGTAGAGCCGCTCGCCGTCGGCCAGGTGGCCCCGGGCGACCCGCTACTGCGCATCACCGCCTGATCGGCGGGGCCGCCCGGCCGCCCCAACCAGGGACGGCTAGGACAGGCGACGGGCGCTAATACCTGAATCGCACACACAGGTGGCCGGCACTCTAGGGTGCCGGCCACCTGCATTTGTACCTTGACGTGAGCCGCAGCTATCGCCCCGGTTCGCCCGTGCCCGCGCGCAGCCTCGCACAGGCACCACCGCCGCGAGCAGCACGGGCTCGGGAGCTCATGACCGCACGCGCAGCTCCCAGAAGGCGACTGCGGCCGCCGCAGCCACATTGAGGGAGTCCACGTCTGCGGCCATGGGGATGCGCACAACCGCGTCGGCGGCCGCGATCGTGCGGGGGCTCAGCCCATCGCCCTCGGCGCCCAGAACTAGGGCTACCCTCCCCTCCGGGTCGGTACAGGCAGGCGCAGCCGCGAAGGCGTCCAGGCTGACCGATTCCCGCGTCAGCGCCAGGGCTGCCACCGTCCAGCCGCCCGCGTGCAGCTCGTCAAGGGCGGGCCACCGGTCGATGCGCGTCCACGGCACCTGGAAGACGGTGCCCATGGAGACGCGCACGCTGCGCCGGTACAGCGGGTCCGCGCAGCGCGGCGTGACCAGAACGGCATCGACCCCCAGGGCTGCGGCGCTGCGGAAGACAGCACCAACATTGGTGTGGTCGACCAGATCCTCCAGGACGGCGATGCGTCGTGCCCCGGCTCCGCCACGCGCACCGGCCAGCAACTCGCTGACGTCGGCGAGGACTGGACGGTTCATCGCAGCCAGGGCACCGCGGTGCAGGTGGAATCCCGTCAGCGACTCCAGCAGCCCCTCCGGGGCAACAAACACCGGGACCTCACCGCCGTCGTCCCGTCCGCCGCAACCGGTGGCTGCGGCAATCACCAGGCGCATCTGCTCGAGGTGACGCGGGGCCATGAGAAAGGACCGCGGGGCGTGCCCTGCAGCCACCGCCCGGGCGATGACCTTTGTGGACTCGGCCATGTACAGGCCGCGTTCGGTCTCCAGGCGGCGCCGCAGAGCCACGTCGGTCAGGCGCAGGTAGTCGGCCAGGCGCTCATCGGTGTCATCCAGTTGCTCGAGCGGAACTATCACAGCCGGGTCTTGCCCCTACCACCCCGTCGCACCGCGGCCAGGATCGGGTCGGTGGTCACGGCCGTGTCCTCAGCGGCCTCCGGACCGGAGAACTGGCTCTGATAAAGCTCGTAGTAGGCGCCGCGGGCGGCCATCAGCTGCTCATGGCTGCCCTGCTCGACGATGTCTCCGTGCTCCATCACCAGGATGATGTCCGCGTCACGGATGGTGGACAGACGGTGGGCGATCACGAAACTAGTACGTCCCTGCCGCAGCTCCACCATCGCCTTCTGGACCAGCAGCTCGGTGCGGGTGTCCACCGAGGACGTAGCCTCATCCAGGACCAGGATCTGCCTGTCCGCCAGGAAGGCGCGCGCAATCGTGATCAGCTGCTTCTCCCCGGCAGAAACACCCGCACCGGCGTCGTCGATCACGGTGTTATAGCCGTCTGGCAGGGAGCGCACAATGTGGTCGACGCTTGCGGCGCGGGCCGCCGCCCGCACCTGCTCCTCATCGGCGTGAGCGGAGCCGAAGGCGATATTCTCACCGATGGTGCCCTCGAACAGCCAGGTGTCCTGCAACACCATGCCGATCTGCTCACGCAGCTCGTTGCGTGCGAGCTCGCGCGTGTCGATGCCGTCCAGGGTGATAGAGCCGCCCTGTGGGTCGTAGAAGCGGAGCAGCAGGTTCACCAGGGTAGTCTTGCCAGCCCCGGTTGGGCCCACGATGGCAACTGTCTGACCCGGCTCCACCGTAAGGTTCAGGTCCGTGATCAGCTCCGTGTCCGGGCTGTAGGAGAACCTCACGTGGTCGAATACGACTCGTCCGGCTACACGCTCGGGCAGGGCGCGGCGGGCGGAGTCCGTCTCCTCGGGGGCGTCCATGATCTCGAACAGGCGTTCCGCGCTGGCAGCACCGGACTGCAGCAGGTTGGCCATTGAAGCCAGCTGCGTGATCGGCTGGGTGAACTGCTGGGAGTACTGGATGAACGCCTGCACGTCTCCCAGAGTCATCTGTCCGCTAGTGATCTTCACGCCACCGATTACGGCGATTATCACGAAGTTCAGATTGGAGACCACACGCATTGCAGGCTGGATGGTGCCGGAGATCCACTGCGCCTTGTACGAGCCCTCGTACAGCCGGTTGTTCTCCTGCTCGAACAGCTCGTTGAAGGTCTCCTGGGAGTTAAACAGCGTGACCGCCTCGTGTCCGGTGAAGGCCTCCTCGACCACACCGGACACGTCACCCGTGGCATCCCACTGCGCCGTGAAGTGCGGCTGAGCCCGGGAGGCGATCAGGAGCGTAATGACCAGCGCCACGGGCAGCGTGGCCAGGGACACCAGCGACAGCTGCACTGATACGGTCAGCATCATCGTGAACACTCCGACCACGGTGATGATCGAGTTCAGTGCCTGGGAAATGGTCTGCTGCAGAGTCTGGGTGATGTTGTCGACGTCGTTGGTCACGCGCGAGAGCATGTCGCCGCGCGAGCCGTGGTCAATGTAGGAGAGCGGTACGCGATCCAGCTTGTCCGCCACCTCGGCGCGCATACGCTGCCCGGTGCGCTGGACTACTCCCGCGAGGATGCGGGCCTGAGCCCACAGGAACAGGGCGGACAGGAGGTACAGGGTCAGGGTCTGCACCAGAATCGTCATCAGGGCGCGGCTGTCCAGGCCCTGTCCAACCACGACGTCGTAGGCGGAGAGCATATCCGCGTACGTGTCCTGCCCTGCGGCGCGCAGCACTTGCTCAAGCTGGTCGCCCGACAGCCCGTGCGGTAGCCCGAAGGACTCCAGCAGCTTGCCCAGCACGCCCGCGAAGATGACATTGGTTGCGCGGGCCATGACCTTGGGCGCAGCGACGTTCAGGACGACGGCGGCTGTGGTCAGCACCATGACGGTGGTGATGCGCACTCGCTCCGGGCGCAGCTCACGCAGCAGGCGCTTCCAGGTGCCGCGGAAGTCCTTCGCCTTCTGGTTGGGGGCCCGCCTGGGCCCGGGTCCGTGGCTCATGCGGCCTCCTCGGCACTGATCTGGGAAAGGACGATCTCCGTGTACGTGGGGCAGGTGTCCATGAGTTCGCTATGGGTGCCGACACCGACCACGTGTCCCTCGTCCAGGACCACGATCTGATCGGCATTGCGCACGGATGCGACGCGCTGGGCGACGACGACGATCGTCGCCCCGCCGGTCGCCTGCGGCAGGCCTGCCCGCAGGCGCGCGTCGGTGGCGTAGTCAAGCGCGGAGAAGGAGTCGTCGAAGACGTATACGCCGGCCCGGCGCACCAGGGCGCGGGCGATGGCCAGGCGCTGGCGCTGCCCGCCGGAGAAGTTCACGCCGCCCTGGTCAACCTCGTGCTCAAGTCCGTCGTCCAGAGCCTGTACGAAGCCTGCCGCCTGGGCGGCCTCCAGCGCCTCCCACAGCTCGGCGTCGGTTGCGTCATGCCGTCCGTGCAGCAGGGTGGAGCGGATGGTGCCGGAGAACAGGTAGGCCTTCTGGGGGACGGTGGCGACGTTCTCCCGCAGCTCGTGCGGGTCCAGGTCACGTACGTCGACGCCGTCTACGGTTACCGCGCCCTCGGTTACGTCCAGCAGTCGCGGCAGCAGGTTGGCCAGTGTGGTCTTGCCCGAGCCGGTTGAGCCGATGAACGCCGTCGTCGTCCCGGGGCCATGTCGATACTGATCTCCGCGAGGACGCGGGAGTCGGCTCCCGGGTAGCGGAAGGTCACGTTGTCCAGCGTGACTCGGCGGCCGCGCATTCCTGCGCCGGCGCCGGTGGGCTCGGGCAGGTGGCGCGGGTTCGCGGGAGCCTTGATTGCCGGGGCTACTGCCATGACCTCCTGGAAGCGGTTAGCGGCCACCTCGGCCCGCGGCAGGACAGTGACCAGCATGACGGCGATCATCACTGAGAAGAGGATCTGCATGATGTAGTTCAGGAAGGCAGTCAGGTCGCCTACCTCCATCTGCCCGTCGTTGATGCGCATACCGCCGAACCACATCACACCGAGGGAGGCGAGGTTCATGATGACCGTGACGGACGGGAACAGCATGGCGAACAGGCGCCCGATGCGCAGCGAGGTATCGGTCAGCGCGTCATTGGCCTCGTTGAACACCTGGCCGCGCTCCTTCTGCCGGACGAACGCCCGGATGACGCGCACACCCTGAATCTGCTCGCGCATCACCAGGTTCACGCGGTCGATGCGGGACTGCATCACCCGGAAGTGAGGCAGCAGGCGGCTCATGAGCGTGCCGACCACCACCAGCAGGAGCGGGATCAGTACCAGCAGCAGGCCGGACAGGGGCACGTCCACGCGCAGGGCCATGATGGTGCCGCCTACCAGCATGATCGGCGCCATCAGCATCATGGTGCTGGCCATGAATACCACCATCTGCACCTGCTGGATGTCATTGGTGGAGCGGGTGATCAAGGAAGGCGCCCCGAAGCGGGAGACCTCCTCCAGATTGAAGCGCTGGACGTGGTTGAAGATGTCCGCGCGCATAGTCCGACCCAGGCCCATCGCGGCCCGTGCGGACAGATAGGTGCCAACGATGGCAACGATTCCCTGGACAACCGTGATCGCGAGCATCTGCCCGCCCAGGGACCAGATCTTGTCGGTGTCGCCCGTGACCACGCCGTCATTGATGATGTCGGCATTCAGGGTGGGTAGCGATAAAACCGCGACCGTCTCGATGATCTTGAGGATGAAGACGATCGCCAACGAGGACGCATACGGTCTCAGGTAATGACGAAGTGTCTTGAATAGCACCTCGAGAGGCTACAACCAGCCGCCTCCCGGCACCCTCTCATTTCACTATCGGCATGCGCTTGGGACGAGTCTCACGCGTCGCGGCCCGAGGGCGGGATGGACGGGGGCACGCTGGGCCGCGCCCCGGAGTCCCCGGTGTCGGCGTGGCGGCCGCCTGAGGTGGGCAGTGCCGTGGTCTCAGGGGCACCCGGCGCAGGCGTGCCCGGCTGCTGGGGAGTCCCGGCCCCGGCGCGGCCTGCCGCCGGCGTGTCTGCGGCCTCTGCCTCCTGGGAGGCTGATGCGGCCTCCCCGCGGGCCTGGGCGAGCGCCTCTTCGGGGGCCTGCAAGCTGGTCTGCGCCAGGTCCCCGGCGATGTCGAGACTGGACTCCATGCCGGAGACATCCACCTTGACATCCCCGCCCGCGCCGGCGCCGAAGGCACCGGAGTCCGGGCCGCCGGCGGACTTGCCGCCCAGCGCGCCGGCGATGCCGTCCAGTGCGGCCGTGAACTCGGTGGGCACGATCCACATCTTCGAGGAGGATCCGTTGGCGATCTTCGGCAGGGTCTGCAGGTACTGGTAGGCCAGCAGCTTGGGATCGGCGTTGCCGCGGTGGATGGCGTCAAAGACCTGCAGGATGGCGCGGGACTCACCCTGCGCCTTGAGGATCGCGGACTGGGCCTGGCCCTCGGCCCGCAGAATCGCGGACTGCTTGTCACCCTCAGCAGTCAGGATCTGGGACTGCTTGACGCCCTCCGCGGTCAGGATGGCGGCGCGGCGGTCGCGCTCGGCGCGCATCTGCTGCTCCATGGCTCCCTGGATGGATGCGGGCGGGTCAATGGACTTCAGCTCCACATTGGACACGCGGATGCCCCAGCGGCCGGTGGCCTGGTCCAGCACCCCGCGCAGCTGGCCGTTGATCTGGTCGCGGCTGGTCAGCGTCTGCTCCAGGTCCATGGCGCCGATGACGTTGCGCAGGGTGGTCACGGTCAGCTGCTCGATCGCCTGCAGGTAGTTGGCGATCTCGTAGGTTGCGCGCTTGGGGTCGGTGACCTGGTAGTAGATGACCGAGTCGATTGACACCACCAGGTTGTCGGAGGTGATCACCGGCTGGGGCGGGAAGGAGACCACCTGCTCGCGCAGGTCCACCGTGGTGCGCACCCGGTCTACGAAAGGCACCAGCAGGTGCATGCCCGCGCCGTACTCGGCCTGGAACTTGCCCAGGCGCTCGACGATGATCGCGTAGGACTGGGGGACGATCTGCACCGCCCGGAACAGGGCGACAATTACGAGCAGCAGTATCAGTATGAGGATGACGAGAATCGTGGTCTCTAGCACTGCAGGGCCTTTCGATCGGTTGTAGTCGGAAGCATACGGGAATGTGACGCTTATCGTTACCTCGCCAGTTCGCTATCGGCCCGGCGCCAACGGCACTACGACCGCGACGGCGCCGTCGATGGCGACCACGCGCACACCCGCACCGGGTTCCACGTGCGCGTCGGCAAGGGACCCGTAGGACTGCGGCGCAGGAGCCAGGCGGGCACTCCACTCCTCGCCGTCCAGGTTGATGCGGCCGTCACGCGAGTCAACGACCGTGAGCGCAGTGGCCTCGCGGCCGATGCGGGCCTCGGCGTTGGTGCGCATCTCGGGGGTGGTTGCGGCCAGGTGCCGCTTGGCCCAGGGACGGACCGCTACCAGCAGCAGCGTGGCCACCAGGGCGAACACGACCGCCTGCGCCCAGGGCGGGCCGCCCAGGGCGGCAGTCGCTGCGCCTCCTAGCGCGCCACCGGCCAGCATGAGAAACGTCAGGTCCGCTGTTGCCATCTCGATGACGCCGAGCAGGAGTGCGGCTCCGACCCACCACAGCCAAATCATTGTTCGCTCCTCCAGTTCATGTGCCTGTCATCGGCGTCGTCATTGTGAGCACAACCATTATGCGCACCGTCTTCATCCGCGGCGCCCCGACCTTCCCGACCGGCCGGGCCGCAGGGGCCGTCAGGCTCCCCGGGCCGCGTAGCGCCCCCGATCCCGGGCTATCTCCAGGGGTAGGCCGAAGGTGGCGGTGACGACGTCGTTGGTCATGACATCCTCCAAGGGCCCCTGGGCCATGGCGGTGCCGTGGCGCAGCGCCATAGCGTGCGTGAAGCCCACGGGGATCTCCTCCAGGTGGTGGGTCACCAGCAGCATGGAGGGGGCGCCCGCAGCGGACAGGATCTCACTGAGCGCCGCCAGCAGTTGCTCCCGGCCGGCCAGGTCGAGCCCGGCCGCCGGCTCATCCAGAACCAGCAGCTCCGGATCGGGCATCAGCGCCCGTGCGAGCTCAATGCGCTTGCGCTCCCCCGATGACAGACTCGCCCACGCCCGGTCCGCAAGGTGTGCGGCGCCCAGTGCGGACAGCAGGGCGCGGGCACGCTCGACATCAAAGTCGTCATATTCCTCACGCCACACACCGATTTTGCCGTAGGAGGCGGACAGCACCACGGACAGCCCGGTCTCGGCAGGCCCGACCCGGGCCGCCAGGGCGGTGGAGGCCAGGCCGATGCGGGGCCGCAGGTCACCGACGTCCACGCGTCCCAGCCGCTCACCAAGAATCTCGACCTCCCCGGAAGAGGGGAACAACCGGGCCGAGGCGATACGCGAGATCGTAGTCTTGCCGGCGCCGTTGGGGCCGAGCAGCACCCAGTGCTGCCCCTCCTCCACGGCCCAGCTCACGTGGGAGAGAATCTGGGTGGTTCCGCGGTGGAGCGAGACGTCATCAAAGCGGAGCACGCTGGTCATGTGCCCACCCTATCCCGCGGGACGGTTCGCCCATCCGCAATTTGCCGCTAGGGTGCGGCGTCGTGGATCCTCTCGCGCTGCCACTGTCCGTCCTGCTGGCCCTGTGGGCGCCGCTGCCCTCCTCGCAGGGGCGCGCCGTAGTGCAAGGCCCCGACGCCGTGCATGAGGCGGCCGATGACGTCTCCCCCTGGGGACTGGGCCGCGCACCCCTGGAGCGGTGGGTGGCCGACTTCGGGCCGCTCGCGCGTGCGAGCGCGGTGCTGCCGTCCCCCGCAGATCCTTTACCCGGGCTGGCCGCCGCAGTCGACGCCGGCGAGGGTGTAGTGATGGAGTCCGCCTCAGGTCGCAGTGTGCTACTGGTGCCTTGGGCGTCCGGAGCGTCGGTCACCTGGCAGGTGGAGGAGATGCCTGCCCCATTACCTCCCCTGGACGCCTCCCAGGCGCGCCGGGACGTGCACTCCGCCACTGAGGCGGCGATCGACGCGTTGATCGAGCTGGACCTGGCCCGCGAGCGCCCCGAGCTGGCCGATACGCTCACCGACCTGATAACCGCCGTCGTCGATCCGCGCCTACTGCCACCAGGGCTGGACCCGCGCCGTCGTACCCTGCTGGAGCGGTCCTTGCGCCTGCGCGCAATCTGCACCCTGGCCCTGGAGGACGACGGCGCCGCGGCAACGGCCCAGCAGGCCGAGCGGCGCGGCGCCATTCTGCGTCCTCTGCTCGCCGCCGCGCGCCGAGGCGTTGGTGCGGCAACCGAATGGTGGGCGCACTGAGGGGCTCCGGAGGCTGCCGACTCCCCCGGCACTGACGCTGCCGCCCGGACGGGCGGCAGCGTCAGTGCCGAAGGCGGCGGACCGCAGCCCGGACAGGAGTCCGACGGCAAGCGGCGTGTCAGCAAACGGGCACGGGCAGGGCCCGCATGCCTGCGCGCATCAGCGCGGGTTGGCCAGCGCCCAGCGGTAGACCTCCATGGTGCGGTCGGCGATCGCGGTCCAGGAGAAGTGCTCCTCCACCCGCTTGCGCGCGGCCGCACCCATCTGCTGGGCCTTGTCGGCGTCCATGACCAGCTCGGTCAGCCGGTCGGCAAGGTCGGTGGCGAACTGCTCGGGGTGGATGGGCGTGCCGGTGCCGTCTTGCAGCTGCTCGATCGGGACCAGGTAGCCGGTCTCGCCATCGACGATGACATCCGGGATACCGCCAGTGGCGGAGCCGACTACCGGCAGCCCCATCGCCATGGCCTCAAGGTTGACGATGCCCAGGGGCTCGTACACCGAGGGGCAGACGAACACGTCCGAGGCGGCCAGAACCGCTTGGAGCTCGCGGTGCGGGAGCATTTCCTCAATCATGATCAGGCCGGTGCGCTGGGCCTGCAAGGCGGCCACGGCCTCGTCCACCTCGGCCTTGATCTCCGGGGTATCGGGGGCGCCGGCGCACAGGATGACCTGAACCTGCTCGGGCAGCTTCTCCACGGCACGCAGCAGGTGTGGCAGGCCCTTCTGACGGGTGATGCGGCCGACGAACACGATCGTCGGGCGCGAGGTGTCGATGCCGTAGCGCTCGCGGACCTGCTCGGCGAGTGCCTCGAACTCGGCGTCGGCGGGGCGCGCCCAGCCGGCCAGGTCAATGCCGTTGTGAACCACCTTGACCCGTTCGGGGTCAACGTTCGGGTACGACTTCAGGATATCCGCGCGCATGCCGTTGGACACGGCGATAATCGCCGAAGCGCCCTCGTATGCCTGCTGCTCCGCCCAGGAGGACAGGGCGTAGCCGCCACCCAGCTGCTCAGCCTTCCAGGGGCGCATGGGCTCCAGGGAGTGGGCGGACAGGACGTGGGGGATTCCGTAGAGCAGGCCCGCCAGGTGCCCGGCGAGGTTGGCGTACCAGGTGTGGGAGTGCACGATGTCGGCGCCCTCCACCCCGGGAACCATTTCCAGGTCCACGCCGAAGGTGCGCAGGGCTGCGTTGGCCCCCTCCAGCTCGGCCACCTCCGGGTACCCGGTGACGCCCGCGTCGGCGCCCTCGGTGCCGGGCTCGCGGGGGCCGCCGAAGGCGTGCACACGCACATCGGCCAAGGGCCGCAGCACTTTGGCGAGCTCATTGACGTGGACGCCGGCACCTCCATAGATAAAGGGCGGGTACTCCTTTGTCAGCAGGTCGACTCGCAGTCCGTCATTGATGTTGGTTTCCTCGGTCACAGCACTCTCCTTCGTGGTCGTGCACCCATGCACATCCGGCGGGCCTTGCCGTAGCTCACACAGTATCCCGGACCGTGCTCCGGCGCGCAGCTTTTGGGGCCGTGGCATCCGGCCGGCGGCGTGCCCGGTCAGGCACGCCGGGCGCACGGAGCGGTCTGCATGCCGGTCGGCGCCGGTAGTCCCCGAAGGTACTTCGATCCAATCGGCTCAATAGCCTCGCAAGATGACGAAAATCACCGTAAGGTGGGGCCATGGCTTCTCCTCGTGTCCTCGCAATCATCCTCGCCGGCGGTGAAGGCAAGCGCCTGATGCCGCTGACGGTAGACCGCGCCAAGCCCGCAGTGCCCTTCGGCGGCATCTACCGGCTGATCGACTTCTCCCTGTCCAACATGATCAACTCGGGCTTCCTGAAGGTGGTCGTGCTGACCCAGTACAAGTCCCACTCACTGGACCGGCACATCTCCAAGACCTGGCGCATGTCAGACATGCTGGGCAACTACATCGCCCCCGTGCCCGCGCAGCAGCGTGTGGGCAAGCACTGGTTCCTCGGCTCGGCGGACGCCATCTACCAGTCCCTCAACCTGGTTGAGGACGAGCGCCCTGACTACGTGGTCATCACCGGTGCGGACAACATCTACCGCATGGACTTCTCCCAGATGCTCGACCACCACATCGCCTCCGGGCTGCCGTGCACCGTCGCCGGCATCCGGCAGCCGCGCGAGCTCGCGGATCAGTTCGGCATCATCGAGTCCGATCCGGACTCACGCGGCAGGATCAAGGCCTTCGTCGAGAAGCCCAAGGAGACCCCGGGACTGCCGGACTCCCCCGATGAGGTACTCGCCTCGATGGGCAACTACATCATGGACGCCGACGCCCTGACCGAGGCGGTCACCATCGACGCCGCCGACGAGTCCTCCAAGCATGACATGGGCGGCAACATCGTCCCCTGGTTCGTCTCCCAGGGCGCCGCCGGGGTCTACGACTTCAAGGACAACGAGGTCCCCGGCGCAACCGAGCGCGACCGCGACTACTGGCGCGACGTGGGTACCGTCGACGCCTTCTACGAGGCCCACCAGGACCTGATCAGCGTCAGCCCGGTGTTCAACCTCTACAACAGCCGCTGGCCGCTGTTCGCCGGGTACTCGGGCTCGATGCCGCCGGCCAAGTTCGTGTACGGGCACCACGAGCGCCTGGGCCACGCCGTCGACTCCATCGTCTCTCCCGGCGTGATCATCTCCGGCGGCGAGGTCATTTCCTCGGTTCTGTCCCCTGAGGTGCGGGTGAACTCCTGGTCCTCGGTACGGGAGTCCGTGCTCATGGACGGCGTCAACGTCGGCCGCAACACTGTGGTCAACCGCGCCATCCTGGACAAGAACGTTGTAGTCGAGGAGGGTGCCATGGTGGGCATCGACCCTGAGCACGACCGTGAGCGCGGCTTCACGGTGACGGAGTCCGGCATCACCGTCGTCGCCAAGGGACAGCGTGTAGCGCGCTGACCGGTCCAACTCCACTCCACGGCGCATACGCCAGATACGCCCCCGCCCCGGGATCGCAACGATCCCGGGGCGGGGGCGTATGTGGCGCGCCTGCGTTGGTTACCATCCTGGGCATGCACTCCAGCGCGCTGCCATTCGCCCCACCGCCCGGCCTACCACGCGTATCCGGTGCGCGCGCGAGCGGGGAGCTGGCAGCCCTCGGGCCAGGCCTGCTGGTCATGGATGTGGACTCCACCCTGATCGAGCAGGAGGTGATCGAGCTGATCGCCGAGCGGGCCGGCACTCGCGAGCGCGTTGCCGAGGTGACCGCGCGGGCGATGCGCGGCGAGCTGGACTTTGCCGCCTCACTGCGTGAACGCGTCGCGACACTGGCAGGGGTTCCGCAGACGGTGTTCGCCGCGGTGCTGGAGGAGGTGCGACTGACCCCGGGCGCGCGTGAGCTCATTGAGGCGCTGCATGCACGCGGCTGCCGGGTCGGGGTGGTATCCGGCGGCTTCGAAGAGGTGGTGTGCCCACTGGCGCGCGGCCTCGGGATCGACCATGTCGCCGCCAACCGGCTGGAGGTGGCGGGCGGTGCGCTCACCGGCCGGGTGCTAGGTCGCATCGTGGACCGCGAGGAGAAAGTTCGCTGTCTGCGCGCCTGGGCACAGGCCGATGGCGTGCCCATGACGCGCACGGTCGCGGTGGGCGACGGCGCCAACGACCTGGGCATGATCGCCGAGGCGGCACTGGGGGTGGCCTTCTGCGCCAAACCTGTGGTTGCCGAGTCGGCACCGGCCGCGGTGCACGTGCGCGACCTCATGGCGGTGCTGGACCTGCTCTAGCGAGCTTGGCGCACTTGGCAGCCTTGGGGCGTCCTTGGGCGCACTTCGGCGTGCTGTGCCTTGCGCCGGCCGCTCCACGCCACCCCCGCCGAGCTCGGTCGTTATAACCGACAAGTTCGGTCGAAGTGGTGCCGTGGGCCTGTCCGCCAGAATCAGCGCGGAGCCGTGACTATTTCGCTCAGGTGCGCGGTCTTGGGACCGAGACCCGCCCAGTTGACCGGCACCTGCAGCAGAAGCGCTGTGGCGGTGGGAATGCCGAAGGAAACCTGGTCGGCCAAGTCATCTACGGTGTCATGCAGCATGTGGGCCAGCACCGAGACGGTCGGCTCGTGGCCAACGACGAGCACGTGGCGGGTTGTCTCCGGGAGGGGCTGCAACAGGCGGAGGATCCCGCCGGGGCCCTCATGGTAGATCTCCGGCTCCACGCGCGTGAGCGACGGCGCCAGGCGCTTGCGCATGGGGCCGGCGGTCTGGCGTGCACGGGCGGCGGGCGATACCAGAAGCAGATCAAGGCTTGTCACCCGGTGCTCCAAAGAGCGGGCGAGCTCGTCCGCCAGACTCCGCCCGCGCGAGGTGAGCGGGCGCTCAAGATCGGTGGGGGCGTTATGGGACGCCTTCGAGTGCCGTACCAGTACGAGAAGCTTCCCGGCGGGGTCAGTCGTCACGCGGATACCCTACCGTCAGGCGGAGGGCGGCGCCGCCGTCGGCGTGGATCACCTGACCGGTTGTGGCCGGCAGCCAGTCGGACAGCAGCGCGACGGCAGTGCGGGCCACGGGCTCGGCATCGTTGCGATCCCAACCGAGCGGGGCCGCATCCTCCCAGTTGGCGGCCAGCGTATCCATGCCGGGGATGGCAGAGGATGCGGGCGTGACCAGCGGACCGGCGCTGAGGGCATTCACCCGCACGCCCGCCGGTCCCAGCTCCACGGCGAGCGCCCGCACGCTCGCCTCCAGCGCGGCCTTCAGGGGACCCATCCAGCCATAGCCGGGGTGGACATGGCCTGTGTCGAAGGTGAGTGCAAGCACCGACGCGTGCGCGGAGAGCAAATGCCGTACGGCGTCTACGAGCGCCTGTAGTGAGGCCGCGGAGGCGGTGAAGGCCTCGGCCAGTGCCCGACCGCGTGCCCCAGGATCCGTGACGGTTGCGCCTGCGTCCGAACGATTGCGTGTAAGCGTGCCCAGCACTGCGGCGTCGGCGTGGGCGATGGCGTGAACGACGCCGTCCACCTGATCCACTCCTGCCTCTTGCAGCCGGGGGGCGAGGCAGGCAAGGGAGTCAGGGTCGGTGACGTCCAGGGGCACAATCGCGTGCACTCCACCGTAGCGGCGGGCGACCGCCTCACTCAGGCGGAGTGTGCGCGGGTGGCCGGTCATTACCAGGCGGGCTCCCTGCGCGCGGCAGGCGACGGCGATGGCGGTGGCAATGGAGGCCGGGCGCAGCACGCCGGTAACCAGGATGGTGCGCCCATCCAGCATTCCCCCGGATGGGGGCGGTTGCTCGCTCATGCCGCCAGCTTCGCACGTGGCGGCGAACATGTCGTGGATGTGCCAGCATGTGCCGGTGAGTGCATCGCCTGAAACGACCCAGCCGGCGGCTACGCCAGTCGTTGAGCCTGCTCCGGTATCGCCCATCCCCGCACAGGCCGCCCGGCCCGGGGCGGGCGTCGCCGCGCCGCTGCGCATCGGCCCGTTGGAGATCGCCACGCCGGTGGTGCTCGCCCCCATGGCCGGAGTGACGAATGCCTCATTTCGGCGCTTGTGCCGCATCTACGGGGAGGAGGCACTGCCCTCCGCGCTGCGCCCGGCACAGGAGGGGCCGGTCACTACCCCGGAAGGCGCGCTGTCCGCCCCGGCGGGTCTGTACGTCACCGAGATGGTCACCACCCGAGCCCTGGTGGAGCGCAACGCCAAGACTCTGTCGATGGTGCGGACGGACCCCACCGAACGGGTGCGTTCGATTCAGCTGTACGGGGTGGACCCAGCGACCGTGGCTGCGGCGGTCCACATCCTGGTGGCCGAGGACCTGGCTGACCATATTGACCTGAATTTCGGCTGCCCCGTCCCCAAGGTGACTCGAAAGGGCGGTGGCGCCGCCCTGCCGTGGAAGCGGGACCTGCTGGAGGCGATCATGCGTGCGGCGGTGCGGGCTGCACGCTCCGCCGGCGCGGCCGCCCGCCGCGAGCGCGAAGTGCCGGTAACGGTCAAGATGCGCCTGGGGATTGATGACGAGCACGAGACCTTCCTGGATGCGGCCCGTATCGCTGCAGACGCCGGAATCGCGGCTCTGGCACTGCACGCGCGCACGGCCCGGCAGCACTACTCCGGCCACGCGCGTTGGGAGCAGATCGCCCGTTTGAAGGAGGCCACCGCACTGCCGGTGCTCGGAAACGGGGACGTGTGGAGCGGCGACGACGCCGTGTCCATGCTTGAGCAGACTGGTTGCGACGGCGTCGTGGTGGGGCGCGGCTGCCAGGGACGGCCGTGGCTGTTCGCAGACATCGTCTCAGCCATGCACGGGCGGTCCGGGCGGACCCGCCCCGACCTGGATGCGGTGGTTGCCGTGATCAAGGAGCACGGGCGACTGCTGGCGGCCGAGCTGGGTGAGGACCGGGGCGTACGCGATCTGCGCAAGCACATCGGCTGGTACCTGAAGGGCTACCCGGTGGGTGGCGCGGCACGCGCAGAGTTGATGCGTGTGTCCTCGCTACCGGAACTGGACACCGCGCTGGCACGTATGCGTGCACGGCTGCCGCAGGATGTGCCCTATCCGGGTCCGGCGGCGGAGGGATCGCGTGGGCGTGCGGGTAGTCCGCGTTCCCCGCACCTGCCCGAGGGCTGGTTGGACTCTCCCTTCCTGGACGAGGAGGATCGGGCACTGCTGGCCGACGCCGAGCTGGACGTATCCGGCGGCTGAGCCGGTGCGTTGCGCGCGGCGGCTCAGCCGCCGAGTTGCGCCTGGAACCCGGTGATGGGCCTACGCAGCCTGTCGCAACCGGCTCCCGCACCGGCGCGGTCACGCGTCGGCAGGCTCTCCGGTGCGGCACAGGGCGGCGGCGATCGCCGTCGTCACCGGGATGGCCAGTACCAGGCCAATGGATGACACCAGGGTGCGCACGACCTCTTCGGCGATCTCGCCCGAAAGCAGGGTGGCGGCCAGCGGCCGGTCGATCAGCGAGGCCGCCAGAATCAGCGGCAGGGCCGTGCCGGCGTAGGCGAAGGCGAGGGTGTAGACGGTGGAGGCGATGTGGTCACGGCCGATCCGCATGCCTCCGGTGAACAGCCGCGCACGGCCCAGGGCTGGGTTGGCGGCGTGCAGCTCCCACACGGCGGAGGCCTGGGTGATAGTGACGTCATTGAGCACGCCCAGGGCCGCCACCACCATGCCGCAGGTCAGCAAGGCCTGCAGGTTGATGCCGCCCACCATCGCCGTGAGGGTCAGGGCGGTCTCCTCGGTGGCGCCGGTGAGGTTAGCGGCGTCCACGCCCCACAGTGACAGCAGGACCGTGATGACCACGCCGGCGAAGGTGCCCAGCAGTGCCGTGGTGGTGCGCACGGAGATGCCGTGGGCGACGTAGACCGCCAATAGCATCATGGCCGAGGCGCCCACCAGCGTCACCCACATGGGTGAGGCCAGATCCAGTAGCGCCGGGATCATGAAACCGAGCAGGACGCCCGTTGCGAGCAGCAGGCCCAGCACGCTGAGAGCACCCTTACGGCCGGCTACGGCGACGACGAGTACCAGGTACACCACCGCCAGCGCAGCCACCGGCACCTGGCGGGCGTAGTCGACGAATACGTATGGCGTGCCGGAGGCGAGCGCGGCGGGCGCATACATCACCTTTAGACGGTCTCCGACGTCGGCGGCGGCCAGGGACTCGGAGGGGATATGCACCGGCATGACCAGGCCCTCGCCGTCGCCGGAGGTGATGCGCGCGCACACCGCGTCGGCGAGCAGCGATTCGTTGGCGACTCCCTCCAGCGCTCCGGTGGTGTCGGCGCAGGCGGCGGTGTTCAGGGAGGTGATGGTGGCCGATTCGAGAGCGGCGCCGTCGGCGGTGAAGGGCTGGGAGCCGACCAGTGAGTTCCCACTCGGCCACAGCACGATCAGACCGATCAGTGTGGCCACCACCAGCGGGATGACGATCGCCGCCAGCACTAGGCGCACCCGCCGGGCCTCGGCCGCGCCCAGGTTGAGAGGGCCGGAATGGCTGTGCGCCGCCAGGGATGCGTGCGGGTTCGAGGCGCGCGGGCCGGCAGTGGTATCGGCCCGGCCGGTAGGTGATTCCCCGGCGTGCACGTTGCTCGGCCCGTCGACAGGCAGTTCGGCGGGCGCTGCGGCAGAGGCTGGCGTCGTCTCGTCGTTCACACGGCCATCATGCCCGCCGGCAGCGTCGATCCGCGCGCACCGCGCAGGCACGTCGCCCTGAGGCGACCGGCCCCGGCCTGAGTCGGCTTGAGGCAACTCGGGCGGCACGAGCCTGGCAGGTGTGCGCCGACCAGCCGCCCATCCCCGGGCCAAACCCAGGTGCGTTGCACGACGTCGGGCCGCGTTGCACGACCTTCGGGTGCGTTGCACGACCCCCGGGTGGTCGTGGAACACACACCAAGGTCGTGCAGTGTCACCGAGGTCGTGCAGTACGAGGCCCGCGGCACCGCAAAACGAGACCGACCAGCGGTCCAGGAGTACGGACAGCGTGGACCACCGGATTACTCCCGCGGATGCTGGCCGACCGAGGCACCAAAACCCACGGGTACCATTAGCGGCGCCCCAGACACCCACTTATCCACAGTCGACGATGCGAGAGTGGTCATCGCACCCAACTTCGGCGAATGCTGGAGACATGCCCACCTCGCCTGACCTAGCTCACGACCGTGCTCGCGACCGTGATCTGTTTCCCGTGCTGATTCACACCGGTCGGCATGACCGCGCCGGCGTAGAGTTCCCCCGCTCCGCGCTGCGGCTTGCTCCCGGCATTCACTGGGTTCCAGCCCCTGAGGCGAAGCGCTGGCAGCATCGCTATACCTTGGCCTTGGCACGCGCCATAACCGCGCAAACAACGCACCGCTCCGCGTGCTGCCTCACGCACGCATCCGCGGCCCTTGTGCTTGGCCTGCCAATGATGACCCAGGAACCGGACGTATACCTGGCGGTTCCCAGCACGCCCAAGCGAGTTGGCACGCCGCTGCCCTTGATCAGTGTGCCTCCCACGGGACCGCCGCGGTCGAGCGCACACGAGGACTTCTACTGCCGGCAGATCATGCTTTGGCGCCGACACTTGGACCTCCCGGAGGAAGACATCACCGTGGTCGGCGGGGTGCCGGTCACCACCGTGTTACGCACCGCCTTCGACTGTGCGTTCGACGAGCCCGCACACAACGCCCTGGCGATTGCCGACGCGGCGCTGCGGTTGTACTGCCGATCGCAGCCGAACGACCACCGTGCGTATGCAGACGCCGAGAAGCGGGCTCGCGACACCTGGCAGGAGTGGCTGCAGCGATCCCCGCACAGGCGCGGAATTGCACAAGCACGTGCCGTACTGGAAGCGGCGACGCCGTTAGCCGACTCTCCTGGCGAAAGCGTCATGCGCTGGCTGACTCTCGTGCTCGGACTTGCGGCGCCACAAGTGCAGTACCGGGTGAGCGACCATGCGAGCATGTGGTGGCTCGACCTGTGCTGGCCCGAGCACGGGATCGTCATCGAGGTTGACGGCCGAGTCAAGTACAACACCAGGGAGGACGCCTGGCAGGAGAAACTGCGTCAGGACGCCATCCAGGCCATGGGTTGGCGATTCATACGCGTGACTTACGGGGAGTTCCGCGATCTGCGCGCGCTGGCGGACAAGATCCTCGCGGCCTTTCCGCCCGGAGTTGTCGCCTCGCTCAGACCCAACCGCGTCCTGCTGCGGCCGGGTACGAGATTGGAGTCGGGCCTGTGCGAGGGCTCGATGCTCGGGCTGCGGCGTCGGTGAGCGGTGCCGCGCAATATGTCGATTTACGACCCTGGCTGCGTTGCACGACCTTGGTGCCTGTTGCACGACCACCCGGGGGTCGTGGAACACACACCAAGGTCGTGCAACGTCACCGAGGCCGTGGAACGGTCGCACGCACCGGCCAGACGCCACTCAGGCGTCTGGCCGGGCAGCCGGCATCTGACCGGCGGGCAGCCGACTGTTCAGCAGCCGATCAGGCGCTCGGCCAGGTAGCGCTCCACGCCCTCAAGCGGGATGCGCTCCTGGGCCATGGTGTCGCGCTCACGCACGGTGACCGCGCCGTCCTGCGGCGACTCGAAGTCGTAGGTGATGCAGAAGGGGGTGCCGACCTCGTCCTGGCGGCGGTAGCGGCGGCCCACCGCGCCGGCGTCGTCATACTCGACGTTCCAGGTGCGGCGCAGCCGGGCGGCAAGCTCGCGGGCAGGGCCGGTCAGCTCCTCCTTGCGGCTCAGCGGCAGCACCGCCGCCTTGACCGGAGCCAGGCGCGGGTCCAGCCGCAGCAGCACACGCTTGTCGACGCCGCCCTTGGTGTTGGGAGCCTCATCCTCCGTGTAGGCCTCCACCAGGAAGGCCATCAGGGATCGCGTCAGTCCGGCCGAGGGCTCGATCACGTAGGGGGTCCAGCGCTCGTTCTTGCCCTGGTCGAAGTAGGACAGGTCCTTGCCGGAGTGCTCGGCGTGGGTAGACAGGTCGAAGTCCGTGCGGTTGGCAATACCCTCCAGCTCGCCCCACTCCCCGCCGGCGAAGCCGAAGCGGTACTCCAGGTCAACGGTGCGCTTGGAGTAGTGGGACAGCTTCTCCTTGGGGTGCTCGTACAGCCGCAGGTTGTCCTCGCTGATGCCCAGGTCGGTGTACCAGGCCTTGCGGTAGTCGATCCAGTACTGGTGCCACTCCTCATCGGTGCCGGGCTCCACGAAGAACTCCAGCTCCATCTGCTCGAACTCGCGGGTGCGGAAGATGAAGTTGCCGGGGGTAATCTCGTTGCGGAAGGACTTGCCTACCTGGCCGATGCCGAAGGGCGGCTTCTTGCGCGCGGCGCTCATCACGTTGGTGAAATTGATGAAGATCCCCTGGGCGGTCTCGGGGCGCAGGTAGTGCAGGCCGGCCTCGTCGTCAACCGGCCCGAGGAAGGTCTTAAGCAGGCCGGAGAAGGCCTTGGGCTCGGTGAAGGCGCCACGAGTACCGCAGTTGGGGCACACGAGCTGGTCCAGGGTGACGGTGTCGGGGTTGTCGATGCCGTGCTTGGCGGCGTAGGCCTCCTGCAACTCGTCCTCGCGCAACCGCTTGTGGCAGGAGGTGCACTCGATCAGCGGGTCGGTGAAGGCCGCCACGTGGCCGGAAGCCACCCAGGTCTCGCGCGGCAGGATCACCGAGGAGTCCAGGCCGACGACGTCGTCGCGCGAGCGGACCATGTACTGCCACCACTGGCGCTTGATGTTCTCCTTCAGCTCCACGCCGAGCGGTCCGTAGTCCCAGGCCGAGCGGGTGCCGCCGTAGATCTCGCCGCAGGGGAAGACGAATCCGCGCCGCTTGGCAAGGTTGATGACACGGTCGAGCGTTGAGGGAGTTGCTGCCACTGTGTTTCTCCGTAGGTCCAAATACTGATGCCGTCTACAGTCCGCACGCGGTCGGTGGGACGAGCGGGGCCAGTCTACGGGTCCTGAACAGCGGATTTGACGACTCACCCACGAGGAGATGAGAATGGTTCCCATGAACGTTCCTTTCCGCCCCCGTCGAGCACTCGCTGTCACCGCTGCGGCCGCGCTCGGAATCGCCTGCCTGCCGCTGGCCGCCTGCTCCTCCGACGCCGACGGTAGCGACTCCGGCCAGGCGCTGTCCGTCGCCGCGTCCTTCTACCCGATCCAGTACTTGGCGCAGGCCGTCGGCGGGGAGCACGTGAACGTCACCTCCGTTACTCCCACGAATGTCGAGCCGCACGACTACGAGCTCGCCCCCAAGGACGTCACCGCACTGTCCGGAACCGACCTGGTGGTATATGTCCCCGGCTTCCAGCCCTCCTTGGACGACGCGCTGAGCGAGGTCTCCGGCCCAGACGTTCTCGATCTCACCGACGCGGTCGAGCTCACTCACCACGACGGCGTAGAGCACGACCATGACGATGCTCGTGAAGATGCTCATGACGATTCCCATAACCATGACGGTGACGTCGATGCGCACGGCGACCATGCGGATGAGGCGGACGCTGACCACGCTGAGGAGCATGACGCCGACGCAGCGGACCCCCACTTCTGGCTCGACCCGGTGCGCATGCAGTCTGCCGCGCAGGCCATCGAGACCGCCCTGTCCCAGGCCGATCCGAATCACGCGGATGACTACCAGGCCAATCTCTCCAGCCTCACCGAGACCCTCGAAGGCCTGGACTCCGACTACTCCACCGGTCTGGCCCAGTGTGAGCGCACCACCTTCGTCACCTCGCACGCCGCCTTCGGCTACCTGGCGGATCGCTATGGACTGACCCAGGCCTCCGTGTCCGGGGTCGATCCCGAGTCCGAGCCCAGCCCGGCCGAGCTGGCCGCCGTGAAGAAGATTGTGCAGGAGACCGGCACGACGACGATCTTCACCGAGGACCTTGTCTCCTCCAAGACGGCCGAGGCCCTTGCCGCGGAGACCGGCGCCACCACCGCCGTGCTGAACCCGCTTGAGTCCGCCCCGTCCTCCGGTGACTACGCCGATGCCATGTCAGCCAATCTGCAAGAGCTGCGCACCGCGCTATCCTGCCAGTGATCACGGTTCCCATCATCGGCAGAAGGACTTCATGACACTCAAGTCGCTTTCCACCTCCACGAGCTCGGGCACCGCGCCCATTGAAGTGGCTGAAGCCAGCGTGGTACTGGGATCCAGCCCCATTCTGGACGGGGTCGACCTGACGGTAGGCGCAGGTCAGTCGCTCGCGCTACTGGGCGCGAATGGCTCGGGCAAGTCGACCCTGGTAAAGGCGATCCTCGGCCTGGTGCCGACCTGCTCCGGATCGGTGCGCCTGTTCGGCCACGACGTTCGCGAGCGCCGCGCGGTGCCGTGGCAGCGAGTCGGTTATGTGCCACAGCGGGTGGGGGCCTCCTCCGGCGTGCCGGCGACGGCGCTGGAGGTGGTCCGCTCGGGCCTGCTGTCTCCCGGGCGCCCCTTCGCCGACCGCGGCCGTGCGGCCCGTCGGCGCGCCCTCGATGCTCTGGACGCCGTAGGCCTGGCCGACCGCGCGCAGGACCACGTGCAGGTGTTCTCCGGCGGACAGTCCCAGCGCGTGCTGATCGCCCGCGCCCTGGTGCGCTCTCCCGAGCTGCTGCTACTGGACGAGCCCCTAGCCGGGATTGACCGCGCCTCGCGTGCGGCGCTGGCGGTCACCCTGGACGACTTGCGCGCGCAGGGACTGACGCTGCTGACCGTCCTGCACGAGATGGGCGAGCTGGCGGATGTTGTTGAACGGGCGGTGGTGCTGTCAGAGGGGCGGGTGGTATTCGACGGGCCGCGGGAGGCGCTGGCCCACGATCACGCCCGCCATGACGAGCTCGGCCACGACCGCCTGGACAACTGCGAGCACGAGCATGAACACGGCGCCACCGAGCCAACGGCCCACCACGCCCCGGTACTGACCACCTCCGTGCGGCAGGCAGGAGGCCTCCAGTGAATGACTTTATGACCGCTCTTGGCCAGATGCTGGCCAGCCCGCTCATGCAGCGTGCTTATATCGTGGCCGTGCTGGTAGGGCTGTCCGCCCCGGTGGTGGGCACCTACCTGGTGCAGCGGGGCCTGGCACTGCTGGGCGACGGCATCGGGCACATCGCCCTGACCGGCGTGGCGCTCGGCTGGATCGCCGGCGCGGCCGCGAACGTCACCCCCCACGACGCCTGGGCCATTCCGGGGGCGATCATCGCCTCCGTGCTCGGCGCGGTGCTGATTGAGGTCATTCGCGCCCGCGGGCGCACCCGCGGCGACGTGGCCCTGGCGATCCTGTTCTACGGGGGCATCGCCGGCGGCGTGATCCTGATCAAGCTGGCAGGCGGGACGACGACGAATCTCACCAGCTACCTGTTCGGCTCGATCGCGACCGTGTCAACCTCTGACACTTGGTTTACGGTGGTGCTCGCCGCCGTGGTACTAGCGGTGGGAATCGGCTTGCGCGGGCCACTGTTCGCGCTGTGCCACGACGAGGAGTTCGCCCGCTCGATCGGCCTGCCCACGGCCGCGCTGAACGTGACTGTGGCCGTGGTGGCGGCACTGACCGTATCCGTGTCCATGCGGGTGGTGGGCGCGCTGCTGGTCTCCGCAGTGATGATCGTTCCCGTGGCGATCGCCCAGCTGGTGTCATACTCCTTCGGACGCACCATGCACCTGGCCATGGTGATCGGCGTGGTCGCCTGCGTAGCCGGGCTGACCATCACGTATTTCCTGGCGGCCTCCCCGGGTGCCATGATCGTTGTGCTACTGGTGTGCACATACGCCGTTGTAGCGCTTGTCGGCGGGGTGGTGCGTGCCACCCGCTCCCGCCACGGTCGCCGCCAGGGAGGCGGCATGCGAATTGATTACGGACAACAGGAGGTGCCCGCATGAGTGTCAACGCCACCAGGGGTAATGGAAATCCACCGCATCACCGCGCTACCTGGCAGCGGGCTGCAGTGGCCGACATCCTGTCCCGCACCAACGAGTTCCGCTCCGCCCAGCAGATTCACGCCGCCCTGCAGGCGGAGGGCACCAAGGTGGGGCTGGCGACCGTCTACCGCAACCTGACGGCCCTGGCGGAGGCAGGCCAGGTGGACCAGATCCGCGGCACCGACGGTGAGGCGCTGTACCGGGAGTGCGAGCGCCCCGGGCACCACCACCACATCGTGTGCCGCTCCTGCGGTCGCACGGTGGAGGTCGCCGGGGACGAGCTGGAGGAGTGGATCCGCCGAGTCTCCGCCGAGCAGGGCTTCACGGACATGCAGCACACAGTGGAGTTCTTCGGCCTGTGCCCCGCCTGCTCCCGAGACCGGCACCAGTAACACACCCAGACCGGCACTTGTTACGTACCGAGACCGGTAGACGTTACGTGCCGAGTTCGGTAGAAGTAGCGCCGCGGTGCTTAGGCGCCGGCGACCCGCTCGACGGCGCCGCCGAAGCGGCGCTCGCGGTGCGCGTAGGCCTCGCAGGCGCGCCACAGCTCGGTGCGGTCGAACTCGGGCCAGGGCAGGTCGGAGAAGTACAGCTCCGCGTAGGCCGAGGACCACATCAGGAAGTTGCTGGTGCGCTGCTCCCCGCCGGTACGGATCAGCAGGTCCACGTCCCGCATGTGTGGGGAGTACAGGTAGCGCTGCACGGTCTTCTCGTTGATCGACGCCGCCCGCAGCCGCCCGGCCTCCACGTCGCGGGCCATGGCGCGCGCGGCGTCGGCGAGCTCGGCGCGGCCGCCGTAGTTCAGGCACATGTTCAGCACCATGGTGTCGTTCCCGGCGGTGATGCGCTCGGAGCGACGTACCTCCTTGAGCACCGATTTCCACAGCTTCGGCTCGCGCCCCACCCAGTTCACTCGCACGCCCCAGGCCAGCAGGTCGTCGGTCTGGGCGCGCAGCACCGTGCGAGTGAAGCCCATGAGAAAGCGCACCTCGGCGGGTGAGCGCTTCCAGTTCTCCGTGGAGAAGGCGTACACGCTGAGTTCCTTCACCCCCAGCTCGACGGCGCCAGCGATCACGTCCATCATGGTCGACTCCCCCACCCGGTGCCCCTCGGTGCGGGGCAGGCCGCGCGCATTGGCCCAGCGGCCGTTGCCGTCCATGACGCAGGCGACATGCGCGGGCACGGACGCCGGGTCGAGAGCCGGCGGGGTCAGGCCCTGGCGGTGCAGGGGGACGACGTCGAGCGGGCGAGGATCGGAGCCGCCCCCGACGGCGGGAGCGGCGTCGGTAGCGTCAGGCATGTCAGGCCCTTTCTACGAGGGAGAGTGAACGCAGGCGCCGTTCCAGGTGCCAGGTCAGGTAGGCGGACACGCATCCGGATGCCTCGGCGCGCTCGCGCGGGCTGGAGGCATCGGCCAGCTCCCAGTTCCCCGAGAGCAGTGCGCCGAGCAGCGCCATGGCACCCGGCTCGACGTCGACGGAGCCGGCGGGTCGGCAGGCGGAGCAGACGGCACCGCCCGCCTGTACGTGGAAGGCGGTGTGGGGGCCTGGGGCGCCGCAGCGGGCGCAGTCGTAGCAGGAGGGCGCCCAGCCGGCCAGGGCCAGGGCCCGCAGCAGGTAGGAGTCCAGCACCAGACCGGGCGCGTGACGGCGTCGCGCCAACGCGGACAACGCCCCGTACAGCAGCAAGAACTGCTGGGGGGAGTCGGTGGTGCCCAGGTCGCCGTCGTCCTGCGTGAGGCGCTCGGCGGTCTCCGCCATGGTCTCGGCGCAGGTGAACATGGCGTAGTCGGCGGCGATGTTACGGCCGAACGGATCGATGGTCTCCACCTGGGTAACCACGTCCAGGCTGCGCCCGGCGTGCAGCTGCACGTCAATCATGGAGAAGGGCTCCAGGCGCGCACCGAAGCGCGAGGTGGTGCGGCGCACTCCCTTGGCGACGGCGCGCACCTGCCCGTGGGCGCGGGTGAGCATGACGACGATGCGGTCCGCCTCGCCCAGCTTGTAGGTGCGCAGGACGATGGCCTCGTCCCGGTAGAGCCTCTCCCCCAACGGCGCCCCTGTCAGCGCATAGCGCGGTTGACGGCGGATATCACGGCCTTGAAGGAGGCAGTGGTGATGGAGGGGTCGATGCCCACGCCCCACAGGACCTGACCACCGACCTCGCACTCGACGTAGCAGGCGGCGCGGGCGTCGCGGCCCTCGCTTAGGGCGTGCTCGGCGTAGTCGAGGATGCGCACCTGTACACCGGTCTGCTCCAGGGCGGTGACGAAGGCATCCAGCGGGCCGGAGCCGGATGCGGTCAGCAGCTTGCGCTCGTCGCCGTCGGAGATGGTGACGGTAAGGATGGACTCGTCGTCGCCGACCGCGGTGAGTGTGGCGCCCTTGAGGCTGTAGCGGCCCCAGGTGGGCAGGTCGGCGCCGGGTGCCGCCGAGGCCGGCAGGTACTCGTCGGCGAAGATCGACCACAGCTCGTTGGCGTCGACCTCGCCGCCGAAGGTGTCGGTGTGGCGCTGGACGATGTTGGAGAACTCGATCTGCAGGCGGCGCGGCAGATCCAGGTTGTGGGTGGTGCGCAGCAGGTAGGACACCCCGCCCTTGCCGGACTGGGAGTTCACCCGCACCACGGCCTCGTAGGAGCGGCCCACATCGTGCGGGTCGATGGGCAGGTAGGGCATGGACCAGGGCACGGCCACGTCCGCCTCGGCCTCGGTCAGTCCCTCGGCGGTCTTGGCGGCGACCTTCTCGGCGCGTGCGGCGAAGCCCTTCTTGATGGCGTCCTGGTGAGAGCCGGAGAAGGAGGTGTAGACGAGCTCGCCGGCGTAGGGGGTGCGCGGGGGCACGTCCATCTGGGTGGAGTGCTCGACGACGCGGCGCACCTCGTCGATGTCGGATAGGTCGAGCATGGGGTCGATGCCCTGGCTGAACAGGTTCAGGGCGAGGGTGACCAGGTCGACGTTGCCGGTGCGCTCGCCGTGGCCGAACAGGCAGCCCTCCACGCGGTCGGCCCCGGCGAGCACGCCGAGTTCGGCGGCGGCGATGCCGGAACCGCGGTCGTTGTGGTTGTGGATGGACAGGCACACGGCGTCGCGGTGGGAGAGGTTGCGGCTCATCCACTCGATCTGGTCGGCGTAGACATTGGGGGTGGCGCGCTCGACGGTGGCGGGCAGGTTGAGGATGATCTCGCGGTCGCCCTCGGGCTGCCACACGCCCATGACGGCCTCGCACACCTCCAGGGAGTACTCGCGCTCGGTGTCCACGAAGATCTCCGGGGAGTACTCGTAGCCGAAGATGGTGTCATCGGTGAGCACCTTCTCGGCACGTGCCATTACCTGGCGGGTGCCTTCGACGGCGAGTTCGCGGATGTCGTCCTTGCCCATGCGGAAGACGACCTCGCGGAACAGCGGGGACAGGGCGTTGTACAGGTGGACGGTGGCGCGCGGCGCGCCGACGCAGGCGTCCAGGGTGCGGTCAATCAGGTCCTCGCGGGACTGGGTCAGCACCGAGATGGTCACGTCCTCGGGGATGGCGTCGTCCTCCACCAGGGAGCGCACGAAGTCGTAGTCGGTCTGGGAGGCGGCGGGGAAGCCGACCTCGATCTCCTTGAAGCCCATGCGCACCAGCAGGTCGAAGATGGCGCGCTTGGCGGCGGGCCCCATGGGCTCGATGAGGGACTGGTTGCCGTCGCGCAGATCGGTGCTCAGCCAGCGGGGGGCGTGGGTGATGCGGTTGTTCGGCCAGGTGCGGTCCGGCAGGGAGACGTCAACCGTGTCGAGGAAGGGCCGGTACTTGGTGAAGGGCATGCCGGAGGGCTGCTGTGGTGCGGGGCGGGCGGTACGCATGAGTCTGGGTTCTCCTGAGCAGATGTGCTGGTTGCCGGCGCCGGAGCCCGGCGCGCCGGGGTGGCTGGCTACGCGAAGTTAGCCGCGGTCGGGGTGCCGGCCTGTTCAGGCCCCGCCGCGGCGACTAAGCAGGAGGTTCCGCTCCCGGACCGAGGTCGCGCGCACGGGGACACCGTACCGCGAATCCGCCGCTCCGCCACGCCAGGTCACAGTGTGGACGGCGCGACGACGAGCAGCTCTCGCAACTCACGGCCACAGCACCCGTCATCATCACACGCAATATGTAGTAGGTCTGCTACATTCAGTAGCGCACCTACCAGGAAGGACCGGACATGTCCCCTGCCCCACCCGTGATTAGCGCCCAGGGTGTCGGATTCGCCTATGGCAAGCACCCCGTATTGCACGACGTCAGCCTCACGGTCCAGCCCGGCGAGGTGGTCTGCCTGCTCGGCCCCAACGGCGTCGGCAAGACCACGCTCGTGGAGAACCTGCTCGGCTCACTGCGCCCGCACGCGGGCAGCGTCCGCGTCTTCGGTACGGATCCGCGCCGCACGGATGCAGCCTTCTGGGCGCGGATCGGGCTGGTGCAGCAGAACTGGACCGATCACGCCAAGTGGCGGGTGAAGGACCAGCTGGAATGGATTCGCTCCATGCTGCTGACCGCGACGACGCGGGTGGCCACGGCGGCTGAGGTGCTCGACGCCGTGGGGCTGGCGGACAAGGCCGATTCCCGCCTCTCCCGGCTTTCGGGAGGGCAACGCCGCACGCTTGACTTCGCGGCGGCGCTGTTGGGTCACCCCGAGCTGCTAATTCTCGACGAGCCGACGACGGGGCTTGACCCCGTCTCCAAGACGCGTCTGCACGACCTGATCATGGAGCGGGTGGACGACGCGGCCACCGTACTGATGACCACACATGACCTCTCCGAGGCGGAGCGCCTGGCCTCGCGGGTCGTCATCATGGCGGCGGGCCGGATCATCGCCGAAGGCACCGTCACCGAGTTGCGTGAGCGCATCGGCCGGGAGGCCGAGGTGACCTGGATGCAGGATGGCGAGCGCCATGTGCATGCCACCGCAGCTCCGGAGCGCTTCCTGCAACAGCTGGACCTGGACGCGATCAGCGAGTTGACGGTCACTCGCCCCACTCTGGAAGAGGCCTACCTCGCCCTGGTCTCCCAGCCCGCGGACGCCGGACAAAGCAGCACGGATCACTTGGCCATCCGGAGTGATTCGGCAACCACCCCTAGCGCCAAGGAGCCCAGGCCATGACCTCCACTCGATCTTTGCCCCTGTCCGTACTACGCGCAGCGGCGCGTCAGGCCTACGGCGACCTGCGCCCGAGCATCGTGGGAGCCGGAGCGACGTCCATCCTGTTTACGGTGGCCGCCATATTGGTCGTCTCCCGGATAAGCGACGGCCCACTCAGCGGACTCGACTCAACCAGTGCCTTCGGCACCATGTTCGCGGCCGGCGCCGTCGGCGGCTTCGCCAGTCTCGTCATGATGCAGATTGGAGCGGAGACCTATACCGATCGCATCGGGGGCGCACTGCTGCGGGTGCGCATCCTCCCGCACGGACCGCTCACCTGGGCGATCGGCAAGACGCTGTCCACCGTGGTGCTGGTGTTCCTCATGCAGGCGATGATCCTTGTAGGGACTGTCCTGTTCATTGCTGTCACGATGCCCTCCACCGGAACGACGTTGCTCTGTCTGCTTATTGCCGCGCTGGCCTCGTTGGCGTGCGCGCCGCTCGGGTTCTTCCTCAGCGTGTTCATCCGCGGCGTTTACAGTTACATGGTGAACATGGTGATCTGCCTGGTGCTGTTCGTGGCCGGTTGCTGCTACCCGACCTCCGCGCTGCCGGGCTGGGTGCAGGGCATTCAGATGGTGCTGCCGACCTACTGGTCCGGGCACCTGACCCGCTGGGCGCTAGTGGGCGATCCGTCCTGGGAGATCGGCGGCAGCTTCCACCCGGCGCTGGCCGTCGCGGTGCTGCTGGCCTGGATCGTCGTCGGCTTCGGGCTGGTGCCGCCGGTCATTCGCCGCAGCTTCCGCAAGGAGACGATCGGCGGGCTGAATCGCACCCAGTCGACGATCCGCTCGCAGACTGGGCTGTGAGATGTCCGGAGATGTCGTTCACAACCGCATCGCCGTGCTGCGCGCGGACCGCAGGGTCAGCCGCCGGCAGCTGGCGGAGGCGCTCGGCGTGCACTACCAGACGGTCGGCTATCTGGAGCGCGGCGAGTACGCCCCGTCGCTTTACCTGGCGCTGCGCATCGCCCGCTACTTCGATGTGCCCGTGGAATCGGTGTTCTCCCTGGAGGAGTTCCCGCCCCTGGCCTGAACACAACACCGGCACACCGGTTCTGCCACCAGACTGCCACCGTTTAGCGACTAGCGGTAGTTGTTGGGTATGAAAGTCAGTGTGAGCCTGAGCGAGGCGGATCTAGCACTCCTAGACGAGTACGTGAGCCAGGAAGGTCTTCCTTCAAGATCCGCGGGAGTCCAAACGGCTATACGTCGTCTTCACCGGGAGAATTTGCGCGATGCCTACATGGAAGCCTGGAGGGACTGGGCGGATTCCCCAGACTCATCCGAATGGGACATGACAGTCGCCGACGGGGACGATGATGCTGCGCGGTGAGATACGGATTGTGAACCTCGATCCCGTGATCGGCAGCGAGGTAAACAAGCGCGGACCTGCCGTCGTGGTAAGCAACGACGATGCCAATACGGCGGCCGCGGTTCTCGACCGAGGTGTTGTAACGGTGGTACCAGTCACGAGCTCAACTGAGCGTGTTCTCCCGTTCCAAGTCCTTCTCCCCGGGGAGTTAACCGGGCTGTCATTGGACTCCAAGGCACAGGCGGAACAGGTGCGTTCCGTGGCGGTTCAACGCCTCGGTCAGGTGGTAGGACACTTGCCGGCAGAGCTCATGGCCAAGGTTGATGCCGCATTACGACTTCACTTAGCACTATAGGTCACCATCCAGAGTGTTACGTCAATGCGTACCCACTCACTGCCCGAAGACCTCGAGGTAGGCCCGCTCGGCGCCGCCGTTGCGCACGTCCACGGTAGCGGCCACCAGCCCGTCCTTGAGCAGCACCACCCGCTGACAGACCTCGTCGAGCACGCTGAGGATGTGGCTGGACATCAGGGCGATGCCGCCGCCGTCAAGGTAGTCGGCCAGGGCGCGTCGGAACAGCAGCACGCCCTCCGCATCGAGCCCGTTCAGCGGCTCGTCCAGCACCACCACCCGAGGGGCACCGAGGAAGGCGCAGGCGATCCCCAGGCGGCGGGTCATTCCCTGGGACAGGTGCCTTACCTCGGTGTCGCGGAAGTCGGCGCAGCCGAAGCGGTCCAGCTGCCCCTCCAGCGCGTCCTCGTCCACCTCCAGGTGCCGCATGGAGGCCTCGAAGCGGCACGCCTGACAGGCGGTGAGCTGTGGGAACAGCCGACTTTGCTCGGGCAGGAAGCCACAGGCCTCGGCGGGCAGGCGCCGCCCCAGCTCGCGTTCGTCCAGGCGGACGGTGCCGGACTGGAAGTCGTTCACCCCGCACAGGGCGCCGAAGAGCGTGGTCTTGCCCGCCCCGTTGGGGCCGACGACGCCGAGCACCTCCCCGCTGCCACCTCCAGGGTCAGCGGCCCGGTGCCGCGCCCGCCGCGGTACCGACGCTGTACGCCAATGACTTCAAGCATGTTTGCTCCTGCGCAGTAGGTGGGCGGCGGCCGGGAGCACCGCCAGGGGCAGCCCCGGAACCAGGGCGAGCAGTGCCCCGCCCAGTTCCGCGGCGGGCAGCATGCGATGCCGCCGGGTGTAGGCGGTGGCCGCGTCGGCCAGCGCCATCGCCAGTAGCGGCAGGTATACCAGGCACACCAGCAGGTGGACGACATCGATGCGGGCCCCGGCGACCATGCCGAGCGTGCTAGCCGCCAGGCATTCGGCAACCAGTAGCGGCAGCGCCAGCGCGAGCTTGGCGCGCCGCAGCTCCGCGTCGGCGATGGCGTAACGGCTCCTGGCATAGCGGGCTGAAGGCGTGTCATCGACCTCGGCGAGAACGCCGATCACCGTCGCAGCCAGGTAGGCACCCGCGACGAACACGCCAACGAAGACCGACTGACCGAAGCGTCCCAGCGCGTATACGCTCACCACGCCCACAGCTGCCACCAGAATCGTCGGCAACCAGGAGGCCGAGCACAGGTAGACCACGCACAGCGAAGAGACACGGCTCCGCAGCCTGGCACCGATTCGCAGCTTTAGCCGCGTCATTGGGAGCCCGGGTGCAATGCCGACGTGTGCAAGCCAGTCCGCGGCAACCGCCCCCAGCGCCGTCGTCACCGTCCACGCCGCCAACAGCAGCCCGAAGCGGCCCGGTTCGGACCAGCCCGGAAAGTCCAGTACTAACGTTCCACACACAGCCTCCAACGCCGTCAGCGGCAGGGACATGACTGCGTACAGCGCGAGGAAGTCCGCCGGCCGGAATCCGTAGTAGCGCAGCGCCCCGCGTCGAGCGGAGTCGAGATCGCGCAGCAGTGCCGAGGCGTTCGCCACCGCGACCAGTGCCCCGAGGCCCGCAACCGTCAGCGACCGGGCGAGACCGCCGGTGATGATCACCTCGCCCCGGGTGGCGGCCCAGATGAGTACGAGCATCAGCGCTAGCGCGAACGAGCGTACCGACGGGGCGAATACCAACCCGGGGCTACGCAGGCTGCACGCCCAGGCGACCAGCTTCAGGGCTCTCACGGCCTGCCTGCCCGCTCACTACCACTCATACCAGCATGGGGAACAGGCCCCAGTAGGCGATGGCAACCAGTAGCGTCGCAGCCCCGATCACGGCCGCAGAGAGCACCGCCGCCGCAGGGACGGTGAGCCAGCGTCCCTTCTCGCCGCGCTCCCGGTTGGCATCATGCGCCGCCGCCCGCATGAGGCGGGCGCGGTAGACGAGCTTGACGAGCATGACGACGGCGATAACCGCCACCAGCTGGACTACTACCCAGCCACCGTAGGAGAACAGGTGATTGGTGCGGTAGCTAGTGGCCAGGGAGGCCACCCCCAGAATGTAGACCACGTACAGCAGCCAGGCCGCAGTCACACTCATGCACAGGGACACGGACCAGCGCCCGATGGGGTCGGGCAGGTGCAGGCCACGCCGTCCACGCAGCCGGGGCGCCTGCCCCAGGAGCCAGCCGATGCCCGCCATCACCATCAGGCCGAAGCCGATCACGAGGGTGGCGAGCATCAGGTCTCCGGAGGCGTACCAGCGGGTGGGGTCGGGCGTCTGCGCCCAGTAGGCCTGGGTGGGGGTGGCGCCCGCGACGTGGGGCTCGGCGGCCGCGGTCTCCGGCAGTCCTGTCACCCACCGTGAAAGGTCACGGGTTACCCCGGGGCCAGGGACCCGTCGGTGGTGATACCGAGCTTGAGGCCGTGGTTTGCGCCGTCGTAGTAGCGGACGGTGAGCTGGTCGTTGCCCGCGTCCTGCAGGGCCTCCCACACGGTGCCGGGTCCCTGCACCAGGGGCATTGAGGCGTCGGCGGTGCCGTAGACCATTAGCACCGGGACGCTGATCGTCTCCAGGTAGGCCACGGAGTCGAAATCGGCGTACTCGAATCCGCCTCCGGGAATCTGGGTGCTGCCGAGCACCCGCGGGATCAGGTCGAGCATCGCATCCGGCACACCCACGTTGCGCATGTAGCTGTCCACCGCCAGCGCGGCCTGCTCCCGCAGCCGCACCACGGGGGCACTGGCCAGGACCAGGAAGGCAACGCGCTCGTCCTGGGCAGTCAGCACCACGCCGGGAATGGCGCCCTCTGACTCGCCGTAGACACCGACGTCGTCGGCGTTCACGCCGTCCAACGCAATCAGATAGTCAAGACTGCACTGATAGTCGGCGGCCATGGACAGGTAGTTGCGCTCGGTTGTGGAGTAGTCCTCCATGGGTTTGGAAGGAACCAGGGTGGTTACTCCGGCCGAGGCCAGCGACTCGGCCTGCTCGGAGAAGCCCCAGATGCTGTGAGTGCCGGCGCCGTGCATGAAGACGACGCCGGGGGTGTCTGCATCCACCCCGATGGGGCGACGCAGCAGGGCGGGAACCGCCTCGCCGTCGGCCTGAGTGACCATGACAGTGCTGGTGTCCACCGCGTACGTGCCGACGGGGGCGGTGGTCACGGCCCCGCCGATGCTGGTGTCAGTGGTGGTCGGGGCCAGGGAGTCCGTCAGGGGCTGAGGGTTCCAGCGCGGCCCGGCGAGCGTTCCGACGAGGCTGAGCCCCAGCACGGTAACCGCCACCCCGCCGATGGTGCGGTGGTCGGTGGAGACCGCAAGTACGAGGGCGCCCAGCCCTATGGTCAGCAGGATCTCCCAGATCTCCCGCCCCCCAGTCCCGAGCAGCCCCATAAGGATGGCCACGCCGATCGCCGCGGCCAGCACGATCAGGGTGCGACGGCGCTCAGTGCGCCACAGCCCGGACAACAGCGTCCAGGCGCGGTGCGGGAACTCGCGCATCCAGGCCCAGCCGGAACGCAGCTCGGCTGCGGTAATGCGTGCGGGTTGCCGCTTGGGGCCGATCCTGCGGGCCAGGATGGTCATGGGGCGGCCGCGACGGGTCCGGCGCTTGGGACGGCGGTGGGAGTCGGGGAATGGGTGCATGGGCGAGGAGTCTTAGAATCCTAGTTTGGTCAGTGCCTTGGGGTCGGACTGCCAGTCCTTGACGGTGCGCACATGCAGGTCGAGGTAGACCTTGCGGCCCAGCAGCTCCTGGATGCCGCGGCGCGCCTCGGAGCCGATGGCCTTGAGGTTGGCGCCTGCCCGGCCAATCACAATGGCCTTCTGCGAGTCGCGCTCCACCAGCAGGCTCACGCGCACCTGCAGCCGGTTTCCGGTGCCCTTTACACGGCCCGCATTCTCCGCCTCCGCGGCCGGGTCCACGATCTCGTCGACGACGACGGCCAGCGAGTGCGGCAGCTCATCCCGCAGGCGCTCCAGGGCGGCCTCTCGGACGAGCTCGCCGACCATGACGGCCTGGGGCTCATCGGTGACGGAGTCGGTGGGGTACAGCGGCGGGGAGGGTGGCAGGTGGGAGGTGAGGACCTCCTCCAGCACGTCGACCTGGTCCCCCTTGAGCGCGGAGACGGGCACGATATCCGCCCAGTCGCCGAGTGCGTCGACGGCAAGCAGCTGCTCGGCCAGCTTGGCGCGGGAGACGGAGTCGGTCTTGGTGACGACGGCGACGACCGGCTTGCCCAGGTCGGCCAGTTCCCGGGCGATGAGCCGGTCGCCGGGGCCGATCTTGTCGCCGGCGGGGATGCAGAAGGCGACTACGTCCACGCCCGTGAGCGTTTCACGCACCAGGTCGTTCAGGCGCTGGCCGAGCAGGGTGCGGGGGCGGTGGAAGCCGGGGGTATCCACCAGCACCAACTGGCTGTCCGGTCTGCTGACGACGCCGCGCACGTTGTGGCGGGTGGTTTCTGGGCGGCCGGAGGTGATGGCGATCTTTTGGCCCACCAGCGCGTTGGTGAGTGTGGACTTGCCGGTGTTGGGGCGGCCGAGCAGGCAGACGAAGCCGGCGCGGAAGTCCTCAGGGTGTTCGGGGACGGCGATGGGTGCGCGGGTGGGGTCATCCGCGTCCGGTTCGTCCGGCAGGATGGGGAAGCCGTCGGCGTCGGTGGCATTGGTCATCGGTGTCACTCTTCCTTCCGATCATGGTCGGTTCTCGCGCCCGCCGTACTGCCGGCAGCGGCGGCGTCCCGGGGCTGCGACGGGGCGGAGGCGCTGCGGGAGGCCAGCAGGGTGGCAACCTGCCGACGTCGCCCGGTGGCCTCCTCAGCCACCAGGTGGATGCCCTGCACGTCACCGCTGGCGCCGGGCAGCGGCACCCTGCCGATGGCCTTTGTGAGCAGCCCGCCGGCGGTGTCGACGTCGTCGTCCTCGATCTCCAGGTCGAACAGCTCACCGAGGGCGTCCAGGCCCAGGCGCACGGGCACGCGGAACGTGCCATCACCAAGGTCCTCAGCCACCGGTTCGGCGGGGTCGTGCTCGTCGGTTAGCTCTCCCACGACCTCCTCCAGCAGGTCCTCCAGGGTAACCAGGCCGGCGATACCGCCGTACTCGTCCACGGCCAGGGCAATGTGAAAGTGCCCCAGCTGCATCTCGCGCAGCAGGTCATCGGCGAGCTTGGTCTCGGGCACGTACACGGCCTCACGCGTGAAGGCGGATACCGGCCGCTCCCAGTACTCGGGGTGGTCCGACAGGCGCCGCAGCACGTCCTTGAGGTAGAGGATGCCGTGCACGTCGTCGGCGTCCTCCCCGATCACGGGTACGCGTGAGTAGCCGGAGCGGATGAACAGGCGCATGCCGGCAGAGGTGGGCTTGTCCTCATCGATGGTGACCATGTCCGTGCGGGGCACCATGACCTCGCGCACGAGGGTTTGCCCGAGCTCGACCACGCTGCGCATCATCTCGCGGTCCTCGTCCTCAATGGTCTCGGAGTCGCCGATCTCGTCGATCATCTCGCGCAGGTCCTCGGTGACCTCGGCGCGCAGCTCGGCATCAGTGAGTGCGGCGGCGTGCCCGAACCGGGCCTGCAGCCAGCGCCAGGGTGCGCCGAGAGCATCGACCCGCTCCAGCAGGCCCGCCAGCGCCAGAAGGGTACCGGCGGGGTTGCGGCGGCCGGCCGAGCGCGGAGAGACCCCTACGAGCAGGCCCAGCAGCACCAGGTTCAGGCCGATTGCCACGAGGAGGACCTGCCACCACTTCTCGAAGTGCCCAGCAACGCCCAGGGTGACCAGGACCGCCACCAGCATGTCCACGCCTGCGCGCAGGCCGACTAGCGTGCCGAGGACCTGCTCGCGGCGGGATGTCAGGGCCACGACCCTCTCGGCGCCGCGCCGCCCTGCCTCCGCGAGATCCTCGGCGGCGGCCCGGGTCATGCGGGTAAGCGCCCCCTCCCCCGCTGACAGCGCCATCCCGAAGCCGAGCGCCACCACCGCGGCGAGCAGCAGTAGCACGGAGGGAGCGGCGGTCACTTGCCGCGCTCCGCCAGGAAGGTCAGCAGGAGCCGGCGCTGGAGGTCGAACATCTCCTTCTTCTCCTCCGGCTCGGCGTGGTCATAGCCGAGCAGGTGCAGGATGCCGTGCACGGTCAGCAGCAGCATCTCCTCCACGGCGCTGTGCCCGGCCTCAAGCGCCTGCTTGGCAGCCACCTGCGGGCACAGCACCACATCGCCCAGAGTGCCCGGCGGTGTCTTGTTCTCGGCAGTACCGGGCCGCAGCTCATCCATGGGGAAGCTCATCACGTCCGTGGGGCCCTCCAGGTCGAGCCAGCGCACGTGCAGCTCGGCCATGGGCTCGGGGTCGATGAACAGGATGTTGAGCTCCGCCATGGGACTGACGTGCATGGCGGACAGCACGTGGTCCGCCAGGGCGGCGAACTCGGCGGCGTCAATGGTGGTGGTGGTCTCGTTAATGACCTCGGTGGTCATGGGCGGTTCCTGTCTCGGTACTCGGAGGGGGTGCGGCGGTGGGAGCCTTCACGGCGGTACGGGGCCGGACCGGGGCGACCGGCCGGTTCGGCGTGCTCGGCGTCGTAGCGGGCGTAGGCGTCGACGATCTGGCCCACTAGCCGGTGCCGTACCACGTCGGCGGCGGTCAGTTCGCAGAAGCTGATGTCCTCCAGGCCGTCGAGGATGCGGCGCACCACCCGCAGCCCGGAGGGGCGCCCGCCGGGCAGGTCGATCTGGGAGACGTCCCCGGTGATCACCATCTTGGAGCCGAAGCCGAGGCGGGTGAGGAACATCTTCATCTGCTCGGGGCTGGTGTTCTGGGCCTCGTCCAGGATGATGAAGGCGTCGTTCAGGGTGCGTCCGCGCATGTAGGCCAGCGGGGCCACTTCGATGGTGCCGGCGGCGATCAGCTGCGGCAGGGCCTCGGCGTCGAGCATGTCGTGCAGGGCGTCGTACAGGGGCCGCAGGTAGGGGTCGATCTTGTCGGTGAGAGTTCCGGGCAGGAAGCCGAGGTTCTCCCCCGCCTCCACGGCCGGGCGGGTGAGGATGATACGGGAGACCTGCTTGCGGGCCAGGGCGTCGACGGCCTTGGCCATGGCCAGGTAGGTCTTGCCGGTTCCTGCGGGGCCGATGCCGAAGGTGATGGTGGAGTTCTCAATCGCGTCGGTATAGGCCTTCTGGCCGAGGGACTTGGGGCGGATGGAGCGCCCGTGGGTGGTCAGGACCTCGTCGGTGAGGATGTCGGCGGGGCGGGCGGAGGCGTCCAGCAGGCTAATGGCGCGGTCGACGGCGTCGGCGGTCAGGGGCGTGCCGGCGCGGGCGACGTCGATCAGTTCAGACAGCAGCACGACCACCACGTCCACGCGGGCGGCAGCGCCCGTGACAGTGACGGTGGTGCCACGCACGTGCACGGACACGTCGGGGAAGCCGCGCTCGACTGCGCGCAGCACCTCGTCGCGGGCGCCGAGCAGGGCGACGGGGGCGAGGTCATCGGGCAGGGTCAGGGTGCGGGTGACGTCCGCCGGTCCGGCGGTTGCGGACGCACCGGCAGAACCTGCGGTGGAAGTGGATCCGGCGGAGGCCGGAGATGTGGTCGCCGCGGTCGCGGCTGCTGGTGTGATGGGCGAACTCGTCATCTTGTCCCCCATGCTACCGGCCAACCGAAGCAACCGCCGAGGTCGGTCGATATAACCGCCGAGGTCCGTAGACGTTACGTGTCGAAGTCGGTCGAAGTAACGTGCCGAAGGGCGGTGTCTGGTGCTGGGCGTCGAACTCCCGCTCCCGCTCGCCGAATAGGCACGCATTGCCAGCCGCATTGATGACAGGATCTCACCCCAGCTCGCTCCAGCCATCGACGTGTGACGCTGGGGAGAGACGACAATCCTTGCCGCCTGCCCCGCCCCACCCGCTTCCTGGGGGCACCGGCGTCCGGTGCGTATTCGAGCAGGCGGCCGAAGCCTGCACGCCTTAGCCCGTCATCGATGTGCAGGACCGGGTGCGCGCGGACTACGTTTCCAGCAACGACTCGGCCAAGGTCGGTGAACAAGCGCGCGAGTCAGCCGAGTGTGACGGTACCCCAAGCGTGCCGGTCGAGTCACTAAGTCGAGCCACTAAGTCGGTGCACGAAGGCACCAAGATGAGGCACTAAGACACCAAGTCGGTGCAGCGAACACACCGCCCGCCACACCGCCCTCACCGCACCCGCCGCGGCACGGTCAGGGCGGCCACCGCGAGGATCGCCACGCCTGCCCCGGCCACCAGCCCCAGGTCAGCGCCGAAGGCGGCGGTCGGTGCGGTATTCGCGCTCAGCTCGCCGACGGCGTCGACGGCCCAGCTCATGGGCAGCACGTTGCTGCACAGCTCCAACACGCGCGGCAACTGATCGCGCGCGACCAGCAGGCCGCACAGGAAGATCTGCGGGCCGATGATCACGGGGAAGAACTGCACGGCCTGGAACTCGGTGCGGGCGAAGGCGGAGACGAACAGGCCCAGTGCCACGCCGAGGAAGCCGTCGACCAGCGCGGTGAGAATCACCCACGCCCAGGAGGCGGCGATCTGCACCCCCAGGCACCACGCGGCCACGGCGCACAGCACCAGTGACTGTCCCACTGCCGTGGCGGTGAAGGCGGCGGCGTAGCCGAGCAGCAGGTCAGCGCGGTGCAGGGGTGTGGTCCACAGCCGCTCCAGCGTGCCGGAGCCGCGCTCGCGCAGCATGGTCACGCTGGTGACCAGGAACATAACCAGCATCGGCAGGATCGCCATCATGGCCACGGCGATCCGGCTGAACAGCTGCTCTCCGTGCGGGTAGTCGTAGTAGACGAAGTAGAGCAGGGTCAGCAGGGCGGCAGGCACCACCATGATCAGCCCGAGGGTGCGCCTATCGGCCGCCAGCTGTGACAGGACGCGGCGGACGGTGGCGGCGAAGGTACGCGGGTTCATCGCTCCCCCTCCCCGCGCTCCGCCCGCCGGACGACGTCGAGGAAGGCGGCGTCGAGGGTGTCGGCGCCGGTGCGCGCCAGCAGCTCGCTCGCGGTCGTGGAGGCCAGGAAGCGGCCGGCGCGCATGAGCAGCACGCGATCGCAGCGCAGGGCCTCGTCCATGACGTGGCTGGACACCAGCAGGGTGGCGCCCGCATCGGCCAGATCCCGGAAGGTCGCCCACAGCCCCTCCCGGGTCAGTGGGTCCAGGCCGACCGTCGGTTCGTCGAGTATCAGCAGTTCCGGTCCGGCCACCAGGGCGCAGGCGAGCGAGACCCGACCGGTCTCGCCGCCGGAGAAGGTACTCACGCGCCGGTCGGCCAGATCGGTCAGGCCCACCGTGTCCAGCACCTCGTCGATGTCGCGGGCGCGCCGACCGGCCAGTGCGGCGAAGTAGCGCAGGTTCTCGCGGGCGGTCAGGTCCCTGTACACGGCCGCCGCCTGCGTCACATAGCCGACCCGGTTGCGGACGGCGGGAGCACCCGGCAGCTTCCCCAGCACTTCAACCGCGCCTTCGTAGTGCTGTACGCCGACGAGGACGCGCATCAGGGTGGTCTTGCCGCAGCCCGAGGGGCCGAGCAGGCCGATGATGGAGCCGGGGCGCAGCTCCAGATCCAGGCCGTGCAGGATCTCGTTGCCGCCGCGACGCACCCGCAGCCCACGAACGCGAACAGCGCTCGGGGACGCGACCGCTCCGGTAGGCGCGCGGCCACCGCGGCGGGTACTCCACCCGTTTTTCATCATGCGATGAATATAGGGGCGCCATACCTGCAAGGCAAGGCCCTCCTGCCTGCGTCTCCGCGCACTTGCCGAGCATCGTGTGCCATCCCTGTACGGCAAGGCCGCCCCGCCTTGTGCGCGCAAACTCCCGGCGACTCAGCCTGCGGCTCCCTAGGCCCGGGAGTCGGAGTCGGTAGCGTCGAGTTGCCCACTGGCGACGCCGTCTTGTCCGCCGAGCTCGCCGGTCAGGTAGTGCTGGATCACCGGCCCGACGGCGGCCGCAAGTTCCTCCGGGCTCGCGGCGGATACGGCGTCGAGGCGGGCGACCCAGCGCGTCATGCCCAGTCCCACCAGGTGGCCCGCAACCAGTTGGGAGCGCAGGCGGACTCGGTCTGGGGCTACTTTCGCGACCAGCGGGGTTATCAGAGCGCCGACCACGAGTTCACGCACTCGCCCCACCATGCCCTCGTTGGTCAGTGCCGCGCGCAGCAGCGCAGAGAAGCGGTCCTGGCCCATGCGATCCCACTGAGTGATGAACACGCGCACCAGTGCCCCTCCCTGCTGACAGGCGGGCAGGCGTCGGACTTCGTCAAGCGCACTCGGGTCCATCGGCGGCCCGTCTGGCCCGTCATAGACCGCCTTCACGAACAGGTCGGAGCGCTCCGGGAAGTAGTGGTGCACCAGTGCCGGATCGACGCCCGCCTCGCGTGCAATGCCGCGCAGCGAGGTGTTGTAGCCGTCGCGGGCGAAGGCGGCGCGGGCCGCCTCCAGAATCGCCCGCCGGGCATCCGGGCTCCCGGCCCGCCTACGACCCCGCGTGCCCATCTCACCCTCCTGCGCGACTATTGATAGGTCGAAGGATACGTTCGGTGTCGCCCTGCTGCCGAGCTTCAGCAGACAACCGCCACCCACCGACACGGCGTCCGCACCCAAAAGTGTCCATCTCTCGCCACTTTCAGATATCGACTCAGCGGATCCCGCAACAACAACGGCTCTATAGCAGGCACAACTGTGGTTCCTCCGGCGAACGAATGGGCACCGCACCGTCAAAGTGGCGACGGATGGACACTTTTCCGCCGAACACACCCCACCCGAGCTCACGCACCGACCGATCCGGCCACGTCGCAGACGAGCTTGCCGATCTGGTGGCCCCGGGCGAGTCGGGCGTAGGCGGCGGGCACCTCGTCCAGCGGCATAGTCTCAGCCACGCAGGTGTTAAGCCTCCCGCCAGCGACGAGCTCCAGCAGCTCGGCAAGCATGGCGGCCAGGTCGGGCCGCCCGTCATAAAGGCCGGGCCGCCGGTGAGGGCGAGCGCACCCAGTTTCGCGCCGTCGCCGACGCTCGTGCGGCCGGTGAGTCATGGACAGTAATAGGCGCGGCCCTCGGTGTCTCGAAGCAGGCCGCGCACAAGCGTTTCGGCCACTCGTCCCCCTGCTAGAGACCCGCCTCAGCCCCACAGGCCGGCGCGCTGCGCGAGGACCGCGAGCGCCACCGGCCCGGCCGAAGCCGTACGCAGCACATGCGGCCCCAGACGCACCGTGGTCGCCCCGGCATTCTCCAGCGCCGCCACCTCTGCGGGGCTGATCCCGCCCTCGGGCCCGACGACGACGGCGAGCACCGGCACCTCTCCCGCACCGCCAGCACCCCCCTGATGGTCGCCCTCGGTTGTGCCAGCCGCTTCCGATGCCGCCGCTCCCACGCGCATCTCCGGCAGCGCCACGTCGCCGACCGGCCTGGTCGCCTCCTCGTGCAGGATCAGCACCGTCCCGCCGGCCTCGCACACCTGACGCACCCAGTCGGTCAGCTCGGCGGTGGTGAGCAGCTCCGCGATCTCGGGCACGCGCGCCCGCCTCGCCTGCTTGGCGGCCTCGCGGGCGGCTGCCTGCCAGCGCTGACGCCCACGGGCAGCCTTCACACCCCGCCACACCGCCACGCAGCGCTCAGCCGACCAGGGCACGATCAGGTCCGCACCGACTTCGGTGGAGGTCTCCACCGCCTGCTCGTCACGCCCGCCCTTGGCCAGCGCCTGCACCAGCGCTAGGCGTGGCACCGCCTGGGGTTCCGCCAGTCGTTCAGCCACGCGTACGGCCAACCGCTCTCGGCGCCCCCCTTCTGCGACGGCGTCGGTCACCTCACATACCAGTCGTAGGCCGGCGCCGTCGACCAGGTCCACCCGTTCTCCCGGTCGCAGCCGCCGCACGGACACCGCATGGTGCGCCTCAGGGCCAACCAGCGTGAGCAGGCTCCCCGGACCCGCCGTGTCGGCCGCCCCGGCGGGCTCGACGGTTTCGGGAGTGAAAACGAATACAGGCGCGGTCACCTCCTCAGGGTACGTTGGCCGACGCGCCCACACCGCAGTGCTAGCGTCACGGAACATGACCGATCCCGCGCCCGTAGCGCCCTCCCCGAAGCCCGCCGCCCCGTCATCCGCACTCCCGCCCACTGATCACGAAGCCGCGGGCCCACTGACTGAGTCGGCGGCGCCGAATGCCACCACCATCGAAGACTTCCGACGCAACCTTGCCGCCGTGCGCGCCCGCATCGACGCCGCCGCCCGCGCGGCCGGCCGGGATCCGGCCGAGATCCGGCTGCTGCCGGTGTCCAAGACGGTACCGGAGGAGCGGCTGCGGGCCGCCTACGCCGCCGGCATCACCCAGATGGGCGAGAACAAGGTGCAGGAGGCCAAGCGGAAGGCTACGAATCTGGCCGACCTGGGCATCCACTGGGCGCTGATCGGCCACCTGCAGACCAATAAGGCCAGGGATGCGGCCGCCTTCGCCGACGAGTTCCAGGCGCTGGACTCGCTGCGCGTGGCCGAGGCCCTCGACCGGCGGCTGCAGGCGGCCGGCCGCGGCCTGGACGTGTACGTGCAGGTCAACTCCTCCGGTGAGCCCTCCAAGTTCGGCCTGGAGCCGGACGCCGTGGCGGATTTCCTGGCGGCCCTGCCGGCCTACTCCTCCCTGCGGGTGCGCGGCCTGATGACGCTGGCCGCACATACCGACGACGCCGACCGCATCCGTGAGTGCTTCCGGATCATGCGCTCCCTGCGAGACGCCGGCCTGCAGGCGGGCACCGTAGGCGACGGGCAGCTGTCCATGGGCATGAGCGGCGACTTCGAGCTGGCGATCGCCGGCGGCTCGACGTGCGTGCGCGTGGGCCAGGCGATCTTCGGGGCGCGCCCCGCCACGGATTCGCCGCAGCGGCCTGCAAGCAGTGCCCATTAGGCGCCCGCGGGCGGTCCGGCAGCGGCCAGGCCGCCGCCGCGCGCGGCCGGTCAGCGGCCGGAGAGCTTCTCCTTGAGCTTGCCCATGACTGACTCGTCCTTGGGCGCCTCGTATCCGTCCTCCCCGCGCAGTGAGGCCAGCTCGGTCAGCAGGGCACGCTGCCGGTCGTTCAGGCGGGTGGGGGTCTCCACCACGATCTGTACGCGCAGGTCGCCGCGGCCGGGCCGGCGCAGCCGCCCCACGCCCAGGCCAGACAGGACGATCTCGTCCCCTCCCTGGGTGCCGGCGCGCACGGAGACGCTGCGGTCGCCGTCGAAGGTCTCCAGCGGGAAGGTGGCGCCGAGCGCGGCAGCGGTCATGGGCACGCGCAACTCGGTGTAGAGGTCGTCGCCCTCGCGGGTGAAGGACTCGTGCTCCCTCTCGTGGATCTCCACGTACAGGTCGCCGTTGGGGCCGCCGGCGGGTCCGGCCTCGCCGCGCCCGCCCATACGGATGCGAGTGCCGGTGGACACCCCGGCGGGGATGTTGATGTCAATGGGAGTGCGCACGTGCTTGCGGCCCTCGCCGTCGCACTCCTTGCAGGGGGAGGCGATCACGGTGCCGTAGCCCTGGCAGCGCGGGCAGGGGCTGGAGGTAACCACATTGCCCAGCAGGGACCGTTGCATGCGCTGGACGGAGCCCTGCCCATTGCACTCGGCGCAGGTGACCGGGGAGGTGCCCGGGGCACAGCAGGAGCCGTTGCAGGTATCGCACGTGACGTAGGTGTCCATGGTGACGGTCTTGGTGGTGCCGAAGACGACGTCGGCCAGGTCCACGTCCACGGCCAGCAGTGAGTCCTGGCCGCGGCGGGTGCGGGAGGCCGGCCCGCGGGAGGCGGCGCCCCCGAAGAAAGCCTGCTGGAACAGGTCTGAGAAGCTGCCGAAGTCCCCGGTGAAGCCGCCGCCGAAGCCGTTGTTGCCGTGCAGGGCGTCCTCGCCGCCCAGGTCGTACATCTTGCGCTTCTCTGAGTCCGAGAGGACCTCGTAGGCGGTGGATACCTTCTTGAACTCGTCCTCGTGCCCCGGTCCGGCGACATCGGGGTGCAGCTGGCGGGCCTTCTTGCGGTAGGCCTTCTTGATCTCCTCGGCCGTGGCCTGACGGGTTACGCCGAGGACGTCGTAGTAGTCGCTCACGCTTGCTGGTGTTCCTTCATGGTGGGGTTGTGTGGGTGGCCGGCTCAGCCCGCGGCGGTTTCAGAGTCGGTAAGGAATCTGGACAGGTAGCGGGCGACGGCGCGGACAGCCGCCATGGTGGCCGGGTAGTCCATACGGGTTGGGCCGATGACGCCCAAGTGGGCGACTGCGTCTCCCGGTCCGTAGGCGGCGGAGACCACGGAGGCCTCTGCCAGGGCATCCTCGTGCGTCTCCGAGCCGATCCGCACGGTGGTACCGGTGTCATCCTCCTCACCGATGCGGGCGGCGTCAGCGGAGCTGAACAGCCGCAGCAGCACCACCTGCTCCTCAACCGCGTCCAGGAGTGCGCCGATGGCGGTGAAGTCCAGGGAGCGGGCGAGGTTAGCGGTGCCTGCAACCACGATGCGCTCCTCGGCGTCGGGGCGCAGCGCGGCGATCAGCTCATCGGTGACGGCCGCCAGTACGGCCCGCTCGTCGTCGGGAGCCTGCTCGGCAAGCGCCGCGAGCACCGGAACGACCTCGGCTGCGCGCCGACCTACCAGGGCGGTATTCAGTCGCAGGCGCAGCCGCTCCAGCACTGCGGGGTCGACCAGCCCGTCGGGGCCGCGTCCGGACAGGCCGACGGTGCGCTGCTCCACCCGGCCGGTGTCGGTGATGATGATCAGCAGTAGGCGGGTGGGTCCCAGGGCCACCAGCTCCAGGTGGCGCAGGGTGGTGCGGCGCAGGCTGGGGTACTCGACGACGGCGAGCTGCCCGGTCAGCTGCGCCAGCGCGCGCACGGTGCGGGCGACCACCTGCTCCAGGTCCACAGCCCCGGAGAGCAGGGCGTTGATGGCGGCCCGCTCGGGAGCGGACAGGGGCTTGATGCGCGCGACCTCGTCGACGAAGCGGCGGTAGCCCTTCTCGGTGGGGACGCGGCCGGCACTGGTGTGCGGCTGGTGGATATAGCCCTCATCCTCCAAGGTGGCCATATCGTTGCGGATGGTGGCCGGAGACACGCCCAGCTGGTAGCGCTCCACCAGGGCGCGGGAGCCGACCGGCTCGCGGGTGCGTACATAGTCGGTGACGATGGCGGACAGCACCTTCAGACGGCGATCGTCCGACATGGGGCTCTCCTTCCTCGTCTGCGGTGCGGCCTTGGCGCGGCGGGCGTCCCTGCCGACGCGCTCGGCCGCAGCACTGGCCGGTGTGGTTAGCACTCCTGGTACTTGAGTGCCATCCTACGCCGCGGTGCGGCGAGTCAGCAGGGCCAATCGCGTGACCTTCCCCTACCGTGCCCTGAGTGAACACGACACCGTCCCGCCGACTGGGCCCCGTCCCCGGGTCCACCGCCGCCCGCCGTCAGGCCCTGCGTGAGCAGGCCGCCCGCCAGCAGGCCGCTTCACAGCGCAAAGACGGTCCGGCGGGCGCGGGCGGTGCCGCCACGGCCTCCAGGAGGTCCACGGCGGGAGGCGGTGGCCGGGCCGATGCCACTGCCTCGCCCGCGCGTCCCTCGGCGGGCAACCGGTATGGCGGGGACGTGCTGTCGGTGGACCCGCATCGCGTGGGCCCGACGGCGGTGCGACCAGAGTCGGTGCATGTGCACCTCAAGCGCGGCATGGTGCTGGAGGACCGCCAGACCGGATTCGTGGGAGCGGCTGTAGCCGTGGAGAAGTCCGGGGGCAAGCACCTGGTGGTCCTGGAGGACCGGCGGGGCGTACGGCGCGCCTTCCCGCTCGGTCCGGGCTTCTGGCTGGAGGGGCGGCCCGTAATCCTGGATCCGCCCGCCCCGCGCAAGCGTCCACCCGCCGGTCCGGTCAGTGCCGGCGGGCGCAGGCTGACCGCCTCGGGCTCCTACGCCGTTGAGGGCGAGCGGGCCCGGGTGGCGCGAGCCTCGCGGATCTGGGTGGAGGGCAGGCACGACGCCGAGCTGGTGGAGAAGGTGTGGGGCGATGACCTGCGCCATGAGGGCGTGGTGGTGCTCATGCTTGAGGGGGTCGACAACCTCGAGGAGGCAATGGCCCAGTTCGGGCCGGCGCCGCAGCGGCGGGCAGGTGTGCTCGTGGACCACCTGGTGCCAGGTTCTAAGGAGTCGCGCATCGCCGAGCAGGTACGGTCTATGCCGGGCGGGGAGAACGTGCTGATCCTCGGCCACCCGTATGTGGATGTGTGGCAGGCGGTGCGGCCTGACCGGCTGGGGCTGCGGGCCTGGCCGGAGATTCCTCGCGGCACGGACATCAAGCACGGAACCCTGGAGGCTCTCGGGTGGCCGCATGCCGACCAGGCCGATATCGCGCGCGGCTGGCAGCGGATCCTGGCCACGGTGCGCTCGTATAAGGACCTGGAGCCGAGCCTGCTGGGTCGCATGGAGGAGCTGATCGACTTCGTCACCGCCCCCGGCACCCACTGATAACGCGCCCTCCTCCCTGCTCCCGCACCCAAATGCCGAGATCGGTAGAAGTAGCACCTACCACTGGGCATGGCCGCATCCCCACGAGCCATGCAGCCTCATAAGCGACTCACAGCAAAATCCCCGGGTGCCGCTCAGAAGACACCGGTTGCATCCTGCCTGTCACCCTGACGTCGACTGGAAGGAATCCGACGATGATCTTCTCACGACGCACCGTAATGCGCGCGGTGCCGGTGGCGACGCTGCTCGGCGTCGCGGGCCTGGCCGCCTGCTCCACCGACTCCGGCGGCTCGACCAATACCTCGGGGTCCACCGCCGCCCCCACCACCAGCACCGATCTGGCGCTCAACCCGGCGGCCTGGAGCTACGACGCTGACGGCAACGTCTACTACCAGCTGGGCCTGTCCTACGTCGCCTCCCCGCAGGACACCAGCTACGAGACCCTGGGCGTCTTCGTGCCCGGCGCCTACATGTCCTCCACCGACAACGGTGACGGCACCTTCACCGCCGAGGTCGCCTTCGACGGCGCGGTGGGCGACTGGACGGCGTCGACGGCGCCGATCGTGCTGCCGGTCAACACCCCGGGCTACGCCGCCCAGCAGCCGCCCACCGAGTACTCCTACGACACCGTCGCGGCCTACATGGAGGCCGGCTTCATCTACGTACAGGCGGGCCTGCGCGGCAAGGACTCCACCACCGACGCGGCCCCCGGCAACGCGCCCTGGGGCGTGACCGACCTGAAGGCGGCCGTGCGCTACCTGCGTTACAACGCCGCCGCCCTTCCCGGCAACTCCGAGCAGATGTACGTCTTCGGCCACTCCGGCGGCGGCGCCCAGTCCGCGGTGATGGGTGCCTCCGGCGACTGCGCGCTCTACACCCCCTACCTGGAGGCACTCGGCGCAGCCACCACCGGCACCGATGGAGCCGTCCTTTCCGACGCGATCGCGGGGGCAATGTGCTGGTGCCCGATCACCAGCCTGGATGCTGCCAACGCCGCTTATGAGTGGAACATGGGCCAGTTCGCCACCACCGGCACCCGCGCGGAGGGCACCTGGACGGAGGCCTACTCCAAGAACCTGGCCGCCGCCTACGCCGAGCACCTCAACGGCCTGGGACTGGTCGACTCCGACGGCAACACCCTGGCCCTGGAGGAGTCCGCGGACGGGCAGTACCTGGCCGGCTCCTACTACGAGCACATGGTCGCCGTAGTCGAGCAGTCGCTGAACGACTTCCTGGCCGCGACCGAGTTCCCCTACACGCCCAGCTCCACCGAGATGGCCGGCATGGAGGCCCAGGGCAGCTCCGGCGCGCCCGCAGGCGGTCCGGGCAGGTCCGACGACAGCGTCGCCTCCGGCGCCCCCGGTGACGGCCAGGCCCCCGACGGCGCACCCACCGGCGAGGGCACGCAGGGTGCCCCCGCCGACGGCGGCCCGGACGGCGACGGTGCCACCGCTGGTGCGGGCCGCCCCGGGGAGGACTCCTCGGCGGTTTCCTCCGAGTCGGTCACCTACGCGACCGTCGCGGACTACATCGCGGCCCTGAATCAGGACGTGGATTGGGTCGCCTACGACTCCTCGACCAACACGGCCACGATCACCGGTCTGGAGGGCTTCATCACCAGCCAGAAGGCGGCGACGAAGGACGTGGGCGCCCTGGACGGCGTCGACCGCGGCCAGACGGAGAACACCGTCCTTGGAGTCGGGACGACGGCGATGCACTTCTCAGGGCTCTCCCGCGACGTGATCGCCGCCAACCAGGACACCTACGCCGCCCTGACCAACTGGTCCGACGAGTACGGATCGTCCGAGTACGACTCGGACTTTGCACAGACCGACGAGCTTGGCGTCGACGTGCTCACCCGCGAGCACATGTACGACCCCATGTACTTCCTGTCCAGCGCCTACGAGGGGGCCGGAACCTCGACGGTTGCGCCCAGCTGGCGCATCCGCACCGGCATCATGCAGGGCGACACCGCCAGCACGGTGGAGGTGAACCTCGCGCTCGCCTTGCAGGCGGCCGGTAAGTCGGTGGACTTCGCGACCATCTGGGGGCAGGGACACACGATGGCCGAGCTGACCGGCACGGGCGAGGAGAACTTCATCTCCTGGGTCAGTGAACGGGCAGCATCCTGACGCAGCAGGTGTATGGGGTCCGGGCACCAGTGGTGCCCGGACCCCGTAGACCGTTGAATAGCGGCGGCGTCAGGCGTCGGCCAGCGCCAGGCGGCGGCTGGAGCGCAGCAGCCGGATGTTGTTGGCCAGCAGCAGCAGCACTAGCACCACTCCGCTGAGCTTGGCCCACAGCGAGCCGGCGATGAACAACAGGACCATGGCCACCAGGATCGGCCCCAGGTACAGGTACGCGCGGGCGATATAGCCACCGAAGGATGGCATCTCCACGTTGCGTGCCTCGGCAACGGACTTGACCATGAAGTTCGGGCCGTTGCCGATGTAGGTCAGTGCGCCACACAGCACGGCGCCGAGCGATATCGAGCGCAGGTACAGCTCGGGCACGCCCGCGACTGTCGCGCCGCCCGGGTGCGCCACCTGACCGGCCATCTCGAAGAAGGTGGCGTAGGTGGGGGCGTTGTCCAGCATGGATGACAGCCCGCCGGTGAACACGAAGAACGTGATCTCGTTCAGCGGGAGGCTGCCGGCGATCTCGTCCAAGTAGCGCAGCGCCGGGATCATGGTCAGGAAGATGCCGATGAACAGGGCGGCGACCTCGGCGATCGGCCCCCACTCGAACTGGTTGTCCTCGAAGCGGGCTCGCTTGTCGCCCAGCGTGTAGGAGGCTCCGGCGGCGGCGAGCATGATGATCTCCCGCAGCGGGATCCAGTCGGTCAGTACGGCGTGCCCCTCCTCAATGGCCTCTGCGTCGATCGAGGGTGCGAAGGCAACGGCGGCGATGATGACGACGAACCAGATCAGGTTGGAGGCGCCCCGCAGGCCCAGGGGCTCGATCTCCGTCTTGTCGGCAAGAATGTCTGCGGCGGGCTCCTGTGAGTAGTACCAGGTGTCCAGCGCGAAGTAGCTCAGCAGCAGCATGGCGTTCACGAACAGCCATTCGAAGACGAGGCTGAAGGTCCAGGTGAAGGGCACGCCGCGCAGGAAGCCGAGGAACAGGGGCGGGTCACCGAGGGGCGTGAGCAGGCCGCCGCAGTTGGCCACCATGAAGATGGTGAACAGGACGGTGTGTACGCGGTACTCGCGCTCGCGATTGGTGTTCAGCAGGGGCCGGATCAACAGCATGGCGGCACCGGTGGTGCCCACGAAGCTCGCCAGCAGTGCGCCAATCGCCAGGAAGATGGTGTTATTGCGCGGGGTGGCCTGAATATCACCCTTGAGGAAGATGCCGCCGGAGACGACGAACAGCGCCAGCAGCAGCGAGATGAACTGTATGTACTCCACCACGGCAGCGAAGACGGGCTCCCAGCCCAGGGCGAACCACATCCAGATCGCCACGGGCACCCCCAGCACCAGGGCGACCGTCAGCTGGCTGGAGTTCTTCTCCCACCAGTGGGACGTCGCCGGGACCAGCGGGAAAACCGCGATCGAGGCGAGCATGACGACGAATGGCAGTATGGACCACCACTGCAACTCCACGTGAGACTCCTCAGTTCGGGGTCGGTGTGCTCGTCGCCCATCAATGATGCAGCGACGCTTGCCTCACCCTATGACGAGAATCGGTCCGGATCGCGAGACGCAGGCGTGCTTCCTGGCACACGGTGATCTGAAGCACGCCTGCTTCACCCGGCAGCAGGCGCACAGAGCCCTACGCATCACGGGCCCCCGCGCGGCGCCTCTTTCCCCGTTTACCGTGCGGTTCCCTGCACTCGGCGCCGTGCACAGGCGCTAGCACGCGTCACTGGGTGAGCCGATACGTGACCGTGTCCGCCATAAGCCTTCCGCGCAGTGTGAGCACGGCGCGGCCCGCCAGGGCGGCAGCACCGTCGAGCAGGCCCTGCGCCACGAGGCCTCCCACCACCGGCACGAGCCGCCGTGGGGTGCCCGACGCCGTCGCCGCCTCCCCCGGCCGCGTCAGACTCCGCAGGTCCAGACCCTCGCGCATGCGAATGCCGAGCATGACCCGCTCCAGTTCTCGTGATTCGGCATCGACGACCTCGTGCCCGGCCACGGGCAGCCGCCCGGCCGCCGCCTGCCCGGCCCAGGCCACCGGGTGCTTGGTGTTCCACATGCGCACGTCCCCCAGGTGGCTGTGCGCCCCCGGGCCGGCGCCCCACCAGTCCCAGTCGCGCCAGTAGGCCTGGTTGTGCACGCACTCATGCCCGGGCCGCGCCCAGTTGGAGATCTCGTACCACTCGTAGCCGGCCCCGCCCAGCAACGCGTCGGCCAGCTCATACTTGGCGGCCTCGTCGTCGTCCGTGGGCAGGGGCAGCTCCCCGCGGCGCACCTGCGTCCACATCCGCGTGCCCTCCTCGATCACCAGGGCGTAGGCGCTCAAGTGATCCGGGCCGATCTCCACCGCCGCCTCCAGGGAACGCCGCCAGTCGTCCAGGGACTCCCCCGGCGTGCCGTAGATCAGGTCCAGGCTCGTGGCCAGCCCGGCCCGGCGTGCCCAGGACACCACCTGCGGCACCCGCTCGGGGGTGTGGGTGCGGTCCAGCGTGCGTAGCACCTGCGGCACCGCCGACTGCATGCCGAAGGACACCCGGGTGAACCCGGCCTGTGCCAGGGCCGCCAGGTAGCGCTCGTCCACGGTCTCCGGGTTGGCCTCCGTGGTCACCTCCGCCCCTTCGTCCAGGCCCCAGGTCTCGCGCACCAGCTGCAGCATGCGGGCCAGGTCCCCAGCCGGCAGCATGGTGGGGGTGCCCCCGCCCACGAACACGGTTTGCGCCGCCCGCTGCGGCAGGCCGACCTGTTCCATGGCCGCCCGGGCCAGGCGCAGCTCGCCGGCGAGCGTGTCCACGTAGTCCCCCGCCGAGGCTCCGCCGCCCATGGCCAGGTTCGTGTAGGTGTTGAAGTCGCAGTAGCCGCAGCGCACCCGGCAGTAGGGCACGTGCAGGTACACCGCAAATGGCCGCTGCCCGCCCGACGACGCCGCAGCGCGCACCTGCTCGGGCAGCTCCCCCGCTCCGGGCAGGGGCTCCCCCGCCGGCTGCTGCGGACTCATAGGGCAACCGCCTCACGCCGGGGCGGCACCCACATCTCGCCGGTGCGCACCGCGGTCAGGTCGCGGATAGTACGGCCGGCACGAATGCCCTTCTCCTCAAAGCGGGTCAGTACCCGCCCCTCATAGCGCTGCGACCAGCCGCCTAGCACGCCGGCCGGCGAGCCGGGGTCGCGGCCATTACCCAGGCTGCCCTCCTCGGCAGTCCCGACGCCCAGGTCCGGGCGCGCCCCGGCGTCGGGGTAGCGGAAGTACGGGCCGGTGCAGTCCGCCTCCAGTCCCTCGGGCAGCGCGGAGGCGGCCTCCAGCACGTCGCGCATCTGCCAGGCATAGTCCGCCCAGTCGGTAGCCAGCCGCCACACCCCGCCGGGGCGCAGCACCCGGGCCACCGAGTCGGCGAAGGCGGCATTGACCAGCCGACGCTTGCGGTGCCGAGGCTTGCGCCACGGGTCCGGGAAGAACACCCACACCTCGCTGGCGCAGCCGACCGGCAGGGCGGTGGCCAGCAGCTGGGCGGCATCTGCGGGCACCACCCTGATATTGCGCAGGCCCGCCCTGCCGGCACCGGCCACGATCCGGGCGATCGCCGTCTCCCAGGCCTCAACAGCCAGGTGGTCCACCCCCGGGTGGGCGGCGGCGTGGGCCAGTATCGCCTCCCCCGCGCCCGAACCGACCTCCACGATGAGCGGACGCAACTGGCCTGCGTGCCCGAAGGCCGTTGCCGGGTCCAGCCGGAAGGAGGGGGCGACGGTGCGGATTGCATCGGCGCGGGGCACGTCGATCACGTACCTGTCCCTGTAACGCTCCAGGGCCCGTTCCTGCGCCTCGGTCAGGCGGCCGCCGGCCCGCGAGTAGGAGCGCACGCGAGCGCGGATGGCGTGAGAGCGGGGCGGGTGCTGCTGTGGCACTGGACCGGTTCCTCCTGGTTGTGTTCGAACGGCTTATACGGCCGGCTGAGCCGATTTCCCCTGCGGCAACTGCCCCAGCGCGTCCCGCTCAGCCGACCTGCTCGTGGGCGGCGGCCTGCACGTACTTCTTGGTGAAGGGGGCGATCACGCAGTTGCCGAAGATCTCCGAGTCCAGCATCCTCTGGGCGTCGCGCGGGTCGTGGTGGGCGAACCAGCGGGTGCAGGTGACCCGGTGCCCGGGCGCGCTGACCACCCGCACCTCATCACCTGCGCGCACCGTGCCCTCCTTGAGGACAGCCAGGTAGACGCCCACCCGGTTGCGGGAGGAGAAGACCTCCACCCAGTCGCCGCGTCCGACTCCGCGGGCGAAGGTCGCACAGGGATTGCGCACGCCGGTCACCCGCACGCGCAGCCCCTCGCCCCGCGGATCCCCGATAGACAGAACCGCACCGATCTCGACGTCGTCGATGCCGCCGGCCGGACCCGGCTCAATCGTCAGGTTCTCCCCCAGGGACCCGGGCGCGATACCGCCGAGCACCGCCGCCCAGTGACGCTGCTCGGCAGCGTCCAGGACGTACAGTGCCTTATCCCGGCCGCCGTGGTGGGCGTGATCGCCCTGCTGGTCACCGACGACGCCGAGCCGGTTCACCGCCGAGGGCCCCTCCAGGGGCGCCTTGTGGATGGCGGACAGGCCCGCCTCCCCGGCGTCGGGACGCACCCGCGCCAGGGCGCAGACGGCGCCGACGGTGCCCACCGGGTCGCCGTCGCGGAAGGGCGCGGGCTCGTCGGCATGACGCCCGTCGGCTCCCGCATGGGGCACGCCCAGGCGCCGCGCCAGGGTGGCGGTCAGCTCCAGCCCGGAACCGTCATCGGCCAGGGCGGCCTGCACCGTGCCCGAGGTGACCGGGACGCCGTCGATCCGCTCCGGGTCCCGCTCCACAGAGCCGGTTTTGCTCATATGTCCGCTCCTCGCTACCACGGCTAACGCCGCGCCGACGTCCGGCCCACCCTACTGCGGGCCACCCGCCCCGCCGAGGCGTTATCCGTCCGGGTTACTTTCCGGTGGGCTGATCCGCTCCGAGCACGGCGATGAAGGCCTCCTGTGGGACCTCCACGCGACCAACCGCCTTCATGCGTTTCTTACCCTCCTTCTGCTTCTCCAGCAGCTTGCGCTTACGGGTGATGTCACCGCCGTAGCACTTGGCGAGCATGTCCTTGCGCAGGGCCCGGATCGTCTCGCGGGCGATGATGCGGCTGCCCACGGCCGCCTGCACCGGCACCTCGAACTGCTGGCGGGGAATCAGCTCCTTGAGCCGCCGGGTCATCTTCTGCCCGTAGGACTGGGCCGAGTCCTTGTGAACGATGGCGCTGAACGCGTCCACCTTCTCCCCGTTAAGCAGAATGTCCACCTTGGTCAGGTCCGCGCTCTGGGTGCCGTCGGGCTCGTAGTCCAGGGAGGCGTAACCGCGAGTGCGTGACTTCAGGGCGTCGAAGAAGTCGAAGACGATCTCCGCCAGCGGCAGCCGGTAGCGCATCTCCACGCGGGTCTCGGACAGGTAGTCCATGCCCAGCATGGTGCCGCGGCGGGACTGGCACAGCTCCATGATCGCGCCGATGTACTCGCTGGGCGTCAGGATGGTGGCACGTACCACCGGCTCCTGCACGTCGCGGACCTTGCCCTCGGGGAACTCACTCGGATTGGTGACCGTGTGGACGCTGCGGTCCTCCATGGTGACCTCGTAGACCACGGACGGCGCAGTAGAGATGATGTCCAGGTTGAACTCGCGCTCCAGGCGCTCACGAATAATCTCCAGGTGCAGCAGGCCGAGGTAGCCGCAGCGGAAGCCGAAGCCCAGCGCCACCGAGGTCTCCGGCTCGTAAGTCAGGGCGGCATCATTGAGCTTGAGCTTGTCCAGGGCGTCACGCAGCGCCGGGAAGTCGGAGCCGTCCACGGGGAACAGCCCGGAGAACACCATGGGCTTAGGGTCCTGGTAGCCGGACAGCGGCACAGTGGCCGGGGCGGCGGCGGAGGTGACGGTATCGCCGACCTTGGACTGGCGCACGTCCTTCACGCCGGTGATCAGGTAGCCGACCTCACCGGCACGCAACCCCTGGGTGGGGGCCGGCTCAGGACTGATGACGCCGATCTCCAGCAGGTCGTGGACTGCTCCGGTGGACACCATCTTGATGCGCTCGCGCGACTTCAGGGCGCCGTCGACAACACGCACGTAGGTGACCACGCCCCGGTAGACGTCGTACACGGAGTCGAAGATCATGGCGCGGGCGGCGGAGTCGGGATCACCGGACGGCGGCGGGACCGCCTCGACGATCCGGTCCAGCAGCTCGGGCACGCCCGCCCCGGTCTTGCCCGATACACGCAGTACCTCCTCGGGCTCGCAGCCGATCAGGGAGGCGATCTCCGCCGCGTGCTGATCCGGCTCCGCCGAGGGCAGGTCGATCTTGTTCAGCACCGGGATGATCGTCAGGTCGCCCTCCATGGCCATGTACAGGTTGGCGAGGGTCTGCGCCTGGATGCCCTGGGCGGCGTCGACCAGCAGCACCGCGCCCTCACAGGCCGCCAGCGACCGGTTGACCTCGTAGGAGAAGTCCACGTGCCCGGGGGTGTCGATCATATTCAGCGCGTGGGCGCGCGTGACGCCGTCCTCCCCGGTCACCGCCCAGGGCATGCGCACGGCCTGGGACTTGATGGTGATGCCGCGCTCGCGCTCGATGTCCATGCGGTCCAGGTACTGGGCGCGCATGTCGCGCGGGGCGACTACGCCGGTGGCCTGGAGCATCCGGTCCGCCAGCGTGGATTTGCCGTGGTCGATGTGCGCGATGATCGAGAAGTTTCGGATCTGGGCCTGCTCGGTGGCTGCGGGGGCGACGGTTGCAGCCTGCTCGGACGTGGGGATCGGTGGCACGTGAATCGGTTCCTGGCTCTTCCTGCGGTCAGTGTGGATCAGTGTGGATCAGTGTGGACGTGCGGTCGGCTGGCGCCGCCAGCTTGAACGCGGTCTAGTCTCCCATGGACTGCCCGCGGGCCCCGCGTCAGGGCGCTGTGAGGTGCGGACCGGCCACGGCTCGCAGTGCTTCGCTCAGCTGCGTGCCGCCCGCGGGTGCGGCGCCAAACGGCGTTACTCGGCGGAGCGGCTCACCCGAACCACGGCCGCACCCGCTGCTCGAAGCTATGCAGGGCGGAGGCGATCGTCCGGTCCATGTCCAGATACTGGTAGGCGCCCAGGCGCCCGCCGAAGACGACTCGCTGCGGCTCCAGCTCTGCCGCCAGCTGCTGGTAGCGGGCCAGCCGCTCGCGGTCTGCGGGCGTGCCCACCGGGTAGCAGGGCTCGTCGTCGGGGCCCGCCATGCGCGAGTACTCCCGCATGATCACGGTGGCATCGTCGGGGTAGGCGCGCTCGGGGTGGTAGTGGCGGAACTCGTGCACCCGGGTGTACGGGACATCGGCATCGGAGTAGTTGATGACCGCGGTGCCCTGGTAGTCCCCTGTGGGCAGTACGCGTGTCTCGAAGTCCAGGGTGCGCCACGTCAGGGCACCGAGCCGGTAATCGAAGAAGCGGTCCACGGCGCCGGTGTAGACCACCGGCACCCGGTCCACGCAGGCGTCACGGGTCAGTACGCCGTCGGCCGCCAGAAAATCCGTCCCCAGGCGTACCTCTATGCGCGGGTGGTCCAGCATCCGCTCGACCCAGGTTCCGTAGCCGTCCACCGGGATGCCCTCGTAAGGGTCGGAGAAGTAGCGGCTGTTGTAGTTCAGGCGTACCGGCAGCCGGGTGATGATGCCGGCGCCCAGGTCGGTGGGGTCGGTCTGCCACTGCTTGGCGGTGTAGCCGCGGATGAAGGCCTCGTACAGGGGGCGGCCGATCAGGCTGACGGCCTTCTCCTCCAGGTTGGCGGGCTCGCCGGTGATCTCGGCGGCGTGCTCGGCGATGAGCGCCCGCGCCTGCTCCGGGCCGAGGGCGGCGTGGAAGAACTGGTTGATGGTGCCCAGGCTGATGGGCAGCGGGTAGATCTCCCCGGCATGGTTGGCGTAGACGTGGTGCCGGTAGTCGTTGAAGGCGGTGAACCGGTTGGCGTAGGCCCAGACCTGCTCGTTGGAGGTGTGGAAGATGTGGGAGCCGTAGCGGTGCACCTCGATGCCGGTGTCCGGATCCGGGTACGAGTAGGCGTTTCCACCCACGTGGTTGCGACGCTCAGCCACCACCACGTGCACGCCCAGCTCCTCGGCGGCGCGCTGGGCGACCGTGGCACCGAAGAGCCCCGAACCGACCACTACCAGATCCGCTCGCATCGCTAATGCCCTCCGTCGTCTCTCAGCGTGATCGCGCCAACGGCTGGCACCGGATCAGTGCTGAGCTGATCGCTGACTGATCGTGGCCGCGCGCGTGCCCGTCTCCACGGCCGCGGCCGACCCCCGGCGCCGGTACACTAACATGCTTGTAACCGTTACTTTCGGTGCCCATGGCCGCGTTCGTAGCGAACGCTTCCCCGGCTGTCGCGCCTTCCCCGCGCGTCCGCCACCACCATGCCCGCGCCGTAACCAACAGCCGCCGATGAAAGTGAATACGAGCCCCTCCGCCACACTCCGTATTGGCGTCGTCGACGACGACGCCCGCCACCGCAACGTTCTTTCCGAGTACCTCGACCGCTTCGGCCGTGAGCGAGGCCTGGATCTGCAAGTGTCCGTTTTTGAGGCCGGCGGCGACATCCTGGACGGCTTCCGCCCCATTTACGACATCCTCATGCTGGATATACGCATGGAGGGCACCGACGGCCTATCCCTCGCCCGGTTAGTGCGTCGTATCGACCCTGATGTCATCATCATCTTCATTACTGCCGCGCAGCAGTACGCGATCAACGGCTACGAGGTGTCCGCCCTCGGTTACCTGGTAAAGCCCTTCCCCTACTCCTCCCTGGCCCGAGAGCTGAGCCGCGCCCTGGAGGTACTCGGCCGACGGGACAACGCCGGCATCGTCCTGAAGGACGGGCAGGGGCTGCGGCGCGTGCCCGTGCGCGACATCGTCTACCTGGAGTCCTCTGGTCACCGCCTGGACGTGCACCTGACCGACGGCGCCATCACCCTGACCGGATCGCTCAAGCAGATGGAGCCGAAACTGGCACCCCATGGCTTCTTCCGCTCCAACTCCTGCTACATCGTCAACCTGCGGCACGTGGTGGCGGTGCGCGAGCAGGACTCCGTGATGAGCACCGGGCAGTCCCTGAGGATCTCCCGCCCCCGGAAGAAGGAGTTCATGCGGGCCCTGGCCGAGCACGTGTCCGGGACAACCGCGTGATCCAGGAGGCTCTGCCGGACATCCCCCGGTTGTGGACCGCGCTGGCCGAGTGGGGCGCATGCCTGGCGTACGTACTGGCCACGTGGCGGCCACAGGACTCCAGGCGCCGCGCACTGGTAGTGATGGCCGCAGCGCTTCCGGCGCTGAGCATCTACCAGACACTTGCGGCCCGCCTGCCGATCTCGCTGTGGCTGGCAGGGATGCTCGGAGCGGTGATCGCCATGTGGGGCATCCTGCACCTGGCGCTGAGCGGTTCCCTGCGCCGGTCCACCTACCTGGTAGTGCGCGCCTTCGTGGCCGCCGAGCTGGCGGCCTCGCTCGAGTGGCAGTTGGAGGTGTTCCTCCTGGGAGACCGGGCGGGCGCCTTCTGGGGTGCGGCATTGGCGATAGCCGTCGACGGCACCGTACTGGGTGCGGTCTATCTGCTGGAGCGTCCCCGGTTCCGCGCCGAAGTGGTGCCCACAGCTGCCACCGTGGCCGGGGCGGCGGCGATCGCCGCCATCACCTTCGCCATGTCAAATCTCAGCTTCCTAAGCACCGCCACTCCCTTCTCCGGCCGACTGGGGGCAGAGGTCTTCTATATCCGCACGCTCGTGGATCTATGCGGGTTCATCATTCTGTACGCGCAGCGGGAAGTTGACCTGCAAAACCGTGCTTCCTTCGAGCTGGCCAGCTCCGAGGCGCTGCTGCGTTCGCAGTACGAGCAGTACCTGACCTCCAAGCGCGCCATCGACATCGTCAACCGTAAGTACCACGACTTGCGCCACATGATCGCCTCGGTACGGGCCGAGCCGGATCCCGCAGTGCGCCTGGACCGGCTCGCTGAGCTGGAGTCCTCAGTGCGGCCGTATGAGGTGTTTGTACGCACCGGCAACCCCGTACTGGATGTAATTCTCACCGACCGGGAGCAGGTGTGCCTGGAGGCCGGCATCACCATGACTGCCATCGTCGAGGGCGCCGCGCTCGGCTTCATGTCCACCGCCGATCTGGCCACACTGGTCGGCACTGCCCTGGACAACGCCTTGGAGGCTGTCTCCGGCACCGGCGACGCCGACCGGTGGATTCGTCTTGATGTGCGTACTCGCCGTGGATTCGTGCTGATCGAGGTCGAGAATCCGGTGGCACCAGCACGCTCGGCCCCGGGTCGCACCGGCCCAATACGTGCTGTTACCGACGGTAGCGCATACGGCTTTGGTTACGGTGCCATGCGCTCGGCCGCCGAGGCCTACGGCGGGCAGCTAACCACTACTGAGAGCCCACGCGGCACCTTCACGCTGCGCGTACTGCTGCCGATCCCCGCCGAGCTCCCTCACCGAGGACGTAATCAGTAATACGGCTCCTCCGGTTAGGGAGTGCGGTGGAGGTAGCTGAGCCATTCCCAGGTGTAGGCCGCAACGGAGCCCTCGGACTCGGCACGAGTACGCGTCGGCGGGCGGGTCCGGCGGTGTTCTGCTCGCGCAGCAAGGACAGATCCGACCCGGCGCCAGCGCGCGCCGCACGCTCAGTCCCGGCACGCTTCCACAGAAACGGCGTAATCACGCGGAAAGCACACCACCCGAAAAACAGCCCAACCAGCTCCAGCGTGCCGCAACCCCCGCGCCGCACGCCGGAGCCAGCCAACCCCCACCAGCCAAAAACCAAAAACACCGAAATACCAGGCAAAACCCGCCAACCGGCCAGAGCGCCAAACCAACTGAGCGTGCACCACGCCCAAGACCACCCAACCACCCCCACCCACACGCACCAGACCCAGCCACACACCGAACCCACCAACACACACCGCCCGCACCCGCACGCACCCGCAAACCGGAGGAGCCGAGAAACCGACCTGACACACCACATGCATGCCAGTCCTCCAGGCCCACAAACGCGAAAAGCCGCAACGTTACCGCCTGGGCTGCATGGCGGGCCCACGCTGGTCCCGCTCTCAGTTCAGGGCAAGTACCCGGCGGACCACCTGGTATCCGGCCACCGTCACCCAGCGCCCGGTCCGTCCCGGCAACGTCATCAGCCGGCCCATTACAGAACCGCGCACCCACCGCGCCACGTCCGGTCGAGTAGCGTCCAGACGCTCCCACAGCCGCTGCTTGATGGCCAGGTTCTGCGGAGTACCCGACCGCAGCGCCATGGTGGTAATCACCACCGCGCTCAAGGTGTAGATGTGTACCAAGTAGTGCAGCAGGGACACAGGTACCTCGCCCTCGCGGGGCATCGCCTCCAGCATGAGCGCGTTGACACGGTCATGCTGGTCCAGACGTGCCACGATCACGTCATCGGCCACGGACTGCCCCGCCCTGCCCACCGTGTAGTAATACAGGTCCAGATCCAGGTAGGTCAGCGTGCGCACGTGCCGCAACGGCTCGAATGCGAACAGGTTGTCCACGTAGAAGCAGTGCTCCGGCAGCCGCATGCCGGAATGCTCCAATACCTCACGACGATAGGCGAGCGAGTGCATCATGAGGTACTGGTCGGGGCGAAAACTCCTAACGTCCCGCCAGCTGCCAATACGCCCGGCCGGGAGGATGCCCCGGAAACGCACTACATGGCGGCCGGGCCGTACACCCCGGGGGCCCCGCCGGGCAGGTCCGTGGCTGAGGCGGTACCAAGCGGGTGTGCCCTCGCGTACGTACACGAAGTTCGTCACCACGAGGTCAGGCTCAGTGCCCGCCTCACGCCAAGAGCGTAGGGAGGCGAGCAGGGCACGCAGTGTCCCGGGGTCGATGGCGTCGTCGGCGTCGCACACCTTCAGCCAAGTGCCGCGGGCCGCAGCGACCCCGGTATTAATGGCGCCGCCGTGCCCCTTGTTCTCCTGGTGGATTACTTCAATCGCCGTGTGTGCCCGGGCGTAGGCATCAGCAAGAGCGCCGGTTGAGTCCGTGGCGCCGTCGTCGACGACGATCACCTCCAGCTCATCACGGCCGCCGTCCGCCGCCACGAGGCTGGACAGGCAGCGCCCCAGGCAGTCCTCGGCGTTGTATGCCGGTACTACGACCGTTATTAGCGGGCTGGCTGGCACCGTGCGGGTCTCCTTGCTCGACGGAGTCAGCCGGCGTTTCGCGGAATGCGGGCACCTGCCCGCGCCGCGCCCGAGGCGCTCCTGGTTACTGGTGCGGATGACACTACCGGAAGGAACCCGGATCAGTGCGCCGACAGCACCTCGGTCTGCCCGGACCCGTCCGGCTGCGTATCGGCATCCTCGGGCACCCGCTTGAAGATGACCTTGAAGATCGGGAAGAACACCCAGAAGGAGATTGCGGCGTTGATGATCATCGTCACGACGTCCGCCACGGTCTCACCCGTGGATGCGCCGAGCGTGCCCTTGCACCAGGAGTAGATGGGCTCCTTGTACAGCACCTGCAAGGCGGCGGCGACGATCGTGATCACCACGTATGCCAGCGCGTACCAGAACGCCGCCTTCCAGATCGAGGAGTTCGATTTGAAGGTGATGGAGCGTTGGGCGAAGAAATTGATTACCTGGGCGATCAGCAGGGTGATCTCCACGGCCAGGAAGTAGGCCAGCCCACCACCGGAGCCGTCGGCCTGGATGGGGCCGGCCACGTAGTCAAACAGGTAGACGGGGCTGCCTCCGGAGGAGCCCACCGGGAGGAACTGGAAAGTGGTGCCCTGCAGCGAGGTGAATCCGAAGATCCACCTGAACGCTGGCATCAGGATCAGCTGCAGCAAAGTCACACCGTTGGACAGGATGAAGAACACGATGAACTGGGCGATGGTCTCGTGACGCTCTTCGAAGCGGTGCCACCAGGCGGTCATTGGGTTCATGTTTGGTCTCGATTTCTAGTTGCTATGACAGGAGTCTACGCGGGCCTTTGCCCTGGCGCGTAAGCGATCAGCACCGATTCAGTGCGCCGCGTCGAGTCGTTTCTGGGTGGCCTTGTCCTGGCGCCGGTTGCGGAAGAAGCCGCCCACGATGGTGCGCAGGCCGTGCAGCCCGCGTCCATTGGTGAAGTCGACGATGCCGTCGACCATTTCAGCAGACACCATGCCGCCGGTCATCTTGCCCATGGCGCGCAGCGGCATGTTGAGCATGAACAGGATATTCAGGTCGGGCTTGCCGGAGGCATCGGCCTTGGCCTTCTGACGTTCCAGGATCTTGACCGCCAGCTTGCCGATGCGGCTGCGGCCGTGGGCGAGGTCGGAGACGGGGCTGTTAAGACCGATGCGTCCGGATGTGTCCGGCTGCGGCACCGGTCGTCCCAGCAGCGCAGCGAACTCACTGTCACCGACCTGCGTGACCCTGCCGTCAAGATAGTGCCCCAGAGCCGGGTCGGCGGGGGCAACCGGGTCGCCCTCCACCTCCCAGGTCTCCTCGAGCGGAAGGTCCTCGGCGTTGCGCCCCACCCGCACCGTCCAGGTGCCCGCGGGGCGGATCCAACGCCCTTCGGTCACCGAGTAGCGGCGGAAGGTGTAGTCGTCGAAGGGGACGGTCACGGCCACCGACTTCCCCGCAGGCACGGACACCTTGACGAAGCCCTTCAGCTCCCGGGTTGGCCCCCACACGCCCGCGGGCGCCGTGACGTACATCTGCACCACTTCGGCGCCGTCGGTGGCGGAGGTGTTGGTGACCGTCAGGTGTGCCCCAGCCTCGTCCAGGCTCAGCCCGGAGTAGTCGAAGCTGGAGTACGACAGGCCGAAGCCAAAGGGGTGCGCCACCGGCGTGCTGGTGGTGGTGTAGTAGCGGTAGCCGACGTAGGGGCCGTCCTGGTACAGGGCGAGTTCCCCCGTAGCCGGGAACCAGGCGGAGGTGGGGTTGTCCTCGTAGCGCACCGGGTAGGTCTCCGCCAGGCGGCCGGAGGGGTTGACCGCGCCGGTGAGCACCCGCAGTGCAGCGCTGGCACCTGCCTGTCCAGACAGGCTGGTGTGAACCACGGCCCTGGTGTGCTCCTCCCAGGCGGTCTCCACTGCGGACCCGGCGGAGAGGACGGCAACCACATTGGGGTTGGCGCGGGCGACGGCCTCCAGCAGCCGGGTCTGCACCTGCGGCAGGCGCATGTGGGAGCGGTCCAGGCCCTCGGACTCGGACAGCTCATCCAGCCCGATGTAGGCCAGTACCACCTCCGCTCGCCCGGCCAGGGCGACCGCCTCGTCGAGCAGGGCCTGGTCGGGCTTGCCCTGGCGGTCATAGCCCTGGGCGTAGCCGACCAGCTGCAGACCGTTGCCGGCGATCTCCTCCAGAGTGCTCTCCAGCCGAGTCGGGTTGATCTGGGAGGAACCGGAGCCCTGATAGCGGGGCGTCTTTGCCATGTCGCCGATGACGGCGACGCGTGTGCCGAGGGCCAACGGCAGGACGTCGTCCTGGTTGCGCAGCAGCACAATCGACTCTTCGGCGACTCTCCGCGCCAGCGCGTGGTGGGCGTCGACGTCGAAACCGGGGCGATCCGCCTCGGGCGTGCGGGCCGAGGGCGCGGAAGCGGCCATCGTGATGACCTCGGCGGCGCGCGCGTAGACCGCCTCGCGGCTGATGCGCCCCTCCTTGACAGCGGTGACGACCTCGCGGGCGGAGTGCAGACCGGGTGCGGGCATCTCCAGGGAGGAGCCGGCCGCGGCGGCCGCCGCGGCGTCATTGGAGCCGCCCCAGTCGGAGACGACCATCCCCGTGAAGCCCCATTCCTGCCGCAGGATCTCGGTGAGCAGCTGCGGGTGCTCGTTGGCGTAGGTGCCGTTGACCCGGTTGTAGGAGCTCATCAGTGCGCGGGGATGCGCCTCGCGCACCACGATCTCGAAGGCGGTCAGGTAGATCTCCCGCATGGTGGCCTCGTCGACCACGGAGTCGGAGGCCATGCGCCGCAGCTCCTGGCCGTTGACGGCAAAGTGCTTCGGGGTAGCCGCCACGCCCTGAGACTGGATGCCGCGGACCAGGCCGGCGGCCATGCGCCCGGCGAGGATGGGGTCCTCGGAGTAGTACTCGAAGTTGCGTCCGCACAGCGGGGAACGCTTGATGTTCAGTCCCGGGCCCAGCAGCACGTCCACCCCGAGGGCGAGCGCCTCCCGCCCCAGCGCCTGCCCCATCTGCTCAGCCAGGACGGGGTCCCAGGAGTTGGCGACGGTAGCCGCCGTCGGGTAGCAGGTGGCTGGCTCGGAGGCGGCTATACCGAGGTGGTCGCCGCTGCCGAGCTGACGGCGCACCCCGTGCGGCCCGTCGGACAGGACGAAGGACGGGATACCGCGCTCGGGCAGGGGGCGCGAGTCCCATTCGGAGGAGCCCGATAGCAGGGCGGCGGCCTCCAGGAGCGTGAGGTCGGAGGCGGTGACGGTCACAGCGTGTTCCTTCCCTTGAGGGTTGGTCGGGATGCGGCGGGGTCCTGGTGTGTAAAGCGCAGGAGGGCGGCCGGTGGGCGGGGCGGGGAGGCTCTCCTCGCCCCGCCCACCGGGGCGTCAAACGCCCAGTGCCTACTTCGTCTCGGTGCTCTCGACGACGGCGGAGGCCTCGGCCTGGCGCTTGCGGTAGCGGCGGATGGCGATGATCTCCAGGGCGAGCAGGCACGCACCCAGGGCTGCCAGGACGCCCCAGGTCACGTACTCCCAGGAGGCGCGCTCCACCGCGGGCTGCCCGCTGTCGTAGATCCAGGAGTTGGCCACGGTGTACAGGATGTTGTGCGATGCCTCCCGCATGGCGATCACTCCGGTCGCGGAGGTGTTCTGCACCGAGTTGACGGTGATGTCGGTGGTGGCGAGCATCATGTCACCGCCGTTACGGGTGAGCTGGTCGGCATTCTGGTACCCGTAGCCGGCGAAGTAGTCCGTCAGCGTCATGCCGCGGAAGCCCCATTCGTCGCGCAGCACGGTCTGCTGCAGCTCGGGCAGTGCGCCGGCGTAGGTGGTGCCGATGTAGTTGAAGGCGGTCATGACCGCGCCGGCACCGCCGTCCTTGATGCCGATCTCGAAGGACTTCAGGTAGATCTCGCGAATCGCCTGCTCATTGGACCAGGTGGCCAGCATGTTGGTGCGGTTGGTCTCCTGGTCATTCATGGCGAAGTGCTTGATGAAGGCGTACACGCCCAGTTCCTTGGCGCCCTGGATCTCCTGTGCCACCTGCGTGCCGGCCAGGACCGGGTCCTCGGAGAAGTACTCGAAGTTGCGTCCGGCGTAGGCGTAGCGGTGGGTGTTAGTGGCCGGGGCGTACCAGCCGGCCACGTCCATGTCGTGGGCCATGGTGCCGATGGCAGTGCCGAATTCGTGCGCCAGTTCCTGGTTCCAGGTGGCGGCGACGGAAACCGCCGACGGCAGGCCGATGGAGCCCACGCCGGTGAAGTTGTTGTTCAGCGAGGCGGGTCCGTCCACGTCCGAGACGCGCACCTTGCCCACGGAGTCCACCGCCACCGAGCCGTACCCGCCGTTGGCGATCAGGCTGTTCATCTCGGCGACCGACAGCTGGTCCAGCAGCTGGTCCCACTTGGCGTCGTCGTAGTCCAGGCCGTACATGTCGCCCAAGACCAGACCGTTCTTGGCTCCGGTGGTGGGCATCTCGTCGGCGTCGTCGTCAAAGGCGGAGGAGTCGTAGTTGGAGTTGGCGATGAAGGCCGCCTGGTGCTCCTCCGACATCTCCAGGCTGGCCGGGGCGGCCGTGGCCTCCTCGTAGTTGGCGAAGGAGTCCGCCCGGGAGAGGTAGGTGACGTCGCCTGCGGCGGAGTCGAACTGGTTCGTCGCGACCGCAACGTCTCCGGCGTGGGTGTTGTCCTCGGAGTCGTAGGTGATGGTCTCGTCAACCGTGAGGGTCTGCTCGGCGATCACCGTGTGGGAGTCCGAGCGCACGGAGATCGTGTACTCGCCCTCCTCCAGCACGTAGGCCTTGGCATCCTGGTAGTCGTAGGAGGCCATGTCATCCTCGGCGAAGGTGAGCGTGACGGTCTCGGAGGCGCCGGGCTCGAGCAGGCCGGTCTTGCCGTAGGCAACCAGGTTCACGGCGGACTTCTCAATGCCGCCGTTGGTGTAGGGAGCGGTGTAGTAGACCTGCACAACGTCCTTGCCGGCCACGTCCCCGGTGTTGGTGACCTTGACGTCAAGGCTGATCGTGCCGTCGGCGTCGCGGGCGAGCTCACCCATGTCCTGGCTGAAGGTCGTGTAGGACAGACCGTAGCCGAACGGGTAGGTGACGGCCTCGTCGTAGTCGATGACACCCTCGACGGCGGCGGTCTCATACCAGCGGTAGCCGACGTAGATGCCCTCCACGTAGTTGACGAAGCCGGGGTAGGTGGTGTCTTCGGTGAAGGGCGAGGACTGCCCGTACTCCTCCATGTTGGTGTAGGTGAAGTCGCCGAAGTTGTTGGCGGCCGGAGACGCCTTCAGGTCCGTGACGAAGGTGTCGGGGGTCTTGGCGGAGGGGTTGACCTCGCCGTCGAGGATGCGGCCCAGGGCGTTGAAGCCGACCTGACCTCCGGGGATCGCCCAGATGATGGCGTCAATGTCCGGGTCGGCGGCCAGGTCAGACAGGTCGAAGGCGTTGGCACCGTTGTAGACGACTACCACCGTCTCGGAGTTGTCCTTGGCGAGCTGGATCAGGTCGCGCTCGGGAGCCGTGAGTTCCAGGTAGCCCTGGCCGTCGGCGAAGTCGGTCTGAGTAGCGGAGTTGTCCGTGTAGGAGAAGGCGCCGTTAGCAGCCACCTCCGCGTTGACGTCCAGAGGCAGATCGAATCCCTCACCACCGGACCGGGCGATGGTCACCACCGAGGTGTCGGAGAAGTCCTGGATGGAGCTGACAAGGGCATCGGTGTAGTCATCGGAGGTGGGCTCGGGCAGCGTCCAGTCGGCTGCGAACATGCCGACCTCCGGCCGCTCGGCACGGTAGCCGGCGTAGAAGTCGCTCAGCTCCGTGTTGGTCTCGAAGCCGGCGTTGTGCAGGCCGTCCAGCAGGGAGGTCGTGGGGTTGTCAGGGGACAGCGAGCCGGAGCCGGTGCCGCCGTAGACGGGGTTGGTGGAGGCCCAGCCGAGTACGTTGATGGCGGCGCCGTCCTCGAGCGGGAGGGCTGCGCCCTCGTTCTTCAGCAGGACCATGCCCTCGTCGGAAATCGTGTTACCGAGTTCCTCCACGGTCGCCTTGGTCTGGTCGGTGAGCGTGCCGGATCCGGAGGACAGGTCCAGGATGGTCTTCAGGCCGCCGTACATCATGCCGGTCACGGCAACCGCGACGGCGACCACGGCGGCAACCCAGGTAGTGGAGCGCACCAGCTTCCGGGCCGGCTTGCTGAGCCGATGCGCGGCGATGGTAATGATGAGCGCCGCCAGCAGCGCCACGCCGATGGCGATGAGCTGCGGTCGCAGGCTCACCACCACGTTCCAGACGTCGTTCCAGTTGATTGACAACACTGTCGCAGACACCTCTCTGTGCTCCTTGCGCGGGGACGCAAGGGGGATGGGGATGCTCACTGGCGGGCGGGCCCCGAACCGCCCTCGCATCGGGCCGACGGGACCGGAACTCGCCGGCAATTGGCATGCAGATCTATTCTCGGTCGATGTCGGTTAGCGATACTGTCTTGACCGCTCGATCTGTCGGTTCGGGTGCATAACCTGTCGGCTGCCGGTACACGATCATGCAGCCACGCGGGAGGCTTCATGGAGACCCCACACATACTCATCGTCATCGCCACCTACGCGCTGGCCATCATCATGGCGGTGCTCACGATCCCCCTGCTGCGGGGCGGGGAGCGTGCGGACAGGGCCCGCATCACCGAGCCCGTCCCCGGCGCGGGTACAACCACCTACGAGTACCCCGTCCAGCGCCCCGACGCCCGGCTCCTGATCGGCCTGGTCATTATGTTCGGCTGTGGCGGCGTTCTCCTCGTCCTGCTAGCCCTGCCGGTAGTTGATGACCTGAAGGCCGCTGGGATCATCGCTGCGCTGGCTCTCCTGTGCGTCGGCTACTGCTGCTACAGCCTGGCGACGTATCGCAACGCCAGCCTCGTCGACGCCCCGACACTGATTGCCGGCACCGACTGGCGTGGCCACGCCGTGCAGATCCCCCACCAGGAGATCGCCTCGTTCTCGGCCACCGGCCAGAGCTCATCCGTCGTGCGCGATCAGCACGGGCGGAACCTGAAGCTGAATATGAACTGGTTCTCCGCACCGAACCTCGCCCTGTACCTGCTGCGGTCCACCGCTGAGGGGCGCTTCCCCGGCAAGCGTCCGGGCGATCCGCGGGAAGTCGGCCGGGGCCTGAATCGCGTGCAGTCCGCCCTCAACTTCCAGTGCGCCCAGCCCTTGCGGCAAGTCCTGCTCCAGGGGCCGGCAGCCAATCCGACGGCGTTCCACCGCAACCCCACCGCGCCGGAGGGCACCGGCTGGACCGGACCGGAGTATGACGCCTGGGTCGCCGCGGTCAACACCACTTTTTGGAGCTAACGCCGGGACTGCGGGCGGGTGCAGGCGGACAACCGCCTGCACCCGCCCGCATAACCACCGGGGCCCTGTTTGCTCAGTCCTTGATAGCCGAACCGTCCAGGTGCAGGCCGAAGCCGTAGTCGTAGGTGTTTCCAGCGGAGTCCGTGTAGGGCGTCAGGTCCTTCGGGACGTCCTCCTGGTTGGCCTCCACGGTATCCATGCCTGCGGGGAACTGGATGGGCAGGCGCCCGTTGGACTCGTGCAGACCGAGGGCGACCTGGATGAGCGCCTCGTCCGCGACGCCGAAGCCCACCACAATGGCGTCTGCGCGCGCCTCGAACTCCGCGGGAACCACCGGGTTCGTGGCCTTGAGCGCCACGACGACGGGAATGTCCCGGCCCGATGCGGCCACCGCGTCGGCGGCGCGGTTGAAGGCGTCCAGGTCGGCGCCGTTCGAGATCGCCGATTCGGCCCGTAGTAGGAGCGGTTCTCCCGGCTGCCGTCGGCGAGTACGTCCCCGGAGACGGAGGTGCGGCGCACATTCTCGCCGTCGGCCGTGTACGTGCTGTACTGCAGCGAGAGCGGGTACCAGGTGCCCGCCTCCTCGTTCCAGCCCGCCTTGGAGAAGCTGGTGCCGTTAATCGGCGAGCGCATGCCCACCAGCACCAGGTCCACATCGCTCAAGTCTGGGGCGGAATATCCGGTGACACGACCCTCGGCGTCATATTCGACCTCGTCGGTGACGACCGTGCCGAAGTACTTGCCCGCAACCTCCACGTCGAGGGAGGGCCCCTCCGTGTACTCGGCCTCGCTGAAGGCACTGTTGAATCCCGTGTCGTAGGTCTGCGGAATGTACACGGTCTTGTCGGAGAAGTCCGCCTCCGGATCCAGGTTGATGGCGCCGTCGTTCTTGAGGGTGACGACCGAGTTCAGCTGCGCCTCCTGGCCGGCGGCGACCTTGTCCTGAGAACCCACCTGAGCCTGGGATGTGGCCAGGTCCAGGAAGGGGTCGTCGAAGGCGCCGATGCTGAAGGACATGGTCAGGATACGGGCAGCGGACTGCTGCCAGCGGGTGCGGGCGTCCACGTCCAGTTCCCCGGCCTCGTAAGCCTCCTGCCACAAGTCGTAGGCGGCCAGTACCGGGGCGGCGTCGTTGTTGCCGCCGAACATGTCGGTTCCGTTCTTGATGATCTCGAAGTGGCGCTCCTCCACGCTCAGGTCCTCCGCGCCCCAGCCGGTGGCGATCACCGGGTCGTCAGGATCGGTGGTGGCGCGGGTGACGCCCCAGTCGGTGACGACGACGCCCTCGTAGGAATTGGCCTCACGCAGTTCGGAGAGCTTGCCGTCGTCGTAGGACGAGCCCATCCGCTGGGAGTACTCGGGCTCGCCGTCGGCGTTCAGGGTGACCGAGTAGGACGTCATCACGGCGGCCGAGTCCAGCGCCTGCTGGAACACCGAGCGGTGCTCGGCCGAGTTACCGCCCACCATGACCTCGTACTTGCCCGCGTTCGTGTGCGACTCGCGCCCGCCCTCGCCGGCGCCGTCGCCGGGCCAGTGCTTGATCATGGTGGCCACCGAGTCCGTGCCCCAGCCGGCGTCACCACCATCCTCTGCGTAGGTGCCCTGGAAACCCGCTACATAGTTGGCGGCCATGGCGCCGGCCATCTCGGAGTCCTCGCCGAAGGTGCCCGAGACGCGCAGCCACCGGGGCTCCGTGGCCAGGTCGATCTGCGGGGACAGAGCCGTGCCGATGCCTAGGCTCCGGTACTCCTGGGAGGCCATCTGGCCGAACTGGAGCACCGTGTCGGGATCGAAGGTGGCGGCTAGCCCCAGCGACCCGGGCCAGCTGGAGATCTCCCCGACGTCGGTGAAGGCCCCGTCGCCCGAGGCGTCCGAACGCGGGTCGGAGGAGAAGTTGACGGGTATGTAGGGGGTATCCGCGGAGGCCAGGGTCTCCACGTAGGCCTGCATCTGGTTGACCCACTGCACGTTGGCGGTCACGTCAGAGCCGCCCGCGTTCAGCACTGCCCGCAAGTAGGAGTCGGACAGGTACTCCTGCTGCTCGGGCGTCAGCCCGTCCTCGGGCGCACGTTCATGAGCGGAGAAGAGCATCAGACCAGCCATCTGCTCCTTGGACAGGCCGGTGGCGTAGTCGGCGGCCCGCTCGCTCCCCTCCAGTCGCCAGTCCTCGGCGGGGTCAAGCTCTCCATTGCCGTTGAGGTCCTTGAAGGCGTAAGTGAACTCGCCATCGACCTGCTCAACGATGGCCATGCCGCCTTCGGCCGAGTAGCTCAGCGCCTGGCCGCCGTTCGGGTTGATGACCCGGGTGAAGAGGGTCTGTCCGTCATCCAGTTCTTGCGTGATGTAGGTGTTGCCGTTGTTCTCCAGGGTCGAGGACGCGGTCGCATCGGCGGTGGAACCGCCGGAGGTGCATCCCGTCAATACCAGAGCCACAGCCACGCCAACGGCGGCCAGGCTCCTTCCATAGGTGATCCTCATTGATCTCTCCTTGCAGGGTCTCGCAGGGTTCACCACCATCATATGAGCCGCAGGCCACACCCGGGAGTGTCAAGCGTGATCTGTCGCTTGCTGCGCGTAACCTGCGTCACCGCCGCTGAGTTCGTACCTGCGCCGCCGCAGTCCCGGTATGCGAGACGCCGAGGTGCGCTTTTGCTCGCCGCCGACAGCGCCTCTAGCCTCGCGAACGCGACCGCCGTCGGGCGGTGGAGACAGCAAGGAGGCACTCATGCGCACCCCCGCCGGACCAGACGCAGCCCTGCCCGGGGCAGCACCCACCGCCAACCGCGTGCCCACCGGGCCACTCGGCCCGACGCACCCGGCTACACCCCTCCCCCGCCAGGTGCAGACACTCCGCGCGAGACGATCCTGCCCGCCTACTTCGGGCGCTTCGGCGGCCAGGAGGTGCCGGCGGAGCTGCTGCCCGCACTTGACGAGCTCGAGGCCGCCTTCGTAGAGGCGGTGGCCGACCCCGCCTTCGAGACGGAACTAGCAGGCCTGCGGGTCGACTACCTGGGTCGGGAGACGCCCATCTTCGAGTGCCGGCACCTACCGCTTTCCGGGAGCGCCCGCATTGTGCTCAAGCGGGAGGATCTCGCCCACGGTGGCGCGCACAAGGGCAACAACGCGCTCGGCCAGGCGCTGCTGGCCAAGCGCATGGGCAAGCGCCGCCTGATCGCGGAGACCGGCGCCGGCCAGCACGGCACCGCCACCGCCATGGTGGCGGCGCTGATGGGCATGGAGTGCACCATCTACATGGGCGCGCACGATGTGGAGCGGCAGCGCCCCAATGTGGAGCGCATGGAGCTGATGGGGGCCACCGTGGTACCGGTAACCGCCGGGCAGGCGGGCCTGAAGGATGCGATCGACGCCGCCCTTTCCGAGTGGTGCACCCGGTTGGAGGACACCTTCTACCTGATGGGCTCAGCCACCGGGCCGCACCCCTTCCCCACTATCGTGCGGCACTTCCAGGAAGTGATATCCAGCGAGTCCCGCCGCCAGGTGCTTGCGCGCTACGGCACCCTGCCCGACGCGGTGATCGCCGCTGTTGGGGGCGGCTCCAACGCGATCGGAGCCTTCGCCGCCTACCTGGATGACCCGTCAGTGCGGCTGATCGGCGTGGAGCCGGCCGGGCGCGGCCTGGCCACCGGCGAGCACGGCGCCCCCATCAGTGCCGGGCGCACCGGAGTGCTGCACGGCATGCGCTCCTTCGTCATGCTCGACGACGACGGCACGGTCCTGCCCTCCCACTCGGTCTCCGCCGGGCTCGACTACCCGTCGGTGGGCCCGGAGCACGCCTACCTGGCTGACGCCGGACGCGCCGAGTACGTGGCCGTCACCGACGCCGAGGCGCTGGAGGCCTTCCGGCTGCTCAGCCGCCACGAGGGCATCATCCCGGCCATGGAGTCCGCGCACGCCGTCGCCCAGGCGCTGAAGATCGCCCGCGGCCACGCCGAGCGGACGGCGCCGGGCGAGCCCGACGCCGTCCCGCTGCTGCTGGTGAATCTGTCCGGTCGCGGTGACAAGGACATGGACGAGGTGCGCGAGCACTTGTCCTGACGGTGGCCCCGCCTCCCGCCTGGACTCGTCTTCAGCGGCTCACTAGTCAGCCGCCCGGGACCTGGCCCGCTTTGAGCGCCACCGCAGCACGACGGCCGTCATCGCGCCGACGCAGACCAGGCAGGCCACTACGTCGATGAGGATCGCCCTGGTGGTCAGCCGGTCCAGTCCGCCGTCATCGGTCTCCACAGTGTAGTTGCCGGAGTTGGCCACCGTGTAGAGCACGTTCTTCGAGGCCTGCCGCAACGCCGTCACCATGGTCGGCGAGTCGGGATTCTCGATCTGGGAACGCGCCTGTGAACCCATCCCCAGCATGATGTCGTTGCCGTTTAGCACCGAGTCCATGGTGATCTGGTATCCATAGGAGCCGTACCAGTCGGTCAGCACCATGCCCTCAAATCCCCACTCGTCGCGCAGGACGCCGTTGAGCAGATCTGCATTGGCTCCTGCGTACCGGTTGCCGATGAAGTTGAAGGCGGACATCACCGCGTAGGGCCCCTCCGCCCGGTTCTTCACCACGATCTCGAAGGGCTTCAGGTAGATCTCCCGCACCGTCTGCTCGGTGGCGAAGGTCTGCAGGAAGGTGCAGCGGTTGATCTCCTGGTCGTTCATCGCGAAGTGCTTGATGTAGGGGTACACGCCCTTAGCCGCAGAGGCGTTCGAGGTGGCCGAGGCGATCCTCCCGGCCAGCACGCCGTCCTCGGAGTAGTACTCGAAGTTGCGGCCGCCGAAGGCTGTCCGGTGCATGTTCATGGCGGGGCCGTACCAGCCGTAGATGTGCGCATCGACGAACTCCTGGGCGATGCCTGCACCAACCTCAGAGGCGAGCTCAGTGTTCCAGGTCTGGGCAATGAGCACCTCGGCCGGGTAGGGGGTTCCCATGACGCCGATGACCCAGTCGTTCAGGCCGGCGGGTCCATCTGAGTCGAGGGTAGCCCGCTTGTCGATGGAGCCGATGGCCACCGTCTGGAATCCGCCGACGGCAACCAGCTCGGACATCTCCTCCACGGTGAGCTGATCCAGCAGCCGCTCCCACTGCTCGTCGTCATAGGCCAGGCCGGTCATGTCCCGTAGGGTCAGGTCGCCGCTGGCGCCGGTGGTCGGCATAACCGCGTCCGGGTCCTCGTGGTCGGCCGGGTTGTAATTGGCCACCGAGTAGGAGTCGATGAAGGCCTTCTCCTCCTCGGTCATGGTCAGGTTCTCGGCACTCGGCGCGGCCGTGGCCTCGTCGTAATTGGCGAAGCCGTCCGCGCGGGACAGGTAGGTGGCATCGCCCGCGGAGTAGTCCTCGAAGCGGTTGGTGGCCGTCTCACCGTCAGAGGCACGCCCATCGGTGGAGTAGTCAATGTCCGCCTCCACCGTGAAGGTCTCCGAGTCCAGCACGGTGTGCGAGTCAGAACGCGCTGAGATGACGTACTCGCCGGCCTCCAGCACGTACCCGCCCCCCTCGGCCTTAAAGCCGGAGGAGTCGTAGGAGGCCAGCTCCTCCTTGGGGATCACGAAGTCGACCGCCTGGGTGGCACCGGGTTCCAGCAGGTCGGTCTTGGCGAAGTCAACCAGGTTGACGGAGGCCTTTTCGATCCCGCCGTTGGTGTACGGCGGCGTGGAGTAGAGCTGAACGACATCCTTGCCGGCCACGTCGCCGCTGTTAGTGACGGTGACCGTCACCTGTACCTCGTCCCCGTCGGCGTTAAAGGCGGTGATCTCGTGGTTGAAGTCGGTGAATGACAGCCCGTAGCCGAAGGGGTAGCGCACGGCGGCGTCGTAGTCGAAGCCCTCCACGGCGTCGTCGTAAGCGGTCTCGTAGTAGCGGTAGCCGACGTAGATACCCTCGTTGTAGCTCACGCGGCCGAGCACGCCCTGGAAGCCGGGGTCGGCTGCCGTGTACTGCTCCACCAGGTCATCGACGCCCGTGTAGGTGAAGTTGCCGAAGTTGTTGTAGGCGGGCGTGGAGGTCAGGTCGTTGATGAACATGTCCACGGTGCGACCGGAGGGGTTGACCTGGCCGGACAGGATCCGCCCCAGCGCCCCCATGGCGTTCTGCCCGGTACCAGGCGCGAGCAGCACGGACTTGATGGAGGGGTAGTCGTCCAGCCAGTCCAGCTCCATGGTGTTATTGGAGTTGATCAGGACGATCACTTGGGGGAAGTTATCGTTGACGATCTGCAGCATGTCCTTCTCGGTGCGCGAGAGCTGAAGGTAGTGCTCGCCGGACTCAAAGTCGTCGTAGTCGCCGTTATTGGTGTACTCGGAGTCAAAGTAGCGGTAGCGCTCGTTAGTTACCTCCCGCCACGGTGTTTGACATCTCGGCATAGTCGCCGTCGATGACCGCCTTCATGTCGGTGGGCAGATCCTGCCCCTCGCCGCCGGAACGGGCCAGGACAACCACGGCAGTGTCCGAGAACTCCTTGGCCTCGCTGAGCACCTCGTCGGTATAGGCGTCTGCGGTGGGCTCAGGCAGGCTCCAGTCAGTGAAGCCGATCGTGCCGGTGGTGCCCAGGGACTCACGAGTGTCCCGGTAGGCGGTGTACATCTCGGTCAACGTGTCGTTGGTGGTGTAGCCAGCATCATGCAGGGAGTCCAGGACGCCGGTGGCGCTTGACATGTCGGCCGCTCCGGAGCCGGTGCCGCCGTAGATCGGGATGGTAGAGGCCCAGCCGAATACGTTGAGGCTGGTCGTCTCGGCGGGTAGTGGCAGCAGGTTGTCATCGTTCTCGGCCAGCACGAAGCCCTCGTCACCGACGCGTCCAATGACCTCCTCAGAGGCGTCACGCGAGGCCTGCGAGACACTGCCCTGACCGTTCACGAGGATGGATACGGTCGAGTGGAGCGGACCAAATACCACCAGGTTGCCGATGAGGACCACGGACAGGACCGTGGCCAGTCCAGCTCCCCAGCGCCACAGGTGCCGGTCGCCCCGCCTGGCGAACCAGTGGGCGCCAATCGCCACGGCGACGGCCACAACAATGATCGCGACGAGGGCGTAGATGTAGCCCGCACAGTTGTGCACGTATGTTTCGACGTCGGCAGACGAGACTCCCATGCCGCCAAGGATCGGCGTCAGGAAGTCGATGATGAGTTCGAGCACGTTGCTCTCCTATGAGCCGTTAGGAACAGGTGGGCGGGGTCGTTTGGGCGGCGCGAGCACGGCGCCGCCCGGGCCATCATTGGCATGCACTACTTTATGACACCCGTCACTCGCAGGGGCGGGCTGCGCACAATCTGCTCACCGGGCCGCATATCCTGTCCCGTGATCCCCCATGATCATGGTGCTCGCCCGTGCCGCCACCGCCCCGGCCCGTCTCACCACGCGTCACCGATTTGGCGGGCTCAGCACGACGCTCTACTGTTCACCTATGACCGCGTTCCGCACCAGCCAGTGGTGGTGGCTCCCCAGTGGGCGAGCCACTCGCGCCGCATAGTAGGCGCCGGATTACAAGAGCTCGCCACCAGGCGGGCTCTTCGCATACGGGGCGGATCCCACCGGTGGCACCTACAGGAAGGTACCCCATGACACTTCCCCCACCCGCCGTGCTGACGCGGTCGGTGCGCTACCAGCACGATGGCGGCACCCTGCTGGAGCACCTGGCGCGCCGGAGTCTGATCTCCACCACAGTGGACGTCTCCGAGAACCCACGCCCCCTCGACGCCGTCCTGCTGGAATCGGTCGATATTGCCACCAAGGTCTCCCGCACCACGATCGCCGTCCTGGAGGCATCCTCCCGCCTGACCTGCCAGGGCCACACCGTCGTCGCCGAGGCACTCCCCCAGGCAAGCGCCGACGGCACCGCCGCCCTGGACCGGCTGCGCGCCGCCCTCCCCGCGTATGTCACCGCCGACACCGGCGCTGCCCTCACCCTGGCCTTCCCTGCCGCCCCCGACGCGGTGGAGGAACGTGAACGGCTCAAGGCCACCTCTACCATCGAGCCGCTGCGCGTGCTGGCGGCGACCGCTGTGGACCACCCGCACCTGCCGCTGGAGGCGGGTGTATTCGCCTTCGACTATCTGGCCACCTTCGAGGCGCTGCCCGAGGTGGCGATGGGCGCGAACACCTGCCCCGACTACCTCTTCTACGACGCCCGCATCATCCTGGTGATCGACCACCCCACCCGCACCGCGACACTGGTTGGTGCCTCGGTGGACGCCGCCGACCTGGCCGCCCGCCTGGATGCGCTGGCCGCCGCGGCAGACGCCTTCGCGGATCAGGTGCCCGCCGCCGACGCCGCGGACCCCACGCCCGCGGGGCGGGCCGCCGCTGCCGAGCAGCGTCCGCCCTTGCACGCCGTACCCACCCAGTCCGACTCCGACTACGCCGCCGCGGTGGAGACCATGAAGGAGTCCATCGCCGCCGGGGATGTCTACCAGGTGGTGCCGGCCCGCGGCTTCACCCTGCCCTGCCCGGATGCGCTGGCCGCCTACCATGCGCTGCGGCAGTCCAACCCGAGCCCGTACATGTTCTACGTCGGCGCCCCGGACTTCGAGCTGCTGGGGGCCTCCCCGGAGTCTGCGCTGCTGCACTCGGCCAAGACCGGGCAGGTCGCCATTCGGCCGATCGCCGGCACCCGCCCGCGGGGCCTGGCTCCCGACGGCGCCGTCAACCACGAGCTGGATACGCGCCTGGAGCTGGAGCTGCGCACTGACGCCAAGGAGGTAGCCGAGCACGTGATGCTGGTGGACCTGGCCCGCAACGACGTCGCCCGGGTGTCTGTCCCCGGCACCCGCAGAGTCGAGGACCTCCTGCGCGTGGACCGCTACAGCCGGGTCATGCACCTGGTCTCGGAGGTGTCCGGGCAGCTGGCCCCGGACCTGGACGCACTGGACGCCTTCCGCGCCTCCATGACCATGGGCACACTCACCGGCGCCCCCAAGCTGCGGGCGGCCGAGCTGATCCGGGACGCCGAGGGGGTACGGCGGGGCAGCTACGGCGGCTCGGTCGGCTACTTCCGGGGCGACGGCGAGCTGGACACCTGCATCGTCATCCGCTCCGCCTTCGTACGCGAGGGCACCGCGCTGGTGCAGGCCGGGGCGGGCGTGGTAGCGGACTCGGTTCCCGCCGCCGAGGCGGCCGAGACCGTGCACAAGGCCAGCGCGGTGCTGGCGGCAGTCGCCGCCTCCCAGGGAGCCGAGCTCGTCATCGACACCGGCGCGGACGACGCTCCGGTCCCTGCGGCCACAGCACCGGAAGCGAGGCACTGATATGCACGTGGTCCTGCTCGACAACCGCGACTCCTTCGTCTACAACCTGGTGGACCAGTTCGCCTCCCTGGGGGCGAGCATTGAGGTCTACCGCAACACCGCGCCGACGCCCACGGTGCTGGAGGCGCTCGCGCCCGCCGACGGCGAGTCGCCGCGTCCGGTGCTCTGCCTGTCCCCCGGCCCGGGCCACCCGCGCACCTCGGGCAACCTGATGGAGCTGATCGGCTCCGCCCTGGACCGCGGTATCCCCACGCTCGGAATCTGCCTCGGGTTCCAAGCGATTGTTGAGGCCTGCGGCGGTGACATCGGGCGAGTCGGCCCCGTGCACGGGCGCAGCGTGCGCGTGGAGGTGACCGAGGCGGGACGCACCGACCCGGCCTTCCGGGCCCTGCCCGACGGCCGTCTGGACGTTGCCCGCTACCACTCACTGGGAACCCGCGCACTGCCGCCGGCGCTGGAACCGCTGGCGGTGACCGGTGCCGGCGACCCGGTCGGCCCCGGCGTAGTAATGGCGGCCCGGCACCGCGCCCGGCCCATCGTCGGGCTGCAGTTCCATCCCGAGTCCGTGCTGACGCCGCAGGGTCCTGGAATACTGCACGCGCTCACGACCGACCTCGCCCGGGCGGCCACTGCCTGAACCCACCACATCCTCGTACTGCGCACATCAACCCCGTCTTCAAGGAGCAGCTCATGAACCCCGCACCCACCGAGAACAACGCGATGAATACCGCCGTGAATGAAGCCGTGAGTAATGCCGACGCCGCAGACTCCGCGCCCGCCATCGCTCATGCCGAGGACGCCCACCGCTTGCTACGTGAGGTAATTCAGGGCAAGCGCCTGACCCAAGACGAGACCGGAATCGTCTTCGCCGCACTCGGTGCCGGCGACCTTTCCGAGGCCGAGACCGCCGCCCTGCTGGCTGCGCTGCACGCCCGTGGTGAGACCGCCGATGAGGTGGCCGGCGCCGCGAGCGCCTTCCGGGACGCCGCACGTGCCTTCCCCGAGGTCACCTTCCCGCTGGTTGACGTAGTCGGCACCGGTGGCGACGGCGTGGGCACCATCAACATCTCCACCGGCGCCGGCATCGTGGCGGCATCCATGGGGATCTCCGTGGCCAAGCACGGCAACCGGGCGGTGTCCTCCAAGACCGGGGCCGCCGACGTCGTAGCCGCCCTGGGCCTGCCCCTGGACGTCACCCCGGAGCAGGCGGTGGAGATCCTGGCCCGTGACCACTTCACCTTCCTGTTCGCCCAGGCCTACCACCCGGCCATGCGGCACGTCGCCCCGATCCGCAAGGCCCTGGCCACGCCCACGATCTTCAACGTGCTGGGCCCCCTGCTCAACCCCGCCCACCTGACCTACCAGCTGATGGGTGTTGCGAACCCTGACATCCTCGACATGATCGCCCAGACCATGGTCAAGCTGGGTCGCAAGCGGGCCCTGATCGTGCACGGGGCCGGCACCGATGAGATCGCTGTGCACGGCATCACCCAGGTGCGGGAGGCCACCCCGCGCGGGTGAAGGCCTACGAGGTCACGCCCGAGGAGCTGGGAGTGCGCACCTACGCCCTGGAGGATGTGCTGGGCGGCGAGCCGACGGAGAACGCGGCCCTCCTGCGGGAGGTGTTCGCCGGCCGGGGCGAGCCGGCCCACCGCGACGCGATCGCCGTCAACGCCGGGGCGCTGCTGTACCTCGCCGGACCCGCCGACAACCTGGCCGATGGCACGCGCATGGCTCTGGAGCAGCTGGCCAGTGGCCGAGTTGCCGAGCACCTGGACTCCATGACCAAGGCCGCCGCGGAGGATGAGGCCCGATGAGCGGCGTCTCCACCCCCGGTGGTGCCCGGCCGGAGCGCCGTCCGGTGGATGAGCGTCTGATCGCCACCGGCACCGTCCTGGATACGATCGTGGCCGCCCGGCGTGAGCGCCTGCCCGAGCTGCGCGCCCGCTTCGGGCACCTGCGCGCCGAGCAGCTGGAGCCCTCCCGGCGCTCCTTCGCAGATGCGCTGCGCACCCGCACCGGCGGGCACGCGAGCCCGCGGCCCGCGCTGGTCATGGAGTGCAAGTCCGCCTCACCCTCGCGCGGCACCATCCGCTCCAGCTATGACCCGGCCGCGCTGGCCCGCGCCTACGCGCCGTGGGCGGCGGCGGTGTCCGTGCTGACCGAGCCGGACCGGTTCAACGGCTCCTTCGAGGACCTGGCCGCCGTGCGCGCGGTGGTGGATGTGCCGGTTCTGTGCAAGGACTTCATCGTCGATCCGGTCCAGGTGCTGGCCGCCCGCAGCCTGGGGGCGGACGCGATCCTGCTGATGCTCTCGGTGGTGCCCGACGACGTCTACGCCGAGCTGGCACAGCTCGCGCACTCGCTGGGCATGGAGGTGCTCACGGAGGTGTCCACCCCGGAGGAGATGCACCGGGCCGCCACCCTGGGTGCGCGGGTGATCGGTATCAACAACCGCGACCTGCGCACGCTGGCCACCGACATCTCCCGCACCGAGCAGATGGCGCCGCTGGCGCCGTCGGGCGTGGTGCTGGTGGGCGAGTCCGGGGTGGAGACCGCCGACGACGTGCGGCGCCTGGCCGGGCAGGTAGATGCCCTGCTGATCGGCTCGACCCTGTCCGCAGCCCCCGACCCGGGCGTGGTGGCCGAGGTGCTGGCCACCGCCGTGCCCATGCCTGCGAGGGGTGCTGCGCGCCCCGCTGCCGCCGACGCCGCCGAGCCCAGTGTCGGCGCAACAGACGCGGTCCCGGCGCGCCGGGAGCACGCCGACCACACGCACCCGCGGTTGAGTGCCTACTTCGGCCCCTATGGCGGCCAGTACGTGCCCGAGCTGCTGATCCCCGCCCTGGACCAGCTCGAGGACGCCTTCATCGACGCCCAGTCGGACCCGTCCTTCGCCGCCGAACTGGACGAGCTCATGCGCCGCTACCTGGGGCGCCCCACCCCGGTCACGGAGCTGCGCAACCTGCCCCGGGAGGGCAACGCCCGCATCTTCCTCAAGCGGGAGGACCTGGTGCACGGCGGCGCCCACAAGGGCAACCAGGTGCTGGGGCAGGCACTGCTGGCCAAGCGCATGGGCAAGACCCGCATCATCGCCGAGACGGGCGCCGGCCAGCACGGCACCGCCACCGCCATGGTGTGCGCACTGCTCGGCCTGGACTGCACCATCTACATGGGTGCCACCGACGTGGTGCGGCAGGCCGCCAATGTGGAGCGCATGGAGCTGATGGGGGCGCGGGTGGTGCCCGTGGCCAGTGGCGCCGGCACCCTGAAGGACGCCGTCAACGAGGCCCTGCGCGACTGGACCGCCTCCTTCGCCACCACCCACTACCTGCTGGGCACGGCCGCCGGGGCACATCCCTTCCCCACGATCGTGCACGAGTACCACCGCTGCATCTCCCTTGAGGCACGCGCCCAGATCCTGGCCCTGACCGGGCGGCTGCCCGATCAGGTGATCGCCTGCGTGGGCGGCGGCTCGAACGCGATCGGCATGTTCTCCGAGTTCATCGACGACGTCGGCGTCGGCCTGGTCGGGGTGGAGCCCGCCGGCGAGGGGCTGGACACGCCCCGCAACGGCGCCCCCATCAACAATGGCACCACCGGCATTCTGCACGGCGCCCGCAGCTACCTGATGCGCACGCCAGAGGGCCAGGTGGAGGAGTCCTTCTCCGTGTCGGCGGGGCTGGACTACCCCGGCGTCGGTCCCGAGCACGCCTGGCTGGCCGACTCCGGGCGCGCCCGGTACGTGGCGGTCACCGACGACGAGGCGGTGGAGGCCTTCCGCCTGCTGAGCCGCTGGGAGGGCATCGTCCCGGCCCTGGAGTCCGCCCACGCGCTCGCCCAGGCGCTGAAGATCGCCCGCGAGACGCCCGCCGACGCCCCCACGCCGCACCTGCTGGTGTGCCTGTCCGGCCGCGGGGACAAGGACCTGGAGCAGGTGCGCATGCGCCTGGGCGGCACCTTCTCCGAGGACTCCGCCGTGGCCCGGGCCGCCGCCATGGTCGAGGAAATGGGCAAGCGCACCGAGTACCTGTCGCTGGCGCGCGCCGGGGCGGCCGCCTCGTCCGTGCCGGGCCACGCGCAAGAGGAGGCCTGAGATGAGCCGCTACCCCGCCATGTTCTCCCGCCTGGCAGACGCCGACGCGGGCGCCTTCGTGCCCTTCGTCATGGTCGGCGACCCCACCCCGGCCGCGTCCGAGGCCATTATCGAGGCGCTCATCGCCGGCGGTGCGGACGCCCTGGAGCTGGGCACGCCCTTCTCCGACCCGGTGGCCGACGGGCCGACGATCCAGCGCGCGCACCTGCGGGCACTGGAGGCCGGAGCGGGCCTGGCCGACTGCCTGGAGGTGGTGGCGCGGGTGCGCGTGCGCCACCCTCAGCTGCCTATCGGCATGCTCATCTACGGCAATGTGCCCTTCGCGGTCGGCCTGGAGGAGTTCTACGCCCGCTGCGCCGCCGCCGGGGTCGACTCGGTGCTGCTGCCGGACGTGCCCGTGCGCGAGTCCGCGGAGTTCTCCGCCGCCGCGGCGGCCGCCGGGATCGACGCCGTCTACATCGCCCCGCCGTCGGCAACTGCCCAGACCCTCGACGCGGTGGCCAGGGCCTCCCGCGGCTATGTGTACGCGGTCTCCCGGGCCGGAGTGACCGGCACCGAACGCGCCTCCTCAACCGTGGGACTGGCGCAGTCGGTGGCGCGGCTGCGCCAGGATGCGGCCGCGCCGGTGATGCTGGGCTTCGGCATCTCCGGCCCCGAGCAGGTGGCCGAGGCGATCGCCGCGGGCGCGGACGGGGCGATCTCCGGCTCGGCCGTGGTCAAGCTCGTGGAGGCGCATACCCCGGCCCTGGCGGCGGCTGCGCGCACCGCTGGTGAGGACTCGCCCGAGTACGCCGCCGCAGTTGCGGCCCTGCAGGCCGAGCTGCGCGACTTCGTCGCCACCATGAAGGCCGCCACCCACCGAGACCGGCACCAGTAACACGCCGAAACCGGCACTCGTTACATACCGAGACCGGCACTCGTTACATACCGAGACCGGCACTTGTTACGTGCCGAGAATCACCGTAGTTCGCCATGCGGACAGGTCTGGATAGTCCCCTCCGCCCTGCCCTATTGTCCAAAGCGTGTTCAGTCCTCTCCCGCTCCGTTCGGTCGTCGGCACCGCCGTCGACCGCTTCGGCGCGGCCGAGATGTGTATGTGTCGCGGTATCCGCATCACCGCTGCCGACTGACACGCCCTTCCCTTGACACGAGCTGCGTCGGCAGGTGCCTGCCGACGACTCCTGATGTGTTTGTCCCTCTTACGGGCCCCATTTGTCGGGGCAGGCCCTGGCGTGTACGCAGCAGTACCCGAAAGGTCTGCCCATGCCCCCTGCCAGCCACACGTACCGTAGTACCAAGGCCGCAGACGGTCACGTCGACGTCCCACCCGCCACCGTCATCCCGCCCGACGGCGACGGAAAGTTCTCCCTGAGCGAGGACTGGCTCGCCACGATCACCGGACTCGCCCTGCTCGGCCTGGCCCTGCTCGGCATCATTCCGGACATCTCGGGGTGGTTGGGATGACTGCTGCCGGCCGCATCAGCACTCCCGCCAACACCGTCCCCGACGCCGAGCGCAGCCCCAGCACTCGCCAGGAGACCGCCGCCCCGGGCTGGACCCTGCTCGGACTCGTCATCGTCGTCGGCCTGGCCGCCGCCGTCGACTACCTGGACAGCCACGTCCCCGTCTGGAGCGAGGGCACCTGGTTCGGCGCGATCGCCGGAACGATCGAGTTTCCCGTATACGCCATCGCCCTGGGCTTCGCCGCCAATGCCCTTCTGTCGACGCTCGGCGTCATCGACCGTCTCTCGGCGGCGTTCCGCACCGAGTTCTTCATCAAGACAGGCCTGGTACTCCTGGGGTCCACCGTCAATATCAACGTGATCGCCTCGGCGGCGGCGCCGGCGATCATTCAGACCCTGCTCATGATCTCGACGGTCTTCCTGTTCACCTGGTGGATCGCCGGCCTGCTGCGCGTGGAGCCGCACCTGAAGGCGCTGCTCGCCACCGCCCTGTCGGTCTGCGGGGTCTCGGCCGCCGTGGCGGCGGCGGGAGCCGTCAACGCCAAGCGGGAGCAGCTCGCCTACACGGCCGGACTGGTTGTGGTCTTCGCCCTGCCGAGCATCTTCCTGCTGCCCTGGCTCGCCGCCCTGATGGGGCTGTCTGCGCCGGTTGCGGGCGCCTGGATCGGCGGAAACATCGACACCACCGCGGCCGTGACCGCCGCCGGTGCCGTCGCGGGTGAGGACGTGCTCGAGTTCGCCGCGATTGTGAAGATGACGCAGAACGCCTTGATCGGCTTCGTAGCCGTGGGCCTGTCCCTCTGGTTCACCCTGCGCGTGGACCGCGGCACCGACGGCACCGCCGCGTCCCGTCCCGGTTGGCACGAGGTCTGGCAGCGCTTCCCGAAGTTCGTCCTCGGCTTCATCGCCGCGTCGGTGCTGGTCTCCGCCATCGCCGCCGCTGCGCCCGGCCTGGTCGCGGACGATACCAGTTGGTTGAGCACTGGCCTAGCCTCCGCCAAGGCGCTGCAGACCCTGTTCTTCACCCTGGCCTTCGTATCAATCGGCCTGGAGTTCCGTGCTGGCGCCCTGCGGGAGGCCGGCTGGAAGCCCGTGCTGGTGTTCCTCGCCGGCACGCTCTGCAACCTGGTGGCAGGCCTGCTCTACGCCCAGGCCCTGTTCGGCTGGGTCTTCGGCGGACTGTTCTAGCGGTTCCGGTCGGGGTAGGCGGTGTACCTTCCCCCGCACCGCCGACGCCGACCGGGACCAGGCCGCGTCCCCGATCCGGACGGTTCCGGTTGGCTATGGCGCGGGCTCGGTACACACGACCGGCAGCATTAGAGAACCCGCCACAGATAAACACAAGTCATTCACCAACCTAAACAGAAAGGCGCCCCATGTTACTAGGCCTAGCATGAGATTGCCAACACGGGCAAGCTCACAGCAGACGCACCCGCCAAGCATATGCCAAGCACATATACCGCACACCGCCTAGCAGCCGGAACATCCGCACACAAACTGCACCCAGGGCCCCAAAGCTCCCACTAATCCCAACGAACACTTCGGGCTGCGCAGCATATCAACTATCGCGTAACCACCTCACCTGCACATCATTGAGTTCAGCCGGAAATACCGAATCAACTTCCGAAAATGACTCCGAAAGTTCCACTGTCACAGTATCGCCAAGAGCCTCTAGTTTTTTGTCGCTCAGGTTCGCCCTGCCTCCCTCAATACCCGCCAACGCCGAATACACCTTACCCGGAATAGCTATTTCGAGGTCACCCCCAAAAGATTCGCAACAACAAACTCACTTCCGCTTATATATTCACTGCGCACATCACCATTCCGAGATTCGTCCTCAATTTCTCGAAATGCTCTCACGACAGGAAGATAATGTGCGACATCGACAAGGATGCGCAAGCGCTCAAGGTCACACCGATCGTCGCCACCCGCTTCAGGGTCAACCAAATGGCTGCGCCAAACGCTACCCTGCTTAGTACTTTTGGCGCCGATCACCGCGTCCGAAAAATGAGCAACAGAGGCGACGTGTATAGCGTTTGCCCCCACAAGGGACCTGACTTCCCTCGGAGGGTTATTGACCTGCTTGACCGCACTAGCGACCACCGCTTTAGTTCCTCTATTTGTCCTACCTTTCGCCTCAAATAGTGCGCTACCATCAAAGACAACCCCTGAACTCGACACACGCCTCCTGTAGCCGACAAGGTCCGGCCTACTGCCCCGCAGCACCTTTCCAGACAGCGCGAGCACACGGTCCACGTGCACCAACGGATACACACCAAACACCCTTTCAGCAACAAGCCCGCATTGAACCATGCCGAGAAAATAGCTAATCGCTACCTTTTCCGAAGGATCCATCCGATCGTACGCACCACTCCGGCGCCACCGCCTCCCGCCTCCGTCGGCCTTAGTTTCCTCCAAGCTCGAAGCGACCATATAGCAGCGCCATATGAGTTCAAGAAGCGGGCGCCTTGGCCACTTATTTATCTGACCTGGATCACCTACAGCACCAGCGTGTCGTTGCAGTTCTCGCAGGGGCGCAGACACGTTACCTACTGGATTCTTTACGCGCAAGGAGTCTTTAGGGCATCCGACAACTTCGTACGGGATTTCAGGGAAATTCGTCTTGGGCATGTGCCGAGTGTAACCGAAAGTGACTGACAGGACGACCGTTTAATGAGCGTTTCTCATCAGGGTTGAGGGGGTGCGGGTTGGGATCGTTGGGATGGTGCGGGAAGGTGGGTGTGTCGTTGGTGGGTGCACGCGGAGCCTTCCGGCAGCATGTGTTTCGACCAAGAAAGCAAGCCCGGAAAGGGGCTCCGCGTGCTGTCCTATCGTGCCACTCTCGACGTCCCCGTGACTACTGCCCGCACCGTGTCCCGTTGGATCACCGCCCACCGCCGCCACCACGATGCGCGTCCCTGGCAGCGGGCCGCTACCAGCTGGGCCCAGGCTGTCATGCTGCTGCGCTGGCTGATCGAGGCCCCGGCCGTGACCACCGTGGCCCGCGACGCAGGAGTCTCACCCGCTACCGCCTACCGGTACCTGCATGAGGCCCTGGACGTCGTATCGTCAAAGGCGCCGGACCTGCCCGACGTGCTACGCACCCTGAAGGACAAGGGTGAGCCGTTCGTGTGCCTGGACGGCACCCTCATCCGCACCGACCGGGTCGCCGAGCGTGACCCCGATACCGGATACCACCTGTGGTACTCGGGCAAGCACAAGGCCTTCGGTGGGAACGTGCAGGTGCTTACCGACCACACGGGCTACCCCGTGTGGACATCCCAGGTGGAGCCGGGCTCCACCCATGACATCGAGGCCGCCAGAGCCCATGTGCTGCCGGCCCTGTACCCGGTAGCCGCCCAGGGCATGGCGACGCTGGCGGACAAGGGCTACGTAGGCGCAGGCATCGGTATCAAGACGCCCATCAAGGGCTCCAAGCCCGACACCGGGGCGCGCTCCTACAACCAGGTCCAAGCCAGCCTGCGAGCCCCCGCCGAGCGAGCCAACGCCCTCCTAAAGGGCTTCAAAGCCCTCAAACGAGTCACCCTCGACCCAGCCACCATCACCAACATCACCGCCACCGCCCTAGTCATACTCAACCTGAACAACAACCTCCCCTGATGAGAAAGGCTCAATCAAAGCACTAGCTATCCTCGCCGCAGGACGTGAGACGCTGACGCTGCACTAGCTATGAGAATGCCGCCGCTTCACACTGCTCCGATGCTGATCGCACTCACCTGTCTGTCAGGTCTGGTGCTCCTGCACCTGGATAGGGGCCTGCCCATCGGCTTCACGGTCTGCGCACTGCTGGCGGTGGTGGCGGCAGTGCCGCTGGTGGGCTGGCAGTCGGCCCTGTCGATGCGGCTGCGGTCCTTCGCTGCGCCCGTGGCCCTGGGGCTGGCGGGAGCGGTCATCGGCATTGCCGTCGCCTACCAGTCGCGGTCCCTGGCAGGGATGTGGCCTTACTCGCTGGTGACGCGGGCGCTGACGCTTGGATCGAGCGCCCTGACCGACGCCGGCGGCCTGGAATGGAGCAGCGTCGGCCCCGTCCTGGCCTGGGCCGCGGTGGGCGGCGCGGTCTTCTGGTCACTGCTGGCACGTATGGCGGATCCGCCAATACCTCGGGCCTAGCCGAGTGCCTCTCGCGCCCGGGCCCGTGCCCCAACCGGTCGCGCGTTCGGGGCGGCTCCACGCGTGCGTGTGGCGGGAAGTCGTGTGTGTGGCAGCAGGTCGTACCTTCGACGATAGGGTCTGCTCCATGTCCTCCCCACTGCTCAAGCGGATCGCCAGAATCTTCGCCGCCACCGCCAAGGATGCGGTGGCCGACGCGATTGACAAGGAGCTGGCCACCGGTGAGAAGTCGCGCAAACGCGCTGTAGCCGACTCCGGGCCAAAGCGGCCGGGAAGCGCAGGCCAAGGCGTCTCCCGCACTACCTCCCTGCCGGGTGCCCGCAGCTCCCGCGCAGGCGCGCACGACGGCGTCGCCGGCTACGACGTCGCCTCCCTGGGCCTGCCGGACTTCACCTACTCCCCCGACCCCGACGGCGACGCCGATCCTGGCGAGGTGGTATGGACCTGGGTGCCCTTCGAGGAGGACCCCACCCAGGGCAAGGACCGGCCCGTACTCGTCCTGGCGCGGCACGGCAAGCGACTCGTCGTCGCGCAGCTGACCAGCAAGGACCACGATCTCGACGCCGCCCAGGAGGCTCGCTGGGGCCGCTACTGGCACGATGTCGGCACCGGGCCGTGGGATTCCAAGGGCCGCCCCAGCGAGGTGCGCCTGGACCGGCTGCTGCTCGTGGAACCCGATGTGGTGCGCCGCGAGGGTGCCACCATGAACCGGTCCACCTTCAACGGCGTCGTTACTGCCCTGCGCGCCCACTGGGCCTGACCACACGAGGCGGTCGGCAGTAGCGCGACGCACCTCACGTCAGCGGGGCTCATCCGGCCGGGATCAGTGCCTGCGCCTGGTGCTAGAGTGCCCTTTGGACCTCTGGCCTGGCCGGCTTCGGGGTCCGGCGACCGGGCCTGCCGGGTGCTTCCACCACCTCAAGTCCGCCCGTAGCGCCAACCCTCTCTCCGGCCATTGACCATTCAGACACCAGAAAGCTTCACTCACAGTGGCGAACATCAAGTCTCAGATCAAGCGCATCAAGACCAATGAGAAGGCCCGCCTGCGCAACAAGTCCATCAAGTCCGAGCTTAAGACCTACGTGCGCCGCACGCGCGAGGCCGTCGAGGCCGGCGACAAGCAGGCAGCCGAGGAGCACCTGCGCAAGGCCTCCCGCAAGCTGGACAAGGCCGTCTCCAAGGGCGTCATTCACCGCAACCAGGCCCGCAACCGCAAGTCCAAGCTGGCCAAGCGCGTCAACGCCATGTGATCGTTGCGCATCCAACTGCGCCACGAGGGGCGTCCCTCACCGGAGGGACGCCCCTCCGCATTTCTTCCCTCATCCCTGCTGCGCAATACACCAGACTCCCCTGGCGGTCCGGCCCCGTCCCGGAAGGCACGTGAGACTTCCATCCATTGGCGCGGTTCTATCGGCATGCGCCGATGGCGTTACGATTCCTCAGGCCGGCGTCCTACCGCCAGGCCGCACCATTGAAGCGACCGCGAGGAGAAGGCATGCGTATCGGGTTTGATCGGGACAAGTACCTCAAGATGCAGTCCGAGCGCATCGCCCAGCGGCGCGCCCAGTTCGGCGGCAAGCTGTACCTGGAGTTCGGCGGCAAGCTCATCGATGACATGCACGCCTCCCGCGTCCTGCCCGGCTTCACCCCCGACAACAAGATCGTGATGCTCGCCGAGCTGGCCGACGACGTCGAGATCATCGTCGCCGTCAACGCCAAGGACTTCTCCCGGAACAAGATCCGCGCCGACCACGGCACCTCCTACGAGGACGAGGTGCTGCGCCACGTAGACGCCTTCCGCGACTACGGGCTGTACGTGGGCAGCGTGGTGATCACCCAGTGGACGGATGACAACCAGCAGGCCGCCGAGTTCAAGCGCAAGCTGAACAAGCTCGGAATCAACGTCTACCGCCACTTCCCGATCCCGGGATATCCCAACGACGTAGCCCGCATCGTCTCCGACCAGGGGTACGGGCGCAACGAGTACATCGAGACGTCCCGCGATCTGATCGTCGTCACCGCGCCGGGGCCGGGCTCGGGCAAGATGGCCACCTGCCTGTCGCAGATCTACCACGACCACATGCGCGGCATCTCCTCCGGCTACGCCAAGTTCGAGACCTTCCCCATCTGGAACCTACCGCTTGACCACCCCGTCAACATCGCCTACGAGGCCGCCACCGCCGACCTCGACGACGTGAACATGATCGACCCCTACCACCTGGCCGCCCACGGCGTACAGACGGTCAACTACAACCGCGACGTCGAGGTGTTCCCGGTACTGTCCCGCCTGTTCGAGCAGATCATGGGCGCCTCCCCCTACGCCTCTCCCACCGACATGGGGGTGAATATGGTCGGCTACTGCATCAGTGACGACGCCGTGTGCCGGGAGGCCTCCAAGCAAGAGGTGATCCGCCGCTACTACAAGGCGCTGGTGGTGGAGAAGCGGGACATGCTCGAGCCGGTCCAGTCAGGGCGCATCGCCCTGCTTATGAGCAAGCTCGGCATAGCCAAGGAGGACCGTCCCGTGGTCCGGCCGACGCTGGAACTGGCCGCTGCGACCGACGCCCCTGCGGCGGCCATTGAGCTGCCGGACGGAACGATCGAGCTGGGCAAGACCTCCCCGCTGCTGGGCTGCTCCTCCGCCATGCTGCTCAACGCCCTCAAGCGCCTGGCCGGTATCGACCCGGAGGTGGACCTGCTGGCCAAGGAGTCGATCGAGCCGATCCAGACCCTCAAGACCCGCCACCTGGGCAGCCGCAACCCGCGCCTGCACACCGATGAGGTGCTGATCGCGCTGGCGGTGTCCGCCAACGGGGACGCCAACGCGGCCCGCGCACTGGACCAGCTGGGCAGCCTGCGCGGCTGCGACGTGCACACCTCAACCATCCTGGGGCCGGTGGATGAGGGCATCTTCCGGTCCCTGGGGATCCAGGTGACCAATGAGCCGGTATTCGCCACGAAGTCCCTCTATCGCAAGAAGTAGTGACGCCTTGGCGCGAACCGCTGGTGCCAGTGACCGTAACTCGGTATATTCACCGCGACGAGACATTCTCGTGTGCTCTGGGGTCGGTGTAAGTCCGAGCCGGCGGTGACAGTCCGCGACCCGCCCGCAGCTGCGGGCGGCTGACCAGGTGAGACTCCTGGACCGACGGTGATAGTCCGGATGGGAAGTGCACACGGGCACTCGGTGCTGCGGCGCGCTATCTTCCTGCCGTCCGCTACACCCGCGTGTCCTCTCCCCCAGCGCGCCCGGGAGAGAGGATCACATGACCGCATTCTCATTGGCGGAGCGGGCCGCGATGCTGCGCGCCATCGCCATCGCCGCCTCGCCGGACGCCCCCGCCGGCCCTAATCCCCGCGTCGGTTGCGTCATTGTCTCCCCCGCCGGCGACGTCCTGGCCGAGGGGCATCACCGTGGCGCAGGCACTGCCCACGCCGAGGTCGACGCCCTGACTAGTCTGGCAGCAAAGGGCATCAGCGCGCGCGGCACCACCGCCGTCGTCACACTTGAGCCCTGCAACCATCAAGGCCGTACCGGTCCTTGCACCCAGGCGCTCCTGGACGCCGGGGTCGCCACGGTCGTCTACGCGCTGGCGGATCCCACTGCGCAGGCTCGGGGTGGCGCGGAGGCGCTCGCAGCCGCCGGGGTCAGCGTCAAGCGGGGTATTTACGCCGAGCAGGCCGCTGAGCTCATTCGCCCGTGGATCTTCGCCGTCACCACGGGCCGTCCCATGGTGACGTGGAAGCTCGCGGCGACCCTCGACGGCCGCATCGCCGCCGCCGACGCGACAAGCCGGTGGATCACCTCCGCTACGGCCCGGCATGACGCCCACCGGCTGCGCCGGGACTGTGACGCCATCATGGTGGGTACCGGCACCGTCCTGGCCGACGACCCGGCCCTGACCATCCGCGACCAGTCGGGGCGGCCGGCACCTGACCGACTGCAGCCGCTGCGGGTGGTTGCCGGCTCGCGGCCGATCCCGCCCACCGCACAGGTACTCGCCGACGCCAACCACCTGCTGCTGCCGCAGCACGATCCGCACGCCGTTCTGGCCACCTTGGCATCCAGGCAGGTCCGCCACGTCCTCCTGGAGGGCGGCCCGACCCTTGCGGCCGCCTTCCTGCGCGCAGGCCTGATCGATGAAGTGGTCGCCTACATTGCGCCCGCGCTGCTAGGTGCGGGGCCCGCCGCCGTCGCAGACTTCGGAGTGTCAACAATCGCTGACATCCTGCGGCTCGAGCACGTCAAGGCTGAGGTCCTGGGCGCAGGCGAGGATCTTGTGGTCCGGGTGGCCGGCGAACCCGGCGGCCGGCACCGCGCCGTCTCATCAACCACCCCGCTCACCGGCATGAATACCGAGGAGATTCACTAATGTTCACGGGAATTATCGAGGAGCTCGGGCGGGTCATCCGGCTCGACACCTACGCAGAGTCCGCCCGGCTCACGGTAGCCGCACCCACCGTCACCGCGGACGCCCGGGAGGGCGACTCCGTCTGCGTCAACGGCTGTTGCCTTACCGTCGCCGAGCTGCACGACGGCGCCTTCACCGCAGACCTGATGGCGGAGACGCTCACGCGCACGGCCCTGGGGATGCTTGCTCCCGGGGACCGCGTCAACCTCGAGCGGGCGCTGCGCATGGGTGACCGGCTCGGCGGCCACGTGGTCCAGGGCCATGTCGACGCCGCAACCGAGGTCCTTGAGCGCCGGCACGGGGAGAACTGGGACCTCCTGCGAGTCGGCCTGCCTCAGGATCTTGCCCGGTACGTCGCCGCCAAGGGCTCGGTCGCCGTCGACGGGGTATCCCTGACCGTGGTCGGCGTCAGCGCCGGCGGCGGCAGGGGGCCTGACCGGGACGAGCCGTTCTTCAGCGTCAGTCTCATTCCCGAGACTCTGCGCCGTACGACACTCGGTATCAGGATGCCGGGCGACCGGGTGAATCTGGAGGTAGATGTCATGGCGAAGTACGTCGAGCGGCTCCTGGCCGCAGACTCCCACCTGGAGGAGGAGTGAGCATGCCCACCAGCTGCCCTCCCACGGCGCAGCGTGGGCCCGCGGGCACCCAGCCGGGCCACCGCCCCGGCGGTCATGACGGCACTCGCCTTGACACCGTCGAGCAGGCCCTTGACGCGCTCCGGCAGGGCCGCATGGTCATCGTGGTCGACGACGAGGGCCGGGAGAACGAGGGAGACCTCGTCTTCGCGGCGGACACGGCCACGCCCCAGCAGCTGGCATTCGCGATCCGCCACTCAACGGGCATCATCTGTGTTCCGACGACGGCCGGTGAACTAGACCGCCTGGACATCCCCATGATGACCGAGCACAACACCGATCCCAAGCGGACGGCCTTCACGCTGAGCGCCGACGCCAGCCTTGGGATAACCACCGGCGTGAGCGCGGATGACCGGGCACGCACCATTCGCGTCATAGCCGACCCCGGGTCGGCGCCGGCCGACCTCGTCCACCCCGGCCACGTGTTCCCCCTGCGTGCACGCGAGGGCGGAATCCTGGCGCGCCGTGGGCACACGGAGGCCGCCGTCGATCTCATGCGCCTATCGGGACACCGGCCGGTCGGGGTCCTAGTCGAGATCGTCAACGACGACGGAACCATGGCGCGCCGCCACCAACTACGGGAGTTCGCCGACGCGCACTCACTGCCCATGATCTCGGTCGAGGACCTGGAGCGCTTCCGGTGGCTGCACGAGGAGCTCGTCGAGAAGGTCGTCACCGCGCATCTGCCCACTGCGCACGGGGAGTTCACCGCGCACGCCCTGCGCTCCAGGGTAGACGGCGCCGAGTACCTGGCACTCGTGTGCGGCAGTATCGCGGACGGTGAGGATGTCCTCACCCGAGTGCACTCCGCCTGCCTGACCGGCGACGTGCTGTCCTCCCTGCGCTGTGATTGCGGTCCGCAGCTACGCGCCGCGATGGAGGAGATCAGCGCTCGCGGACGCGGTGTGCTTGTCTACGCCTCCGACCACGAGGGGCGCGGCATCGGCCTGATCGACAAGCTGCGGGCCTATGCGCTTCAGGAGGCGGGCATGGACACCCTGGATGCCAACGTCGCCCTGGGGCTGCCGGTTGATGCGCGCAGTTATGCCACGGCCGCCCAGGTGCTGCGTTTCCTGGGAGTGCGCTCGGTGGAGCTCATGACGAATAATCCGGACAAGGTTACGGGCCTGGAGCGTTACGGGGTGCGCGTTTCCGCCCGGCGGGCGACCCCGACCTTCACCAATGGGGAGAACCTCGCTTATCTGCGTACCAAGCGCGATCGCATGGGCCATCTGCTCGCCGGCCCTGAGCTCGGTGATGCATCGCCCGCAGTCGTACCGCAGTCCGCTGATCCCGCCGCCAGCGTTCGACCCGCACACACCAGTACCAGAGCAGAAGGAGCAGCACGATGAGTGGAACCGGGGCACCGGAGCAGAGCGCGCCGCACGCGCCAGGCATGCGGGTGACGGTTGTCGCCGCGCAATGGCATGAGCAGGTCATGGACGGCCTGCTCGCGGGGGCACTGCGAGCCGTTGAGGACGCGGGGGCGCAGGCAAGCGTCGTGCGGGCGGTCGGTTCCTTCGAGCTGCCGATCCTCGCTGCCGCTGCCGCGCGGGGCGGGGCCGAGGCCGTGGTTGCGCTGGGAGTCGTCATCCGCGGCGGCACCCCGCACTTCGACTACGTGTGCCGGGCCGCCACCGATGGGCTGAGCCGAGTTGCCCTGGACACCGGGGTGCCGGTGGGGTTCGGCCTGCTCACCTGCGATACCGAGGCCCAGGCGCTGGCCCGTTGCGGCGCTCCGGGATCCGATGAGGACAAGGGCTACGAGGCGGCGTGCGCGGCGATGAGCACAGCGCTCACGCTGGCCCGCCTCGCGGACGGCTGAGCAGTGGGGGCCCGCGCCCGTCGCCCGAGGCGGGCGCGGTCCTAGGAGGCGCGCCGGGGAAGCCGGCCACGGCGGGCGTCACAGATCGTGAGCACCGCGCGTTCGACCGCGTAAACAGGGTCGCGGGAGGCGCCCTTGACCTCGGCGTCGGCGCGGGCCACCGCCTGGATCGCAACGGCGAGGGCGTCATCGGACCAGCCGGCCAGTTCACGGCGGGCGCGATCGGCCTGCCACGGCGCCATGCCCAGGTCGCGGGCCGTCACTCCCCGGCGACCGCCCATGGCGGCAACCCGGGCGAGCTGACGTATCTTCATGGCCAGGGCGGCGACGATGGGCACGGGATCGGTGCCGGTAGCCAGGGCGTGCCGCAGGGCGGTGACGGCCTTGACGACGTTCCCGGCCGCGGCTGCGTCGGCAACAGTGAAGCCGGTGGCCTCGAAGCGGCCGGCGTAGTAGGTGTTGACTGCCTCTACGGTGATCGTTCCCTGGGTGTCGCTAACCAGCTGCTCGGCTGCGGCGCACAGTTCCCGCAAGTCGTTGCCGAGGGCGTCCACCAGTGCGCCGACGGCCTCGGGATCAATGCGCCGTCCGGCGCGCCGCACATCCGCACCCACCAGGGCGGCCTTGTCCTTGGGGGACTTCACCGCCTGGATAGTCACTACCGGGTAGGGGGACTTGGCCAGCGCCTCCAACAGCTTCTTGCCGCGCTGGCCGCCATTGTGCCGCAGTACGACGACGACGTCTGGGGCGGGTGCCGGCACATAGGCGAGTAGGTCGGTCAGCAGCGCGTCAGTCATCTGCTCAAGGGAGGGGATGAGCACTAGCTTGGGCTCACCGAACAGGGACGGTGATACCAGCGTGTCCAGCTGGTGGGACTCGTAGGTGGCGGCCTCCACGGTGCTGACCTCCGTGGCCGGGTCCTGCTGACGTGCCTGGGCCAGGAGCCGGGCGACGGCCCGGTCGGCCAGCAGCTCCTCTCCCGCTCTTATCAGCACGATGGGCGCGAGGCGCACCTCGTCCCAGGCGGGTCCGTCGGGGTACGACGCGCGCCGCGGGAGGGTCGTGAGGTTGCCATGGCTCATAGCCTGCCACGCCTGCGCCGACGAAGCGTGCGACGCCGCCCCCGCCAGTAGGCGGCGGCGATCACTGCGGCTTCAATACCCGCCAGCAGTAGCGCCCCGGTAATGTGCCCCGGCCAGTTGACCGATGCCCCGGGCAGGCGGGCGAAGGCGCGGGCCACTAGTACCAGCCAGGCGCATGACGCCGTCGCCGGCCAGGCTATGAGGACCGCGGCCCGCGGGCTCAGCGGTGACACCAGGGCCGCGAGGATGCCGCACACGGTTGCCACCGGCACCGGTGGGGCGGCGAGCACATTTGCCGGCACCGACCAGATCCCTACGGTCGGGCGCAGCAGCACCAGCACCGGGGCGCAGGCGAGCTGCGCAACCAGCGGGAGCGCCACCCCGGCGGCCAGTGGACGTGGCAGGCGCCGGGACAGCACGGCGGTCAGCGGCGCAGAACCGAGGAGGATGCCGGCCGTGGCAAGCACCGACAGTGCGAAGCCGTAGTCGCGGGCCTGCCAGGGATCAAGCAGCAGCAGGACGATCACGCCCGCGCTGAGGGCGGGCAGGGAGGCGGAGCGCCGTCCCGCACCCACGCCCAGCAGCATCACCGCGCCCATAGCCGCCGCCCGCAGCACGGATCCATCCGGCCGCACAAGCACCACCAGCCCGGCCAGAACCAGTGCCCCCACGGCGGCGCGCGCCCATCGGGGCGCAGCCCCCAGGGCGGCCAGCACCAGCCCCAGGACGATGGCGACGTGCTGGCCGGACACTGCGGTCAAATGCGTCATAGAGACAGCCCGCATGTCCTCCCGCACCGGCGTAGGCAGGGCGTGGTCGTCGCCGAGGGCGACGCCGGGCACCAGGGCGCGGGTACCGGCAGGCCAGTCCACTCCGGTCCGCGAGGGGTCCGCGGCAGGCGCGGTCGGCTCTGGTCCCACGGCGTCGCCGAGCCCGTCCCTTAGCCGCGCCACGATGCTCAGGAGGCCCGTGGCCGGGCCGGTCACGCTCACGGTCGCGTTGGCGCCGATGATGGCCGCCTCGCTCTTACCGGGGGCAGCGGGGCGCAGCCGCGCCCGCACCCGCACCGGCGCCCCCAGGGGGACCGCCAACCAGTCGGCGTCTCCCAGGACAGTGGCAGTCAAGTGTGAGGGGGCACCGTCGACGGCGTCCACGGACAGCGCGGAGAGTACGGTCGTGCGCCTGGATGTAGCGGTGGCACGCGGAGTACGGGTGAGCGTGCCAGTCAAGGTGACGGTGCGCTCCTCCTGTGCGGCGATTGTGAGCGGGTCGCGAGCGCGGGACCAGGAGTCGGCTGCTGTCACGGTCAGCACTGCCGTGATGGTCAGGGCCAGGGCAAGCAGGGAGGCCGCCAGTGAGCCTACGGCCGAGTCCTCAAGGTAGCCCGCCCCGGGCCTGGGATCGTGCCGGTGACGAGGAGGGCGGAACCGTGCCGCCGCCGCGCCGAGTGGCATCGCCGCGGCCACGGCGACCAGTGCCCCCAGCAGAGCTGGGGACCAGGGGCGGGGCCCACCCAGACCCACAGCCCAGAAGGCGGACGCCCAGGCCGCTGCGGCGGCTGGCGCCAGCCGCAGGTCCAACGGTTCCGGGGCGCGGTCCCTGGTGGCATGACGAGTGCGAGGGCGCGGGGACAGGCGTCGCAGCGTACTGGGCTCGTCCCAGGGCGCGACGTCCGCGCGGGGCGCGTTGCGGCCCGCGGGGCGTCGTTGTAGGAACCGGCTCGTTCGACTCATACCGCCGCCCGGTCCCGTAGGGCCTCGAGCTTGGCCGCACCGATGCCGGAGACACTCGTCAGCTCGTCTACAGAGGCGAAGGGGCCGTGCTCATTTCGGTAGTCGACGATGCGCTGGGCCAAGGCCGGACCGATACCGGGCAGCGCCTCGAGCTCGGCGGCGTCAGCGGTGTTGATGTTGACGCGCCCGCCGGCGGTCGTGCCCGAGCCCTCACTGCCGGTGGCGCCGGAGTCGGATCCGGCCTGCTCACCTATGCCGCCGCCGGTGTTCCAGGCAGAGGCGTCCTCCCCCACGTGTGGTACGCGCACCTGTTCGCCGTCGCTCAGGGTGCGGGCGAGGTTGAGCTGGTCGGTATCCGCGTCGGGCAGCGCTCCGCCGGCGGCGTCGATGGCATCCACGACCCGCGCGCCCGCCGGGAGCACGACCACGCCGGGACTGCTCACGGCTCCGGCCACGTGCACCACCAATTCGCCGGCCATGCCCGTGCTCACAGCGGTGCTCTCCGGGGCCTCGGGACCCGGAGCCGTTGCGGTGGCCGGGGGAGTTTCGGGAGCGGGCGCCCGTGAGTCGGCTTGGGGCGTCGACGGCGGCGCCATCAGGACTGTCCTGAGTGCCAGGGCGAGTGCGACCACCACCAGGGCCATGCCGACGCCGATTGCCGCCCTGGGGGCGAGGGCGAGGCGACGGGGACGGCGCACGGGCTCCGCGGGGTCGGTAGAGCAGGCGATACGCACGAATTCGTCCAGGGAGCGCCTGCCCACACGATCCGCCACCCGCTTGCCGCTCATAGGCCGACGGTAGAGGTATCGGGCACGGTCCGTCCCGAAGGCTGTGGGGACTGCCTGCCGGGCCTGTGGCGACAGGAGCCTGTGGACGACGGGGCGTCCTTACCGTGGCTGATCCAGGTGCGGTGCAACCACGATCCCGAGGGCGCCCGGTCCCAGGTGGACGCGGCTGGCCGGGTCGGCGGGTGAGCGCATGATGGACTCGACGACCGCTCCTGCCTCAACCATCGCGTCGGCCAGGTCGTTCTCCAGGGCGCGTCCGGCGGCGGGGTCGTCGCAGTAGTGAACGGCGAGTCGCACGGGTGCGGCCGGGGGGCGCGGACCAGTCAGCGATGTTCCGCCGGCCGCGCGCACCGCCTGCGCGATCAGGTGTCGGCGGGCGCGGGCGGCGCCCCGGACCATCTCCACAACGCTGATCCCCTGCGGCCCGGTGGTCAAAAGGGGCCGGATCCCCAGGGTGCCCCCGGCGAATGCGGTGGCACGGTCAATCCTGCCGCCGCGGCGCAGGTATGACAGGTCCTGGACCAGGAAGAACAGGCGGGAGCGGGCTACGGACTCGCGCGCACGCGCGGCCCCACGGCGGGCGTCATCGGCCTCCGCCGCTGCCACTGCGGCCAGCCCCAGCGCGCCGCCGGAGGCACCGGAGTCCAAGGTCGTCACCGCCACCCCTTCTGCGGCCAGTTCGCGTGCGGCTATGCGGGCGTTGTCCACGGTGCCGGACAGTGCGGAGGCGAGGTGCAGGGCCAGCACCTCGTTTCCTCCGGCAGCCGCCTTGCGGTAGGCCTCAGCGAGTTCAGCGACTGCCGGGCGCGCGGTCGTCGCAGTACCGGCGTCGTCCTCCGTGGTGTGCAGGGGATAACGACAATCCCGCGCGCATCTGCGAGCGCGGGGGGCAGGCAGGCTGCCGAGTCGGTGACCACCGTGAGCGCCATGCTAAAAGCGTATGCCCCCGGCCCGGGCAGCCGGGTGAACGGCGGCTGCTTGTCACGGGCGTGTCAGACCAACGGCGCGGTGATCGCAGCCACAGGGAGGTACCAGACGCCGGTGCACTCGTCCGGTTCGCGCCGGACTCCCTCCCCGGCTAGCAGGAGGCACGGATCGGCCGCCCCGGAGATAACGGCCGACAAGACGCAGGCGGTTACGTCCGCATACGATGCGGGCATGACGAGCAGCACACCGGACCCAGCCGAGATCGCCCGCCTCAAGGCCGCGGCGGCACAGGCGGCCGCCGACGCAGCCGCCGCCAAGGCTGCTGCGGCGCAGGCGGCACTAGAGGCGGCGCTGGCCGCCCAAACCGAGTCCACCGCCGAGTCCTCGTCCCAAGCCATCGACGCGCCGGCTCAGCCGCAGGCACCTGGAGACGGGGACCCAGCGGCCGCGGAACCGACGCCCTCCGCTTCATCGGCACCCAAGGACGCCCCGGCCGAGGGGTCGGAAGCACCGTCCGGCTACGCCGCCCGCGTGCGAGACGGCTACGCCTTTGCCGGCCCCGTGTTGCCGGTGGGCACCTACCTGGCTTACCCCACGCAGGAGGAACCGGCCCAGGAACCGGCCGCAGAACCCGCCCCGGTGCCCGGCGTGAATGTGGGAATCCCGCTCGGTCTGCTCAACCGTCACGCCCTGGTCGCCGGCGCCACCGGCACCGGCAAGACCCGCACGCTGCAACTGCTTGCGGAGGGCCTGTCAGCCGTGGGCGTGCCGGTGTTCCTGTCCGACATAAAGGGTGACCTAACGGGCCTGGCGGAGGCCGGCACCGCCTCAGACAAGCTCGTGGCGCGCAACGCCGCCACGGGGCAGGCGTGGCAGGGGCGGGACTTCCCACTGGAGCTGTTCACGCTCGGCGGCCCGGAGGGGACAGCGGCGCAGCCGGCCTCGGCCGCGGGCGCCTTAGCCGGGACTCCCATCCGCACCACGGTGACGGCCTTCGGCCCGGTGCTGCTGGCCCGCGTGCTGGGTCTGAACGATACCCAGACCTCCGCGCTGGAGCTCGTGTTCCACTGGGCGGATGCGCAGGGGCTGGCACTGATTGATCTGAAGGACCTGCGCAGCGTGGTCGACTACCTGACCGGCACCGAGCAGGGCAAACAGGAGCTGCGCGGCATCGGCGGTGTGTCCAGTGCGACCGCCGGAGTGATCCTGCGGCAGGTCTCCGCCCTGGAGGCCGCCGGCGGCGCGGTCTTCTTCGGGGAGCCGGCCCTGGACGTACGCGACCTGCTGCGGACCGCCGCCGACGGTCGCGGCGTCATCTCCTCCCTGGAGCTGGCGGACATTCAGTCCCAGGGGAGGCTGCTGTCCACCTTCCTGATGTGGCTGCTGGGCGAGCTGTTCGAGGTGCTGCCCGAGGTCGGGGACCCGGATAAACCGTCGCTGGTGTTCTTCTTCGACGAGGCTCACCTGCTCTTCGACGGCGCTGGCAAGGCCTTCCTGGAGGCGGTTACCCGCACGGTGAGGCTGATTCGCTCCAAGGGGGTCGGCGTCGTGTTCATCACCCAGTCCCCCACGGACGTGCCCGAGGCGGTGCTGGCCCAGCTCGGCAGCCGTATCCAGCACGCGCTGCGGGCGCACACGCCGGCCGACGCCGCCAAGCTGAAGCAGGCCGTGTCCACCTTCCCGGTCTCGCCATTGGATCTGACGCGGGTGCTGACCGGCCTGGGAACCGGGCAGGCGGTCGTATCGGTGTTGGATGAGAAGGGCCGACCCGCGCCGGTGGCGCCCGTCGTCGTGAATACCCCGGCTGCGGTGATGGGTCCGGCACAGCCGGCCACGATCCAGTCGGTGCTGGCGTCCTCGCCGCTGCGCCACAAATACGCAGAAGCGGTTGACAACGAGTCCGCCTACGAGTTGCTGACCAAGCGCGCCGAGGAGGAGGCCGTCCGGGCCGAGGCCGCGCGCGCGGAGGCCGAGGCGCAGGCGGCCGCCCAGAAGGCTGCGCAGGAGGCGGCCAAGGCGCAGGCGAAGGCGGACGCCGCGGCCGCCCGGGAGGCCCAGCGCACCGCCGAGCGGCTGCAGCGGGAGGCGGAGAAGGCGGCCGAGCGCGAGCAGCGGGCCCGGGAGCGGGCGGCAGAACGGCGCCAGCGTGAGGTGGAGAAGCTGATCGGCTCCGCCGGCCGCCAGATCACCCGCTCCATACTGGGAAACATCCTGCGCGGCCGCTGAGCCTGGCCCGCAGCACGTCGGCGCCCGGCGTCTCACACGCCGACTATCGACCTGGTAATCGTCATCGGCGTGTGCATCCTGGTGTGACCGGACACGCGCCCGGCGGGGCGCCGCCCCCTCACTCGGGGACGACGGACACCAGCTTGGGGGCGCGCACGATCACCTTGCGCACGCCGCGGCCGTCCAGAGCGCGGACCACACCGGGGGCGGCCAGGGCCAGCTTCTCCAGCTCGGCGGCGTCGATGTCGGGGTCGACCTCCAGGCGGTCACGGACCTTGCCCTTGACCTGCACCACGCAGGTGACCTTCTCGGCCGCCAGGAGCGCCTCATCGGCGACGGTCGGGAAGGACTCGTGGGCGAGGGAGCGGCTGTGCCCGAGGCGCTGCCAGATCTCCTCGCAGATGTGCGGGGCGACGGGCGCGGCCATGAGTACCAGGGCCTCCACGGCCTCGCGCGGAACCGTCTTGAGCCCCGTGAGGTGGTTGTTGAGCACGATCAACTTCGCGATCGCCGTGTTCAGGCGCATGCCCTCATAGTCCTCGCGCACGCCCACGGTGGTGCGGGCGACCAGGCGGCGGGTCGCCTCATCGGCCGGGGCATCGGAGACGGTCACCTCGCCGGTGGTCTCGTCGACGACGTTGCGCCACAGCCGCTGCAGGAAGCGCTGGGCGCCGGCGACGGCGCGGGTGTCCCAGGGACGGTCCTGGTCGAGCGGGCCCATGCTCATCTCGTAGACGCGGAAGGTGTCGGCGCCGTAGGCGTCGTACATGTCGTCGGGGGTGACGATGTTCTTCAGGGACTTGCCCATCTTGCCGTACTCGCGGCTGACGGGTTGCCCCTGCCAGGTGAATACGGGCTTGCCGTCCTCGTCCTGGGTCTCCTCGACCTCGTCGGCGGGCACGTACTGGCCGCGGGCGTCGGTGTAGGCGTAGGCCTGCACGTAGCCCTGGTTGAACAGCTTGTGGTAGGGCTCGGAGGAGGACACGACCCCCAGGTCGAACAGCACCTTGTGCCAGAAGCGGGAGTAGAGCAGGTGCAGGACGGCGTGCTCAACGCCGCCGACGTACAGGTCGGTACCGCCGGAGACGTTGCCGCCCTCGGGGCGGGGACCCATCCAGTAGGCCTCATTGGCCGGATCGACCAGGTGCTCGGCGTCGGTCGGGTCTATGTAGCGCAACTCGTACCAGCAGGAGCCGGCCCACTGAGGCATGGTGTTGGTCTCGCGGCGGTAGGTCTTGAGCCCGTCGCCAAGGTCGAGCTCGACCTCCACCCACTCACTCGCCTTGCCCAGCGGCGCCTCCGGGGAGGAAGTGGCGTCGTCGGGGTCGAAGGTGCGCGGAGAGTAGTCGCTGACCTCGGGCAGCTCCACGGGGAGCATGGACTCCGGCAGGGCGTGGGGGCGGCCGTCCTCATCCCACACGATCGGGAAGGGCTCGCCCCAGTAGCGCTGGCGGGAGAACAGCCAGTCGCGCAGCCGGTAGGTGACGGCGCCGTGGCCGTAGCCCTTGGACTCCAGCCAGGCGGTCATAGCCGCCTTGGCATCGTCCTTGCCCATGCCGTTTAGGTTGATCTCGGCGTTGGCGGAGTTGATGATCTGCCCGTCGCCGGTCCAGGCGGCCTCGTCCAGGGAGAATCCCTCCGGCGGGCAATGGTGGCGATGACGTCGAGGTCGTAGGCGCGGGCGAAGTCCCAGTCGCGCTGGTCGCCGGAGGGCACCGCCATGATCGCGCCGGTGCCGTAGCCCATGAGCACGTAGTCGGCGACGAAGACGGGAACCTGTGCCCCGTTGACGGGGTTGGTGCCGAACAGGCCGGTGAAGACGCCGGTCTTGGTGCGGTCCTCATCGGTGCGCTCCGCCTCGGTGGCCTGGGCGGCGCGGGCCCGGTAGGCGGCCACCGCCTCGGCCGGGGTGGTGTAGCCGCCAGTCCAGGCGTCGCGGGTGCCCTCGGGCCAGGCCTGCGGCACGGTCAGGGCGGCGGCGTCGTGCTCCGGGCTGGCGCCGGACAGGCCACCCAGCAGCGGGTGCTCCGGGGCGACCACCATGAAGGTGGCTCCGAACAGGGTGTCGGGGCGCGTGGTGTAGACGGTCAGCTCGTGCTGGCTGGCTCCGACGGCTTCGGCCCCGGGCAGCGCGAAGGTGACCTCGGCGCCCTCGGAACGGCCGATCCAGTTGCGCTGCATGGTCTTGACCTTCTCGGGCCAGTCCACCGTGTCCAGGTCCTCGGCCAGCCGGTCGCCGTAGGCGGTGATGCGCATCATCCACTGGCGCAGGTTCCGCTTGAACACCGGGTAGTTGCCGCGCTCGGAGCGGCCCTCGCTGGTGACCTCCTCGTTTGCCAGGACGGTGCCGAGCCCCGGGCACCAGTTGACTGGGGCGGAGGAGACGTAGGCGAGCCGGTGGGAATCGACGACGTCAGCCTGCTCCCCCGGTGTCAGCTCCGCCCACGGGCGCCCGTCCGGGGTGGGCACCTGCCCGGAGGCGAGCTTCTCGATCAGTTCGCTCACGGGGCGGGCGGCGCCGGTGCCGCGGCCGTCGCGGCGTGGGGCGTCCGGGTCGAACCAGGAGTTGTACACCTGCAGGAAGATCCACTGGGTCCAGCGCACGTAGTCCACGTCGATGGTGGCCAGAGAACGGCGCGGGTCGTGGGACAGGCCCAGGCGGCGCAGCTGGCGGCGCATGTTGGCGATATTGGCCTCGGTGGAGATACGCGGGTGCTGTCCGGTGGCGACCGCGTACTGCTCGGCCGGCAGGCCGAAGGCGTCGTACCCCATGGTGTACAGCACGTTCTTGCCGATCATGCGGGTGAAGCGGGCCACGACGTCGGTGGCGATGTAGCCCAGCGGGTGCCCCACGTGCAGCCCCTTGCCGGACGGGTAGGGGAACATGTCCAGCAGGAAGAACTTCTCCTTGGCGGCGTCGGGGCCGGCCAGGGAACCGACGGGGTTATCGGCGTTGAAGGTCCCCTCGCGCTCCCACCGGTCCTGCCAGGCGGTCTCCAGGCGTCCGGCAAGGTCGGCCGTGTACCGGTACGGCGTGGGGTTGTCGGTGGTCTGCTGCGACCGGCTGTTCTCCGTCATTGCGGGAGTGCTCCCTCAAGGCTCGTGTGGATGGGGCGGGGCCGCTGCGCCGTCGGCGAGCAGGCCGAACGGCGCGCGGCCCCGTTGCTGCGGGCCAGCCTATCCCCCGTCCGGCCCGGTGCCGGCGCCGGTCCGGCTGGTGGAGCCGCGACGCCGGTCACGTCGAGCGCCCGGCGGGCATTTGTGCGGGCCGAGAGTGGCCTCAGGCGAGTGCCGGGGATCCCAGGGCAGCGGGCACGTTCCCGCCCCAGCCGTCCTCCCGCAGGCCGACGCGCAGGCGCTCCATGGCGGCGTCAAGCTCGGCGGCGGGCACGTCGTGGCGTGCGGCCGCGGGGGCCACGTCCGCCTCGGCGCGGATGGGCAGCACGTGCAGGTGCAGGTGGTCGACCTCGAGGCCCACCACCAGTACGGCAGGGCGTGCAGCTTCGAATACACGCGTCTGGGTACGCCCGATGCGCTTGGCTACGACGGCCAGGTGGGCGATGAGCTCGTCGGAGGCGTCCACGTAGGAGGCGACCTGCTGCCGGGGCACGATCAGGATGTGCCCGTCGGTGTGTGGGGCGATGGTGGCGAAGGCGACGCAGAGCTCGTCCGCCCAAACAAAGCGTCCGGGGATCTCGCCGTTGATGATCTTGGTGAACACCGATGGTGCGGGGCTGGTTGTGTCGGTCACAGCCCCAGCGTAGATGATCAGGCGCGTGTCGCTGCCGGTTCCGGGCGCGCCAGCACCCACAGGCTCCCTGCCGGAACGGCCGCGTGGTAGTCCCGCCCCGCAATACCCTCGCCCTCCCGCACCGCCCGTACGGTGGTGTCGGGGCGGCCGCCGTCGGCTGTGCCGCCCGCGTCGTGGCCCAATACGAGAACACGTGTATCCAACCCAATACCTGCGCGGGACAACTGCTTGAGGACCTCCGCATCGTCGCGGATGCGGCCGACCACACCGGTCTGCCCCACGCGCAGCGACTCGACGGCACACAGGTCAGGAACTGTGACGCGCCCATCCGGATCCGGGATGGGATCCCCGTGCGGGTCGCGTACGGGATGCCCCAAGGCGGCGTCGAGCGCGGCAAGCACCCGGTTGGAGACTGCGTGCTCGAGCACCTCCGCCTCGGCGTGGACCTCATCCCACTCGAAGCCGAGTGCCTCCACCAGATAGGTTTCCAGCAGACGGTGGCGGCGCACCATCTCCCGGGCCAGGTGCCGTCCCCGCTGCGAGAGCGTGACCGCGCGGTACGGGGCGTGTTCCAGCAGCCCCGCCTCTACCAGTCGTGCCACATTCTCCGAGGCGGTCGACGGCGCCACCCCCATGCGTCGGGCGAGCCCGGTGATCGAGGCGCCCTGGCCGCCCCATTCCGACGCCGCCCAGACGGCCTTGAGATAGTCCTGAGTCACCGCCGAGCCGTCAGCCGTGGGATCTCCCGCGTCCTCGGCGCGTTGCGCCTGGCTCACCGCAGCATCGCCACCCAGCCGTCCCAGAAGGCCACGAGCACAATCGCAGTGATCACGGCGTACAGGATCCCGGCGATCCACCAGCGCCCCGCAACCAGCAGGCGGACGGCCGCCGCGGGCAGGCCCAGGTGGTCGCCCTGCGCAGCTCGGGCCCACGTATTGGTGGCAATCGGAATCGTCACCACCCAGATCACGGTGCAGAAGGGGCACAGCTTGCCGAAGTCCAGCACCGAAACCCCCAGGAACCAGGCGACGAAGCCGATTCCGCAGGCCGTACCGGCCACCAGCCCCCACCACACCCAGCGAGGCAGCCGGACGCCCGCGACCAGCAGCAAACCGATCAGGAGCAGTACGGCGAAGGCCATGGCCCCGATGAAGGAGTTCGGGGCGCCCAGCAGGTTTCCCTGCCAAACGTTCAGGGAGTCCCCGCAGGACACCAGCGGATTCACATCGCAAAGAAGGTCCGCCTCGGGTACGCGCAGCTGCTCGAGCTGGCTGACAATCAGCTCCCAGCAGGCGCCGATGCCGATCAGCGCGCCTACTACCAGCAACATCCCGTAGGAGCGAGGAGCGCCGGAGGCCTGCTGCCAGGGACGCAGGCCCGGTGTCTGGTCCGCCCCACTGCTTCCAGGGACGGCACCGGCACGGGCGCCCCCTCCAAGTAGGCGTCCAGCTCCTCCTCGCTCATCGCGTCGATCATCGCGTCAACCTCGGCCTGCGTGGGCACATGCGCCATCTGCGGAACTCCTCGGCCTCTCCTGGGATACGAATTCTGGGATTCTGGAACTCTGTGATGTGGAAGTGCCCCGGCCCTCCGGAGCGTTCCTCCATTGTGCCTCACGGCCGCGGCGGAGCGGGCGGGCCCGGCTCATGCCTCGAGCCTCCGCCGGCGCTGTCAGGATGCCTCCTGCTGCGCCGCGGGCACCGGCTGCCACGCGCCAACCGTGACGGAGGCATCCGGATGCAGGACGACGGCACGCCAGGCAGTCAGCTCGCCGTCGGGGTCGAAGGACAGCACGTGCAGATATGCGTCCTCGGTGACCTGTCCGATGGAGGTCCCGCCCTTCCCGGCCCCGGACACCAGTTGCGTGACATCAAGGTTTCCGCCGACGCTGGTCTTCACGCCTCTTTCCTGGTGGACGTGCCCGGCAATCAGCACCGGCGCGCAGCCCTCCGCGACAAGAGGGGCGAAGGTATAGGGCTGGTGGATCAGGACCAGGTCGACCCGACTGCCTGCATCCGCGGCGCGGCAGGTTGTCGCTGCCAGCCGACCGCCGAGCTGCACGGCGTCCTCCTGCCCGCGCCTGACCGTGCCGGACGCGGAGGTGCGGTCCGGATCCGTGTCACCGAGCACGTTCAGGCCGCCTACCTGTTGCACGGTGCCGTCGGTGACGGTCCAGCCCTGGGCGCGCAGGCGCGCTACGGTGGAGTCGGAGTCATGGTTGCCGATGGTGGCAACGCGCGCGACACCCGGGGGCACGGCGTCGGACAGGGCGTCCACGCAAATCGACTCCGGCTGGCTCCCGGTCATGGTCAGGTCGCCGTCATCCATGTGGATATCGGCGTCGGCGAGCTCGTCTAGGACGCCCGCAAAGGAGATCACATCCAGGTTGCAGTGCAGATCGGTGGTCAGCACGGCAGTGGTGTTGCGCTCCGGGTCGACTGCCCAGGCCCCGGTTACCGGTGCGTTGGTGGTTGCCGCCGGGGTCGGCTCCGCGCCGAACCTGGCGGTTGGGTTCGGCGTCGGCGCGCCCGTGGGCGTCGGCGTGGATGCGGGGACGAGTGGCGTGGTTCCACGAAGCGTTGCCGCCTCGAAGGCGGACCGCACCGATACCTCATCCACGACCCCATCGGAGGCGGTGACATCCACTGCGCCGTCGGTCGCCTCAGCGGCCGTCCATGCCGCCCGCAAGTTGTTCTCCGCCGCCGTGTAGAAGGCCTGGTTCTCATCTATGAACTGCGCAACGCGGCCACCATACGCCTGCACGATATCCGCGACTCGACCGGAAAGCCGGGCATTGGCAAGGGGCGTGCCCGCCAGGACCTGCAGACGGTTGCCCGGCTCTGGAGCTGAGCGCACCGCCGGCACGACGAGGGCGATCGCCACCGCGGTGACCGTCGTCACGAGCACTGTTGCCGCCGCATGCGGAAGACGGCGCGACGCCCGCACGTGCGGGCGCAGTCCCGACAGCCGAGCGACGCTCACCAGGCTCAGCAGGACCGACTCGATCAGGCCTGCGCGCCGCAGCGCGTCATCCGCGAGGGCACGCACTCCCCGTTCAACCGTCAGCTCGGGGTGGGTCATCAGGGCTACGTATGCGGCGCCGTCGGAGCTCAGTACCCGGCCGAGAGTCTCTGCCGATACCGCTTCCGGATCGGGTTCTCCCGGAATCTCCCCGACCGTCACCTCCACCCCGAGGGGCCGGCGGGCGAGTCCATGGTCACCGATCCCAGTGGCCCCAGGTCGACGCCGAGGGTGGAGTCGAGGGTGACCGACCACGTGGCCTCGTGGGGCCCCAGGGGCGAGGAGGCGCAGGCCGTCGACACACCGATGGCTAGCGACATGAGCCCGGTCAGCACCAGCAGGGTGATGGTGCGCACGGCCGTGCGAAAGCCGGTGGTGCGTGCACGCCACCAGTCCTTGATGATGGCGCGTGCGCTGCCGAGGCCATCGCGGAGGCCGTGGCAGGCGCGCCGCCAGGCAGCGTTCGGCATGGGATTCAGCTCGGGTCACCGGCCGCCAGGCGGGCGGCTAGGTCGGTGACGAATGCGGCCGTGTCCTCCCAGGTGTCAACCGCCTGGCAGGCCACACCGAGCGCCTTAACCGGGTAGTCATTGCCCTCGGGGTCAAGGCGGTCACCGATGAAGAGCATCTGCTCCAGCGGTATGCCGGTGACCTCGGCGAGCCTCCTCATGCCGTAGGCCTTGTCAATGCCCTTCCGGGTGATGTCCACGCTGGTGGAGCCGCCGGAGCGGACCTCCAGGTCCGGCAGGAGCGCGGCAACGGCGTCACGCAGCCGTCTCTTCTTCTCCCCCGTCGGATCCCAGGCCTGTTTCGCCTCCAGGGGCGCCTGCTGCCCCAGCGCCGAGAAGGTGATCTGGCTGCCCCGGTCCTCCAGTGCCGGCCCCCAGGTCTGTTCCTCCCACAGTCCCAGACGCCGCGCCTCGGCCTCCACGACGGCGAAGGCACGCTTCACCTGTTCCGGATCGAGGTCATTGGCGTAGACCAGCTTCCAGTCGCCGTCGCCACGGGTGTAGTAGCGCGTCCCGCAAGTGGGCATGAGGTGAAGCTGCCCCAATTCCTCGGCGCTGGCACCCAGACGGGAGAGCACCTGCTCGCGGAACTGCCCGATCTGGCCGCCGGAGATGATGCACACGGGCACCACATCCAGTAGAGCGCACAGGGCGGTGGCCATTGGTGCCGGCATGGGCGACTTGGAGGGGGCTAGTGTCCCGTCCAAGTCGAAGGCAACCAGCCGGGGCCATGCGGAGGCGGGTTCCACGGGGGCCGGTAGCATCGCGTCCTGGTCCTGAGTCGAAGGCATGTGTCGCATTGTGTCCCAAGCCGGCAGCGCCGGGAAACCCGGGTCAGCTGTTGGAGGATTCGCACCTGTCACTTGGGTTCCTGTGGGTGGTTCAGGTGCTCGTGCGCCGCGGCGAGGGCCGCCTCACGTGCCTCAACGTCCTCACGACGCCCCCGCACGATCAGTGCCGTCACGGAGACGGCCAGGCCGCCCCAGATGATGACGATTGCGACGAGCATTACTGCGATCGCCTGACCAGTCATGTCATTTCACCTCCTCGAGCACGTCCAGGTCGAGGGTGTGTAGTCGTCAACCGGCGTGCGCCAGGGCATCCGCGTGAAGAGAATCGTCGCGACGGCAACCAGGAAAATGGTGCCCCAACCGAATACGCCCTGCATGCCCGCCGAGTACTCGTCGTAGCCGCTGGTTACATAGGCCCACACGTTCTGGATGAACATGTATCCCAGCAGCAGCGGGGCGACGACGGCGACGAGCGCCCGCCACCAGCCGCCGATGATCCGGGTGTCGGAGACGAGGTTCAGGTGCCGCTGTAGCTCCTTGAGACGACGCAGCACCAGGCCCAGGCCGACGCACATCACGATCGCGGAGCCAACCACTCCGATGTAGTTGATGTAGGCGTCAACGATGTCAAGATCCCACAGTCCTGAGGCTGTGCCGAACAGCAGCAGCGAGAGTGCGGCACTGGGAAGGCCGGCCGCCAGGGTCGCCTTGCCATTGGACCAGCCGAGCTTCTCGCCTACCGCCGGAGTGACCACCTGGAGGATGGAGATGAACGAAGTAAGGCCCGCCATTGAGAACGATGCGAAGAACAGCACGCCGAACAGCGACCCGCCCGGCATCTGGGAAATAACCGTCGGGAAGGTGATAAAAGCCAGCCCCACTCCCTGGATTCCCTCCAGCTCGGCTACCGTCACGCCCTCCACATGGGCCATGAAGCCGAGGGTGGCGAACACGCCGATGCCGGCGAGGATCTCGAAGGAGGAGTTGGCAAATGCCGCGGTGAACCCTGTACCCACGAGGTTGGAGCGACGCTTGAGGTAGGAGGCGTAGGTGAGCATGATGCCGAAGCCAATAGACAGGGAGAAGAAGATCTGCCCGAAGGCCGCCACCCACACGGTGTAGTCCGTCAATCGGCTCCAGTCGGGCGTGAACAGAGTATTGAGCCCGTCGGTGGCCCCGGGGAGCATGATCGCCCGTGCCACCAGGACTACAAACATGATTACCAGCACCGGCAAGAAGACCCGGTTGGCTCGCTCCACCCCTCGGGAAATGCCCCGGGCTACGACGAAGATGCCGAAGGCCCAGACGAGGGCCAACGGAATGACCACCCCGATGACCGGGATCGGCGAGTAGCCGGGGTGGAGGAGTCAGCCAGCAGGTTCTGCCCGATATAGTCGCTGAAGAAGCCGGCGGCGTCATCACCCCAGGCCGTGGTCAGGGAGAACAGCGTGTAGCGCAGCGCCCAGGCAACGATCACCGCGTAATAGGTCATAATGACGAAGCAGATAAAGACCTGCCACCAGCCGAGCCACTCGAACCGCCTGGACACGCGGCGGAAGACTGCCGGAGCCGAGCCCCGGAAGCGGTGGCCAAGCGCGTAGTCCAGGAAGAGCACAGGCAGGCCGGTAATCAGTAGCGCAACGATGTAGGGCACCATGAAGGCGCCGCCGCCGTTGTTGTACGCGGTGCCGGGGAACCGCCAGATGTTACCGAGTCCGACAGCAGATCCGATGGCGGCCAGCAGGAAGCCTAGCTGGCCACTCCACTGTTCGCGCGCGGGCATCTTCGCGGCTGTTGGCGATCCGGGACTGGAGGGCATTGAGAACCTTCCGGGTTGTTGGAAGCCGGCATACCCGGCTGCCCATGCGTGATAGCACAGGGCTTGGAACAGTAGGACGATAGTCGCAGGCGTCCGGGGCGCCTACCACGTCCCGCCATGCGGACGCCTCTGTACGCTCCCCCACCTCCCGCGCTCTCCGTGGCGGCGCCAATAGCGCCCCGACTAGCCCCGGCAGCCCTGGCGCGTGGCGCTCAGAAGGGCTCCGGCCGGGTTACTGCAGACCGAGCGACTACGTCAGTAATAACGTGATGTCCAGCAGGACATCTGGAGCATGCCGCACGGCACCCGCGCGTTCCAGGTGTGCGACACTGGCATGTCACGCATCTAAGACACCGGGCACCTCCGGGACGCCTGGATGCGCAGCACACTGATTGTGATCGAGAGGACAACCATGGCCACGCCTCATATAGCCGCCGAACCCGGAGACTTCGCACCTGCGGTACTCATGCCGGGGACCCACGCCGCGCTCAGCGAATCGCCGAGAGCTTGCTGGATGACGCCAGACTGGTTACAGACGTGCGCGGCATGCTCGGTTTCACGGGAACCGTTGGCGGCAAGCCGTTGTCAGTCATGGGCTCGGGAATGGGGCAGCCGTCCTTCTCCATTTACGCCACCGAGCTGTTCAGCCAGTTCGGAGTCGAACGCATCATCCGTGTGGGGACCGCAGGCGGGATCGGCAAGCAGGTGCATGTGGGTGATGTGGTTATCGCAACCGGCGCTCATACCGACTCCGCAATGAACCAGCTACGCATCCCGGGCGTGAACTTCTCCGCTGTGGCAGATTTCCGCCTCGCGATGGCCGCGTACAGTGCGGGCATCGATGCCGGCCTTTCCGATCGCCTGCACACAGGGACGATCATCTCCCGTGATCACTTCTACTTCACGCCGGAAGGGCAGACGGAGCGCTTATCGGCGTACGGCACGCTCTGCGTGGAGATGGAGGCCGCGGCCCTTTACGGAGTGGCCGCCGAATTCGGCAAGCAGGCACTGGCAGTGCTGACGATCTCCGACCACCTGCTGGATCACTCCGGTGATATGAGCGCCGCGGAGCGCGAGACGCATTTCCAGGACTCCCTGCGTCTTGCGGTGGCCGCCGCGCTGAGCTGACCCGACAGCCGTGGTGGGCCTGCGCGCGTTACGCGGACCCACCACGGCTGTACGACTCCCTGACAAGACCTGCCAGCGCTACAAGGAGGTAGGCGCGCTGCCTGCCGATGCCCGAGCGCCGTCTCGATCTTGGGGCCGCCGACGCCTGAGTCATCGCTGGCTAGCGTCGTTAGGGTCAGCGCCCTGGGACTCCGCCGCCGCTAAGGCCGTGACGACCGCGGCACGGGCGCGTCCGCCCGGTGTCCCCAGCAGCCGCAGGCCCATCCGTGCCACTACCCGCTGCATGCCGCCACCCATATGCGTGGCAATGATGGTGTCCACGCGGTGCTCATTCAAGAACCTGACTATGCGCGCGTGGTGCGCTCCATGGCTGCCGGCGTCATGGGCCGTGTCCCAGCCGACCTCGAACTCCTGCCAATCGGTGATGACCCCGGCGGAGGCAGTCACGACCGCAACGCGAGGCGCCCGACCAAACCTGGGCTCAACCTCACCGTCCGCGGTAACCGGAATCAGGACAGTAGAAGTTGGGCCAGTGAGCGGATCCGTATGCGCTTGCGTCATGGCAACAGGTTGAACGCTATCGGCGAGGCCCGGTATACCCCGGTGCCCTGGTGTCTGGTCCCTCATCCCGGCCGGGGCGTCCTCAGCGATCGCCGGTACCCCGATGCCCTGGTGTCGGGTTCTATTGCTGGGCCGCACGGCTCGCCTGGTAGGCCGCACCCACGATGCCGGCAGTATTGAGCAGCTGCGCAGGCACGATCGGCGCCTTGAGCTCGAGCCGCGGCAGGAACTTATCGTGCTTCTTCGACACGCCGCCGCCGACCACGAACAGATCCGGCGAGAACAGCATCTCCAGATGTGAGTAATAGCGCTGCAGCCGCTTGGCCCACTTCTTCCATGACAGGTCTTGTAGCTCGCGCTGCCCGGACGAGGCGCGCTTCTCCGCATCGTAGCCGTCGATCTCGAGGTGCCCGAGCTCGGTATTCGGCACGAGCGTTCCGTCGACGATGATCGCCGAGCCGATGCCGGTTCCGAGCGTCGTCACTATGACCGTTCCGCTGACGCCCTTGGCTGCGCCGAAGGCAACCTCTGCTAGTCCTGCGGCATCCGCGTCGTTCAATGCCGTTACCGGACGACCCAGGTGCCGCTGCATCAACTCATTGACATCGGTACCGGCCCAAGACTCGTCCAAGTTAGCGATGAAGGGAACCGTCCCGTGCACGATCGGAGCTGGAAACGCGACACCTACGGGGACGTTCGCGCTTATGCCGAGTCCTTCAACTAACTGCCTGCACACTTCCGCTACGGCGTCCGGCGTGGCCGGCTGAGGAGTGGGTATGCGTATACGATCGCCGACGAACTCGCCGGTGTCAAGATCGACCCTGGCACCCTTGATGCCCGATCCTCCAATATCGATCCCGCATGCCACCGCAGTCATTGCATCCTCCTCGTAGCGACCTCTCGCTCGCGTTCAGAGGATAACCCAGTAGCGCATGTTGACGCGCCCGATTCGGCGCTTCGATTGTTGTGTGTGTGGTTGTGGGTGGGTGGGTGTGCCGGCGGTGTCCTACTCTCCCGCCCGCCTGTCGGGGCAGTACCATTGGCGCTGGGGGCTTAGCTTCCGGGTTCGGAAATGGGTCCGGGCGTTGTCTCCCCGCTGTGACCACCGGCACGACCCGCCCGCCCCCAGCCACACGCACTAGCCGTGGTGCCTGCCCCCCACTGTGTGGGGTGGTTTGGGTCTGGTGTCGTACCCCAGCCAGCATCCCCCTGCCGTGGTGCTGGCCGGGTGGGGTGCTGGGTGCTTGGGTGTTGTGGTTCCTCTATGCTCGTGTCCCGCCACACCCCCGCACCCGGCCCGCCCCGTTGTCTCGGGGGGGTTGGGGGTGCCTGGTTGCGGCGTGTGTTGTGCCCGGCGTGGTGGGCTTGGCTGGTCGTGGACCGTACAGCGGACGCCCCCCGGGCATGGGGGGTGGGTTGAGTGCGTGCGTGCGTGCTTGTGCTGCCTGCCCTGCACGTGGCCTGCTTGTGTGGGGTTGGTTTTTTGTGTTGTGTTCGGCTGTTGTTAGTACCAGTCAGCTCGCAGCAGGTTCACCCGCTTGGTGGGGCTGCCTGCTTCCACGCCTGGCCTATCGACCCAGTAGTCTACTGGGAGCCTTCCGCGCCCCCGGGCGGGGGGCGCGCGGAGACCTTATCTTGGAGACGGTTTCCCGCTTAGATGCCTTCAGCGGTTACCCGGCCCGAACGTAGCCAACCAGCCGTGCCCCTGGCGGGACAACTGGCGCACCAGAGGTTCGTCCGTCCCGGTCCTCTCGTACTAGGGACAGGCCTCCTCAAGTCTCCTGCGCGCGCAGAGGATAGGGACCGAACTGTCTCACGACGTTCTAAACCCAGCTCGCGTACCGCTTTAATGGGCGAACAGCCCAACCCTTGGGACCTGCTCCAGCCCCAGGATGCGACGAGCCGACATCGAGGTGCCAAACCATGCCGTCGATATGGACTCTTGGGCAGGATCAGCCTGTTATCCCCGGGGTACCTTTTATCCGTTGAGCGACGACCCACCCACACGGGATCGCCGGATCACTAGCTCCCACTTTCGTGCCTGCTCGACCCGTCGGTCTCGCAGTCAGGCCCTCTTGTGCGCTTGCACTCGACACCTGGTTGCCGACCAGGCTGAGAGAACCTTTGAGCGCCTCCGTTACTCTTTAGGAGGCAACCGCCCCAGTTAAACTACCCACCAGGCACTGTCCCTGGCCCGGATCACGGGCCGAGGTTCAGGCGCACGCCACAGCCAGAGTGGTATCCCAACAGCGACTCCGCCAGCACTAGCGTGCCGGCCTCACAGTCTCCCACCTATCCTGCACAAGCCATGGCGGGCGCCAATACCAAGCTATAGTAAAGGTCCCGGGTCTTTCCGTCCTTCTGCGCGTAACGAGCATCTTTACTCGTAATGCAATTTCGCCGAGCTCGTGGTTGAGACAGTGGAGGAGTCGTTACGCCATTCGTGCAGGTCGGAACTTACCCGACAAGGAATTTCGCTACCTTAGGATGGTTATAGTTACCACCGCCGTTTACTGGGGCTTGGGCTCACCGCTTCACACCACGAGGACGTGGCGCTGACGGATCCCCTTAACCTTCCAGCACCGGGCAGGCGTCAGTCCGTATACATCGCCTTACGGCTTCGCACGGACCTGTGTTTTTAGTAAACAGTCGCTCCTCCCTGGTCACTGCGACCCTCACCCCTAGCCCGCAACGGGGCTTCAGGGCCCGGGCCCCCCTTCTCCCGAAGTTACGGGGGCATTTTGCCGAGTTCCTTAACCACGATTAACTCGCCCGCCTGGGCATACTCTGCCCGACCACCTGTGTCGGTTATTGGGTACGGGCGGCGGACCACCTCGCGCCGAGGCTTTTCTAGGCACCACAGGATCACCCCACTATCCCCCACCCCAACAGGCAGGGTCACCATCACGCCTCACCCAGCCCCACCCCCACAACAGGGAGGCAGGGCGCGGCGCCCGGATTTACCTGGGCGCCGGGCCACACGCTTGAACGGGACAAGCCATAAGCCCCGCCGGGCTACCCTAGTGCGTCACCCCTGTTAACACGCTTGCCTACCAGCACGGAGGACCCCCAGACCCCAAACCACCCCCCACACCCGCCCCGGCCGGCCGGCCCCGAAGGACCAGCCACCCGGCAGCAGGAAAAAAGCAGGGGACGCAAGGGCGTGGGTTAGCACCCGCGCGTCAGCACTGGCGGTGGACCGCCGGTACGGGAATATCAACCCGTCATCCATCGACTACGCCTGTCGGCCTCGCCTTAGGCCCCGACTCACCCAGGGAGGACGAACCTGCCCCTGGAACCCTTGGTCATACGGCGCCGGGGAATCCCACCCCGGTCTCGCTACTCATGCCTGCATTCTCACTCCCACGCCGTCCACCCGAACGGTCACCCCCGGGCTTCACCCGGCGCAGGACGCTCCCCTACCGCCCAGGCACCACGCAACAGCGGCACCCGGGCCCGCGGCTTCGGCGGTACGCTTGAGCCCCGCTACATTGTCGGCGCACGACCACTCGACCAGTGAGCTATTACGCACTCTTTCAAGGATGGCTGCTTCTGAGCCAACCTCCTGGCTGTCACCGCGACCGCACATCCTTTCCCACTTAGCGTACACTTAGGGGCCTTAGCCGGCGATCTGGGCTGTTTCCCCCTCGACCACGAAGCTTATCCCCCGCAGTCTCACTGCCGCGCTGACCCCGAAAACGGCATTCGGAGTTTGACTGGCATCAGTAACCCAGTAAGGCCCCTCAGCCAACCAGTGCTCTACCTCCGCACGGGAACACGCGACGCTGCACCTAAATGCATTTCGGGGAGAACCAGCTATCACGGAGTCTGATTGGCCTTTCACCCCTACCCACAGCTCATCCCCCCGTTTTCAACCGAGGTGGGTTCGGTCCTCCACACGCTCTTACACGTGCCTCAACCTGGCCATGGGTAGATCACCCCGCTTCGGGTCCAGAACGCGCCACTAAACGCCCAACCTAGGACTCGCCCTCGCTACGGCTCCCCCACAACGGGTTAACCTCGCGACACGCCCTGACTCGCAGGCTCATTCTTCAAAAGGCACGCCACCACCCGCCCCACACGCCCAAAAGAGCGGCGGGACAGGCCCTGACGGCTTGCAGGCGCCCGGTTTCAGGTACTATTTCACTCCCCTCCCGGGGTACTTTTCACCATTCCCTCACGGTACTGATCCGCTATCGGTCACCAGGAAGTATTTAGGCAGCCAGGTGGTCCTGGCAGACTCACGCAGGACTCCACGGACCCCACGCTACAAAAAAGGGGAAAAACACGCCCCACGCGCCACCAGCAGGTTCAGCCTACGGGGCTATCACCCTCTACGGCCCCCCTTCCCAGAGGATCCGGCTACCCACCAGCAAAGCACGCGGGCCCACGGCAGCAGGCCCCAGGCACGCCCCACAACCCCGCAGCCGCAACCCCTGCCGGGTAGTCACACGACCACGGTTTAGCCTCATCCGCCTTCGCTCGCCACTACTAACGGAATATCTTCTCCTACGGGTACTGAGATGTTTCACTTCCCCGCGTAACCCCCCGCCCCCTATGAATTCAGGAACGAGTGACACGGCACAACCCGTGCCGGGTACCCCATTCGGAAACCCTCGGATCACAGCCCGCAAGCCGGCTCCCCGAGGCATATCGCAGGCCGCCACGTCCTTCATCGGCCCCTGGTGCCAAGGCATCCACCGAACGCCCATAAAAACAACACAAAACCACCCGCGCACCCCCGCCAGCACCAGACGGCGCCACCAGGACCGCGCGCGAGCCACAGCAAAACACAGCAACCACAAAAGCAAGACAAAACAAAACAAGCAAACACTCGAAACACTCGCGTCCGCTATACAGTTCACAACCAGCCAGCCCACAGCCCCACCACCACCAGCCAAGCCGGCACCAGCAGGACCCAGGCACAACCAGGGCGCGCAGCCCCGGAGCCCGACAGCATGCCACCCCCAGCCACCCCCCACCCCCAGCACAGGGAGAGCAAGAAGCAGCCAAGGAGCCCCACCCCCAGCCCGCCGCCGCCACCAGGCCCCACCAGGCACCAGCCCAGCAAGACCCCAAGCACGACAACGACGAGCCACAGGAAGGATGCTTGCCTGCCCGGCCGGCGCCAAGAAGACTCCCTAGAAAGGAGGTGATCCAGCCGCACCTTCCGGTACGGCTACCTTGTTACGACTTCGTCCCAATCACCAGCCCCGCCTTCGACCGCTCCCCACAGGGCCACGGGCTTCGGGCGTCACCGGCTTTCATGACGTGACGGGCGGTGTGTACAAGGCCCGAGAACGTATTCACCGCGGCGTTGCTGATCCGCGATTACTAGCGACTCCAACTTCACGGTGCCGAGTTGCAGGCACCGATCCGAACTGAGACCGGCTTTAAGGGATTCGCCCCGCCTCGCGGCATCGCAACCCACTGTACCGGCCATTGTAGCATGCGTGAAGCCCAAGACATAAGGGGCATGATGATTTGACGTCATCCCCACCCTCCTCCGAGTTCACCCCGGCAGTCTCCCGCGAGTCCCCACCCGAAGTGCTGGCAACACGAGACAGGGGTTGCGCTCGTTGCGGGACTTAACCCAACATCTCACGACACGAGCTGACGACAACCATGCACCACCTGCAGGCCGGCCCCAGCCACAACAAGCAGCAGGGGAACCACCGTCTCCGGCAGCAACCAGCCCATGTCAAGCCTTGGTAAGGTTCTTCGCGTTGCATCGAATTAATCCGCATGCTCCGCCGCTTGTGCGGGCCCCCGTCAATTCCTTTGAGTTTTAGCCTTGCGGCCGTACTCCCCAGGCGGGGCACTTAACGCGTTAGCTACGGCGCGGACGCCCCGGAAAAGGACCCCCACACCCAGTGCCCAACGTTTACGGCGTGGACTACCAGGGTATCTAATCCTGTTCGCTCCCCACGCTTTCGCTCCTCAGCGTCAGCAACAGCCCAGAGACCCGCCTTCGCCACCGGTGTTCCTCCTGATATCTGCGCATTCCACCGCTACACCAGGAGTTCCAGCCTCCCCTACTGCGCTCAAGCCAGCCCGTACCCACCGCAAGCCCCCAGTTAAGCCAGGGAATTTCACGGCAGACGCGACCAGCCGCCTACAAGCCCTTTACGCCCAGTAATTCCGGACAACGCTCGCGCCCTACGTATTACCGCGGCTGCTGGCACGTAGTTAGCCGGCGCTTCCTAACCCGGCTACCGTCAGCCCACCCACAAAGGAGCAGGCCTTCACCACCGGAAAAAGAGGTTCACAACCCGAAGGCCTCCATCCCTCACGCGGCGTCGCTGCATCAGGCTTCCGCCCATTGTGCAATATTCCCCACTGCTGCCTCCCGCAGGAGTCTGGGCCGTATCTCAGTCCCAGTGTGGCCGTCCACCCTCTCAGGCCGGCTACCCGTCAAAGCCTTGGTAAGCCATCACCCCACCAACAAGCTGATAGGCCGCGAGCCCATCCCCCACCAGAACAACCAAACGATTGAACCTATACCAACCCACCCATGCAGGCAGGCCAGACCACCCCGTATTAGCCGCCCTTTCAAGCAGTTATCCAGGAGAAGAGGGCAGGTCACTCACGTGTTACTCACCCGTTCGCCACTAACCAACCCCAGCAAAAACCAGAGCCAGCCCGTTCGACTTGCATGTGTTAAGCACGCCGCCAGCGTTCGTCCTGAGCCAGGATCAAACTCTCCAAACAAAACAAAAACCAAACAAAGAAACCAACAAAAAACACCAACCAAACAAACAAACACGACACACTATCGAGATCCCAAACAACACACCCACCGAGTTTCCGTATGGCCTGCTCGGCCATTACTTCTTCCCGGAAGCGCCGGAGGAACTTTAGCGAACCGCGCGATCCGGGTCAAACCGGAGATCCGTGATCCCCGTCTCGCTCAGCGGCTCTATTCAGTTCCTCTTCTCCGCCTTCCCGGTTGATTCCCGTTCCCGGCGGCAGGGAAAGACTTTACGCAGCCACGGTGCCTCGGTCAAACGGAGCGGCGGTGACAACAGCCACAGCTGCTGTCACCGCCGCTCCGCATTCTCGCGTGCCCGGGAAGGCTCATCGAATCGTGCTGACCCAGGCATTCCACGGGACCGTTCCGAGGCTTTCCCGCGGCTCGTCCTGTAAGGGCCGCCGGTACTTGTAGTCAGTCGCGCGAGCGAGCCACCGCCAGGTTGCGTCTGCCCTTACGCACCAGCACCACTCCCCCGGCAAGAAGCTGCTCCTGCACGACCGGCGCATCCTCATCGGTGACCTTGACGTTGTTCAGGTAGGCACCGCCCGCGGCCACCGTCTTGCGCGCCGCGTTACGTCCCTTCTCCAGTCCTGCGGCAACGAGGAGGTCCACGATCGTCGAGCTGCCCACCGCAAGGGGGCAGCAGGCAGGTCCGCGGTGGCGGCGGCAAGCGTCGCCTCATCGAGCTCGTTCAGTTCGCCCCTTCCCCACAGTGCTGCAGTCGCCGCCTCAGCCTGTGCGGTCGCCTCCGGGCCATGGACCCAAGTGGTCACCTCATGTGCCAGGGCGCGCTGGGCCTGGCGCGCCTTCGGATTCGTGGCGACGGACTCCTCCAGGCGCTCAATCTCCTCACGCGGAAGGAATGTGAAGACCTTGAGGAAGCGAGCAACGTCCGTGTCCTCCACCTGTAGCCAGAACTGGTAGAAGGCGTAGGGGCTGAGCATCTGCGGGTTCAGCCAGATCGCCCCGCCCTCGCTCTTGCCGAACTTGGTCCCGTCGGCCTTGGTGATCAGCGGGTTGGTCATCACGTGCACCGAGGCGCCCTCAACCTTGTGGATCAGGTCCATGCCGCCCACCAGGTTGCCCCACTGGTCATTGCCGCCTACCTCCAGCGTGCAGCCGTAGCGGCGGAACAGCTCCAGGTAGTCGTTGGCCTGCAGGATCTGGTAACTGAACTCGGTGAAGGAAATGCCCTCCTCGCTGGCCAGGCGGCGAGCCACGATGTCCTTGGACAGCATGGTGCCCATACGGAAATGCTTACCGAGGTCGCGAAGGAAGTCGATGGCACTCAGCTCAGCGGTCCAGTCCAGGTTGTTGACGATGCGGGCCGGGTTGTCACCGTCAAAGTCAAGCAGCTGCTCGAGTTGCTCCCGCAACCCCTGCGACCAGTCGGCGACCACTTCCTTTGTGTTCAGCGTGCGCTCGCCCTTGTCCCGCGGGTCCCCGATTAGCCCGGTGGCACCGCCCACCAGGGCCAGCGGATGATGCCCGGCCAGCTGCAGGTGGCGCATAACCTTGACCGCTACCAGGTGGCCGTGGTGCAAGGAGGGGGCGGTCGGATCGAATCCGCAATAGAAGGTGACCGGCCCGGCGCTCAGCGCTGCCCGCAGCGCATCAATGTCGGTGTGCTGGGCGATCAGGCCCCGCCACTGCAGCTCGTCCAGGATGTCGGTCACGGTCCTGTGCCTTCCCATGTTTGCTCCCGGCACCTGTGGGCCGGGGCCGGGGCGGTTGCCCGGCGCGGGCTAGTCTGCCACGGCTGCGCGGTACGTCAGGCCAAGTGTCAGAAGAACGGATACGCCTCCGTGCCGACTGCGGCGCAAGGCCCCGACCCGGTTCCCCGGCGAGTGCGCGGTCGGTACTACTCGGTGCCGCTCAGTACTGCTCTGTAGTGCTCGGTACTACACGGTGCCAACGCCGATCATGGGGCCGTAGACATCCCAGCCGCCTGCGGCCCGGGCGCGCTTGCCGGCCTCAATGATCAGTCCGTGGAGATCCACCAGCTCACTGTGGCTGAGTCCCTCGGCGTCGATACGGGCCTCAAGGGTACGCCGGGTAGTCTCGTAATCGCGGCCGACGGCATAGCCTGCCTGTCGTAGCAGGCGCCGCCCGTAGGTGTCGAAGATAAAACGACGCCTGCCGTAGACCATCAGCGCCGCCACGTCAGCACTTTCCGGACCGATTCCGGGCAGTTCCAGTAATGCGGCGCGCAGGGCGTCATCATCCAGTGTCGGCGCGGCCCGGCCCTCCGGGGACAGCATCCAGGCCGCGAAGGCGCGCAGCGAGCGTGCCTTGGCACGCATGAACCCGGCTGGGCGGATAAACGCCGTCAGCTCCGCGTCGGTCAGCCGCAGCAGCTGCTCGGCTTCGAAGCCGGTGGCTGCTCGCAACCCGTCCAGGGCACGCTCGACATTCGTCCAGGCTGTGTTCTGTACCAGCACAATCCCGCACACGTATTCGAAGGGAGTCTGCGCGGGCCATACCGGGGCCTTGCCCAATTCGGCGCTCAGCAGCCTCAGCAACTCCCTGACTGGCAGGGTGCGGCCAAGCTCGGTCTTGGCGGTCGGTGTCATGCCGATTGCCCCATTGGTCGGTCCCAGACCAGTGAGTAGCGCCAGTAGCAGCGACGGCGCATCCGAGCCCCCGGCAGGATCCGGTCAGCGGCTGCGCGAATCTCCCGGCGCGACTCACGCGCCGGCGCCGTCGGCACTCCGATGTCGCGCCGCTCATGGTGAAGGAGGCTGGCGATCCGGATCGGGATTACGCTCAGCGCGCTCAGCGCCCAGTCGACCGCTGACGCGTCGGCGGCCAGCCCGATGACCAGGAGCCTGCCTCCGGGAGCGACCAGGCCACCCAGGCGCTCCATCCCCCTGTCCAACGGCAGGTGGTGCAGGACCGCAACGCAGGTGACGGTGTCGAATGACCCGAGCCGCTCGATCACACCCGCGTCCATCACGTCCGCCCGCATTACCTCGGCCCCGGGGAGTCCGGCCAGGCGTGAGCGGGCGCGCCCGGCGGCATTCGCATCGGCCTCAATCCCAACGGCCTGATCGCATACGGCCGCTAGCCGTTCCAGCAGCAGTCCGTCACCGCAGCCCACGTCCAGCACGCGCCCTCCGCGGCGGGCGGCATCGGCCACAAGCTCGTCATGGAAGGCGGCATTGTGGTTCCAGTAGCGCTCAGGACGCTGACCAGAGGCCGCGGTCATCGCGCGTCCCCTCCCCGGCGGCGGGGCCGGGCGGGCTGGTAGGGGGAGACGGTAGGCTCACCCTCGAGCCAGAAGCGCCATGGGTAGACGGCACCGTCGCCGCCCGGTCCGGACACGCCGGTGCGCGGGCCGGTGCGGATGCGGCCGGGCTCGGGAGCCTCGCCTACGCCGGGCAGCTCCAGGGCAATGCGGGAGCCCGGCGGCCCGAGCCGGGAGCCGTCGTCGTCCCGGGTGAGGCCGAGTGCCTGGCATAGGCGGGCCGGACCGCGCGCAAGGTCGCGGTCGCTGCGAGCAGTGGGGCGGCGTCGGCGCGCCAGCTCGATTCCGCCTGTCACCTCGCCGCCGCGCAGCAGCACGGCGCGCGAGACGCCGCTAGGGCCGCAGACGATATTCACGCAGTGGTGCATGCCATAGGTGAAGTAGACGTAGATGGCACCGGCGGCCGCAAACATCGAGGCGTTGCGCGCGGTGCGGCCGCGGTATGCGTGGGAGCCCGGATCGGCCTCACCCCTATACGCCTCCACCTCGGTCAGCCGCACAGACACCTCCCCCTGCGGCAGGCGCGTGGCAAGCACCGCGCCCAGCAGCTGCGGGGCCACATCCACCGAGTCACCAGCGAGCAGGTCGGCCACGTTCGCGGGCAGAGCCCCCACAGCCGCCAAGTCCCCGCGGGCAGTCGCCTCCACCGGCTCCGACTGCCTCATGGCTCCGCCCTACGCCTCTGCGGCGTCACCGGCATCGGCCACCGGGCCGGTGGAGCCATCCAGCAGCGAGCCCTCCCAGGAGAAGACCCGCAGCTCGGCGGAGTGCTCAATGGCGCGGGCCAACTGCTCGACCACACGCACCGGGGCCGTACCGCCATGGCCAGCCCGGGCCGCCGCCGAGCCGGCCGTCGACAGGACCGTGCGCACCTGCGGCGTCAGCCGCGGATCGACGGCGGCGAAGTCCGCGTCGGTCAGCTCCCACAGCTCGATTCCGCGCTGCTCACAGACCTGCACGCAGGCACCGGAGATCTCGTGCGCCTCGCGGAAGGGAACCCCCTGCTTGACCAGCCACTCGGCGATATCGGTTGCCAGGGAGAAGCCCTGCGGGGCCAGCGCCGCCATGCGGTCATAGTTAAGGCGCATCGTGGCGACCATACCGGACACTGCGGGCAGCAGTACGGCGAGGGTGTCGACGGCGTCGAAGACGGGTTCCTTGTCCTCCTGCAGGTCACGGTCGTAGGCGAGGGGCAGGGCCTTGAGGGTGGCCAGCAGCCCAGCCAGGTCGCCAATGAGGCGGCCGGCCTTGCCGCGGGCGAGCTCGGCGACATCGGGGTTCTTCTTCTGCGGCATGATGGAGGAACCCGTAGAGAAGGAGTCGTCCAGCGTGACGAAGTCGAACTCCTTGGTATTCCAGATGATGACCTCCTCCGCCAGGCGGGAGACATCCACCGCCGTCATGGCCAGGACGAAGGACATCTCGGCGACCGTGTCGCGCGCGGAGGTACCGTCAATGGAGTTCTCGCAGGCGGCGTCGAAGCCCAGCTCGGCGGCGACGGCGTCGGGATCGAGTCCGAGCGTGTTGCCGGCCAGCGCACCGGAGCCGTAGGGGCTGACGGCCGCGCGCGCGTCCCAGTCCTCAAGCCGTTCGACGTCGCGCATCAGCGGCCAGGCGTGCGCCAGTAGCTGGTGGGCGACCAGCACCGGCTGGGCGTGCTGCATGTGAGTGCGGCCCGGCATGATGGCCTCGCCCGCCGCCGCGGCCTGGTCGATAAGCGCGTCGACGACGTCGAGCACGAGCCCGGCCAGGTGCCGCGCCTGGTCGCGCAGGTACATGCGGATCAGGGTGGCGATCTGGTCGTTGCGGGAGCGGCCCGCGCGCAGCCTTCCGCCCAGGTCCGCGCCGGCACGTTCCATCAGACCGCGTTCCAGCGCGGTATGCACGTCCTCATCCGCGGGAGTAGGGACGAACGCTCCGGAGACGACGTCGTCCTCCAGCCGGTCCAAGGCGGCGAGCATACCCTCCAGCTGGGCGGTGCTGAGCAGTCCGGCGGTGCGCAGGGCGCGGGCGTGCGCACGCGAGCCGGCGATGTCATAGCGGGCCAGGCGCCAGTCGAAGTGGGTGGACACCGACAGGGCTGCCAGGGCATCGGCGGGACCGCCGGTGAAGCGGCCGCCCCACAGGCTGATACCGGTGGGAGCCGTGGAGGCTTGCGGGGCGGAGGGTTTGGGGCTGGGCTGACTCGTCATGGGGCCATCATGACGTATGGGGCTGAGCAGGTGTGAGCCGGCCCGAGGCGTGGACCGGCGCCCGGGTCTCGGAGGTGGCGCCGCCACCGGCGGCAGCAGAAGGCGCGCCCTCCCGACTGTGCTCGTACAGGCGATGCAGACCCAGCCAGGTGCCCAGCGCGCAGACGACCACCCAGTTGCCCTCGCTGAGTAGACGGGACTCGGTGAAGGACTGCACCGTCAGTGCCGTCATGACCAGCGCCGGCAGCAGCACCGAGGCATCGGAGTCAATGTTGCGCAGAGCGAGCCGAAAGGAGCGGAACAGGAGCAGCAGCACCAGCACCACAACGAGTGCCGCCCCCACCACACCGGTCTGGAACAGTGCCTCGATGTAGGCGTTGTGGGCACTCATTGTGGGAGTGCCGTCCGGGCGCACTACAAGGGTGGCGAATACGGGCAGCCAGGGCACCCAGTACATGATCCACCCCCAGCCGAGGATCGTGTGCTCCTCCCACAGGTCCAGCACCCGCGTCCAGATCTCCCAGCGCCCCGACATATCCGCGCTCCGTCCCAGCGCCGCGGTGACCTGCGTGTGCAGGCCCACTGCCGCAGCGACCAACGCCACCCCAGGGCCGCAGCACTCATCAGCAGGAACGGGCGCAGCCGGGGCGGGGCGTGGCGCACCAGCCAGAGCAGTAGGCACACGCAAGCGCACACGATCAGGGCCACGGACACGGTCGCCGAGCCGGTGAGCACCAGCACCAGCAGGGATAAGGCGGTCCACACCACCAGGCCCACCGGGCGCACCCGCCGATCAGCCCAGCGCACCGCCACGCACAGCAGAGTGAGCAGAGCGATGAAGGCCAGCGGGTTGCGGTTTCCCACAATGCCCTGAATCGGGCCGCCCCGGAGAAGGTCGCCGTTCACCCAGTAGTAGGAGATCGGGACCACATCCCAATCGCGCATGTACAGAGGTATGAGCGGGTGACGCAGTACCAGCGCCACCCATGCCTCCAGCATGAGGCTGAGCACTAGCGTGGCCTCCAGGGCGCGGCTGAGGGCATCAGTCATCTGCCGCAGGGACAGGCCGCAGGCGAGCAGGACTCCGGCGGCGCTGGTGGCCACCATCAGCAATGCCGCAAGGGCGGTATCACCGGGATACTGGGACCAGAACACACTCAGCACGCACACACCGACGTAGGCGGTGGTTACCGGTGGCAGCGCGCGCCACGGCACCCGGTGCCCCTCGTAGAGGAAGACGAGCAGGAGCACGATGCCGCTCACGGCGGCGATCACGCCGAATGCCCACCAACCCACGAGGTTGCGTACTCCCTGTCCGGAGAAGGTCAAGAAGAATGCCCAGGTGCCCAGCGCGGGCAGCAGTGGGCGGCGCGATCCGCGCACTGCGACCGTGGTGGGGGCGTGGAAGTCTGCTGGCACGCTCTCCTCCTCGTGTTCCCATCCCGCATACAAGCTCAGGAGATCGGACTCATGCGGTTTCCACAGGGCTGACGGCTAGCCGTGAGCTGCGGCGGCCGCCCGCTGCTGCCGTAGCGTAATCGGCGACGGCCGTTTACGACTCGTATTCGGAACCGCTTACCCGTATCGAGTCGCAACGCCGGCAGTGCCTGGAGACCAAGGGATCTCTTGGAACTGGGATGAGCGGCCGACGGCGCCGCGTTCGGGCACCGACGGCCGCTCATCCCGGTGCGGCGCGCCATGGGCGCCGCACCGGTGCTCAGAAGGATACGCCTCGACCCAGGCGCACGTCGCGTGCGGCGGCGAGCTTTGACTGCATGCCGTAGATCTCGATGAAGCCGCGCGAGGAGGACTGGTCGAAGGTATCCCCGGTCTCGTAGGTGGCCAGGTTGAAGTCGTACAGACCCGTGTCGGTGCGGCGGCCGTTAACGGTGGCCCGTCCCCCGTGCAGGACCATGCGGATGTCTCCGGTCACGTAGTGCTGGGTGTCCTCGATGAAGGCGTCCATGGAGCGCTTGAGCGGGGAGTACCACTGGGCCTCGTAGACCAGGTCGCTCCAGGCCTGCTCCATCTGCCGCTTGTAGCGGCGCTGGAGGCGCTCCAGGGTGACTGACTCCAGGGCCTGATGCGCCTCAATCAGCGCCACTGCCCCGGGCGCCTCGTAGATCTCCCGGGACTTGATACCGACCAGTCGGTCCTCGACCATGTCGATACGTCCCACGCCCTGGGCGCCGGCGCGCCGGTTGAGCTCCTGAATCGCCTCCAGCGGGGTCACCGGCTTCCCGTCGATCGCGGTGGGAATGCCCTGCTCGAAGTGGATGACGACCTCATCGGGCAGCGGCGGGTAAGTGGGATCATCGGTGTAGACGTAGACGTCCTTGGTGGGGGCGTTCCACAGGTCCTCCAGGAACCCGGTCTCAATGGCGCGGCCCCACACGTTCTGGTCGATGGAGAAGGGGTTGTGCTTGGTGGTCTCGATCGGCAGGTCGTGCTTCTCGGCGTACTCGATGGCGACGTCCCGGGTCAGGGCCAGGTCGCGAACCGGGGAGATGCAGTTCATGTCCGGGGCCATCGAGGTGATCGCGACCTCGAAGCGCACCTGGTCATTGCCCTTGCCGGTGCAGCCGTGGGCAACAGTGCTGGCGCCGAACTCGCGGGCGGCGCGCACCAGGTGCTTGGCGATAACCGGTCGGGATAGGGCCGATACCAGCGGGTACTTGCCCTCGTACAACGCATTGGCCTTCAAGGCGGGCATGCAGTACTCCTCGGCGAACTCATCGCGCGCATCCGCCACGTAGGCCTCCACGGCGCCGCAGTCGAGGGCCCGCTGGCGAATCACCTCCAAGTCCTCCCCGCCCTGACCGACGTCCACGGCCACGGTGACGACCTCGCGGCCGGTCTGCTCACCGATCCAGCCGATGGCTACGGAGGTGTCCAGGCCCCCGGAGTAGGCGAGGACAACACGGTCCTGGTGCTTGCTCATATGCGTTCTGTTTCTTTCTCTTGGGTGTCCAAATCAGACAGCTCTTGGGTGGGTCAATCGGGTGTACGTGTCCGCGGCGTGTTCTCAGCCGTGGGGTCCCGGCCCGGCCAGGGACAGCAGGTGTGCCGCCACATCGGCCGCCACCGCCTCGGAACGGGTGATTACCAGGACCGTGTCGTCTCCAGCTATGCAGCCGAGCACACCCGGCAGCATCGCGTCGTCGAGGGCGCTGGCCAGCAGTTGGGCCGCCCCCGCCGGGGTGCGCAGGACCAGTTGATTACCGGCCCACTCGGCCGTGACCACCAGGTCCGCGCACCAACGTGCCAGCCGCGCGGTCGTGTGCTCGGTCAAGGACTCGGCGTTGCCCCCTACGGGAGAGACCTGCCCCGGTGCACCCGCCTCGGGCACGGCATAGACCTGGGTGCCGCCGGCCCCGCGCACTTTAGTGGCGCGCAGCTCGACCAGGTCGCGAGACAGCGTCGCCTGCGTTGTGCTCACCCCGCGGCGGGCCAGCGCCTCGCGCAACTCCGCCTGGGAACGAATGCGCTCATGACTGAGTATCCGGGTGATCAGGGCGTGGCGCGCCGCCTTGGTGGGAGGCGTGCCTGCGCCCTCGAGCGCGGGCACGCCGGGCACGGTGCTCATGCCGCGGACCGCCGGGCCAGGACGTCGGCCAGCGTCGTCGTGAAGGCGTCTGCATCGGCATCGGACAGGATGAATGGGGGCGCCAGCCGGAGCGTGTCCGGGCGGGGCGGGTTGACGATGAAGCCGCGCCGCTCCAGTTCGGCAGCGACCTCGGCGGCCGGTCCGACCGCGTCGTTCAGGCCCACGCCGCGCAGCAGCCCGGCTCCGCGCACCTCGGTTACTCCGGGTACGGACGCCAGCCGCGCCGCCCACCGGTCGCCGAGTTCGGTGACCCGCTTGAGCAGTCCCTCCTTGTTGACCGTGTCGATCACGGCCAGTGCGGCGGCCGCCGCGACGGGGTTCCCGCCGAAGGTGGTGCCGTGCTGCCCCGGGCCGAGCAGCTGCGCGGCCTCGCCGGTGGCGACGGTGGCCCCGATCGGCATGCCCCGCCCAGTCCCTTGGCGAGGGTGACCACATCCGGGACGACGCCGGGGGCGAGCAGGTGGTGGGCCATCCACGCGCCTGTGCGGCCCATACCGGTCTGCACCTCATCAATGATGAGCAGTGCCCCCGCGGCGGTGGTGAGCTCGCGTGCCTTCTCCAGGTAGCCGGCTGGCATTGGCCGCACCCCGGCCTCCCCCTGGATGGGCTCGACGAATAGGGCTGCCACGTCCGGCCCCAGCGCGCGGCGCAGGGCATCGACGTCTCCGGCGGGCAGGAACTCCACTCCGCCGGGCAGCGGCTCGAAGGGCTCCCGGTAGGCGGCCTTGTGGGTCAGCGCCAGTGCTCCCATGGTGCGACCGTGGAATGCGTCCTCCAGGGCGAGTATGCGCGGGCGGGCGGAGCCGCCATGGCGGCGGGCGATCTTGAAGGCGGCCTCGTTGGCCTCCGCGCCGGAGTTGGCCAAAAAGACTCGTGCGAACTGCGGGGCCTCCGGGAACACCAGATCGGCCAGGGCCTCGGCCAGGCTGACCTGAGCCGGGGAGGTGAACAGGTTGGAGACGTGCCCCAGGGTGCGCAGCTGTTCGGTAACCGCGGCGACCAGGGCCGGATGGGCATGCCCCAGGCAGTTGACGGCGATGCCGGCCAGCAGGTCGACGTACTCGTTGCCGTTCGCGTCCCATACGTGGGCGCCCGCCCGCGGACGAGCACACGGGCAGGAGTTCCGAAGGTGTTCATGACGGCGGCCGCGTAGCGAGTCCGCCAGGTCTCGTTGGGCTCGGCCGCGGCGGTGGTCGGGGTGCTCACAGCGTGGCACCTCCTTTCGTGCGGGACTGCGGAATGACGTCGGGGTGGACCACGGTGCCGACGCCGTCGTCGGTAACGATCTCCAGCAGCATGGAGTGGGGCTGGCGTCCGTCAACCACGTGGGCCTGGCCGACGCCGCCGCGCACGGCCCGCAGGCAGGCCTCCATCTTGGGCACCATCCCACTGGACAGTTCCGGCAGGAGGGCCTCCAGGGCATCGGCGCCGATGCGGGAGACCAGCGAGTCCTTCTCCGGCCAGTTGGAGTACAGGCCCTCCACGTCGGTGAGCACGATGAGCTTCTGCGCCTTCAGCGCGACTGCCAGGGCGGCCGCGGCGGTGTCGGCATTGACGTTCAGCACGGTGGTGGCGTCGGCGACCAGCGGGGCGACCGAGGACACCACCGGGATACGTCCCTGGTCGAGCAACTCGATCACCGAGCGCGGATCCACCTCGACCACGTCGCCCACAAGGCCCACATCGACGCTCTCACCGTCCACTGTGGCCAGGCGCTGGCGCGCCCGCAGCAGGCCGCCGTCCTCGCCGGAGATGCCGACGGCGGCGGACCCGGCCTCGTTGAGCAGGCTCACCAGCTCCCGTTGCACTCCCCCGGTGAGCACCATGCGCACCACGTCCATGACCTCCGGGGTGGTCACGCGCAGGCCGCCCCTGAACTCGGACTCGATGCCTAGGCGGGCCAGCATGGCGCTGATCTGGGGGCCGCCTCCGTGGACCACGACGGGGCGCAGGCCCACCTGGTGCAGGAAGAGCACGTCCTGGGCGAAGGCCCGCTTGAGGGTGTCATCGACCATGGCGTTGCCGCCGTACTTGATGACGATGGTGGCGCCCTTGTAGGCACGCAGCCAGGGCATGGCCTCCAGCAGTACGGAGGCCTTCTGGGTGGGCGTCAGCGAAGCGGGGAGCGTAGTGGTCATGTCGTGTAGTCCGCGTTGATGGTTACGTATCCGTGGGTGAGGTCGTTGGTCCAGACTGTCGCGGCGGCGTCACCAGCGCTCAGGGCGATGTCGATGCGCGTCTCACGCGGGGTCATGTCCACCGTGTCCCGGTCCTCCCCGAGGGCGCCGTGGCGGAAGACCGTCACCCCGTTGATGGTGACGTCGACCGCCTCGGGGTCAAAGGGGCAGACCGGCTCGGGAACGGTACCGAGCTGGGAGATGACGCGGCCCCAGTTGGGGTCCTCGCCGGCGATGGCGCATTTGAGCAGGTTGGAGGCCGAGACGGTGCGGGCCGCGGCCTCCGCGGCGGCCTCGGTGACCGCGCCGGTGACGGTGATGGCTATGTCATGAGTGGCGCCCTCGGCGTCTGCCACGAGCCGGCGTCCGAGGCGGCCGAGCAGCTCCTGGACGGCCGCACCGAAGTCCTCCGTCGTCGGGGTCGTCCCGGAGGCGCCTGAGGCAAGCAGCAGCACGGTGTCGTTGGTGGACATGCAGCCGTCGGAGTTGATGCGGTTCACGGTGCGGGCGGCGGCCCGGGACAGGGCGGACTGGGCGGCGTCGGCGTCGATCACGGCATCGGTGGTGATTACGCACAGCATGGTGGCCAGGCCCGGTGCGAGCATGCCGACGCCCTTGATCATGCCGCCGATGCTCCAGCCGTCAAGCCGGAGGGTGTCCTCCTTGGGGACGGTGTCGGTGGTCATGATCGCGGTGGCTGCGGCGTGGCCGGCCTCCGCACTGTCCTGCAGGGACGCGACGGCGGTGGCGGCGCCGTCCAGCAGGGTGGGCATGTCCAGGGGAACGCCGATCACGCCGGTGGAGCACACCAGTACCGAGCCTGCCTGCAGGCCCGGGTGCGCGTCACCAAGCAGCTCGGCGACGCGGGCGGCGGCGGCCGCGGTGTCGGCCTCGCCACCCGGACCGGTGCAGGCGTTGGCCGAGCCGGAGTTGAGGATGACGGCGCGGGCGCGGTTGGCGTCGCCGCGGCGGCCGGAGAGCACTTCGCGGCACCAGCGCACGGGGGCGGCAACCACACGGTTGGAGGTGAACACGCCGACGGCGACGTCCAGGGGCCGTCGTTGACGACCAGGGCGAGGTCGCGACTGCCGGACTCCTTAAGCCCGGCGCTGATGCCGGCGGCGCGGAAGCCGGCGGCGGCGGTGACGCTCACGGGGCGACTCCTTCGGTGACGACACCCGTGACCTCAGGCAGGCCGAGGGCGAGGTTGAGGGACTGTACAGCTGCCGAGGCGGTGCCCTTGCCGAGGTTGTCGATGGCGCAGATGATCACGGCCACGCCGGCGGCGGCGTCGTAACCGACCTGCACGGTGGCCAGGCCGGAGCCGGCCACGGCGCCGGTGACCGGCCAGACGCCCTCGGGCAGCAGGTGGATGAGCCTCTCGCCCCGACCGGTAGGGCCGTAGGCTCGCTCCCAGGCCTCGCGCAGCACGGCGTCGGGACGGTCGCTGCGCGTCACGGCCGCGGTGACCGGCGCGGTGACGGTGGCTAGAATGCCGCGGCTCATGGGCACCAGCACGGGGGTGAAGGACAGGCGCACGGAGCCCGGGGCGGCGCCGGCGACCTGGAGGTTCTGGATGATCTCGGGGATGTGCCGGTGGGTGCCACCCACCGCGTAGGGCTGGGCTGAGCCGAGGGCCTCGGAGGCGGTCAGGTGGGGCTTGAGCGCCTTTCCGGCACCGGAGTAACCCACCGCCAGCACGGCGTTCAGCCGGCCCGGGTCAATGAGTCCGGCGGCGATGCCGGGTTGTGCGGCCAGGGTCACGGCGGTGACATTGCAGCCGGGCACCGCGATCCGCCGGGTGGCGGCCAGATGCTCGCGCTGAGTGCTGGCCACGGACTCGCCGGCGTGCAGCAGCTCAGGCATGCCGTAGGTCCAGGCGCCGGCATAGTCGGTTCCGTAGAACCGCTCCCAGGCGGCGGCGTCGGTGAGACGGTGGTCGGCCCCGCAGTCCACAAGAACCGGTGTGGCGCCCGGAGCCTCCTCCAAGGCCGCAGTAACCGCTCCCGAGACGCCGTGCGGCAGCGCCAGCACGACTACGTCATGCCCGGCCAGGTGCGCGGTGTCGGTCGGGGCTACTTCCCTGTCCGCCAGGGTGACCAGGTGGGGGTGGTGCTGCCCCAGGCTTGTGCCGACCGATGAGTTTGCCGTCACGGCGCCGATCTCGATATCGGGATGTGCGGCGAGGAGGCGCAGCACCTCTCCGCCTGCGTACCCGGTCGCTCCAGCGACCGCTGCTGTCCATGTCACGCGGAAACCATACATCCGAGTGGATACATATGCACAACTGGATGGCGGCGACGCGTAGTCGGCTTACTCACAGCGGCTGCGGCCCCCGGGAAGCCGGCTGCACTCAGCGCGTGGCCAGAGCCTCAATGATCGACTTGGACCAGGCGCGCACCGTGTCAAGGTTGCGGAAGTCCCCCTCGGAGGCGCCGCCCATGCGTGCGATCGAGCGCTCCCTCAGGGTCAGTGCCGAGGGGTCGAAGCGCCCCGCGAAGGTGACGTGGTCCTCCGGGTCGATGGACAGCAGTACGGGGCCGATGCGGTGCGGGTCGGACACCTTGCCCTTGGGCAGGCCGGATAAGCCCACCGAGAATGCCCACACGGGATGGGACTTGAGCTCCTCGCGGAAGCGCTCGGTGAAGTCGATGGCCTGCGGTGTCCAGCGCGTCATGTAAACGGCGCTTCCCAGCACGAAGGCGTCGTATCCGGAGACATCGGTAATGTCCTCAGGGTGGGCCTGATCCACGTCGTGGCCGGCGGCGCGCAGCTCCTGCGCGATCACCGCGCCGACCTCGTCGGTAGAGCCATGCCGGGATGAGGAGGTGAGCAGGATCTTCATGCCGCCAGTATCACCGCCTGGATTCGCTTTCCGCAGCGCGTCGCGCGCAGTACCTACCAACCGTGACCACCTCCACACTCAGGCGCGCAACTCGGCGCCCAGCCGCTTGGCAGCACGCTTTACCACGCGCTTGCGCACCGCTGCGGTCTCCTCGGCAGTAAGGGTACGGTCGGCGGCACGCAGGCGCAGGGAGAAGGCCAGCGACTTGCGTCCCTCCCCGAGCTGCGGGCCGCGGAAGACGTCGAATAGCCGTACCTCCTCGGCCAGGTCCCCGGCTGCCTCACGCACCACCTGCTCGACCGCGGCCGCGGTGACGGACTCGTCGACGACGAGGGCGACATCCTCCTTGGCGGCTGGGAAGGTGGACACGGGGCGCACCTGGAGGACGCCGGCGTCGGCGACGGCCGCCAGCAGCGGCTCCAGGTCGAGCTCGACGGCGCAGGCGCGCGGCGGCAGCCCAAAGCTGCGGGCCACGCGCGGGTGCAGCTCACCGGCGTGGGCGATCAGGACTCCGGGCACCAGCTCACGACCCTTCCGGGTAGCGGGCAGGCGTACCTCGGCGGTGCGGCCGGGGTGCCAGGGGGCATAGGGGCCGCCCTGCGGGGCACTGACCTCGACGTCCACACCGAGTGCTGCCGCCACGGTGCGCACCAGCTGGATGGCGTCGGCCCAGTCCCAGGGACGGCCGGTGCCGAGCACCCCGGCGCGCTCCCGGTCTCCGGCCAGGACGATGCCCACATGCGTGGGCTGGTCCGGGATGCCGGCGTTCAGCGCCGCGATCTCAGCGTCGGAGGGCCGTCGGTCCACCCCGGGGATGGGGGCCGGCACTGTGCCTGCGGGGTGAGTCACGCTGCCAAGCTCAAACACGGCCACGTCCTCCAGTCCCCGTGAGGCATTGCGGCGGGCGGCCTCCAGCAGGGAGTCCAGCACACTGGTGCGCAGCAGCGGGGCGTCGTCTGCCAGCGGGTTGGCCAGGCGCACCGCGGCTCGGCGCGGATCGTCGGCGGGCAGCTCGAGGCGGTCGTGCACATCACCGATGAACGGGTAGGACAGCACCTGGGCGAGCCCGGCGTCGGCCAGGGCACGCACGACGTCGCGCCGGGCGCGCTGTCGGGCACTCAGGCCCGTTCCCGCTGGGGCCACGGGCACAATGGAGGCGATGTTGTCGTATCCGTCCAGCCGGGCGATCTCCTCGGCGAAGTGGGCGGCGCCCACCAGGTCCGGCCGCCAGGTCGGCGGGGTGACGGCGAGGAGCTCCTCGCCGTCAGCGTCCCCTCCGGCGGCCTCAACTGTGCAGCCGATGGTCCGCAGCAGCTCGGTGACCCGGGCGGTGCCGTAGGCGACACCGGTCAGGCGCTGCGCGGCGTCGGCGCGAATGATGATCGGCTCCGGCGCGATGGTGCGGTTGACGTCGGTGGCTACGGCGTCCGCGGTGCCGCCGCCGTAACGGACCAACAGGTCGACGGCGCGCTGCGCGGCCACCGGAGCCAGCTCGGTGTCCACGCCGCGCTCGTTGCGCTTGGAGGACTCAGTGGGCAGCCTGTGGCGGCGGGCAGAGCGGGCGATCGACACCGCGTCAAAGTGGGCGGCCTCAATGAGCACGTCGGTGGTTTCGGCGTCGATCTCCGTCTCCGCGCCACCGAACACACCCGCCAGCACCAGGGGCCTGGAGCCCTCCCCGGCCGGGGAGTCGCAGATCAGCAGGTCCTCGCCGTCCAGGGTGCGGGTGACCTCGTCGAGGAAGGTGAGGGTCTCCCCCGCCCGGGCGCGGCGCACCACTATCGGAGCGGCCAGCTTGTTCAGGTCGAAGGCGTGCAGCGGCTGGCCCAGGTCCAGCATCACGTAGTTGGTGACGTCCACAGCCAGGCTGATCGGACGCATACCGGCTGCGATCAGGCGGTCCTGCATCCACTTAGGAGAGGCGGCGGAGGGGTCGATGCCGCGCACCACGCGGGCCACGTAGCGGTCCACGCCGGGGCGGCCGTGAATGGGTGCGGAGTCCGCGGCGAACCGGACCGGGAAGCCATCCGCCCCAGCCGGGGCGACCCCCTGTGGGAAGCGGTCCGGGTTGGCGGTGTCGGCCGGATCGGTGAAGGCGGCTCCCGTGGCGTGGGAGTACTCGCGGGCCACTCCGCGCATGGAGAAGCAGTAGCCGCGGTCCGGGGTGATGTTGATCTCCAGGACCTCCTCCCCCAGGCCGAGCAGGCCGATGGCGTCGGTGCCCGGGGCCGGAATGGCCTCGCCATCCCGGCCGTGCGCCGCGAGCCAACGCTCGAGCACGATGATGCCGGAGTGGTCGTTGCCAATGCCGAGCTCGCGCTCGGAGCAGATCATGCCGTCGGAGACGTGCCCGTAGGTCTTGCGGGCGGCAATGGCGAAGTCACCGGGCAGGACCGCGCCGGGCAGGGACACCACCACGTGGTCGCCGACCTCGAAGTTGTGGGCGCCGCACACGATGCCGCGGCTGGGCAGCTCAGAGGGCTCCTTGCCGGTGCCGGGGGCGTCGTTGTACGAGCCGACGTCTACCCGGCAGTAGTTGATGGTCTTGCCGTTCTTCTGCTCCTTGGCCTCCCGCGTCAGCACGCGGCCGACGACGAGGGGCCGGTGACGGCGGGAGGAACGATGCGTTCCTCCTCCAGGCCCACCTTGACCAGGTCGGCGGCCAGCTCAGCCGCGCTGGTGCCGACGGGGACGTCTACGTGCTCACGGAGCCACTCGATCGGGACGTAAGGCATGTCAGTTTCCCCTTCCGGTGGTGCCGAACTGCTGGGAGAAGCGGATGTCTCCCTCAACGATGTCGTGCATGTCGGCGATGCCATGACGCAGCATGAGGGTGCGCTCCAGGCCCATGCCGAAGGCGAAGCCGGTGTAGGCCTCCGGGTCGATGCCGCAGGCGGTCAGCACATTGGGGTTGACCATGCCGCAGCCACCCCACTCGATCCAGCCGGGCCCGCCCTTCTTCTGCGGGAACCACAGGTCCATCTCCGCGCTGGGCTCGGTGAATGGGAAGAAGGAGGGGCGCAGCCGGGTGCGGGCCTCAGGTCCGAACATGGCGCGGGCGAAGTGGTCCAGTGTGCCCTTCAGGTGTGCCATCGTCAGGCCCTTATCCACGGCCAGGCCCTCAACCTGGTGGAAGACCGGGGTGTGGGTGGCGTCCAGCTCGTCGGAGCGGAAGACCTTGCCGGGGCAGGCCACGTAGATCGGCGGGGCCTGGTTCAGCATGACGTGCGCCTGCACGGGCGAGGTGTGGGTGCGCAGCACCAGGTTCGCCGTGGCCCCGGGGGCGCCGCCTACGGAGGCGCCGTCGATGTAGAAGGTGTCCTGCATCTGGCGGGCGGGGTGGTCGGCATCGAAGTTCAGGGCGTCGAAGTCGAACCACTCGTGCTCGACCTCCGGGCCCTCGGCGATGGACCAGCCCATGGCGGTGAAGAAGTCGGAGACCTCGTCCACCAGGACGTCCAGGGGGTGGCGGGCGCCGACAGGGGCGCGGTCGGTGGGCACGGTGACGTCGACGGCCTCGGTGGCCAGCATGCTTGCCTCGGCCTCGGCCTCGAGCACCTGCTGGCGTTCGGCCAGGGCGGCGGATATGCGGCCGCGTGCGCCGCCGAGCAGCTTGCCGGCGGCGGCCTTGGCAGCACGGTCGGGCAGCCGGCCGATCTCGCGGTTGGCCAGAGCCAGGACGGAGGCGTCGCCGGTGTAGGTGAGGCGCGCCTCCTTCAACGCGGCCAGATCGCCGGCAGTGGCGATAGCGTCCAGCGCCTGCGCGACCAGGCTGTTGACGCCTGCCTCGTCCGTTGGCGAGAGGGCGCCGGGGGCGTCAGTCATATTGCTTGCCTTCCACCAGATGAGTCGGGGTCTCTCGAGGGTCAGATTAGTCCGCGCCGCACGAGTGCCCGAAATCGTCTCAGATGAGCCGCGGGCCGACCGCCCCGCCCGCGGCAATGCGTGACCGTGTTGCGTGGACACATACGCGGGCGGGTCTTGACGGTGACGTTACGTCACCTGTTGGGATGTGTGCATGCGCATCAAGGAGATGGCCGATCTGGCCGGCACCACCCCGCGGGCGGTGCGTCACTATCACCGTCTGGGACTGCTGCCGGTGCCGCCGACGGTACGCGGACGGCGGGAATACGGCGTGGCGCACCTGGCCCGGCTCATGCGGATCCGCTGGCTCGCGGACGGAGGGCTCTCCCTGGCGCAGATCGCCGAGGTACTCGCCCAGGATCCCAGTGGCGCCGACCGCGAGTCGGTGCTGCAAAGTCTGCGGGCCACCCGCGGCACGGTTATCGCACGTCGCCGCGAGCTGCAGGCGCAGGAGGCCCGCATCGACGAGCTGATCGCCCGAGTTGAGGACGGAGAGGGACTCGAGCCCATCCCCCAGCTGCTGGTGCGCTTCTACGACGCCGTGCAGGAACGCCTGGAGGAGGAGGGACTCAATGCCCGCGGGCTGCGGGCCGAGCGGCAGGTGGTGACGGCACTGGCCGCCCTGGGAATGGTCCCCGAGAGCATCGGCACCTTCCTGGCGGAACTGAATGGCACCGAGTGGGAGGCGGGTGTGCGCATCTATGCCGAGATCGCCCGCCTGGAGCGGCTGCATGGGGACGCCGCCCGGGACGCGGCCATCCACTTGGCTGAGGAGACCTGGGAGTACACCCTCCGGCACCGCCGTACGGCGCTGGCCGCATTCGCCGACTTTCCGACCGGGTCGCCGGGGCGCACCACCTGGCGACTGACCCAGATGATCACCAACGCCTACACCGGACCGGCACAGCACCTGTACCTCGATCGCTTCCTGGAACTGCTCATGGCGGACCCGGAGTTCGCCGTCGTCATTCGGCGTCTGGCCGGTGACGAGCCCGCGTTGTAAGCAGCTTCTGCTCCAAACCGTCCCTGATCTCGATTCCATTTACCGCACTCCCATGAAAGGACACCACTGATGACAGCACGCAAAGACGGGAGCCGCGCCGCCGTCGGCGCCACGAGTCCATCCGGCACCGACACCCCGATCCAGGTGCAGGGCCTGGTTAAGCGCTTCGGGCGCTTCACCGCCCTGGACGGGCTGGACCTGGAGGTCGCCGCCGGTCAGGTGCACGGCTTCCTCGGCCCGAACGGGGCGGGAAAGTCCACAACCATCCGCACCCTGCTGGGCCTGTACCACCCCGACGGCGGCAGGGTGCGCGTGCTGGGGCGCGACCCGCGGCGCGAGGCGCCTCGAATCAACCGGGAGGTGTCATACGTGGCCGGGGACGTGGCGCTGTGGCCGAATCTGACCGGCGGACAGGCACTCGACGCCCTGGCGGGTCTGCGCGGCAGGCGGAATCGTGGCCGGGAGGAGGAGTTGATCGAGCGCTTCGGCCTGGACCCGAGCAAGAAGGTGCGCACCTACTCCAAGGGCAACCGGCAGAAGGTGGCGCTGGTGGCGGCACTGGCCGCCCCCACCAGCCTGCTGATTCTCGACGAGCCGACCAGTGGCCTGGACCCGCTGATGGAGCAGGTCTTCATGGATGAGGTGACCCGGGCCGCGGCCCGGGGGCGCACCGTGCTGTTGTCCAGCCACATCTTCGCCGAGGTGCAGCGCCTGTGCAGCGCCGTGACGATCATCAAGGACGGGCGCGTGGTGGAGCAGGGCGACTTGACCCGCCTGCAGCAGCTGGCCCGTACCCAGATCGAGGTCGGCGGCAACGCGGATCTGCTGCGCGGCATAGCCGCGTCGCTGCCGCAGCTGGAGAACGATCTGTCCGTGGAGGACGGTCGCCTGAGCGTGCAGGTGGGTTCCGCCCGGGTCCCCCAGGTACTGGCGGCCGTCGCCGCGCAGGGAGCCACCGACGTGATCTGCCGGCCGGCGAGCCTGGAGGACCTGTTCCTGCGTCACTACGAGGAGGTGCGCGGATGAGCGCCCGCGACGAACTGCGCGGTCTGCGCCGCGCGCTGCGGCTGACCGCCCGGAGGCTGCGCTTTCAGGCGCTCGCCTGGATCCTGCCCCTGTGGCTGGGCATGGCGTCCTTCGCGCCGGCCTATCAGGACGCCTACTTCTCCGAAGCCGGTGGCGCCGGCGGTGCGGGCGGCAATGCGGTGGTCGAGGCGCTGCGGGCCTCCCCGGGCACGCGCCTGCTGTACGGCGAGCTACCCGACCCGGGCACCATCGGACAGTTGGTGCAGTGGGAGGGCGCCACCTACCTGCTGGTGTGCACCGCGCTCATGGCGGTGCTGTTGACCTGCCGCCTGTTGCGCGCGGATGAGGACGAGGGCCTGACCGAGCTGTTGCGGGACACTGGCACCGGTAGGTGGGTGCCCTTCCTCGCCCCGGTACTGGTGATCTGGGTGGCGATCGGCATCCTGGCCGTCTTGGTGGGCGCCACGCTCGCGGCCGAGGCCACGCAGATCGAGTCGCTTCCCGCGACGGGAGGATGGGCGTTGGCCGGAGTGACCGCGATCGTCGGCTGGGGCTTCGCTGGACTGGCCGCCGTGGTCTGCCAGTTGGCGCGCAGCGCCGCCGGCGCCCGGCCCCTGGCACTGGCATGTGTTGGGGTTGCCTTCATGGTGCGGGTGGCGGCCGACCAATGGGAGGTCACCTGGATGCGGTGGTTCACGCCGCTGGGGTGGCGTGACCTCGCGGCGCCCTACACCGACGACAACCCCGCACCACTGGCCGTCTGCGGTGGAATAGCCGTCGCCCTGGTGGCGGTGGCCGGAGCGCTATACACGCACCGGGAGTACGCAGGCGGTTACCTGCCCGACCGAGCCACCAGCACGCGCCGCTGGCGAGTCCACGGCTACGCCGACCTACTCACGCGCCTGTCCACACGTACAACCCTGGCATGGGCCGCGGCAATTGCCTGCTTCTCGGCACTGTTCGGCTCGATGACCGAGGGCATCCTGGAGATGATGCGGGATGATCGCATCGCCGAATACGTGGACATGCTGGTACAGGCCGGCGCCGACATGATGGAACAGTTCATGTCGTTGATGACCGTGCTGTTGGTGCTGCTGATCGCGGTGGCGGCGACTGGGCAGGCGGGCCGCCTCGCCGCCGACGAGGACGCCGGACTGGTGGAGGCTGAGGCCGCCGTCGGGGTGCCGCGCCGGCGTCTGTTCCTGATGCAGGCGGTCTCGGCGGCGGCGGTGGGAACGATCCTGCTGGTGCTGTGCGGGGCGGTGCTGGCCGCAGTCACGGCCACGCAGGTGACCGAGGATCATGCGGTGGAGCGGGCCTTCGTGTTCACCGTCAGCCAGCTGCCCGGAGTGCTGGCGGCGATCGGCATCGCCCTGGCGGTGGTCGGCGTGGCGCCGCGACGTTTTGGCGTCGTATGGGCGGTGATCGCCTGGAGCGCCTTCGCCAGGCTGCTGGGCGGCATGATGGATCTGCCGACCTGGGCGCAGGACCTGAGCGTATTGGGGCACTACCTCGACGTCGTCGGCAACCCCGACTGGGTACCGCTGGCGGTGCAGACGGCCGTCGGCGCCCTCGGCACCGCGGTGGGCCTGGTCGCCTACCGACGCCGCGACCTGTCAGGTGTCTGATCAGCGGTTTGACCGACACCGCATCTGCGTTCTGGCCGGTAGATCTCCTGCGCCTTGACCGAGACACACCCGGCGCGTGGTCGGCGATCAGCTCCGCCACCGCCGGCACTGCTTACTGGAGCGCGGCAAGTCCGGCCAGATGACATGCGGCCGCGACGACGGTACCGCCGGCCATGCCGGGCTGTCTACGTGCTATACCGCTTGCCACATCACCGAGTTGAGCGAGCGCGGCAATAGCCAAGACGAGCTGAGTCAGCGGATACACGGGCGTCAGCCAGACGACCATCGCAACCACGACGCCAAGCGGCACCGCCCTGGCCGCATACATCGCTGGATAGAAGCGGTCAGCGTCGTCGCCTGTGCCGCTCGGCGCCAGCAGCCCCGGGCGGAGCAACGCCGCCGCAGCAGCAATTACCGATGCGGCTGCCATGACGGAGTTGAGAAGCGCCAACCACCACGGCATGTCAACCACCTGCCCATATCGTTCAGCACTGAATGATTCAATAGAGTACCATCGTCCCCATGAAGACGACAGGGGTCGGCAACGCAGAGGACGTCGGTGAAGCGATCCTGTCCGCCGCATGTTTTCGACTGGGCATGCTCGGCGCGCGGGTCACCCGGGACTTCTCCGAGCGGATTGCACCGTCGGGCTTGACCCACAAGCAAGTGGGCCTGCTGGCCGTCGTCGACGCCGGGCTGGCATCCTCGCAGCGCGACATCGCGGCCAGGCTGCACGTCGCGCCGAGCCTGGTAGTGACGTTGGTGGACCAGTTAGTGGACCTCGGAGCCGTGAGCAAGACCCGCAGCCGCAACGATCGCCGGACTCACAAGATCGAAGTCACCCCCGAGGGGCGGCATCTGCTCGCTAGCGCCGTTGCGGCGGCCGAAGCGCTGGACGCCGACATCCGCAGCATCCTCTCTCCCGCAGGGCGGGCCGCCCTGAGCACGCTGTTGACGGAGCTCGACATGCGCCAGAACCGGAATCAGTAGCGCTCTCACAGGATTCGGTCGCCGTCACGGGAGGCAACCCGCATTGGATTGTCGCGTAGACGATCTGTGCTACGCTTGCTACGGAGTGACGGTCATGACTACGATTCCACACCGCGAACTACGGAACGACAGCGCCGCAATCCTCCGCCGAGTGGAGGCCGGCGAGAGTTTCGCGATCACCAACAACGGACGTCCCGTAGCCGAGCTTGTGCCCATCACCCAGGACCGCCTCGCTCTACTGCGTCGGCAAGGAGCTACGCGTCCAGCGGTCCCCACAGACTTCAACGCCTTAAACCGCGCGCGAGGACTCAGCTCAAAAGATGTACTGGACGACCTGCGCGGCGAGCAATGACCATTTGCTACCTGGATACCTCCGCAGCACTCAAGCTTCTCATCGAGGAAGCCGAGTCGGATCCTTTAGCCACCTGGCTGACCGAGCAGACCGCGAACGGCTTGTCTCTGTGCTCCTCCTTCTTGCTGCACACAGAGCTGTACTGCGCCGCTCGACGACGCCGACAGCTCGATATGCAGTCAACCGCATCATTACTGTCGGGGATCGAACTCATTGACATCTCGCGGGAGCATCTGCTCAACGCGGCGCGAGACACGGCGGGGCTGCGTGCGGCAGACGCGATCCACCTCGCAGTTGCCCTGAACGTACGCTCCGACCTGCTCCTCACTTACGACCGGGAAATGCAACAAGCTGCGCTGCAACGAGGGCTGACGGTGACCGCCCCCAGATGATTGATTCCCAGGGCACCGTCGGAGTTCGCCCGGAAGTGCGCACCCACTTGGAGAGCCTTATACGCGTTCTCAGACGGTCCAAGTAGAAGTACGCGGTCCAACTGCACAAAGGCGGTCAGCGCATGCGACGACCGGCTTGAGTCACAAGTACGCAGGTCGGCTCGCAGCAACTCATGGCTGCTGCGAGCCGACCTGCGTGTGTGCATGGCGGATCGAGCGATCAGCGCTCGACCTCGCCCCGGATGAAGGCCTCGGTGGAGTCCATGGCATCCTCGTCGGGGCGCTGCTGCGGCGGGGACTTCATGAAGAAGGAGGCCGGGGACAGCAGCGGTCCGCCGATGCCGCGGTCCAGGCCGATCTTGGCGGCCCGGATGGCGTCAATGACCACGCCGGCGGAGTTCGGGGAGTCCCATACCTCCAGCTTGTACTCCAGGCTGACCGGGGCGCCGCCGAAGTTGCGGCCCTCCAGGCGTACGAAGGCGAACTTGCGGTCGTCCAGCCAGCCGACGTAATCCGAGGGGCCGACGTGGATGTCCTTGTCGTCGAACTGCTTGGAGACGTTGGAGGTGACCGCCTGGGTCTTGGAGATCTTCTTCGACATCAGCCGCTCGCGCTCCAACATGTTCTTGAAGTCCATGTTGCCGCCGACGTTGAGCTGGTAGGTGCGGTCAATGGTGATGCCGCGCTCCTCAAACAGGCGAGCCAGCACCCGGTGGGTGATGGTGGCGCCGATCTGGGACTTGATGTCATCGCCGATGATCGGCAGGCCGGCGTCGGTGAACTTCTGCGCCCAGGCCGGGTCGGAGGCGATGAACACCGGCAGGCAGTTGACGAAGGCGCAGCCGGCGTCGATGGCGCACTGGGCGTAGTAGCGGTCCGCCTCCTCCGAGCCGACCGGCAGGTAGGAGACGACGACGTCTACCTGGGCATCCTTCAGGGCCTGGACCACGTCGACCGGGGGCTCGGAGGACTCCTCAACGGTCTCGCGGTAGTACTTGCCGAAGCCGTCGAGGGTGACGCCGCGCTGGACCTTCACACCGGTGGGGGCGACGTCGGCGATCTTGATGGTGTTGTTCTCCGAGGCGTTGATGGCGTCGGCCAGGTCGAGCCCGACCTTGGCTGCGTCGACATCGAAAGCCGCCACAAACTCGATGTCCGAGACGTGGTAGTCACCGAACTGGACGTGCATCAGGCCGCCTACCGTGTCGGTCGGCTTGGCACCCGCGTAGTGGGTGACACCCTGCACCAGCGACGACGCGCAGTTGCCCACGCCGACGATGGCGACACGTATCTTGCTCATCTGTTCTCCTAATCGGCCAACCCATGACCGTTCGAGGATCTGACGCGCGCGATTTTAACGATCTTCCCTGGTCAGAGCATGTCACGCCCGTGAATTAGCGGCATTCAGCGAATGCGCAGCCCAGCTGACGCCGGCGTCAGTGTGGGAACCGTCACGTACGTCGGAGGCAAAAGCGGCCTGCTGGTGGCGTGCTTCGACGAACACATCGAGGCGCTGCACACCGGCCGCCCTCCGGCCAATGGCTGATTGGCCTGCTAGCAGTTGTGTTGCTCGGTGACGCCATCCTGTCGCTGAGACCGCCTGCATTCATCCACGCCAGTCTCACCGGAGTGGGGTTTCCGCGGCAGTGGTGGTGGGCTACTGGAGGTGGCGCGCATAGTCCATAGGCGTACCGCTACCGGGACCACGCGCTCTCATGTCACCAGATGCACCACTTTCCCGGTCGGCTCCACATAAGCATCAGGCTCCTCCCCCGCCATCCAGGGGAACACGCGCCTGCTCTAACTACTCCACCCTCGAAAGTGGTGCATCCAGTGACACCAACGGCTCTCGAACACGCCGTCTCAGCGGGTGCGCGCCTCCACGCGCCGCGCCATCGCACCCAGCGCCCAGTTGATGATCACGTAGATCACCGCGATGATCACGTAGGCGGGCAGGTAGACGTCCAGGTGTGCAGTGACGCGCGCGGAGGAGGTCAGCAGGCGTCCGGCGTACATCAGCTCCAGGTACGCAACCACGTATCCCAGGGAGGAGTCCTTCAGGATCGTCACCAGCTGGGTAATCAGCGTCGGCAGCATCATGCGCAGCGCCTGCGGCGCCAGGATCAGCCGCATGGTCTGGCCACCGCTCAGCCCCAGCGCCTGGGCGGCCTCGCTCTGGCCCCGATCCAGGGCAAGCACCCCCGATCGGAATACCTCCGCCGTCGTAGCCGAGGAGCACATGATGATGGGCACGGTAAGCATCCAGAAGGGAGTCAGCGTAAGTCCCCAACGCGGCACCGCCAGCAGGAAGAAGTAGATCAGCAGCAGCATAGGGACGGCCCTCATGGTGTCGATCCACACGCCAACCATGGTGCGCCCCAGCCACGAACGGCTCATACGCGCCCACCCCAGGGCGATGCCCAGTGGGAAGGACAGGGCGGCACCGACCACGGTGACCAGCATGGTGTCGGCCAGGGCGCGCCCGAGGTAGCCGACCACCGACTGCCCCAGGAAGTAGCGCCACTTGGGATAGGCGAGCTGGCCGGCCTGGCCGAGCTGGAACAGAGCCGCTGCGGCAAGCACCAGGACGATCAGGGTTACCAGCACCGACCCGATGAGGATACGGCGCCGTCCCTTGGGGCCCGGGGCGTCGAAGAGCAGGTCGGCGTCGGTGGCGCCGGATGCAGGGGCGGGAACGCGTGTTGTCATCACGCTCATGCGCGGGCCTCCCGTCCAGAGATGCGACGCTCAAGCAGGCCCCGAGCTTGGTGGCCAGAAAAGCAATAGCCAGATAGGTGAGCCCAGAGGTGAGGAAGGTGATCACCGCCTGCGCGTAGCGCAGGTTCAGCTGCTGGGTGACATTGGTCAGCTCGGGCACGCCGATCGCGGCGGCCAGGGAGGAGCCGATCAGGCAGGAGATGAAGATGTTGACCAGGGGCTGAATGGTGCGGGCGAGTGCCTGCGGCAGCACCACCGAGGCGATGATCAGTCCGAAGGGCATGCCCAGGGCGCGGGCCGCCTCAATCTGGCCCTTGGACACGGAGTTGATGCCCGAGCGCACCGTCTCGCACACGAAGCCAGAGGCGGAGAAGACGATGGCTGTGACCGCCGCGGCGAACAGGGACAGCGGCACGCCTGCCCGGGGCGCGGCGAAGGCCGCCAGGATCATCAGGCACAGGGTGGGGATATTGCAGGCGACCGTCACCCAGGCGGCGCCCAGGGTGCGCAGCGGCGGTATCGGGCTCACGCGGAAGATCGCGATCACCGTCCCGACGACGAGCGCGCACACGAATCCGATTACGGCGATAGTCAGCGTCGTGGCCAGGCCCTGGCTGATCATACCGAGGTTGTCGGTAATGGCATTCATAGGCACCTCCTCCGGGGTGGCGGGTGGCCACCCCAGTCTGGGGCGACCACCCGCCGGGTACTGCTTGGGGCGGGACGGACCGGCCGGCTCGCGTCAGTCGGTTGCCTCCGCCGTAGCGTCGGTGGCTGCGGTAGCGGTCACATCGGCGATCTCGGATCCGGGCACGGAGCCGAGGGCGGGCGGCTCGGGAGCCTCGCCGCCGATGATGGCGCCAATGGTGGCCTCCCAGATGGCGTTCCAGGTGCCGTCGTCGTAGATGGTCTGCAAGAACGTGTTGACGAAGGCCTGGGCGTCAGAGTCCTTGGGCAGGCCGATGCCGTAGGGGTCCTCGGTGAAGGGCTCGCCGACGATCTTTACGGCGTCATTGGACTGCACCTCACTGAGCTCGAGGGACTGGTCGACGACGTAGGCGTCCACCTGGCCGGCCTCCAGGGCAGCGACGCAACTGGAGTGGTCCTGGAACTGCGCCTGCTCGGCCTCGGGGCGGCCTCGTCCAGGGCGGGGCCGGAGGAGGAGTTGGACTGGACGGCGACCTTCACGCCGGCCAGGTCGTCGACGCCGTTGATGTCGGTCTCGTCGGCGCGGACGAGCACGGACTGGCCGGAGGAATAGTAGGGGCCGGCGAAGGCGATCTTTTCGGCGCGCTCAGGGGTGATCGTGTAGGTGGCGAAGACGGCGTCGACCTGGCCGTTCTCGAGCATGGTCTCCCGGGTGTCGGAGGTGGCCTGGGTGACCTGCAGCAGAGAGCGGGCGTCGTCCCCGCCGATGATGTAGCGGGCCAGCACCTGGGCGAGGGCGGCGTCGAAGCCGGAGATCTCACCGGTGGCGGGATCCTCGATGGAGAACACCTCTGAGGTCTTGGTGCCGCCGGTCTTCAGCACCCCGGCATCCCGGATGGCCGAGGCCCAGGTGGAGGCGGCCACAACATCATCCGCGGCAACCGGGCCGGAGTTGATGACGGTGTCGTAGTCGACGGCGCCGGCTGAGGCGTCGACCGCCTGGCCGTCGGCGCCAGTGTCGGCGCAGGCCGCCAGCACGGCGGCGATCGAGGCAGCGCCGGCGGCGGTCAGCAGGCCGCGGCGAGACAGGCCGGGAAGAACAGACATGGTGGTTCCTTTCGACGATGGTTGAAGGAGCGGTTGAAGTAGTAGTCGATGGCAGTCGGCCCGGCAGCGCCTCAGTGGCTGAGCACCTTGGACAGGAAGTCGCGCGCCCGCTCGGTGCGCGGGCGGCGAAGAAGTCCGCCGGCGCGGCGAGTTCCACGATCTGGCCGCCGTCCATGAAGGCGACGCGATCGGCGACAGAGCGGGCGAAGCCCATCTCGTGGGTGACTACGAGCATGGTCATGCCTTCTGCTGCCAAGTCTTTAATGACGTCGAGGACCTCGTTGATCATCTCCGGGTCCAGGGCGGAGGTGGGCTCGTCGAACAGCATGATCTTGGGGTCCATTGCAAGGGCGCGAGCGATGGCGACCCGCTGCTGCTGTCCGCCGGACAGCTGTGGTGGGCGCTTGGCAGCCTGGTCGGCGAGGCCGACGCGTTGAAGCAGCTGGCGCGCGCGGGCCTCGGCGTCCGCCTTGGGTACCTTGCGCACGCGGGTGGGCGCGAGAGTGATGTTGTCCAGCACGGTGCGGTGCGGGAACAGGTTGAAGGACTGGAAGACCATCCCGACCTCAGCCCGCAGGCGGGCCAGCTCGCGCCCCTCCTCAGGTAGGAGCTCACCATCGATCTCGATGGTGCCGGACTGGATCGTCTCGAGCCGGTTGATGGTGCGGCACAGGGTTGACTTGCCGGAGCCGGAGGCCCCGATCACGGCGACCACCTCGCCGCGGTGAATGTCCAGCGAGACGTCGTCGAGCGCCTTGAAGTCGCCGTAGTACTTGCTGACGTGGCTGATGCGCACGAGCGGGTACTCAGTGCTGGAAGGGTTGGCGGGAGCAGGCACAGGAGCCTCTTCTCGTATTAGGGGCGAATGGGACTGAGACTGTCTCAACGACAGCAGCAACACATTCGCAAAACCACAGGTTCCCTCCGGTTCGGGTTCGCGGCGCCCGGCCGCGATCCGGGTTGGACCGAGCGGTACGCGCCAAGTGCACAGTAGCACCCGCACCCCGGGAGCGAGCATGCAGGTATCCAGCATTCGGGCGGACTGCGAGTGGCATCACAGCCCCGTCTCGGCAGTTGAGACACGCTGCGAGCCAGATGCAGAGGGGACTCCTGCATGGCTGCGTTGCGAACTACGATCCAGCCATGACCCCTGATGTCATCGACACTGCAGTCACTTCCCGCCGCCAGGCCCCTACCCCACCGTCCTGGACAATTCCCAGGTTAAGTCATGTGGAGTACTCCGGACGGCCCCTGCACGCGCTCGCAGGTGGTAGCCGAGCATGGCGCCAACCGCCACGCCACAGAAGGAGCGGTCAGCCAGCTGCCCCAGATCCTCAGGGCACCTACTCTGAGAACCTCCGGCAGTGATCCTTCCGCGTATTCACTTACCTTGATGAAACCCGGTGCGCTTCAGATGCAGGGCTGCTATGAGTACGGCTCCTGGGACGAGGTGCGCAGTACGCGCCGACAGAGTGTTTTCGTCCGATCAGGAGTACGACGGGTTGTGGGCGCTCAGGACTGGACTGGAGGGTTGTTTTCGGACTTGGGGGATGGCTGTCGTTCCCCGTGATCTGATAGTTAGGATGGTGGATGTGACTAAGGCGAAGTACTCCGAGGAGTTTCGTGAGCAGGTTGCTCGCGAGGTGGTGGATAAGGAGCGGTCGATCGCGTCGGTCGCGGCCTCTTATGGTTTGGTGGCGCAGACCGTGGGCAACTGGGTCGCTAAATACAGAAAGCAGCACGCCGGCGCCCGGGAGCAGAAGGAAGCCACGGATGCGGAGGAGTTGGCCCGGCTGAAGGCGGAGAACTATAAGCTTCGGATGGAGAATGAGTTCCTAAAAAAAGCGGCGGCCTTCTTCGCGAAGGAGCAAGAGTGACTCGCATCTACGAGTTCATCCACAGCGAGGAAGGCAACTACCCGGTCGCCTGGATGTGCCAGTGGGCGAAGGTCTCCAAGTCCGGTTACTACAACTGGCTGAGCAGGCCCGAATCGGCCACCGCGATCCGCAGAAAGGAGCTCGGTGTGCTTGTTGAGAAGATCTTCGCCGAGTCCGGTGGTACCTACGGGTACCGTCGGGTGGTTGCCACCCTGGACTGGCAGGGGGTGCCGGCCGACCCCGGCACGGTCAGGTCGATCATGCGGGAGCTGGGCTTGAGGGCCGCGCGGCCGCGCCGGAAGGTCCGTACTACGGTTCCAGCGGAGGACCTGGATGAGCGGCCTGATCTGGTGTGCCGTGACTTCACCGCGCCCGCTCCGGGGGTCAAGTGGTGTGGGGATATCACCTACATTCCTACTTGGGCGGGGTTCGTGTACCTGGCGACGGTATTGGACTGTTGCACAAAGAAGGTGGTGGGGTATGCGTTGGCGGATCATATGCGCACCGAACTGGTCTGTGAGGCGATTGATATGGCGGCCCGCAACTGCAAGCCGACCCGTGGGGTGACGATCTTCCATTCTGACCGCGGGTCGCAGTACACCTCCCAGGCCTTCGCCGACCACCTGGCCTCTTATGGGATTCGGCCGTCGGTGGGGCGTACGGGGGTGTGTTGGGACAACGCGTGGGCGGAGTCGTTCAACGCGACATTGAAGAATGAGCGCGTGTATCGTATGGTCTACCCCACGCGGGATAAGGCGATAAGGGATGTGGCGGCGTGGATTGAATTGACCTATAATCAAAGACGTTTGCACTCGGGGATCGGGTACCGCACACCCAACCAGTTCGAACGCGAGCTACAGCAGGCCGCCACCCCGAAAGCAGCCTGACAAACACACAACAACACCGTGTCCAAAAAACACCCAGCATTCCACACCATGGTACGCACCGTCTACCACAACGGCCGCAGCCGCGACCTACAGACCAAGGGCGCCGAGTTCGAGTTCCAACTCGACGGCCAATACCAGATCCTGGCACAAATGCCCGCCAAGGACTACCTGGCCGCCCGCGACCTATTCAAACAACAAGGCAGACAAGGCAACGAAGCCACACGACAAGCACGAAGAGACCTCTACAAGCGACTCGCCGCGCACGGTAACGATCAACTCGGCATGCCTCGCGCCGCGTCCCGCACCTGGGCGCGTGAGGCTATGCGGCAGGTAGCGATCCTGCACAACCCCGACCAGGTCCTGGGAGGCAACCTGAAGCCCTCCCGGGACGCGGGCGGCACGCCAATCCCCGGGGACAGAGGCGTTAACTCCTCCCTAGGAGCGCAGAACCTCAGCAACGCGGCACTAATAGACGCCGCCGCCGAGCGCCAGGCAGCCGCCGGCAAGGGCCACCTTCCGCTGAGCTTCCAGGTGGTACTGACCAACCGCCGCCGCAACGTCAAACAACTGCGCGCCCAGCAGCCGCCCCCACCACTGGCCATCCAGCCGCGCACAGAACACAACTCCCGGGCACCCGCACAGACTCTGAGCAAGGCAGTACTCGCCGCCCGCCCACCACCCAGCACAAACACCAACCCAACCACCGCCGCCCGCATCCGCCAAACCCTGGGCATTAACACTCCCAGATACACGCCCCCGCACCGAAACCACCCCAACACCACCAACACAAACGGACCGGAGCGCTGACACCACTAGCAGACCGCTTCAGCGAGCCGCCCCAAGCCAACCCACCACAACAATCAATTCTGGATATTCCCCCGCATTTTGGGATGTGCCCCCACCTGCGTGCCACCGTGAGCGCCTGGGTGTGCACCGCGTTCGCCCGGAGACGTGTACTCACATCACACCTGGCGCTGCGCCCGGACGCTGGCGTACAGGCAAATGGCGGCGGCGGAGGCGACGTTCAGGGACTCTGCCATTCCGTAGATCGGGATCGAGACCACCGTGTCCGCCGCATCCAGGGCCGCAGGCGCCAGCCCGCGGGCCTCGTTGCCCAGCAGCCAGGCCGATGGCGCGCCGAGCTCCGCCTCGGCGTCGAACAGGCTCACCGTGCCGTGCCCATCGGCAGCGAGCAGCCTCAGCCCCGCCGCCCGCAGTGCGCGCACGGCCTCCTCCAACGTGACACCGGCCAGCACCGGCAGGTGAAACAGGGAACCTGCCGTGGCGCGCACGACCTTCGGGTTCGTCGGATCCACGCTGCCCTTTACCAGCACCACGGCGTCAGCGCCGGCCGCATCAGCGGCGCGAATGATGGTGCCGGCATTGCCGGGATCCTGTGCCTCGGTCAACACCGCCACCAACCGCGCGCCGAACAAGGCCGTCTCCAGGGCCGAGCCTGAGAAGGCGCCGGCCTCGCGCGCGGCGTCGCTCTCCGTCACGGGTGCGGCAGCCCCCGCTCCTCCCCCGCTGGCCCCAGGCTGCGGCCGGGCCGCCACGGCGTCGGTCCTCACCACGGCGAGCACCCCCTGCGCGTCGGCGCTCATGGCTCGCATGACCTCGGGGGTGACCAGGTGGGTGTACAGGCCCGCCCGCGCGGCGGCTTCGGCAATGTCGGCGTGGGTCTGGGCCGCCTCCTCAGTGAAGTAGACGTCGAGCACGTGGCCGGCGACGTGCCGCACCGCATCGCGCGCGCCCTGCGGCCCCTCCACCAGGAAGCGACGGTACTTGCTGCGGGCGGCGCGGCGGGCCAGCCCGGCCACCCGGGTGATGCGGGCGGCCGCGGGGTTGTCCAGGATCGCGCTCGTGCTCATGGCCGCAGGTTACCGGCCGTATAAGACCGACCCCCGCAACCAGGCCACGCCTTAGGCGCGGGGATTGATTGCGGGGGTCGACTCTGGTTATCGGCCACGCATGGCGACCGGCGACATGCCTGACGTCAGCGCGAAGCTCAGGCCTTGGGGGCGTTGACGTCCGCGGGCAGGGCCTTGCGTGCGGTCTCAACCAGCGCCTTGAAGGCGGCGGGCTCGTTGACAGCCAGCTCGGCGAGCATACGGCGGTCCACCTCAACCCCTGCCAGGCCCAGGCCCTGCATGAACCGGTTGTAGGTCATACCCTCGGCGCGGGCGGCGGCGTTGATGCGCTGGATCCAAAGACGGCGGAAATCGCCCTTGCGGGCGCGGCGGTCGCGGAAGGCGTACACGCCGGAGTGGGTGACCTGCTCCTTCGCCTTGCGGTACAGGCGAGAGCGCTGTCCGCGGTAGCCGGAGGCGCGGTCAAGTACGGTACGACGCTTCTTCTGGGCGTTAACAGCCCGCTTCACACGTGCCATTTGATGACTCCTTCAAGTGTTGTGGGCCGATCAGCGACCGAGCAGACGCTTGACCTGACGGGTGTCCGCCGGGGCCACGGGCTGGTCCTGGGACAGCTTGCGCTTGCGGCGGGAGGACTTGACCTCCAGCAGGTGGCGCTTGCCGGCCTGCTCGCGCATGAGCTTGCCGCTTCCGGTGACCCGGAAGCGCTTCTTGGCACCGGAGTGCGTCTTGTTCTTCGGCATGTTAGTTTCCTCATTCTCGGTCCCCGACGCCGGATGGGCCGGGGGCTGCGGACCTCGTCGTGTGACGGGGCTGGGTATGTGTGCAGTATGTGCGCGTGCCCGCGGGGCGGACCTGCTGCCGGTGCGGGCTCATTCGCCCGCGGCGGCCTCCTCGGCGGCCTTCGCCTCCACCTTGGCCTCGCGTGCGGCCCGGGCGGCCTGCTTCTCGGCCCTACGGCTGGCGCGGGCGGCCTCACGGCGCCGACGCTGGTCGGACTTGACTTCCGCCTTCTTACGAGTGGGAGACAGGACCATGACCATGTTGCGGCCGTCCTGGCGGGGGTGGGACTCGATGTTGCCCAGCTCGGCGACCTCCTCGGCCACGCGCTGCAGCAGCCTGATGCCCAGCTCCGGGCGGGACTGCTCGCGGCCACGGAAGCGGACGATGCACTTGACCTTGTCACCACCCTTGAGGAAGCGCTCGACATGCCCCATCTTGGTGGCGTAGTCGTGCTCGTCGATCTTGGGCCGGAACTGGATTTCCTTAAGTTGGGTGTTCGCCTGGTTGCGCCGGGCGTCGCGTGCCTTCATGGCCGACTCGTACTTGAACTTGCCGTAGTCCATGAGTCGGCACACCGGAGGGCGCGCATCGGGGGCGACCTCTACGAGGTCAAGGCCTGCCTCCTCAGCCAGGCGGAGAGCGTCCTCCACCCGGACAATGCCGACCTGCTCGCCGCTAGGGCCGACCAGTCGTACCTCGGGGACGCGGATCCGTTCGTTGATACGGGGCTCGCTGATGACTGTTCCTCACTCTTGTCAGTGGTTACCGTTTGCAACGAAGAAGGCCTCCGCCGCTAACGCGTGCGAAGGCCTTTCATGTGCTCGTCAGAGCACAGTCGCGAGCACCCATACGGGTGCGCGACTGCGAGGATCGCTCCCCGCATGACCCGGCCCCTTGGGGGACCCAGGTGGGATTTCTCCGCTTGCGTGCCGGAGCCGTGACTCCGGCCGGTCGGTGCCAGAGTCTAGCAGCCTTATCCCGCGCCGACGCCGCAGCAAGCGCCCGCAGAAACGTGACAGTTCCCATAAGCGCATTGCCCTGGGCATCACGTCCCCTGACCATCAGGCGGGCACCGGACACAGCTCCACGGTGTCGATGAACTCCCCCCAGGCCGGGTTGACCATCACATACTGGCACTGCTCCAACGTCGCAGCCACGGCGGGCGTGCCGGCGGATGCGTCTACGCGGATGAACACCCGCAGCTCGGCGTCCTCGCCGGGGGCGAAGGCAACCCCGGTCACCCCGTCGATGGCGCCCAACTGAGCGGCCACCTCCGCCTGCACCGGCTCGTTGCGCCAGGAGGGGATCCAGTCCTCTCCCCCAGCCAGGGCCACCACCGCAGGACGCGGCAGGCGCAAACCGCGCGTGCCCGGGTCGAGTACCCACAGCTGATCGGTTTGCAGGCAGGCGACCTCCGCGGCGCGGCGGGGGGTCACGGGCACGGGACGCACATCTTCACGCCAGGCCGCCACGGCGGCCGCCGAGGTGAAAACCGGCAGGGCCAGGTGGCCGTCGTCGAGCCGGACGGCCAGGTCCGCGGCGTCCTGCGCGGCGTCGGCGGTATGCGGCTCGTGTGCGCCGACGGCAGCAGACGCCTCCCCCAGCCTCAGTGGCGTGGGGCCGCCGGGGGCGTGCACGGCGTGTGCCGCGACGGGCACGATCAGCCGACTGGCCGCCAGCGCGGCCAGCAAGCGGTCGAGATACTCGTGGCGGGCCAGTCCCTGAGCCTCGAGGGCCGCGGTCACGGCGGGGTCGGGGGTGCCGTCGTCGGCGGAGAAGGGAGTGGGCACGGCTAGCAACTGAGCCAGCCGGCTGCGGGCGGCCAGGGCGGCCTCCAACTGCATGTCGGCGGGCAGGCCCGGGCCGCCTGCACCGTCCCCCGCCGCGGGCTCACCGGTGGTATCCGGGATTGTGACCATGCTTGTCACGCCCCCTGCACGGAGTCCGCACCGCGGCACGCGGCAAGTGCCTCCTGAAGCGTGAAGTTGCCGTTATACAGAGCCTTGCCGACGATCGCCCCCTCCAGCCCGTAGCGCTCCAGGCGGGCAAGGGCACGCAGGTCGTCCAGGTGGGCAATGCCGCCGGATGCCACAACCGGAGCGTCGGTGTGCTCGCAGACCTCGCGCAGCAGCTTGATATTCGGGCCCATCAGAGTGCCGTCCTTGGTGACGTCGGTGACTACGTAGCGGGCGCAGCCGGCGGCGTTCAGACGCTCCAGGGTCTCCCACAGGTCCCCGCCCTCCCTGGTCCACCCGCGGGCTGCCAGGGTGGTGCCGCGCACGTCCAGGCCAACGGCGATCTTGTCTCCGTGCTCGGCGATGACCCGCTCGGTCCAGTCGGGGTCCTCCAGGGCGGCAGTGCCGAGGTTGACGCGGGCGGCTCCGGCGGCCAGCGCCCGGTGCAGGGAGGCGTCGTCGCGGATGCCGCCGGAGAGCTCGACCTTGACGTCCACCTCGCCGACGATACGGGCGAGCAGGGGCGCGTTGGTGCCGCGTCCGAAGGCAGCATCCAGGTCCACCAGGTGGATCCACTGCGCGCCGGCCTCCACCCAGTCGCGTGCCGCGTCGATTGGGCTGCCGTAATCCGTTTCGCTGCCGGCCTCACCGCGCAGCAGGCGCACGGCCTTGCCATAGGCGACATCAACGGCCGGGAAAAGGGTGAGCATGGGCGTCTCCTTGATGCTTTGGAGGATGCTTTGGAGCAAGCGGCGGTCTTGTGCGAGTCAGAGAGTAGTTAGCCAGTTGCGCAGCAGCTGCGCGCCGGCGTCCCCGGATTTCTCGGGGTGGAACTGGGTGGCGCTGAGCGCCCCGTTCTCAACGGCAGCAACGAAGTCCTCCCCGTGGGTGGCCCAGGTGGTGCGGGGCAGGCGCGTGCTGCCCGCACCCAGCAGGGCAGCCGGGTCGGTCTTGGCGGCATAGGAGTGCACGAAGTAGAAGCGCTCCGAGCCGGAGGAGTCGTACAGGCCTTCGAACAGCACTGTGTCGGCGGGCGGGCGCACCCGGCTCCACCCCATGTGGGGCACCACATCCGCCTCAAGACGGGAGACGGTGCCGGGCCACTGGTCCAGGCCTGGCACCGGTTCGGCACTGGTTTGCTCAGTGTGCTCGGTGGAGGCGGTGAACATCACCTGCATGCCCACGCAGATACCGAGCACCGGCCTGCCTCCGGCCAGCCGCCGGTCAATCAGCCTGGGAGCGTCCACGGCACGCAGCTGCTCCATGACGGCGGCGAAGGCCCCGACACCGGGTACCACCAGCCCGTCTGCGTTCAGCACCGAGTCGGGGTCCGCGGTCAATTCGGCTTCCGCGCCGACGCGCTCCAGAGCGCGCACCGCCGAGCGCACGTTTCCGCTTCCGTAGGACAGGACGACGACGTGTGGTTGCCTCACGGAGCCAGCCTACCCATCCCCGCCGGAGCTACGGCGCCCACGTCAGCCCTCACTCGGATCGTCACCACGACCGCCATCCCCGTCTCCCCGGTCACGTCGGCGCATGCCGCGGCCCAGCCAACGCATCATGCGGCCGGGCTTGACCTCGTCGGTCCTGATTGCACCCGCGATGTCCTGCACCCGGGTGGCCCCCAGCAGGATGTCCTCGATGTCCTCATCCAGGTCGGGTAGCAGCACACCGGGACTGACCTCCTCCCCAGCCTGCCCGCCCTGGTAGCGACGGGCGGTGATAGTGCCGGACAATCCGGTCTCGATGCCCACGTCAGTCGCCAGGTCGGCGGTTATCAGCACTACCCCGGGGCGGCTGAGGCGGGACAGGGCGGCGGCCAGCTCGGCCGCCTCAGCAGGCTCGGTTTCCGTGCCGCCCAGAAGCTCGGCGATGTCCCACTCTGCGTGCGCGGAGACGAACTCCTTGACCGCGATGGCCCCGGAGCGGGAGGGCACCACCGTGCAGTCCAGGCCGCTGGCGGCGCACAGGGCGGCCAGTGCTTCGGCGCTGGCCAGCGGGGTCAGCACGATAGCGATCTTGATCGCTTTTGCGCCGCCTGCGTCGCCGGAGCCTGCGCCGCCGGGCACACCGTAGACATTGTGGGGCACATCGTCAGCGGAGACGGGGCCGGTGGCCTCTGGCGGCGCGGAGTCCTCGGAGTGCGACTCGGTAGGGTCGGCGGACAGGTCCAGGCCCTCCATCATGGCGGCGAACTCGGCGTCGATGTCCGGCTCGTCATCGGGGCGGCCGACCGGGCCGGTTGTGTGGTCGTCATGCATCACAGTGCGCCTTTGGTCGAGGGGATGCCGTCAACGCGGGGGTCGGGCTCGACGGCGGTCCGCAGTGCGCGGGCCAGGGCCTTGAACTCGGCCTCGGCGATGTGGTGGGGATCGCGCCCGGAGATCACGCGCACGTGCAGGCAGATGCCGGCGTGGTAGGCAATCGCCTCCAGGCAGTGGCGGACCATGGAGCCAGTGAAATGCCCGCCGATGAGGTGGTGCACGAAGGCATCGGACTCGCCGTCGTGCACCAGGTAGGGACGGCCGGAGATGTCGACGACGGCCTGTGCCAGGGCCTCGTCCAGGGGGACGAGCGCGTCACCGAAGCGGCGGATGCCGCGCTTGTCCCCCAGGGCGGTCTTCAGTGCCTCCCCGATGCAGATGGCGGTGTCCTCCACGGTGTGGTGGACGTCGATGTCGGTGTCGCCGCTGGCGCGCACGGTCAGGTCGATCAGCGAGTGCTTTCCCAGGGCGGTGAGCATGTGGTCGTAGAAGGGCACCGTGGTGGAGATGTCGGTGCGTCCGGTGCCGTCCAGGTTCAGCTCAACCACCACGGAGGACTCACTGGTGGCGCGTTCAATGTGAGCGGTGCGGTTCATGCGTTCTTCTCCTCGTTGACCAGAGTTGTGGCTTGCCCGGTCGTATTCCCGGTGACGGCGAGCAGGGCGGTGCGGAAGCGCTCCATCTCCTGCGGCGTGCCGACGCAGGCCCGCAGGTACCCCTCCGGGCCGACGACGCGAATCAGCACGCCGCGCTCCAGCAGGCCCCGCCACACCGCCTCCCGATCGGCGAAGGGACCGAACAGGACGAAGTTGGCGTCGGAGTCGTGGGCGTTCCAGCCATGCGCGCGCAGCCACTCCACCAGGGCGTCGCGCTCGTCACGCAGGGAGGCGACCTGGCTCATCAGCTCCTGCCGGTGATCCAGTGCGGCCAGCGCGGCCGCCTGGGAGATGGCGGACAGGTGGTAGGGCAGGCGGACTATGCGCAGCATGTCCACCAGCTCGGCGGAGGCGGCCAGGTACCCCAGCCGCAGCCCGGCCATGCCGAAGGCCTTGCTCATGGTGCGGGTGACGGCCAAGTGCGGGTAACGGGGGGTGCCGTCGGCGTCGGTTCGCTCCAGCAGCTCCAGCGCACTGGGCACACCGGGACGGCGGAATTCCGCATAGGCCTCGTCAATCACCACCACACAGTCCGTAGCGGTGTCAGCACTGTCAGCACTGTCGCCGCTCGTCGCCGTGTCGGCAGGGCCGTGTCCGCGGGCCGCTTCGAGGACGGCAACGACGTCGTTAAGCGGCAGGGCCGTACCGGTGGGGTTGTTGGGGCTGGCGAGGATGAGCACCGCTGGGCGCTCGCGCGCGATGGCCGCGGCAACTGCGCCGACGTCGACGGTGAAGTCCTCGCGCCTGGGCCCGGTGACGTAGCGCGTGAAGGTGTCGCGAGCGTACTCGGGGTACATGGAATAGGTGGGTGTGAAGGACAGGCAGGTGCGCCCGGGGCCGCCGAAGGCCTGCAGCACATGCGCCATGACCTCGTTGGAGCCGTTGGCCGCCCAGACCTGCTCCCCGCCCAGGCTGACACCGGACTCGGCGGCGAGGTAGTCGGCCAGGGCGGCACGCAGGCCGGGGAAGTCGCGGTCCGGGTAGCGGTTCAGCCCGCTCGCGGCCCGCCCCGCAGCCGCAGCGATGTCCGCAACCACGGCAGGGCTGGGCGGATAGGGGTTCTCATTGACGTTCAGGCGCACCGGCACGTCAAGTTCAGGAGCGCCGTAGGGTTCGCAGCCCTGCAGATCGGGTCGCAGCGGGAGCACTGTCACGCTGCCGGAGTCTACGCGTACTGCGGCCTTGCCCCGGCACGCGTCCTAGCCTGCGGTCGTCAGCAGGATCTCCTCGGCGTCCAGCCGTTCGAGCGCGTACTCCAGGCTGGAGGAGGAGAACAGGCCCGCGTCACGGGCGTCGAGCAGGGCGTGGCGCTGCACTCGGATGGTCTCGACGGCGAGTTCGCGCGCCTCGGTGGGGGTGAGCGTGTCGGTGTGCCGGCGAGCGGCGGCGTCGCCCAGGAGCCGGAGCAACCGCTCGCGCTCGGCGCCATCGGCGGTGCTGGAGGCCATGCGCGGGCGGACCAGGCGGATGACACCGCTCAGCGTGAGCCCCTGAATGACCAGTGAGCCACCGGCGACCAGCAGCGCCACCAGCAGCAGGAACGGCCGGGCGGGCGTGGCCAGGGGCAGGGTCTGGGCGGCGGCCAGGGTGACCGCGCCGCGCATGCCCGCCCACACGATCACCGCCCCCTCGCGCGGCCCGAGGGGATCGGCGGTGAAGTAGTCCAGGTCTGCCCCCCGGCGTCGCTGGCGCCGCTGACCGCGCTCCAGGCGCTCGCGCCAACCGGTGAGGGCCTGGTGCCACTGCTGCGGGGACAGGCCGTGTTGGGCTAGCAGCTCTTCGTCGATGTCACGTGCGCGCTCCAGGCGGGCCTCGAAGTGTTCCAGGCGCTGGCGCTCCTCCTCCAAGTGACGGCGGTGGCGGCGGCGCACGTGGCGCAGCCAGAGCAGCAGCGGTACTACGAAGGCCACCCGCACCAGGACCGCCAGGGCCCCGGCTCCGGCGGCCAGGAGCACGGCGTTGCGCAGGCCGAAACCGTCGTCGATCACGTCCTGGACGATCCCGTAGGCCTGCAGCCCCATAACCAGGAAGATGCCGCCTTCCAGAATCAGCTCAATGGTGCGCCAGTTCTGCTGGGCGGTCAGCCTGTGGGCGGGCGGCAGCAGTCGGGGCCTGCGGTAGGAGATGACCAGGCCGGCGACGACGGCGGCGACCAGCCCGGAGCCGCCCAAGTAGTCGGTGGGCAGGGAGGCCAGGAAGGGGATGGTAAAGGACACGACCGTGTCCGCCGTCGGGTTGGTGATGCGGGAGCGGACCCGGATGCTGCCCTCCCCCACCACCCAGCCGATGGCCAGGGCCAGGGCCAGCGAGGTGAGGAAGCCGGAGACGAGCGCTGCGGGCTGCAGGGCGTCGGCGCTGTGCGCGATGCCCGCGGCCGTGGCGGAGGACAGCAGGATCAGGGCGGTGGCGTCATTGAACAGTCCCTCCCCTCCAAGATGGTGATAATCCGCTGGGAGACGCCCGAGCCGCGGGCAATGGTGATGGCGACGGCGTCGGTGGGGCTCAGCACAGCCCGAGTGCGATGGCCCAGGGCAGAGCGATGGCGGGCACTACGGCATGCACCACCAGGCCGATGATGCCGGCGCTGGCGGCAACCAGCCCGACGGCGAGCGCGGCGACGGCGCGTAGCTCGCGTCGGAAGTCCATCACGGGCATGGATACCGCAGTGGAGAACAGCAGTGGGGGCAGTACCGCCTCGAGGACGATGTCGGGGTCCAGCTCGATCGCCGAGACGAACGGCAGGAAGCCGATGCCCGCCCCCAGGGCCAGCAGCAGTAGCGGTGAGGCTACGCCGACCCTGGGGGCGAGTTGGTTGCCGGCGGCAATGACGAGCAGGCCCGCCACCGCGATGATAAGTATTTCCACGGCCGCACCTTAAGGTGCGGCCGTGGAAGCAGCCTCAGAAACGCGCGGACGCCAGCCGGGCGCCCTCGGTCAGGGAGGCGAGCTTGGACCAGGCGATGTGGGCGTGCACGCGTCCGCCCAGGCCGCAGTCGGTGGAGGCGACCACGCGCTCGGGGCCGACCAGCCGGGCAAAGCGCTCGATGCGGTCGGCAACGAGCTCGGGGTGCTCCAGCACGTTGGTGGCGTGGGAGACGACGCCCGGGATCAGGTACTTGCCGTCGGGAAGCGCGGTGTCCTGCCAGATCTTCCACTCGTGCTCGTGGCGTACGTTAGCGGCCTCGAAGCTCAGCCCGTTGGCGTTCACCGACAGGGCCAGGTCGACGATCTTGTCGAAGCCGAGGTCGGTGGAGTGCGGCCCGTGCCAGGAGCCCCAGCACACGTGGTAGCGGACCTGGGCGGGGTCAATGCCCTCCAGGGCGTGGTTGAGAGCCTCGATGCGCACGGCGGAGAAGCGGCGGTAGTCCTCCAGGGACGGCTCGGTGACGAACTGGTCCCAGGACTCGGCCAGGTCAGGGGCGTCGATCTGGACCGTGAGCCCGGCATCGGTGATCGCCCGGTACTCCTCGCGCAGGGCCTCGGCCCAGGCCCATACGGCCGCCTCGTCGTCCTCGTAGTAGTAGTTGCCGACGCGTGCCGCCGAGGCCGGGGAGACGGAGGCCACGAAGCCTTCGCTCAGCGGCTTGCCGGCCCCCTCGAGCGCGCGGGTGAGTGCGGCAATGTCGCGGGCGACGACGTCCTGACCGGTGTAGCGGATCTCGCCGGTCACCACCGGGAACACCCAGGGGCGCCGAGTGGCCAGGTGGATGCCGGAGGTGGGGTCGGAGTAGGCGTCGGCGTAGGCGACCCAGTCGCGGCGGTCGGTCATGGCATCCAGCTCGAGCTTGCCGGCCGGGGTGGGCTTGCGCTCGGGCAGCTGGTCGAGCAGCTCCAGGCCGCTGAAGCGGCTGAAGGAATATGACCACCAGGCCCCGTAGTCGACCTTCTCGGTCATGGCGTGACCGTATTCGCCGTCGTTGACGATCGTCAGGCCGATCTCGGCCTGACGGGCGACGACAGCGTCGGTCTGCTCGGCGACGACCGCCGCGAGTCCGGCGTCGTCGAGCGTGCCGGCCGCGTGTGCTGCATTCGCCTCCAGCAGTGCCTCGGTGCGGGGCAGGGAGCCAACATGGGTGGTGCGGATTTGCTTGGCCATTTCAGGTCCTTCCATCGGTCCTGGCGGGAGCACCGCACCGCCGGACGCATGCCGACGGCGTGGTTGCTGCGGCGTCAACGAGCCAGGTCTCTCAGCCGCTCTGGATGGTGCGGCAACACCCTACCAAGTTCCCCGCGCCGTCCCCGCACTCTCGGCGTGTCAGCGCCGCTTGCGCCGCACTGGCCAGTCGGCCTGCCGGGAGGGCGTCCGGGTCCTAGCGCTCGGCGACGATCTCCACGCGGCGGTTGGCCGCCCGGCCCTCCTCCGACACGGTGCCGTCCTCGTTGGTCTCCGCAGCAATTGGCTCGGACTCCCCCTTGCCCTCCGCGGTGATCTCAAGTTCGGGCAGCCGGGCGCTGATATACGTCTTGACCGCCTGGGCTCGGCGCTCAGACAAGTCCTGGTTATAGGCGTCCTCGTCCACCGAGTCGGTGTGCCCGACAATCGTCACCGTGGCGGGCGGATCATCCTCCCAGTCCTCGATGAGCTCGTCGAGTACCTCGTGGGCGCGGTCGGTAAGGTCCGCGGAGTCCGTCTCGAAGTTGATGTCGCTAGACAACGTCGTGGTGGTCCGGTCCCCCCGCTCCACCACCGAGGCCGCACCGTCCAGGGCCCCGATCGGGGCCTCAATGTCGAAGCTCCGCAACTCGATGGAGTATGCAGGAGCGTCGATGTTCTCCCCGGCGCCCGGCAAGACCCCGGGGTCGACGTACCGGGTTGCCGTCGCGGGCTCCGTCGCGCTCGGCGTCGCAGAGGCGGCCAGCGCCGTGGGCTGGGAGTTGGTCGCGACCACCGCTGCTCCCACCAGCATCACGGTCCCCGCCGCGCCCGCGAGCCGGGCGGCATACAGGGCACGGCGGTTCATCGCGTCACCGCCACGTCCGTGAACAGCTGCAGGCCGGGAATTGACACCGTGACAGTCTTCACATTCTCAGGCAGGGGCGCGTACATGTTGTAGTAGATCGCAGTATCACCCGGGCGGATCCTGCCGGGCTGGGAGCACAATCGCTCGCCGTCGGTGTTGCGGGCCGTCTCGTAAGTCTTCTGGTTCAGGGAGTCGATGAGCATCACTCCCGAGGTGGTTCCGGCCCCACCGGGGCTACTGAATTCAGAGCTCATGTAAAGGCCTTCGTGGTCTTCATCATCCGGCGAGAGGCAGGTTACCGAGAAGGTGACAACCGTGAAGCCCCCGGTAACTGTGACGGCATTGAGGTCCACGCGCGCCGGCTCCTCGGCTGCATACCCGTTGCTCAGCTCCACCTCCTGGGAACCGAGTACGGGCAGCTCGCCGGTAAAGGGCAGGGCCGTTCCGGCCGCCGAAGCCTGTGCGGCCGCGCCGACGACGTCTGCGCCTGCGGCGTCGGCGTCCTCGCCGTCGTCACGCCCGGTCAGGCTGCAGGCCGCCAGCACGCCGGCCAGCACTGCGGAGCCGCCCCACGCCAGAAGTCGACGCCGACTGACGCCTGCGGCCGACAGGGACTCCGGGGTCGGCCTAAACTGTGATGAAGACGTGGACATGCGGCAACTCCTCGGGAAGGAAAGTGGCAAGCACCGTATGTGACTGGCGGGCGGAGGCCCGACGCCTGGGCGAACGACGCGGCACCAAACTTAGTATGCCGGAACGTTATCTTACCGGAGCAGCGGAGTCAACCCGAGTGGATACGCATCGGCGGAACCAATCGCGCAGAGCGGGTTCGCGTCGGTGCGCCGGGCTAGCGTTGCGGCCATGAACCAGCCCGCCACAAACGCCGCTCCCGCCAGCCCGATCCGCGAGCGCGCCGAGGCGGTGCTGCGGGACCTGGTCGGCCGGGCGGACGCGCAGTTGCGTACGGACCAGTTGCGCGCCGTCGAGGCGCTGGTGGTGCAGCGCCGGCGCGCGCTAGTAGTGCAACGCACCGGCTGGGGCAAGTCTGCTGTCTACTTTATAGCAACCGTGTTACTACGCGAGGGTTGGGCCGACTGGCGGCCGGGTACTCCGCTCCCCGTGGCCGGCGCGGGAGGCTGCCGGAGCAACAGTGATCGTCTCCCCGCTACTAGCACTCATGCGTGATCAAGTTGCAGCCGCGCAGCGCGCCGGTATCAACGCCCTGACCATGAACTCGGTCAACGCCCCGCAGTGGCCCGAGATCGAGGCGCAGGTGCAACGCGGCGAGGTCGACTTGCTGCTAGTGTCCCCCGAGCGGCTCAACCACCCCGTCTTCCGGGAAGAGGTCCTGCCCCGGCTGGCTGCAGACGCCGCCCTGGTGGTGATTGACGAGGCCCACTGCATCTCCGACTGGGGGCACGACTTCCGCCCCGACTACCGGCGCATCCGCACCCTGCTGTCGCAGCTGCCGCACAGGACGCCGGTACTGGCCACCACGGCGACGGCCAACGCCCGGGTCACCGCCGATATCGCCGAGCAGCTGAGCACCGCGTCCCCTGCGGACACTGCCGCGGACGGCACTGCAGCGTCAGCGCCAGGCCGCGACGTGCTGGTACTGCGCGGCACGCTTGCACGCGATTCCCTGCACCTGGGGGTGCAGCAGCTACCCGATGCCGCTTCCCGCCTGGCGTGGCTGGTCAGCTACCTACAGGGCACGCCTGGATCCGGGATCGTGTACTGCCTGACGGTCGCAGCGGCCGAAGAGGTAGCCGAGCGATTACGTGACGCAGGCATGGCGGTCTCCGCCTACACGGGGCGCACGGATTCCGCGGAGCGGGAGCGCCTGGAGGAGGAGCTCAGGGACAACCGGGTAAAGGCGCTGGTGGCCACCAGCGCACTCGGCATGGGCTTCGACAAGCCGGACTTGGCATTCGTCGTGCACCTGGGGCACCGAGCTCGCCAGTGGCCTACTACCAGCAAGTGGGCCGGGCGGGGCGCGGGGTCGAGCGCGCGGAGGTGATCCTCCTGCCGGGGGCCGAGGACCGCGCCATTTGGGACTGGTTCGGCGCCCAGGGATTTCCTCCCCCGGATGCGGTCCGGGAGGTTCTGGCAGCGCTGGACCGGGGCGGCGCGGCGGGCGGACGTCCCGTCAGCACGAACACGCTGGAGGCCGTGGTACCGCTGCGCCGCGCCCGCCTGGAGTCCATGCTCAAGGTCCTTGACGTTGATGGCGCAGTACAGCGGGTGCCTGGGGGCTGGCAGGCAACCGGGCGTCCCTGGGCCTATGACGCGCCCCGGTATGAGCGGGTCGAGCGGGCGCGGCGCGCCGAGCAGGAGCTGATGGAGCGTTATGAGTCCTTGTCCGCGCCCGACTGCCGGATGGCCTTTCTTCGCCGGGTACTGGATGATCCGGAGCTGACCGCCGACTGGCGGTGCGGCACCTGCGACCTGTGCGGCGGGCTGGACCTGCCGCAGGTACCGGCCGAGCAGGAGGTTTCCGCCGCCCGTCGAGCGATGGCACGCGTGGGCATTGCGATCGAGCCCCGCAGGCGTTGGCCCGCCGGCATGGACCGCCTGGGCCTCCCCGAGCTCAGGGGCGCTATCGCCGCGGCCGACCGAGCGGAGCCGGGGCTGGCAGTCGGCCGCCTGGACGGGCTGGGCGTGTCCGCGTCCCTGCGCGATCTGCTGGACTCAGGTGCCGACTCCGAAGTGCCGCCCTCCCTGCGCACCCCCGTGCTGGAGGTCGCCGACAGGCTCGCCGCCCAGGCGATTTCCGTATCCGGGGAGGGCGACGCGCAGGTCGGTCCGAAGGAGCTGGCGGTAGTCGTCATTGACTCGCGCACGCGCCCAAGGCTTGTACGCCACCTGGGGCACGCGCTGGCGCATCACCTGGGAGCCGTTCCGCTGGGCGTCATCGGGGTGCGAGGTGAGCCGGGGCGCCACGACGTCGGCTCCGCCTTCCGGCTGGCGGACAGTGTCCGTTCCCTGACACTGGAGAAATGGCCACCGCGGGTCCTGGAGCGCTTACACAACCGTCACGTCGTGCTGGTGGATGACTGGACCGACTCCGGCTGGACGCTCACCGTCGGCGCCATGCTGCTGCGGCGGGCGGGGGCGGCCGGGGTGTACCCCCTGGTGCTAGCGCAGCGCTGAGTACTGAGCCAGTGCCTGCCAACAGTCCTGTTGTCAGCCGCCGTCCTCGATGCGCGCCGCAGTGACCAGGTCTTGCGCCACTGTGCCGGAGTCCGGTCCGGTGCCGCCCGGCCCAGTGGTGCTCGGGGGCTGCCCGGGTGCGGTGGTTTCCGCGGAGACGATCCCCTCATCCTGGAGGTAGTACCACCACAGCGGCGCGGCCCAGGCGCGCGGCTGCCCCAGCGCGACCGCCGTAAGGTGCTGGGCGACGGCGGACCGGCCCGCTTCGGCGTCATCGGCTGACCCGAACCACCAGGGTCCCTCGTCGAGGTCTTCAGCGCCGTAGCCCAGTTCGGTCAGCGCCGTCTGCTTGTCCCCCACCACCCGCCGCAGCGTTTCCATGACGCGCCGGGCGCCGGATCCCAGCGGATGCCACTGCGGGTACACGGACAGCCCAACCACATCAGTCAGCTCCAGCAGCTCCCCCGCAAGTTGGCTGCGGCCCAGGACAGGACGGACTCCGCGGCCGTGCCCTGACCGAGCTGGTAGTACAGGGTGAGCACGCGCGTGGCTGCGGCAGTGGCGGGGGTCTCGGCCAGGACTCGCGCAGCGGCAAGCGTCCGCGCAACGGCATCCGGACCGGTCCACTGTGCGGCGAGCTCATTGCCGATCTCCCAGGCGTCGGCGTCGGGGAAGGTGCCGACCAGAGCCGCCAGCCTCCGCCTCCACGCGTCCTCGGTGTACTCGGCCAGGTCCTGGGAGTCGCAGACCTGCACCATGACGCGGACACCAGCGTCATGCAACTCCGTGGCGCACCGCCTCCACTCCGCCAGCTCCGCAGTGTCCTCGGTGTCTGCAACAACGATACGCACCAGCCGGGTCCGGCCGGCCTCCTCCAGCGGGGCTATCGCCTCGGCCGCCGTACCGGGGTCCGGGGCGGCGGTGAAGGTCACTCCGAGCATGGCGTCCTCGGGCCCGCTGCCCGCGGCGGCCGCATCAAGGGCCAGTTGGGCGGAGGTCGCCGCCTCCAGCGCATCGTTGGCGAGCGCGGCGCGCTCGACGGGAGTTCCCGCGGCCGCGCACGCGTCCAGTGCCCGGGAGGTGAGCGCACGCAGCTGGTTGACCGCCTGGGCCGTATCCGCCTCGGCTCCGCTGGTCGGCAGGCTGCGCACCGCATCCGCTTGGGCGTTGTGCAGGCTGCGCGCCGCTAGCTCGGCCAGGGCGTAGCGTCCGGGCCCCGGCACGTCCACGAGCAGGGCCGAGTAGCCGTGGCTGGTGGGCCAGGACAGGTTAAGACAGGCGGGGCCGCCCGCAGGCAGCTCCAGGCAGGCAGTGGACTCCCCGTGCGCTTGCAAGGGGGCGAGCTCGATCAGCTCGAGCGTGTCGGTATCGAGCAGAGCGTCATCGCGTCCTTCCTCCCCCACCCCGTTGGTCTGCCGCTCAAGCAGCTGACTCAAGGTCATGAGCTCACCATCAGGGGCGGCGACGTCGAGCCGCGCCAGGGCGCCCGTGCTGGGCGGCTCCCCTGGCGCGGCCTGCAGCTTTATCAGGGGAAGGGGCGCGAGAGCCAGGCCGACACCTCCCGCCACGAGCAGGCCCAGGGCCCGCCGCCGGGATACTCTGCGGGGCCGGGCCGGCGCGGGAGGATCGGCAGGCGCCTCGGACGCGGCCACGTCATCCCCCGCCTGGCTGGAGGCCTCGGAAGCAAGCATCACTTCAGCTCCGTTGCGGGCACGAAGGTGTAGCCCTCTGCCCGGATGCCCTCAACGACCTGCTGCAGCAGCGACACGTCATAGTAGGGGTGGAAGAAGAAGCTGGCGGTGGCGTGCGTACCCACCAGGTTGGCGCGTGCGGCAGCCACGAGGTCCGCGGGCAGGCGCGGCGGATGCTGGTTGTACGCCTCCAATTCCACGTTGCCGAGGTTCTCGGGCAGCACGTGCGTGCCGTACGGGTCATTCACGGCATAGGGGAAGAACTGTCCGAAGTAGTCGAAGTCCCCTCCGGAGCGGCCGGTGAGCAGGCCGGCGTGCAGGAGCTCGCGCTCGTAGCGCACCTGGTAGACCTTGCCGATGCCGGCGTAGGCCGCCGCGCTGGCCGCGTAGTGCGGCGTTTCGAACACGGTGGGCTCGGGCAGGCCGACCTGGGTGAAGATGGCTCGGCCCTCGAGCACTTGCGCGGTGGCCCAGTCCGCGTCGGTGCCCGGCAGGTCACCGCCGATCTGCACCCACGAGTCGTTCTGGCAGGTGACCACCGGCGCGGAGTTGTCGTTGACGGCGCTGCACCAGGACCGGATGAACTCGAAGTCATCCGTGCTCACCGCGTTGTAGGGGTTGCTGAGGTTGGAGAACTGGTGGCGGGTGCCGTGCTGAATCAGCGTGCCGCCGTTGGCGACGGCGTGGTTGAGAACCTCGACCAGCTCCGGGTTGTCAGCCAGGGTGAGGGTCTCCGGTGCGCCGTCGTTGTACACCCCACTGGGGTCGGTGTACACGGGCACCACCGCGATCTGGAAGGGCACGGCCGCGCCGACCAGGTAGTCGACGATCGCGCGCAGCTCCGAGGCCGTCGTTGCGGGGCTTACGTCCTCGATGCGTACGGCCGCCTGCCGGACGGTGGCCGCGCCGGGCTGGAGGGTGTCCAGCACGATGTCGGCGGCGGCCAGGTACCGGTCTGTCTCCCCCAGGTAGGACAGGGGGACCTCCCCGATGTAGGTGAGGTTCGCGGACTTGACCGCCCACGGGAAGGAGCTGCCTGTCGACTGTGCGACCTGGGCGCAGTCGGTGGCGGCGCCGGCGGCGTCGGAGCACTGGGCGGAGCCGAGTACCGTGACGTCCTCGGGGGTGGTGATGTGGGGGGCGAGGATTCCGCCCGTATTCAAGGCGTTGCGGCTCAGGGACTGGCCGTTGTAGGTCACCGAGGTCACCGTATCGGCCGAGTCAATGTAGGAGCCGGCGGCGTCCCACCCGTAGCGGGCGGCGAAGGCGGTGCGGCCCTCGGCGCCGGCCGCGAGCTGCCAGATGTTGAAACCGGACCACAATACGGGCACGTCACCGGTCAGAACATCGTCGATGAAAGCCTGCGGCAGCGGCTCATCGTAGGTGGAGCCGGAGTAGATCACGGCGGTGTAGGAGCCGGCCAGGCCAGCGACGTAGTCCGTGACCGGCAGGGTCGTCACCGTACCGGAGTGAGAGGCCAGCATCCCCATGCCCAGAGCGTAGTACTCGCCGAGATGCGCGTAGGGGCCGGTGGAGTCGAACAGTACGAGCGTACGGGCGGGGCCGGCTTGCTCGGTGGAGAAGCTGCGGGCTGATTCCGGCAGCGCCACGTCCGCCGGCAGGTCACGCACCTGCGGCTCGGCGGCTGCCTCAACGGGCTGCTCCAGCTCCTCGGCCTCAGCCTCGCCGGCGAGCACGAGCGGCAGCACCTGCTGCGCGGCCGCCGCCGGCTCCGGAGGCGCCTGGACCGGAGCCTCCTGGGCGACGTCGAGCGCCGGGGCCTCGGCCGGGACGGCGGCCGGCGGCTCGGCTGCGGTGGCGGGAGCGGACGGGGCGGCGGCAGCCGGCAGCGCGGCCACGACGCCCGCCAGCACGATGCCCAGGAGGGCACCGCGGCGTCGTTTCTGAGACGGACGAATCATTCAGTCCTCCTGCGTGTTGTCAGCGGGGCGGATGGGGTTGAACTCGGGGATGCGCTCACCTACACCGGTCAGCGCCGCCATGGCGGCAACTGTGCGGGCGCAGGCGTGTCCGTCGCCATAGGGGTTGGCGGCGCTGGCCATCCCGGCATAGGCGCCGGCGTCGTCCAGCAGGCGTCCCACGGAGTCGACGATGGCCTGCTCGTCGGTGCCTACCAGCTTGGCGACACCGAAGCTGATGGCCTCAGGGCGCTCGGTGTTCTCGCGCATCACGAGCACCGGCTTGGACAGCGCCGGCGCCTCCTCCTGCACACCGCCGGAGTCCGTAAGCACCAGGTGGGCCCGGTTCATGAGCGTGCAGAACTGCCCGTACGGCAGCGGCTCGGTGACGACTACGTTGTCCAGGCCCTCGATGTGGGGCAGCAGGGCCGCGCGCACCTTCGGGTTGCGGTGGGCCGGCAGGACGATCACGTCGGCAGGATGGCTGCGGGCGATACGGGCGACGGCCCGCCCGATGCTGTGCATGGGCTGCCCCCAGGACTCACGGCGGTGCGCAGTCACCAGTACTATGCGTCGTCCGGGATCGGCGGTAGCTTGTGAGAGCGCGGGGTCGGTGAAGGGCGTCGGCTGTTCCACGGCCTGCAAGAGGGCGTCGATGACCGTATTACCGGTGACTACCACCGCGGCAGGGTCGGCGTTCTCCCGCAAAAGGTTATCGCGGGCGACGGTCGTGGGGCACAGGTGCAGCGTGGCTATCTGCGAGAGCAGACGCCGGTTGGCCTCCTCAGGGAACGGCGAGGCAATGGATCCTGTGCGCAGGCCCGCCTCTACGTGAGCCACCGGCACGTGGTGGTAGAAGCCGACCAGCCCGGCCGCGAAGGCGGAGGTGGTGTCACCCTGCGCGGCGAGCAGATGCGGCTGGTACTCCTCAATGGCGCGCTCTACCCCTTCGAGCGTGCCGACGGTCACCTGGGTGAGGGTCTGGCCCTGGCGGTGGATATTCAGGTCCGTGTCCGGCGTGATGCCGAAGAAGTCATTGACCTGATCGAGCATTTCTCGGTGCTGACCGGTAACTACCACGATCGGCTCGAAGCGCTCGTCGTGCTGCAGGGCACGCACGAGCGGGGCCATCTTGATGGCCTCCGGCCGCGTGCCGTATACGAGCATTACCCGTGGCCTCGCGCCGGTGACGGAAGCGGTGGATGCGGCTGCGTTCATTACACTCCTTAGGTGATTCAGGGACTTGCCCGTAAGTAAGCGGTACGGGTGCTTCAGGGGGTTGCCGGGCTTACGGTGACATCGACCGTCGCGTCTTCGGTGTAGGCAGCTACCGAACCGCGCAGATAGGGGGAATCGGTGTCTGTTACGGTCACCAGGTCCCGGCCGTCGACAGTAATCACAGCAGTCATTACTCCGGCCGAAGTGGTGTCAATTCTGATTTTCAGTCTATGCGCCTCACCCACCGCGAATTTAGGCGTGCTGCCAGAGGCCAGGAACTGCTGCTTACCGGGGTAGTCCGGATTCTGCTTGGACACCTCCCACCCGTTGGGCTTGAGCACCACCGCGTAGAAGTGGTCATTGTCCTGATAGCTCCACAGCAGCCAGGCGACCTCCCACGGATTGGGCGAGCTTCCCCGGCGCAGCTGGGCGCGCGTGCGCAGTGTCGCCTCCAGGCCCGTCACGCGCCCCTGCGCCACCGAGACGGCGCTTGAGGTGGCCAGGCCGGCATGCGTCTCATCGGGGCGGGTGGCAGGAGCCGGGCTGAGCCGCACCGTCTGGCCCTCGCAGGCGGCGGTACCGTACCCGTCAAAGACCAGGCGCCAGCTGGAGCAGTTCAGGTTGTCCTCCTTCGCGAAGCAGACCGCGGTCAGCGTCGCGGCCACCGCGACTACCACCAGCACGGCCACAAGCCTTGCCGCGCGCCCTAGCCGCCTAGGGCCGACTGCCCCGGTCATGCCCCTGCCTCCGCAGCGGCCTGGCCGACGAGGGCACCTGGAGCGCGGGCCGCCTCGCGGGCGGTCTTGGCCCAGCCCGAGCGGCCGACGAGCTCGCGTGCGAGCGCACGCCACCCGTAGATACCGGACAGCAGACCGTAAACCACAAACACGTGGCACCAGGCTATGCACCGCAAGGGCCCCGTCCCCTCCTGCCGGACTCGGCGCCAGTACACGAGGGCGTACAGATATGACGGCCCGAAGGCGAGCAGATAGGCACTCGGCGCCCACGCCCACGACTGCGGCACGCCCCAGGCGAGGTTCATGCCGAAGAGGACCAGCATCAGCAGGAAGGACGCCGGCAGCAGGGATCCAGCAAGCAGGAGGTACGGGCTCAGAACCTGCCAGAGCGTATCCGCGCGCGCACGTCCGCGCAGCTCGCGGGCTACAAACCCCAGCAGTGCGCGCGCCTGCAGATTGCCTTGGAACCAACGCGTGCGCTGGCGCACAAGCCGCCGCAGGGAGGTCACACCCTCCTGATGTACCGCGGCCTCGCCCCGGTACTCGTTGACCCACCGGGTGCCGTTGAGCCGGATTCCCAGGTCGAAGTCCTCGGTCAGGGAACGCGTCCAGGGCTTGGTACCCAGCGCGTCGAGCGCGGAGAGCCGCACGAATTGGGCGTTACCGCCCATGCCCACACTGCCGAGGCGGCGGCGCCCCTGCTGATATATCGCGGTGAAGGTCACGAACTCGATGTCCTGCATACGGGCCAGCAGGGAGGCACTACGATTGGAGATGCGTACTCCGAGCTGGACCGCCCCGATGTCCCTCGTCGCGAAGGCGTCGCGCAGGATCTGCCAGGCCGAGGGATCCAGGTGACCGTCGGCGTCTACCACGCCGACGATGACCTGCTCGGGGTCCAGCTCCCGGTATCGCTCTCGCACTACGGTCACAGCCTGGTTCAGGGCTTCACCCTTACCCTGCCGGGCGTCAGGGGGATCGCGGCGCAGTAGGGCGACACGTGGATCATCGAGCGCACGGACAATCTCACTCGTGGCGTCGTCGGAGCCGTCGTCGATGACCAGGACCGACAACTCGGGACTGGGATCGGTCAGGAGCCGACTCACTGAGGGACCGATTACGGACTCCTCGTTGAGGCAGGGCATCAGGACCACGATTTGCAGCGCCCGCACGTCGGCGTCCTTTGCCGAGCGGGAGGAGGCGTCCACGCGGGCGCCACCTCGGGCCGCGCTACGTGCAGCGCCCGTGAGAAATAGTAGATAGCTCAATGCCACTACCACCATCGCAAGGGCGCTAAGAGAGCCAACCAAGTCCAGGTTACGCAGCAGGTCCCCGGCGTACACGGGCATATAAATCCGGGTCATACGCCTACACCGCCGCTTCCAGAGGGAGCCCGCTCGGCAGACAGCAGCGCCTCCGGGCCCGAGGCACCGCCCCCGACCGCAGGGCGCCGGCCGCCGCAGCGGACCCGCACGCCCCATAGGTATTCAGCGCCAGGAAGAGCAGGGCGATCAGAAGAAATCCGAAGCCCGCCGAATCAAGCAAGACACGGGCTACAGTCTCTAACCAGCCAGTGACTACGCCGGAATCCGATTGGCCGAGAACGGCCAGGGACAATGAGTACTGCATGTCAACTCGTCAGGAACAGAAGGGTCAGGGAGAGGACGGCGCGGGCCTCGTAGAGGACGCACCGGCCCTTGGCTCAGACGATAGCACAGGCAGACGGGATTTACCTTCGCGAAATACCTCATATCAGCGCGACCGGCACAACTCGATCCGCCGCTCACCATGGCATTGCATGAGCCACACTAATCCACGTATTGACATAGAAATTCGCACGTCAAATCCGCGCTTTTTAATTCATCGGCGCCTAGCGCGGACCGCCTCACCGTGAGCGGGCAGGTCCTCGGACTCGGCCAGTGCGGACAGCGGCGCGGTCATGGCCGCCAGGGCGTCGGCACCGTACTCAATGACCTGCACGGGCTTGAGGTAGGCCATAACGCTCAGCCCGGCGGCGAAGCGCGCAGTACCGCCGGTGGGCAGGACGTGGTTGGAGCCGGCCAGGTAGTCGCCCAGCGGGACCGGCGAGTAGGGCCCGACGAAGATGGCACCGGCATTGTGGATGCGGCGGGCCAGAGCGGCGGCTGCGGCCGCGTGAATCTCCAGGTGCTCAGCTGCGTAGGCGTCGGCGACCTGCACGGCCTGGTCGAGGTCACGCACCAGCACGATGCCGGACTGCTTTCCGGTCAGGGCGGTTTGGGCGCGCCCGCGGTGTCGGGTGGCGTCCAGGCGGCGAGCCAGCGCGGTATCCACGGCATCGGCCAGGGGCGCGGAGTCGGTGATCAGCACGGAGCCGGCGTTGGGGTCGTGCTCCGCCTGGGAGAGCAGGTCGGCGGCGACGTACTCGGGGTTGGCCCCCGCGTCGGCGATGATGGCGATCTCGGTGGGGCCGGCCTCGGCATCGATGCCGACCACGCCGCGCACGGCGCGCTTGGCGGCAGCCACGTACACGTTTCCGGGCCCGGCCACCACATCGACCGGCGCGCACAGGGTGCGCCCGTCCTCCCCACCCGCCAGGGAGTCGGCCCGGTCGACGTCGTCTGCGGCCTCGGCTCCATAGGCGAACATGGCGACGGCCTGGGCGCCGCCGACCGCGTATACCTCCGTGACCCCCAGCAGGGCGCAAGCGGCTAGTACCGTGGGGTGCGGCAGGCCGCCGAACTCCGCCTGCGGCGGGGAGGCCAGGGCGATCTGCTCCACACCGGCCACCTGTGCAGCAACCACGTTCATCACCACGGAGCTGGGGTAGACGGCCAGGCCACCGGGAGCGTACAGACCCACCCGACGCACCGGAATCCAGCGCTGGATGACGTGACCGTCGGGGATGATCTCGGTGTCGCGCTCGGTGGGCAGCTGGGCGGCGTGCCCGGCGCGGTTGTGGGCGATGGCCAGCTCCAGCGCCTCGCGCACCTGCGGGTCCAGGCCCTCCAGCGCCTCTTGCAGGGCCGCCGCCGGCACCCGCAGATGGACCGGGCGCACGCCGTCGAAGCGCGCGGCAGCGTCCCGCAGGGCGGCGGCGCCGCGTTCCCGCACGTCCGCAATGGTGGGGGCCACGGACTCAAGGGCGGCGGTGACATCCTGTTCCGCGCGCGGCAGAGCCGCAGCCAGTTCCCGTGTCGGCAGGTTCGGGTCGCGCAGGTCGATGCGGTTGAGCAGCATGGTGGGAGCCTACCGGCTCCGGTAGCGACGAGTGCGCGCGTCATTAATGGCCCCGGCCCAGTTCAGGCCGTAGCCGAAGCGGTAAGCGTTACCGGCTGAGTCGGTGTAGGCCGCGTAGTCGAAGGGCAGGTCCTCGCAATGCGCCTCCACCGCATCCATCGACGCCGGCAACGTGATCGGCAGCAGGCCGCTGGGCTCGTACTCCCCGGCAAGCAGCTCCCAGACCACCGACTGCTGTACGCCGAAGTCGACGACAATCGCGTCTGCGTGGGGCTCCAGCTCGGCCAGCACGGCCGGGTTGTGCATACGCACCACCACGATCACGGGCCGGTCCCCCATCAGCTCCCGGGCGGCAAGGACCGCATCGAGGTCGGTTTCATTGGCGACCCGGTTGGTCTTGCCGCGATAGGCCCGGTCCCCGGTCTCCCGGAAGTCGCCCGCCGCCAGGGAGCGGGCACGGGCCGTGGCAGCGGTGTAGGGGCGGTACTGGAGCGTCAGCGGCAAGTAACCATTGCCGCCGGCCTCGCGGTCGGCCGTCGAATAGGGATTGGACAGGGGCGACTCGATGAAGACGACGGCGGCGTCGGCGTCCTGGGGGTCCGTAACCCGCTCGTAGGGGCAGGCGGCGGCGTCAAGGGGATCGATGTCGCGCGCGGGTTCACCGCCGCGCATGAAGCCGGGTTGAGCGTCCACGTGTCGGATGGGAACCCACACGCGCCGCACATCGGCCCCGAGCGGCAGGACGGCGGTACCGGCGGCACGGTGGTTCTTGAGCAGGACCAGGCTGTCACGCTGAGCGGCGCACGCCGCGGTGGCAAAGGCCTCGCAGCCGACGACCGCGCTGGAGTCAGCGGGATCCAGGTACGGGTTCTCGAACAGGCCCGCCCGGAAGAGCACCCGCAGCAGGCGGGCGGCCGAGGCCTCGAAACGGGCACGCGCCGCAGCCTCGCCGTCGCGAAGGGCCAGGCGCCGGTACGCCTCGATGATCGGCGCGCAGTCGCTGTTGCCGCCGAACTGGTCCACACCGTTGTCAAGGGCCAGCAGGTGGCGGTCGGCCACGTCCAGGTCCTCCACGCCGTAGCAGCGCTGGCCGAAGTGATCGATCTCAGGATCGGGATCGGCGGTGATGCCCCAGTCGGTGCACACCACCCCGTCGAAGCCGGATCGCTCGCGCAGCATGTCGTGGACGATTGCCCGGTGGTAGGAGTTGGCGCGCGGTGTTGAGTCGCCGCCGGTATTGACCACCCGCCCGTCCGGGGTGCGGTAGTGCCAGGCGATCGTGTAGTAGGGCATGACGGCGCCGGCGCAGCCCGTGGGCCCGTGCAGGTGGAAGGCGGCCTCGAAGGCACGCAGGTGCTCCGCCTCATTGCCGCCGGGATACACCGCGAACTTGCCGAAGCCGTAGTGGGCGTCGCGGCCGCCCTCCCCAGTACCGCCGCCGGGCCAGTGCTTGACCATGGCGGACACCGAGGCGCTGCCCCAGCCGGGGTCGCTGGCGGCCGCGGCTACCGCCGGCAGTTCGGCGTCGGCCGGGGTACCCGTCATGCCGAATGCGGCACCGTCCCCACTCGTCGGTGTGGTCTGCATACCGTCGCAGTAGGCCCGGGCGTAATCGGCCACCAGGCCCGAATGCGGACCCCAGGTGTCCTGCAGGCGCATCCAACGCGGGTCGGTGGCGATGTCAATCTGCGGACCCAGCGCGGTGGTGATACCCAGGGCGCGGTACTCGCGGGAGATGATTGCGGCGTACTGGCGCACTCGCTCGGGATCGAACAGTGCCGCCATACCCAGTCCCTCCGGCCAGCGGGAGACGTCGGCGGCCAAGGTGGCGAACTCGGCGCCGGAGGTATCGGCCGCACCGTTGCGGGGATCGCTGGAGGTATTCACCGGCACGCCCAGCGGCTCGGACTCCGCGAGGGCCTGCAGGGCGTTGTTCCAGCGGGCGGCCGTGCCCGCGTCCTGGAGGGTGAAGGCCAGGACGTGACGGATATGATCGGCGGTGAGCATGGCGCGCTGCTGATCGGTCAGCGCCCAGGCGGGCGCTCCCGCCTCCTGGCGGGTGCGCCCGCCGTAGCTGCCGGCGAAGGGTCCGACTCCCGGATTGGGAACGGGCTGGTGGGGCGAGTAGAGCATCAGCCCCGCGATTGCCTCGAGGCTCATCCTGGAGGCGAGGTCGGCGGCGCGCTCCGCGGCGGGAAGCCGCCAGTCCTCGTAGGGCAGTAGCGCTCCGGTGCGGGCCAGGTCCTTGAACAGGTGGCCGTCGGCCTCGAGTATGGGGGCTGAGGTGGTTCCCAGGGTGGGGCCATCCGGTTGCGGGTGCAGCGTGAACACGGGCTCGGCGTAGTCGCCGGCTGCGGATGGAGCAGGGCTGGATTCGGGGCTGCGTTCACGGGATTCACTGTGGCTCCTTCGCTGCACGGCCGCACGGCAGCGGCCGTGCGGAACAAGCATCGCACGGACGGGGCACATGAGCGGGGCGATCACCAGGGGACATGCGCGGGATGGCCGCCACCGGTACAGGCGCGAGCAGCTGCTTCGGCCTCAGGCGCCTGGCGGTTCCGTCCGCCGGTCGACGATGTGGATGGGCCCCTGCAGCCCACAGTCTCCAAGGGCGGTATCGAGTTCGGCCACCAGCTCCTCCAGGCTGGTCAGCCCCGCCGCCACCTCCGCATGCTCGATCTGAAGCGCGGCGACTCCCCCGAGTTCAAGTACCGGTTCTATGACGAACCGCTCCGCCGCGCCCTCCTGCAGCAGCGCCAGGTCCTCACCGGCCCCGTAAACCACCGTCTGCGCGGAGGGCGGGCCCAGATCAGTGCCAAACAGCGGATCGTGCAGGGACACCTCCATGAACACGGTGCCGTCCTCAGCCTCTAGTCGCTCATGCCCGAGCCGCCGCAGTCCGCGGCAGCATCTTGCGGGCAGCGTTCCCGTGCTGCCATCCGGCCCCGCACCTGTGTAGGCGAAGGCGCGCAGCCCGGAGCGGATGAGCGCATCAGCGAGCGCTCCTATACGCGCATCGGCCAGGGCATCGGTCCGCTCACCGGTTGCGGTCAGGACCAACCAGTCGGACTGCGGCAAAGGCTGCTCCAGGACGAATCCGGCCCCCTCGCCCACACTACGTACCTCCGCAGTCGCCTGGCGGGGGAAGACTCGCACAAAGGCGGTGCGCGGGCCGGCTCGCGTCACCAGCGCAGTGGTCAGGACCAGCCCGGCATCAACCAGCCAGGGCACCCCCGGCGTCGGCCCGGGCGGTTCGTGCTTGCCGCCGGCGGCAGCACCGCTGGCGGCGGAGTCGGGCGAGCGGGAGTTGGTCATGGCGGCACGGTATCGCCGGGGTACGACACGAATCCGGAGGTCTTAAGGGCCGCCGGGCGGCGTCGGGACCGGTGGTCGCGCCTCGACTGGACTCCCGCTTCACGGGCCGCGCCTGCGCATCCCGACCCGACTGTTCCCACAACCCACAGTGAACGTTCACATTCAGGGGTGAATGCGCCTATCATCAGTTCTGCAGCCGACCGTCCGGCGTGAGGATGCGCCCGGCGGTGAGCAGGCGACAACCGCCTGAAGTGAATGAGCAACGGAGCAACACATGACCCCAGACACCACTGCCACCAGTCTCGACCCGACCAGCACCGCCCTTGGCATTGAGCTCGGCTCCACGCGGATCAAGGCCGTGCTGGTAGACGCCTCCGGCTCCGTACTGGCCGACGGCGGACACACCTGGGACAACGAGCTGGTTGACGGCATATGGACCTACGCGATCGATGCAGTCATCACCGGCCTGCAAAGCGCCTATGGCGAGCTGGCGCGGTGCTACCAGGAGCGCCACGGCGCTCCGCTCACCGAGGTGGGCGCGATCGGCGTCTCCGGGATGATGCACGGCTACCTTCCCCTCGATGCGGGCGGCGAGCCGCTGGTTCCCTTCCGAACCTGGCGCAACACCTTCACCCAGGACTCCTCCCGCACGCTTTCGCAGCTATTCGGGCTCAACATCCCCCAGCGCTGGTCGATCTCGCACCTGCACCACGCCATCACCCACGGCGAGGAGCACGTCGGACGCATCGCCCACCTGACCACCCTGGCCGGCTACGTCCACTACCGCCTGACTGGAAGGCACGTGCTAGGTGTGGGCGAGTCCTCCGGGATGTTCCCCATCGGGCCGGACGGACGAGGCTTCGACGTCGGCATGCTGGCGGACTTCGATCATCTGGTGAAGATGCCCTGGCAACTGGCAGACATCCTCCCCGAGGTCGCGGCCGCCGGGCAGCAGGCCGGACGCCTCACCCCCCAAGGCGCACGCCTGCTGGATCCCACCGGAACGCTCCGCCACGGCATACCGCTGTGCCCCCGGAGGGGGACGCCGGCACCGGCATGGTGGCAACCAACTCCGTACGCCCCCGCACGGGCAACGTATCGGCGGGCACCAGCGCATTCGCCATGATCGTTCTGGAGCGGCCGCTGCGCAGCCTGGTAGAGCAGATCGATCTGGTGGCCACCCCGGCCGGGGCGCCGGTGGCCATGGCGCACTCCAACAACTGCACCTCGGACCTGAACGCCTGGGTAGAGGTATTCTCCCAGTTCGCCGATGCCATCGGCCATCCCGTCCAACGCGGGCGGCTGTTCGACGTCCTGCTGGGCGCCGCAGCCGCCGGGAATATGGATGACGCCGGGGTCCTGTCCTACAACTTCCTGTCCGGAGACGCCATCGTCTCCCTGCCGGAGGGCCGCCCGCTGACGGTGCGGCGGCCCGGGACGTCACTGACCCTGGCCGGCCTGATGCGCTCGCACCTGTTCGCCGCCTTCGCCTCCATGGCCTACGGACTGCAGATCCTCAAGCAGAGCGAGGACGTTCCGATCGACTCGATGTTCGCCCACGGCGGCATATTCAAGACTCCGGAAATTCCCCAGCGGGTACTCGCCGCAGCCTTCAACACTCCGGTGTCCGTGGGGCAGGCTGCCGCCGAGGGCGGGGCCTGGGGGATGGCACTGCTGGCCGGATTCCTGCTCGGCGGCGCGGGGATGACCCTGGAGGAATACCTGGACCACCGCATCTTCGCGGGTCTGGAGGTTCATACCGTCACCCCCAGTGCCGAGGAGGTTGCGGAGTACGCACGCTACCTGGAGCGCTTCATCGCCGCCCTACCGCTACAGCGCACTGCCGCCGAGGTCTTCTGAGACTCGCACGGACTTCCACCGTGCCGGCGCCCTCCACGCACCGGTCCGGGAACCAGCCGGGGCCGTCGCGGTCGGCGTTAGTCCCGCGCCCAGTGCTCCCAGCAGGCGGCACGCTCGGGCGCCGCCCAGGCGTCGTCGGGGGTGCCCACCTCTCCCGTGCTGCGGTTGACAACCAGCGCCGGAAGCTGTGGCTCTCCACGCGCAGCGCAGTCATGACCGAGCATGTGCAGCAGTGGCCCCATATGCCGGGGCAGTACCGCGCCTCCGATCAACGCACTGAGTTCGCCGTAGGTCACGACCTCGCGGTGTGCCGCAGCGTCAACAAGCACCTCACGTGAGCGCGCGACCGCATTGGCCAGCCGGGGTGTAAGCGTATGCATCCGCTCCCCCACCGGGTAGCGTTCCCCCACTGTCAGGGCGAGCTCCGGGACGGGTGCGGAGCCCGGTTGACCTGGGCCCAAGGACCGCCCCGCCGCCGCTTTCATGCATACATACTCGCAAATCACTAGGCAGCTGCGCGAACCCACCGCGTGAACCGGTGCACCGCCGCCGCAACCAGGCCGAGTGCCGTCGTTTGCGCCCGGATCCGTAGCCGCCTGCGCGGCTGCAAGGATAGGGGTATGAGTACCGCTTCCTTCCAGGCGCCCCTTCCGACCGTCGAGATTCGCGGCGAGATCAAGCTCGGCCAGTTCCTCAAGCTAGCCGGCCTCGTCGAGGACGGCTCGCAGGCGCGTATAGCCGTCCAGTCCGGCGACGTCACGGTGAATGGCGCGGTTGAGACCCGGCGCGGTCACCGCCTGGCCGACGGCGACGTCGTCGTCGTGAACCTGCCGACGGGTGCGGCGGGCGCCGTGGTGTCCGCCTCCTGAGTCCCAGGGCCACCGCCGTCAGAGTCGGCAAGCCACACCGCCCACACGCCTTCTCCATCTGGTTCGAGCCTTTGCACCCTGGTGTGCGGGAATTTGCCGCACACCAGGGTGCAAAGGGTCGCAACAGGGCGACGGGCCACTCCTGCCAGATGGCTGACCGACGTCGCCGACATCCACAGATCAGCCTGGCAACAACCGCCCGCGCATCTCATTAACACCCCAGGCGCCGCGGCCCCGGAATCCGTCCCAGGCTATGTCTCATGCAGCCCTACCCCGCGCCCCCGCCCATGCCCCCGATGACCTTCACCTCAGAGCGCACCCGACGCACTTTGCACGCCAGCAGCGACTTGATCCCGATCGATCGCGGTGCCTACGCGCGGCCGCCGGACTCGGCCGCACCGCTGTGGTCGCAACGGCAATACGTGACTCTGGCACGATGCCAAGCAGTGCTGCACGCTCACCCCTCCGCCATCAGTCTCACGCACGAGGCGGCTGCAGTCGTTCAAGGCATCGCCGTTCCCACCGCCGAGCCCGATATCCGGGTCGCCGTACCACGCAACCATTCGCGCACGCGCAAGCTCCTGCCCTCGCAAACGTATGTGCAGCCCACCGGCGAGTACCCGGGCCGACGTGTGTCCGCCATACGATCCACCACCTCCCCTACCCCACGCGAGGTGCAGGTCGTCAGTGGCATGCGAGTGACGACGCCGCTTCGGACCGCTCTGGATTGCGCCTTCGACTTGCCGGCGCTGGATGCGATTGTCGTGGTCGACTCGGCTCTGCGCGCCGTTTGCAGACCCGACCGATTCACGGGTCGCTGCCAGGGAGAATTGCTCGCCGCCCAGGGCGTGGAACTGCTGCGCGAAATGGTCGAGGCACAGGGGGCGCGGGCAGGGAAGCAACGGGCGCGGGCCGTCGTCGCCATCGCCGACCCCAGGGCCGAGTCTCCCGGCGAGAGCGTGCTGCGTGGGGTGGCACATGCCATTGGTCTGCCGGAACCACGGGTGCAGGAGTGTTGGGCCGACGACGTCGAAATGACCGAGTACTTTCTGGACCTGGCCTGGCCCGAGTATCGCATTGCGCTCGAATTCGACGGCTACGGCAAGTATCGCAGCGCCGAGGACGTCCGCAATGAGAAGCACCGGGAGATGCGGCTGCGCAATGCTGGTCGCTGGCAGGTTCACCGCGTCGAGTGGCGCGACCTGCACGATCGAGAGTCCCTCGGGCGCCGTCTAGTGGACTTGTTTCCACCATCCGTAGCACGCCTGACACGACGCCGGAGGGACCTGTGGCTTTAAAACCGTCGCGCTCACGGAGCCACGTACCACTGACACACGCAAAATCCGCATGGTACGAACTTTTGCACCCTGGTGTGCGGCAATTAGTCGTACACCAGGGTGCAAAGGCTCGCAATAGAGCACAAAGGGTCGCAGCAGACCGCCGTCGTACCCACGGTCCGCGGCAGCGGAACCTCTCAGCAGGACGGGCGTCAGCGCTTGAGGCAGCCGGGTCCGAGCAGCGCCTTGATGTCGGAGTAGAACGCTGCCGAGGCCTCCACGCGCAGGGAGTTGTCCAGCTGCGTGCGTACCTCACGCCCAGGACTCGTCAGCGTCAGCCGTACGGTGGACATGCCCGGATGCTTCTCCAGCACCGTCTTGAACTGCTCGACCAGCGGACCGGTGCAGCGGTTGGTCGGGAGCGTGATCGTAACCGCCTCATGCGTTGCGCTGGACACGTCCGGCACCGTCATCTCCTGCACGTACAGGGCGACCTGACCGTCGCGGCGGTTCAGGCGGCCGCGTAGCGTCACCACCGTGTCCGGCGCCAGCATCGTGGAGACAGTCTGGTAAGTGGAGGGGAAGAAGAGGGCTTCGATGCTGCCACCGAGGTCCTCGATCTGGGCGATCGCCCACAGGTTGCCCTGCTTAGTGGTCTTGCGGGTCAACGAGGTGATCAGGCCGGCAATGGTGACCATGGCGCCGTCGGGCCGGTCGTCGTCCTCAATCAGGTCGGAGATCTCAGTGTCCGCCAGCTTGGCCAGGGCACTTTCCAGCCCGAGCAGCGGGTGATCGGAGACGTACAGGCCGAGCATGTCGCGCTCGTAGGCGAGCTTGTCCTTCTTGTCCCACTCGGGCAGGTCCGGCACCTCCGAGGAGAACACCGGGCCGGAGCCGAATCCGGCGTCGGCGGTGCCGCCACCGTCCCCCATGACGGAGGCGAACAAGTCGAACTGCCCAGCCGCCTCGTTGCGTTTGACACCGATGATCTCGTCAACGAAGTCCTCATGGCAGGCCTGCAGGGCGCGCCGGGACTTACCGAGCGTGTCAAAGGCGCCGGCCTTGATCAGCGAGTCAATGGTGCGCTTGTTGCACACGACCGCCGGCACCTTGTCGAGAAAGTCCTCGAAGCTGGTGAAATCGCCCTTCTCCTCCCGGGCCTGCACAATGGCGTCCACCACGTTGGCGCCGACGTTGCGGATCGCCCCCAGGCCGAAGCGAACATCGTCCCCGACCGCGGAGAACTGGGAGCGGGAGGCGTTGACGTCCGGCGGCAACACCTTGATGCCCATGTGGCGGCACTCGCCCAAGTACACGCCCAGCTTGTCCTTGTTGTCCTTCTGGGAGGTCAGCAGCGCCGCCATGTACTCGGTCGGGTAGTGCGCCTTGAGGAAGGCAGTCCAGTAGGAGACCACGCCGTAGGCCGCGGAGTGCGCCTTGTTGAAGGCGTACTTGGCGAAGGGCACCACCACGTCCCACAGGGCCTTTACGGACTCCTTGGAGAAGCCCCGCTCCACCATGCCGGCCTCGAACTCGACAAACATCTTCTCCAGGATGTCCATCTTCTTCTTGCCCATGGCCTTGCGCAGCGCGTCGGCCTTGCCCATGGAGAAGCCCGCCAGGTCGGTGGCGATCTTCATGACCTGCTCCTGGTAGACGATCAGGCCATAGGTGGTGCCCAGAATCGGCTCCAGGGCTTCCTTGAGCTCGGGGTGAATCGGGGTGATTTCCTGCAAGCCGTTCTTGCGCAGGGCGTAGTTGGTGTGGGACTCCGCACCCATCGGCCCGGGGCGATATAGCGCGCCGACGGCGGAGATGTCCTCGAAGTTGTCCGGCTTCATCAGCCGCAGCAGGGTGCGCATGCCGCCGCCATCCAGCTGGAAGACGCCTAGCGTCTCGCCGCGGGAGAGCAGTTCGTAAGTGGCCTTGTCATCCAGCTCGATGTGGTCGATATCCAGCGGCTCCTTACCGTTGGCGACGATATTGTCGAGCGCGTCGGAGATAACCGTCAGGTTGCGCAGGCCCAGGAAGTCCATCTTCAACAGGCCCAAGTGCTCACACGTCGGGTAGTCGAACTGCGTGATGTAGGCACCGTCCTGCAGGCGCTGCATCATGGGGATGATGTCGGTGAGCGTGTGGCTGGACATGATCACCGCGCAGGCGTGTACGCCCCACTGGCGCGTCATGCCCTCAAGCCCGCTGGCCAGCTCGACGATCTTCTGCGCGTCCGGGTCCTCGGCGTGCAGGTCTCGGAACTGCTGCGCCTCGCCGTAGCGGGGGTCCTCGGGGTTGAAGATCCCCTTGATAGTGATGTCCTTGCCCATGATGGTGGGCGGCATCGCCTTGGTAAGGCGGTCCCCGACGGCGTAGGGGTAGCCCATCACGCGGGAGGAGTCCTTCAGGGACTGTTTGGCCTTGATGACACCGTAGGTGACCACCTGGCTGACCCGGTCGTCCCCATACTTCTGCTTGACGTACTCGATGACCTCATCGCGCCGGCGCTCGTCGAAGTCGACGTCGATATCCGGCATGGAGATGCGCTCGGGGTTCAGGAAGCGCTCGAAGATCAGACCGTGGTTCAGCGGGTTGAGCTCGGTAATGCCCATGGCGTAGGCGACCATCGAGCCGGCGCCGGAGCCGCGGCCCGGCCCCACCCGGATGCCGTGGTCCTTAGCCCAGTTGATGTAGTCGGCCACCACCAGGAAGTAGCCGGGGAAGCCCATCTGCACGATCACGTCGATCTCGTACTCGGCCTGCTTGCGGCACTCATCGGGGATGTTGCCGTGGAAACGGCGGTCCATGCCCTTCCAGCACTCGCTTATGAACCAGGACTCCATGGTCTCCCCCTCGGGAACGGGGAAGACCGGCATGAAGGACGCACCCTCGTCGATAGTCTGGAAGCTGACGTTGCACTGCTCGGCCACCAGCAGCGTATTGTCGCAGGCCTGGGGCATCTCCTTGAACAGGGCACGCATCTCCCGGCCCGGGCGCAAGTAGTAGGTGTCACCGTCGAACTTGAAGCGGTCGGGATCCGAGAGCACTGAGCCGGAGTTGATACACAGCATCGCGTCCTGCACAGTACGGTCCTCCGGCCGCACGTAGTGCGAATCGTTGGTGGCCAGCAAGGGGGCATCCAGAATCTCCGAGATGCGCAGCAGGTCCTTGATGACGCGTCGCTCGATGTCCAGCCCGTGGTCCATCAGCTCGACGTAGAAGTAGTCCTTGCCGAAGATATCCTGCAGCTCGCCGGCAGCGCGCAGGGCCTCATCCCACTGCCCCAGGCGCAGGCGGGTCTGCACCTCGCTGGATGGGCACCCGGTGGAGCCGATCAGCCCACTCGCGTAGCGCGACAGCAGCTCACGGTCCATACGCGGCGCCTTGCCCCACTGCCCCTCCAGTGAGGCGTAGGAGTCCAGGCGCATCAGATTGTGCAGTCCCTCGTCATTGCGGGCCAGCAGTGTCATGTGCGTGTAGGAGCCGCGGGCGGAGACGTCGTCGGAGCGCTGGGACTCGTCGCCCCAGAACACACGGGTCTTGTCGAAGCGGGACGTGCCCGGCGTCATGTACGCCTCGACCCCGATGATGGGCTTGATGCCGGCCTGCTTCGCCGCGGCGTAGAACTCATAGGCCCCGAACATGTAGCCGTGGTCGGTGATGGCCAGGGCGCGCTGCCCCAGCCGCTTGGCCTCGGCCACGTAGTTCTTGATCTTGCCCGCGCCATCGAGCATGGAGTAGTCCGTGTGCACGTGCAGGTGGACGAAGTCGTCGTAGGGCTCCTCGCCGTCCGCCTGCTCGCCTGCCATCCGTACCGCGCTCGCCTCTGCCATGCGGCTCATCTTAGGGGCGCAGGAGCGTGCGGGCCATGTCCTGATGCCAGATGCCGGCGTCCAGGTAGCGCGTGCCCGTGAGCACCCGGTAGCCGCAGCGCCGGTAGAAGCCCATGGCGTGCTCCTGCGCGGAGAGCACCACGGTGACGGCCGCCCGCCCCGCCCCCGGCGCGGAGTCGGGCGGCGTCCCGGGACCGGCGTGCGACTCGCCGTAAGCCATCGGCGAAGTCGCCACGGCCGCATGCTCCAGGGCGGCTCGCTCGACGGCGGCCACCATCCGCGCACCCAGGCCGGTGCCGCGTGCGGCGCGCCGCACAGCCAGGCGGCCCAGGTGCGCCTGCCCGGGGTGGCCGGAGTCGATCAGCAGTCTGGCGGAGGCCAGCGGTGCACCGTCTGCGCCGGAAGCCAGCAGGTGGATCGTGGTCGCCTCGAAGTCGCGGGCGTCAATCTCCAGGGCGAGCGGTACATCCTGCTCAATGACGAACACCTCCAGGCGCACGTCCGCCAAGCCGCACCGCACCGTGTCCAGGGCGGGGTCGGCGTCGTCGCCGCGGGCCGTAGCGAAGGAGACCGGTTCGACGACGGCGCGCAGTGGTTCGATCTGCAGCGGCGGGTGGCCGGTCGAGACCGGGTCGTGGGGCAAGACTCACCTCCGGGGTGCGGCACGAGTACGGACAGCGTAGCGCCCCTCCCGGCGACCGCTTCTACCGACCTCGGCGAATTCAGGGCAGGCGCAGGACCTCCAGGGCGTGGACCAGGTCATCCGGGTAGTCGCTGCGGAAGGTCAGCACGCGACCGGTGACTGGGTGCGCGAGGGTGAGCCGCGTCGCATGCAGCCACTGCCGCTTCAGGCCGGTCTGAGAGGTCAGGGCCGGGTCGGCCCCGTAGGTGGTATCTCCCACGCAGGGGTGGCCGACGGCGGCCATGTGCACCCGGATCTGGTGGGTACGACCGGTCTCCAGGTGGACCTCTACCAGGCTCGCGTAGGGCATCGCCTCTATGACGTCGTAATGGGTAATGGACTCGCGCCCGCCATCAATGATCGCCATTTTCCACTCGCGCCCGGGGTGGCGGCCGATGGGGGCATCGATCGTGCCCGAGGAGGGGTCAAGGTGGCCCTGCACGAGTGCGTGGTAGACCTTTTCAACCGCATGCTCCCTGAAGGCACGCTTGAGCACAGAATAGGCCTGCTCCCCCTTGGCTACGATCATGACACCGGAGGTGCCCACATCCAGCCGGGAGACAATGCCCTGGCGCTCGGCGGCTCCGGAGGTTGCCACACGCACATGCATGGCTCTCAGAGCACCCAGCACGTCGGGCCCCTCCCAGCCGACGGAGGGATGCGCTGCCACGCCGGCCGGCTTGTCGACGACGACGATGTCATCGTCCTCGTACAGGATCCCCAGGCCGTCGACCGGAGTCGGTGCGGGCTGCGCCGGGCGGGGGTCGGGTAGGTCAGCCTCGATCATGGCGCCCGCATTCAGGCGCAGGGACTTGTCCGCCGGGGCGCCATCGACCCGGATCCTGCCGGCGGTGCACAGGGCTTCCACCCTGGAGCGGGACAGCCCTGTCATACGCGCAAGCGCCACGTCGACTCGCTGCCCGGCCAGCCCGTCCGGAACCGGCAGCAGCCGCAGGCTCATGCCTCAGCCTCCGCATGCCGACCCCGACCGGCACCGGCGCGAGTGCCATCCAGCTCGAGGCCCCGCAGGGACAGCACCATGATCACGACGGCTGCCACCACGATAGCGATATCGGCGATATTGCCCACGAACCAGCCGCCGTAGTCGATGAAGTCCACTACGTGTCCGCGTAGGACACCGGGAGAACGCACCAGCCGGTCGATGAGATTGCCCACCGCGCCTCCCAGTACCAGACCCAGCGCCGCCGCCCACCAGGCCGATCCCAGCCGCCGCGACATGCGGGCGACCGCAACCGTCACCGCAATGGCGATCAGGCCGAAGATCCAGGTCTGCCCGGTGGCGAAGGAGAACGCGGCGCCAGGATTGCGCACCAGCACCAGGGTCAGCCAGTCGCCCAGCAGGTGCACGCGCCGACCGCCGCTGAGCGCCGCCACCGCCCATACCTTGGTCAACTGGTCGGCAACCAGAACCGCTGCGGCCAACAGCCACACGAACGCCGTGTAACGCCGTGTGGCCAAGCCCGGGGACTTCGCCGATGCGGCGCCTGGATCGGTAGCAGTGCCGGGCCGGAGCGGCCTGGCGGGCTCAGTGGAATCGCTCATGGTCCTTACACGTATGGGTCAACGCTGCGGTTGGCAAGTATCAAGGGCGCACGCAGGTCGGGGGCGGCGCCCCGGTAGGGTGCGCCGCCCCCGACCGACGGGCCAGTGGCAGTCGCAGCCGACGCGGGAGTCCGCGTCGGCTGCAAGCGCCGTCCGTCACAAGTTCGGGCTGGCGGACTCGTTGCCGTCCTCGACGGTGGTGAGCAGGTTCTGCAGGTAGCTCTTCAGGCGCGTCCGGTAGTCGGACTCGAAGCGACGCAGCTCGTCGATCTTGTGCTCCAGCCCCGAGCGCTCCTTCTCGAGCTGAGCCAGGGTGCGGTTGCGCTGGTCCTCTGCCTCGCGCACGACCTGCTCGCCGGTGGCGCGGGCCTCGGCGATGATGCGCTCGCCCTCGGCCTTGCCGTTGGCGACGTGCTCGTCGTGCAAGCGCTGGGCCAGCTCGAGCATGCCGGAAGCGGCCGCCGGCTCCTGAGACTCCTCCACGGCCTGGGCGGGAGCCTGCTCGACGACAGGCTCCACCACCGTGGTCTCCTGCTGCGCAGCGGGAGCCGCCTGCGTTCCCTCGCCCAGCTCCGCCACCCGGGCGTTGGCAGCCTCCAGCTTGGCCTTGAGATCGGCGTTCTCGGCCTCAAGCTGGCGCATGGCCTCGACGACCTCGTCAAGGAACTCGTCAACCTCGTCCTGCTCGTATCCCTCGCGGAACTTGGTTGCCTGGAACTTCTTATTGAGGACGTCGTCTGCGGTCAGCAGCGTCATAGTCGTCACCTCGGTGTCGTTACGGTAGATGCCACGAGCACCGGAGGACCGGCGACTCATGCGGACAGATTACCTGAACTCCAGGTTCAGGCCATATTCGGAGGCGCATGTCACGCTCCCGGAGTTGCCCCCTCCTGCCCCTGAGCCGCGCATTGGCACGCTCCAGGCGCGCGACTTGGGCCTTCGCGGACGCCAACTCGTGCTCGAGACTCCGCATGGCCGCAATAACCTCGTCAAGGAACTCGTCAACCTCGTCCTGCCCGTATCCTTCACGGAACCGTGTGGTTGGCAGCTTCCTGTTCAAGATGTCATCCGATGTCAGCGGCGTCATGGTGATCTCCTCAGCGTCGTGGGGTGAGTCGTATCGCGAGCCGCACGAGCGCCGGAGAACCCGGACTCGTGCCGTCGAGAACGCTCGTCTCCTGATGCGAGTAAAACCGGAAGGGACTGGTCACGCACCGCATTGCCTCGGCTCCGCAGGACGGACCGCGCGTCACGCTACCATCACATGCCGTGCCGCGGCATGCATTCGGGCTGACCTCATACCGATTGTCCGGTCCGGCGGCACGCGTGAACCGTCACACCAGCAGCAGGAGCAGGCGCCGGACAATGACGATCCCGAACCACAGGACCAGGAAGCTCAGATCGACGCCGACCGCGCCTAGGCGCAGCATCGGCATGAAGCGGCGGATTTGACGCAGCGGCGGATCAGTCAGCCCGTAGACGACGTTGGCCAGCACGAGTACGACGCCGCTGGGACGCCAGTTCCGGGCAAACAGCTGGATCCAGTCCAGCACTACCCTTGTCAGCAGGACCAGAACATACAGATCGAGCAGGCTGCGCAGAATTGAAACGAGTGCCAGCACCAGGCCCTCGGTTCAGCTCTGGTTGAAGAAGCGACCGTGAGCGTCCTCCGAGCCCTCGCCGTCGTCGATCTCAACCGAAGTCGGGGTCAGCAGGAAGACGCGGGGGGTGACTCGCTCGATGGCGCCGTGCAGGCCGAATACCAGGCCGGCAGCGAAGTCAACCATGCGGCGGGCGTCGGACTCGCTCATATTGGTGAGGTTGATGATTACCGGAACCCCGTCACGGAAGGCCTCCCCGATCACGCGGGCCTCGTTGTAGGTGGAGGGGTGTACCGTCACGATCCGGCGCAGGTCCGGGGCCTCGGCCGGTGCGGGCACCTCCTCGAAGGGGGCGTCGTAGACCTTGCCCTCATCTTCGCGATCGGCATACTCGCCGACCAGGTCCTGAGTGAAATCGGTGGGGACGGCCTCGGGGGCGTCTGCGAAGTCATCGTCAGTCGGCTCTGAATAGCCGAGGAAGTTGGTCATCTTGCGCAGTGCGCTCATGGGGTGCTCCTTATCCGTCCGGTCCCTGCGATCCGGATGTGGCTGACGGTATCGGGCGCAAGCACTCCTGCCGCTGATTCGCCGCGGCGTGTCACCGAACGCGCCGGGTGCGTTATGCCAGTACTCGCAGGGTCGCCCAGATCACTCACTCGGGCCGCGGGCGCGGAGTGCCTTAGGGCGCCGGCACGACCACACCCGCCTGCCGCCCGGTGACGCCGTCGCGGCGGTAGGAGTACAGTCCTGGCTCCTCATAGGTGCACCGATCGACCCTGGTGATGCCTCCCACCCCGGCACGCTCCAGCTGGGCGCAGACCCCTGCAGCCAGGTCTATGCCGGGAGTGCCCCATCGCGTAACCGCATGGCAGGCGGGCTCCACCGCCGTCGCCTCGAGTCGCAACTGCTCAGGGATCTCGTAGCAGGCGCCGCAGATCGCCGGCCCCACCGCGGCGCAGATACCGGTGGGATCCACGCCGAGGTCCCCGAATGCCGCCAACACGGCCGGGACTATGCCCATCAGCAGGCCACGACGGCCGGCGTGGACAGCTGCCACCACGGCTCCGTCAGCGCCGGCCAGTAGCACCGGCACGCAGTCCGCCACGAGCACCGCCGCAGCCGCCGCCGACGCCGGGGCGCGTGCGTCAAGCAGCAGCGCATCGGCGGTGGGCGCAGCACCCGCATCCGCGGCCGCAACGCCGGTGGAGTGCACCTGATTCATCCACGCAATGCCCGTGCGGTCACAACCGGAGGCAGAGCCGGTCGCATCCGGGGCAAGACCAATCGCCTGCGCGAGCCGATCCCGGTGGTCAGCAACCCGCGCCGTGTCATCGCCTACGTGGACGGCGAGGTTGAAGCCCGCGTACGGGCCGCCGTCCGAATCAGGCCCATCCGGCGCCGTGCGGGTGGTGAAGTAGCCGCGCGCGCCGGCCCCCAGGTCGGCTGGGATCAGGGCCGGGGAGCACACCTGCCCACCCACTGGTCAGCGCAGGAAGTCGGGCAGGTCGATGTCATCCTTCTCAGCGTCGACGCCGATTACGCGGGGGACAGCCAGTTCGGGCTCAGCCTCCGGCACGGACTCATCCACGTAGCTCGGCACCTCGGCCGTGACCGGCGCCGCTACCGCGGGCACGGGGCGCGTGACTGGGTTCTCAGCTGCGTGCGCACCGCGGGTCGGGGCAGCAGGAGCGGCGGCTCGCGCCGACCCCGCGGAGGAAGCCGCCCGCGCCAGGCCGGCCCCGCTCGACTCGGCGCGGGGCTCGACGGCGGGGTCCTCGTCAAAGCCCGCGGCAATGACGGTGACCCGCACCTCGTCGCCCAGGGCGCCGTCCACCACGTTGCCGAAGATGATGTTCGCCTCGGGGTGAACGGCCTCGCGGACGAGGTTGGCCGCCTCGGAGATCTCGAACAGGCCCAGATCGCTGCCGCCCTGGAAGAACAGCAGTACGCCGTGGGCGCCGTCGATGGAGGACTCCAGCAGCGGGGATGCGATGGCCTGCTCGGTGGCAGTCAGCGCACGGTCCTCTCCCGTGGCGGAGCCGATACCCATCAGGGCGCTGCCGGCGTCCTGCATGACGGACTTGACGTCGTTGAAGTCGACGTTGATCAGGCCGGGGGTGGTGATCAGCTCGGTGATGCCCTGGACACCTTGGAGCAGCACCTGGTCGGCCTGCTTGAAGGCGTCAACGACGCTGATGTTGCGGTCCGCGATCTGCAGCAGGCGGTCGTTGGGGATGACGATGAGGGTGTCGACCTCGGCACGCAGGTTGGTGACGCCGTCCTCGGCCTGAGTGGCGCGACGCCGTCCCTCGAAGGCGAAGGGCCGGGTCACCACCCCGATGGTCAGCGCACCGAGTGAACGCGCCACCTTGGCGACGATCGGGGCGGCGCCGGTTCCGGTGCCGCCGCCCTCGCCGGCGGTAACGAAGACCATATCGGCCCCCTCGAGGGCCTCCTGAATATCGTCCTGGTGGTCCTCGGCGGCCTTGCGGCCGATGCTCGGATCGGCGCCGGCACCCAGGCCACGCGTCAGGTTGCGGCCGACATCGAGCTTGGTATCGGCATCAGACATCAGCAGCGCCTGCGCGTCGGTGTTGACGGCAATGAACTCGACGCCGCGCAGGCCGGCCTCGATCATGCGGTTGACGGCGTTGACGCCGCCTCCGCCGACGCCCACCACCTTGATGACTGCTTGATAGTGCTGCGATTCCGCCACTGTCTGCCTCCGCGTTTAGTGCCGAGCCCCAGGGGACTCCCCTCAACCTTCAACCTGAAGTCGAGGTCTATACTTATGTCATTCTTCCGATGACGTGCCCAACGCTATGGGTCCCCCAGCCGCCCGCAGTGTATTTGGTTCGGCGTGTCAGGACGTGGTCGGACTGTGCGGGCTGGACACGTCGTAGGTGTCCGCCTCCTGCCGCAGCAGCACCGCCAGCACCCGAGCCTTGAGCTCATTGTCCGTGGACTGGCCCCACATCACCGTGGCACCGCTCACCAGGGTCAGCGTCACCTGCCCGGTCTGCGAGACTCGCCCGCCGGAGACCTGCGTGCGTGTCTCCGGATCCAGGCTGCCAATCGCCTCCGTTACGGCTGAGACCTGGGACTCCGACAGCTCCTGCCCGGGTTCCGCGGCGATAACCGCCAAGCCCTCCGGAGCCCGCTGCGCCGTCTCAAGGACCACCGCCTCGCCGTCAAGCACCTCGTAACCGGCGTCGACCTGCCGCACGGCGACCGGAATGCGCATGGTCAGGCGTACCGCCAGGCCGTGCGGCCATGAACGGGTCACCGCCGCAGACCTCACGGTCACCAGGGAGTCCGCCACCTCTTCACCGAGGGCGGTGACGTCCAGGCGCAGCAGGGACTGCCCGCGGTGGGGTGCAAGCACCGCCTGCACGTCACCCGCGTCCACGCTGCCGTCCGCACCCGTGACCGTGATTTCGTTGGGGCGCAGTCCCAGCAGCGGTGAGAACAGGCAGGCCCATACCAGCAGCGCGATCACCGCCGCAGCTCCCGCGGCCCGCACCAGCCGCCCGCGGCCCAGTCGCCTGCGGGCACGACGACGCTCCTCCAGCCGGTCGGACAAGCCCGAGGAGACCACCCGGTCCCGGCTCACCCCCCTGGGGCCCAGGGCGCGGGAGCCTTGGTCACCGCGAGCCTGCAGCGGTTCTACGGCAGCCGGGGCGGCGGCAGGGGCCTGTACGGGGTCGCCTGCGGCGTCGACGCGGGCGGGATCGGACGGTACGGATACGGATTCCACGGCTGCGCCGCGGGGCCTGGGGCGGCTCGGCTTGCGCATCATGCCGGGTTCGCGCGCTCGGCCAGGTTGCGCAGGATTACCGGCCCCAGGCGGGTGACGTCGCCGGCACCGATGGTCAGTATCAGGTCACCGGGTCGTGCCAGGCCGACGGCGGCCTCGGCGGCGGCCTCGGCATCGGCGATGTAGCGGCCGTCGCCGGGAATGCGGTCGACTACGCTCTGGCCGGTGACGTCGGGGAAGTCGGCCTGGGTCTCACGAGCCGGGTAGATCGCAGTCACGATTACGTGGTCGGCGGCTGCCAGGGCGGCGCCGAACCGGTCTGCGAAGTTACGGGTACGGGAGAACAGGTGGGGTTGGAACAGTGCGATAACCCGACCGCCGCGGGCGTCCGCGACCTCCCGCGCCGCGGCCAGGAGTGCCGCGATCTCGGTTGGGTGGTGCGCGTAATCGTCGATCACGCGGACGCCGGCCGCCTCCCCCCGGTGCTCGAAGCGACGGCCGGTGCCGGCGAAGGCGCCCAGGGCGGCGGCCATTGCCTCAGCGGAGACGCCGAGCTCGCACCCGGCCTCCCAGGCGGCGGCCGCATCTAGCGCGACATGGTCACCCGGAATCGACAGCTCCAGCGGCACCGGTCCCGAGCTGGAGCCGGCCCCGGAAATCGTGGCTGAGCCGACATCATCCCAACGGGTAATCAGGGCGCTGGTACCGGTAGCGCTGCGAGAGACGACCTCCACGCGAACGTGCGCCGCACCGGGCAGCGGACCGCCGGGAATGGCGGAGGGCTCGGTGGTGCCATAGGTGGTCACTCGGGTGCCGGCGGAAACCGCCTGCCGGGCCAGCCGCAGGGCACCGGGATCGTCGGCACAGGCGATCAGCAGCCCACCGGGGAGCAGGCGCTCAACGAAGGCTACGAAGGCCTGCGCAAAGGCCTCCGCGGTGCCGTAGTTGTCCAGGTGATCCGGCTCGATATTGGTAACGATCTCGACGGTGGGGGCATAGTTGAGGAAGGAGCGGTCGGACTCGTCGGCCTCCGCGACAAAGGCCCGCCCCCCGCCCAGGTGCGCACCGGTGCGCAGGGATCGCACCACTCCCCCGATGGCGAATGAGGGATCCTGACCGGCAACGGACAGCGCCTGGGCGAGCATTCCCGAGGTCGTGGTCTTGCCGTGGGCGCCCGCCACGGCAACGAAATCGCGTCCCCGGGCGGCCAGGGCCAGGGCCTGCGAGCGGTGGATCACGGTCTGGCCGCGCTCCCGCGCCGTCCTCAGCTCAGGGTTGGAGTCCTTGATGGCGGTTGACACCACCACGGTGGCCTCGGGCGGAACATTGGCTGCGGCGTGGCCCAGTCGCACCCCCAGACCCTGCTGACGCAGCTGCTCAAAAGCCTCTCCCCCGTTGGCGTCGGAGCCGGTGACAACGGCACCGCGCTCGGCCAGGATCTGCGCCACCACGCTCATCCCAGCACCGCCGACGCCGATCAGGTGGAAGGCCCGTCCGGTCAGTTCCTCCGCCGCCAGCGCCTGCTCCGGGAGCGGGCCGGTGCCTGCGGGGCTGACAGGGAGGGCATGGGACAGTTGATCATCGGTCACCGGCTCTGCTCCTTGCCCTCGAAGTCATCGATATCCGCGACGTCCTTAATCCCCGCGGGCTCCCCTGGCGCCGCGATACCACCGAAGTCCCCGGTAGCCGACCCGCTGCTCGGGTCGGCGGGCGCGCCGTTATCCGCTGCGGCGGCGGCATCACCGCAACCGACTGCGGCTACCTCGCGGATCAGCGCCGCCAGGCGCTGCGCCCCGTCACGCACGCCGGTGGAGGCTGCGGCCGCGGCAGCAGACCTGCGCCGGGACTCGTCGGTGAGCACCGCAGTGAAGCCGAGGATGTCCTCGGCGTCCAGATCGGCGTCGGCCACCAGTTGTCCCCCGCCCGCAGACACGCAGTCCGCCGCATTCAGCCGCTGTTCCCCATTGCCTATGGGCAGGGGGACGTAGAGGGCGGGCAGCCCCAGGGCGGTCAGCTCGGCCACGGTGCCCGCACCGGAGCGGCAGATCACGCCGTCGGCGCAGGCGTAGGCCTGTTCCATCTCCGTCAGGTAGTCCAGGACGTGGTAGCGCTCCATCAGCCCAGGAGTGCGCGCGGCCGCGCGTTCCAGGGCGGCACGCACCGGCGCGTCCTTGCCCCGGCCCGTCAGGTGCAGCACCTGCAGGTCGGCGGGCAGCCGGTCGGCGCATTCACACATGACCTCGTTGAGGTGCTGGGCTCCCAGGGAGCCGCCTGTGACGAGCACCGTAGTGGCAGCCGGGTCCAGTCCCAGCGCGGCGGCGCCATCCCGGCGGGCGCCGGCGGCATCGGCACGCTGCCGCTCCACCAGGGAGCCGATCGCCGGCCGCAGAGGCAGGCCCGTGACCTCGGTCCGGCCGTGAGCCGCAGCGAGGGGTGTGGAGGCGAAGGTGAGGGCGACGGCGGCCGCCCAGCGGGCCCCGAGCCGATTGGCCAGCCCGGGACGAGCATTCTGCTCGTGAATCACTACGGGCACGCCGACGCTCCTGGCCGCCAGGTAGGCGGGCGTGGAGACGAAGCCGCCAAAGCCGACCACGACGTCGGCGTCGACTTGCCTGATTGCCTCACCTGCGGCGGCGACGGCACCGCGCAGGCGGCGCGGCAACAGCAGCAGGTCGCCGGTGGGGCGGCGCGGCATGGGCACGCGGGGCACATGAGCCAGCTCGTAGCCCGCCTCCGGGACGAGCCGCTGCTCCAGTCCCTCCTTGGTGCCCAAGACCAGGATGCTGGTGCCGGGATCGCCCCCGGAGGCGGCGTCGCGCAGGGCGGCGGCCGTTGCCAGCAGGGGGTTGACGTGGCCGGCGGTGCCGCCGCCGGCCAGCAGTACCCGCAGTGGCCGACCCGCGCGGTCATCCGCAGCGGAACTCTGGGTGGGCATTTCAGGCACGTTTCCTCCTGCGCGGTGCGATGACGGCCAGCGTACGGCGTACAGCGCCCGTACGGGAGCGCAGCGCCGCAGACGCGCCGGGCTCGTTGCGGGCGAAGGCGAGCAGCACCCCGACGGCGAGCAGCACCGACACCAGCGCGGAGCCACCCGCGCTGACGAGGGGCAACGGCACCCCCAGCACGGGCAGCAGGCCGACCACTACGCTCATGTTGATCAGGGCCTGCCCCACGATCCAGGTCATGATGCCGCCGGTGACCACCGCGACGTACAAGGACTGGCTACGGCGGACGATGCGCAGGCAGCACCAGGCGACCACAACGAATAGCGCTATTACGAACAGCGTGCCCACCAGGCCGAACTCCTCACCCAGGACGGCGAAGATGTAGTCGGAATCGGCCTGGGTCAGGTAGCCCCACTTCTGCCGTGAGGAGCCGGGGCCCACCCCCCGCAATCCACCGGTGCCCAGGGCGTAGCGCCCGTGCTGAGGCTGGTAGCCGACGTCAAGGGGGTCGTAGCGGTCCGGATGCAACCAGGCGAGGATGCGGGCCCGGCGGTTCGCGGAGAGCATCGACGCCGCCGCGAAGCCGAGCAGGCCGATGCCCCCAGAGCGGCGAACCAGCGCCAACCGAGTCCGCCCAGCCACAGCGCCCCGGCCACCAGTGCCGTGAGCACGATCACCGTGCCCAGGTCGCCCCCGGCCATCACCAGCCCGATGCCCAGGCCGGCCGGCAGCAGTATCCACCCCAGGAATCGCGCCAAGTCGCGCCCCGTGCGCACACCGCCGATGAATGCGTCCCGGTGGCGGGACACCATCACGCCCAGGTACAGGCACAGCCCCAGCTTGATGAACTCCGACGGCTGGGCCGTGCCCAGGCCCGCGGGCAGCTGGATCCAGTTCCGGTTGCCGTATACGTCGATGCCAATGCCGGGAACGAACACCAGTAGCTGCAGGGCGAAGGATGCCAGCAGCGCCGGCCAGGCGAGTCGTTTCAGCGAACGCGGCCGCAAGCGCGACAGCACCCACATGCCGAGCAGCCCGATGACGGCGAAGACCAGGTACTTGGAGAAGGCGGTGAACGCATTGCCTCCGTCGGCCGCAGTCGTCACCGACTGCACCGAGAAGACCATGATCAGCCCGAAGGCGAGTAGTGCCAAGGTGGATACCAACAGGGCGTAATAGCTCAGGGTGCTGCTCTCGCCCTCGACCGGGCCGTCAGCGCCTCGCAAGAATCGCGCTCGCCTCGACCAGCGACGCGCGGGCGTCATGTCCGTCTCAGTCATCTCGGCGCCCGCCCTCGGCTGCGTCACCCGCTACCGCTTCTGATACCGCTTTTGATACCGCTGCTGACTGCGTCACCCGGGCGGCGGCGCGGGCAAACAGGTCGCCGCGTTGGGCGTAGGAGTCGAACTGATCCCATGAGGCGCATGCGGGGGCGAGCATCACGGTGTCTCCGGGTTCGGCCAGCGCGGCGGCCGCAGCCACCGCCGCGTCGGTTACCGCCTGCGGGGTGCCGTCGGGGACCGTGGTCACCGGCAGCTCCGGGGCCTGCTCGGCCAGCGCCCCCAGCACGGCGGCCTGGTCCCGGCCAATGACGACCGCGCCGCGCAAATGCGGCCTAACCGCGCGCACCAGCTCGTGGAAGGTGGCGCCCTTGGCATCACCACCCACGATCCATACGCCGCTACCCCGCGGCAGGGCCATCAGTGCAGCCTGAGCGGCGTGGGGATTGGTGGCCTTGGAGTCATCCACCCAGGTGACCCCGTCATGCACGGCGACGGTGACGATGCGGTGTGCGCCGGTGCGGTAGGCGCGTAGCCCGCGCGCGATGGCGGTGGGGTCCTGCGCCACGGCCTCACTGGCGAGGGCCAGCGCGGCGGCCGCCAGCGCATCGGCGACGATGTGGGCGGGCACATTGGCGGCCTCGCCACCGGGTGCCAGGTGCGCCAGATCGGCGAAGGTGGCCAGCTCCACCCCGCTGCTGCGCCGCTCGGCGTGGAACGCCCGGTCCACGAGCATGTCCTCCACGCAGCCGACCTGACCGAGCGCCGGCACCGCTGTGGTGAAGCCGACGGCGCGGCATCCTTCAACGACATCCGCCTGCTCCACCATCGTCATCGTGGCGGCGTCGGCGACGTTATAGACGGCCGCCCGGCGGGTACGGGCGTACACGCGGGCCTTGTCCGCCGCGTAGGCGGCCATGGACCCGTGCCAGTCCAGGTGGTCCGGGGCGAGGTTCAAGCAGGCCGCAGCCAGGGGGCTGAGCGTATGGGTGGAGTGCAGCTGAAAGCTGGACAGCTCTACGGCCAGGGCGTCGGCGCGTCCCTCGGCCACCGTGGTGATCGCGGGGGCGCCGATGTTGCCGACTGCGGGCGCGTTCAGTCCGGCGGCGGCGAGGATCTGCTCAAGCATGCCGACGGTGGTGGTCTTGCCATCGGTGCCGGTGACCACCAGCCAGGGCACGTCGGGGCGGGCGGAGGCACGCTGGAGCCGCCAGGCAAGCTCGATCTCGCTCCAGGTCTGCACTCCCGCGGCCCGGGCCGCGGCGAGCACCGGACCGGTAGCCGGTACACCGGGAGACACAATGAGCAGGCGCAGGTCCGCGGTAGTCAGGGCGTGCGCGATTGTGGAGTCATCGCCGACGACCGTGCCCTCCAGCCGCGCAGCCGTGCCGGCCCCGAGGGTATCCGCGAGGGCGTCGACGGCGGAGCCGGAGGAGTCGAATACGGTGACACGCGCGCCCAGGGACGTGAGCACGTCAACCACTGCCAGGCCGGTGCGGCCGATCCCTACGACCCCCACACGCGCCCCGGCCAGTGCCTCGACCTGTGTGCTGCTACTCATCGGTGCCTATGACCTCCACTTCGCGGGTGACTGCTGGCGGCGCCGCGGCCCCTCGAGCTGGGCCCACGACGCTCGTGATCCCGATCAGGAAACCAGGTACTCGGCGTAGAACAGGCCCAGCCCGAGCACTACGCACACGCCCGTGATGATCCAGAAGCGGATGACCACATTGACCTCGGTCCAGCCGCCCAGCTCGAAATGGTGGTGCAGCGGGGCCATGCGGAATACGCGTTTGCCGGTGGACTTGAAGGACACCACCTGGATGATGTCGCTCATGACCTCGGCTACGAACAGCCCGCCGATGAGCACCGCCAGGAACTCGGTGCGAGTCAGAATCGACAATCCCGCCACGGCGCCGCCCAGGGCGAGCGAGCCGGTATCCCCCATGAAGATCTTGGCAGGGGAGGCATTCCACCACAGGAAGCCGAAGCAGGCGCCCATAAGCGCCGCCGCGATCATGGCCATGTCACGCGGATCCCGGGTCTGGTAGCACAGTGTGGCCACCACGTCGCCGTGGCCGTAGGTGCAGGACTGGTTGGTCTGCCACACGCCGATGAGCGTGTAGGCGGCGAACACCACGGCGGAGGAGCCGGCGGCCAGGCCGTCCAGCCCGTCGGTGAGGTTGACGGCGTTAGACCAGGCGGTAATGAGGAAGTTCGACCAGATGGTGAACAGGATGATGCCGCCGACGGCGCCGGCGAAGGCCAGGTCCAGGCTCGAGTCCCTGGCGAAGGAGATGCGGGTGGAGGCTGGGGTGAGCCCGTTGCGGTTAGCGAAGTTCAGCGCCGCTACCGAGAAGGTGATGCCGATGAACGCCTGGCCGAGGATCTTCTGCCAGGGGCTGAGCCCCAAGGAGCGCTGCTTGGAGATCTTCTCGAAGTCATCCAGGAAGCCGATGAGCCCGAGCCCCATGATGAGGAACAGCAGCAGCACGCCGCTGGTGTGTGGGGTACGCAGCTCAATCAGATTACCCACGGCGTATCCGAGCACCGTGGCGATGATGATTACCAGTCCCCCATCGTGGGCGTGCCACGCTTGGTGAAGTGCCCCTGGGGACCGTCCTGCCGAATGAACTGTCCGTATTCGCGTTTGTGGAGGAAGCGGATCAGCAGCGGCGTGCCGAGGAGCGTGGTCAGCAAGCCAACCGCCGCAGAGACCAGGATTGCTGTCATTGGACGTCCCTCTCCTTCAAACTGTCCCTGAGGTGGTCTGCCACGCGCCAGGCGCCCGACCCATTGGACCCCTTGACCAGGACGACGTCGCCATCGCGCAGCGGGCCGTCCGGTGAGTCCAGAGCCGCAAGGACCGCATCGGCGTCGGCGAACTCGAGCGTGCTCACCCCGGCGGCGCGGGCCGCGGCCGCGGCTGGGGCGGCACCGGGTCCGACGGTGACCAGCAGCGCGACACCCGTGTCAGCGGCCAATTCTCCGGTACGGGCGTGATCCCGCACAGAGGATTCACCCAGCTCCAGCATCTCCGAGATGATGGCGACTCGGCGCCGGCCGCCGGCCAGGGAGCCGAGCGACTCGAAGGCGGCGGTCATGGAGTCTATGTTGGCGTTGTATGCATCGTCGATCAGCAGCAGGTTCCGCCCCAGGACAGTCACATCCATCCGGTGGGGACTCTCCAGGCGGGCCTGGGTGAGCTGGGCGGCGATGTGCTCGGGTGCAGCTCCGGCAGCCAGGGCCAGGCCCGCAGCAGCCAGGGCGTTGGCGACGTTGTGCGCACCAGGCACGGCCAGGCGCACCCTGCGCGGCCCGTCCAGACCGGGCAGGTACAGGTCGAAGACGGCGTGCGCGTCGGCGTCGAGCGTGACCTCCTGTGCCCGCACATCGGCCTGAGCCGTGCCTGAGGCGGAAAACGCCAGCGCTGCGGGAGCCAGCTGCGCCATGGCCGCAGTACGGGGGTCGTCCAGGTTGAGCACGGCTGTCCCCGTGGGCAGCAGGCCGCGGACGATTTCCGCCTTGGCCCGGGCGACTCCCTCCACCGAGCCGAAGCCCTCCATATGGGCATGGCCGACCATCAGCACGGCGGCGGCGTCAAGCGGGGCAATGTCTGTCAGGTAGGCGATGTGCCCGGGTGCGGACGCGCCCATCTCCAGCACCAGGAAGCGCGTATCGGCATCGGCCTCCAGGACCGTAAGCGGCAGGCCGATCTCGTTGTTGAAGGAGGCCACCGGGGCGACGGTGGGGGCCTGCGCGGCCAGCAGCTGGCGGGTCAGGTCCTTGGTGGTGGTCTTTCCCACCGAACCGGTGACGGCGACGACGGTCAGCGCGCCGCCGCGCTGTACCGCCCGACGGCGCAGGTCGGCGAGGTGCTCGCGGGCCAGTGCCCCGAGCGCCGCCACGGTGTCCGGCACGACGATCAGCGGCAGCTCCGCTCCGGCGGCGCTCAGGGACGCGCGGGCGGCGGAGATATCACTGACCAGGGCTGCGGCGGCTCCGGCGGTGGCTGCCGCACCGACGTGGGCGTGCCCGTCGGTGCGCTCGCCGGCCAGGGCGACGAACAAGGCCCCGGGGCCGGCTCGGCGGGAGTCCGTAACTACCGCGCCGGCGGCCGCCGCATCCACTGCGGGAGCGGCGTCGGCCGGCACCAGCGCGCCCTGCGTGAAGGCGGCGATCTCGGTCAGGGGACGGTCGATCATGCGCTCTCCCCCCACTTGGCGAGGACCGCCTCCCGCATGACGGGAGCATCGTTGTACCGGATGAATTCGTCGGCGATCTCCAGGAACGGCTCATGGCCCTTGCCGGTCACGATCACCGTGTCCTGCGGACCGCACAGCTCGACGCCGCGGCGTACCGCATCACCCCGCCAGCTGGTGATCTCCTCCACGTCGTGCAGGTCTGGGCGCACGGCACGCACGCCCTCCAGGATGGCGTCACGGATCGACTGCGGGTCCTCACTGCGGGGGTTCTCGTCGGTGACCACTAGCACATCGGCCAGCCTGGCGCAGACCTCGCCCAGCATGGGCCGCTTGCCGCGGTCGCGGTCGCCGTCGGAGCCGAATACCACGATGAGGCGCCCCGGGGTGATCTGCCGCACTGCCTTGAGGGTCAGCTCCATGGCGTCGGGAGTGTGGGCGAAGTCCACGATGCAGGTGCCGCGCACGCCGTCGCGCTGGCTGATGCGCTGCATGCGGCCGGGGATGTTGTGGGCGGTGGCCAGTGCCGCCACCGCGGTTTCGGACGGTACGCCGGCACGGATCGCCATGACCAGGGCGAGGGCGGCGTTCTGGACGTTCACGAGTCCGGGCAGCGGGCAGGCGGCGCTGATGGCCTCGCCGGCAGGGCCGTGCAGGGTGAAGGTGGTGGCGGAGTCAGTCATGGACACGGCGGCGTCGCTGACCCACCAGTCGGTGCCGTCCGGCGCTGTGCCTGCCGCGCCATCTGCGTAGGCGCGCACCCGGTCCACCGGGATCCGCCCGGCTGCCGCGATGCGTCCGGCCAGCTGCGCACCCCACTCGTCGTCGACGCAGATGACGGCGCGGCGTGCGTGCTCGGGGGTGAACAACTGCGCCTTGGCATCCAAGTACTCCGGCATGGTCTGGTGGAAGTCCAGGTGATCACGCTGGAGGTTGGTGAATCCGGCTACGTCCACGACGAGCCCGTCCAGGCGGTGCAGCACGATGGCGTGGCTGGAGGCCTCCAGGCTGGCGGCCCCCACGCCCTGCTCGGCGGCCAGGGCCAGCATGCGCTGCAGCACGGGTGCCTCGACGGTGGTGCGGGGCGACTCCACTGATATATCACCCACACTCAGCTCCACGGTTCCGGCGACCATGCAGGCACCCCGGTGTGCGGTCATGATTGCGTCCAGGAAGTAGGAGGTCGTGGTCTTGCCGTTGGTTCCGGTGACGGCGGTGGTGAGCAGCTGCGTGGCCGGCTGGTGGTAGACCGCCGCCGCCAGCGGCCCCACGACGGCGCGCGGATCGGGGTGGACCAGCACCGGGGTACCGGGGCAGTCCGCATGTACCATGGCGGCACCCGCCGAGTCGGTGAGCACCGCAACCGCGCCTGCGGCGACTGCCTGTGGGGCGTAGGCCGCGCCATGGGTCCTGAATCCCGGCAGCGCCGCGAAGAGCTCGCCTGCGGCCACATCCGCAGAATCTACGCTGACGCCAACGATCTCCAGCCCGTCGACGCTGTCCACACCGCCGTCCTCACGGGTTGCGGGGGTCAGTGAGAAGGTACGCGCGAGGTCGCTGAGGGTGGTGGGTGCGCACCGTTGCGGGCGCAGCCGGGCGGCCGACTCGTAAGCGTGGTTGCTCATAGGACCCCAATCTATCGTGACAGGACGGTTACGACCGCCGGGCGTCGGGCGACACGTGCCAGGACGAGGGTACTCATCCTTCCTCACCTGCGCTCTCGCCCTGGCCGGCCGCGACGACGGCGTCCGCCTCGGCTGCGGCCTGAGCGGCGATGACGCTGGGGTCCGGGGCGATGCCCAGGGTATGCATCGCAGCCAGGGCGACCTTGCGGAACACCGGCGCGGAGACGGTGCCACCGTAGGTGCCGTCCGGGCGATAGACGATAACGGCGACAGCGATGGCCGGGTCACGTGCCGGAGTGAAGCCGACGAAGGAGGCGACCGTGCCGTCCTCGGTGAGGATCTCCGTGGTACCGGTCTTGCCCGCAACCAGGTAGCCGTCGATGGAGGCCGCCTCGGCGGTCCCGCCCTCCTGCGTGACACCGATGAGCATGTCCGTCAGCGTCTGCGCAGTCGCCTCACTGATCACGCGCTCTCCCTGGGGCGTGTCCTGCATGATCTCGTTGCCCTCGGCGTCGATCCACGCGTCCACCACGCGCGGGGCCACGCGCACGCCCTTATTGGCGACCGTGGCGAGCACCTGCACGGCCTGCAGGGCGGTGCCGGCGATTCCCTGGCCGAACATGGTGGTGTAGCGGGTGCGGTCATCCCAGTCCGAGCTCGCGCTGAGGATGCCGGCCGACTCGGCGGGCATCTCGATCCCGGTGACCTGCCCGTAGCCGAACCGCCTGAGGTAGTCGTAGCGCACCTGGTCGTCTAGCTGCTCGCCGATCTGGACGGTGCCGACGTTGGAGGACTCGGCCAGCACTCCGGCGGATGTGAGCGTCTGGGTATCGTGGTAGTGCGAGTCGCGGAAGGTCTGCCCGTTGGCCGCGGTCCAGGTGTAGGGAACCGTCCAGGTGTCCTGCGGATCCATGGTGCCCTCCTCAAGGGCGGCCGCGAACGTGATCACCTTGCCCACACTCCCGGGCTCGAAGATCGCCTGCACACTGCGCGCGTTACGCGACTCCTCCGGAGTGGCCCCCGGATCGGAGGGGTTCACGGCACCGGAGTCGGCGAGCACGAGCAGCTTGCCGGTGGCGGGCTCCATTACCACCACGCAGCCCCAGTCGGCTCCCTGCGCCTGGACCACCTCGTCAATGGCGTCCTGGGCGATCGCCTGCAAGTCAGGATTGATGGTGGTACGCACCGCCGTTCCCGCCGTGGCCGGCACCTCCTCCTGCCTGCCGGTGGGGATGATCGCCCCGAGCTTGCCGACTTCCACGCTCCCCTTCCCATTGGTTCCGGTAAGGGCGTCGTTCTGGGTTAGCTCCAGTCCAGCGGTGCCGACGAGGACGCGCCCCTCGTCCTCCTGGGTGTACCCCAGGACATTGCCTGCGACGGAACCCGCAGGGTAAGTGCGCCGGGTGCGCTGATCCGGCTCCACCCCGGGGATAGCCAAGGCATTGATCCGCCGCCAGGTGTCCGGGGCGACGGCCTCGGCAATGATGGCGTAGGTGGATTCCCCCACCATCATGGCACCCAGCTCTTGAGCGTCCAGCTCCAGAATCTCCGCTATCTGCTCCGCTGCGGCCGCTGCTCCATGACCGACGAGCTCACTGACGGTCTGTCCCGTATCGGGGTCGGTACGTTCCTCCCAGCGCTCGTACTGGGCAATCTTCACCTGGTTCACGCCGATGTCGTAGGAGACTGCGGATGAGGCCAGGATCGTGCCGTCGCGGCCGAGAATGTCACCCCGGGGGGCGCGATTGACCCAGGTCACAGTACGTTCGGCCTGGGCCTGGGCAGCCAGCTCCGGGCCCCGCACCATTTGTAGCCAGGTTGTCCTGGCCGCCAGCGTCCCGAATCCTGCCAGCCCCATGAACTGCAGCAGACGACGCCTACTCGGGTTGACCGGGTTCACTTGGCCTCGTCCGCCTCGCCCGCCTCGGCGGGCGCGCCGCCCGCCAGGGTGGAGTCGGACAGGTCGATGACTCCGGGTGCTGCGGCCGGGACCATGCCCAGTTTCGCCGCCCTTGCCGCCAACGTGTCCGCGGCCGAGGCCTCTTGCACGTCTGCGCGTACGGTTTCTATGTGGTCGCGCAGAACGTTGAGCTCAACCTGCGCGGTCTTCATCTTGTACGCGGTATCCGCCATCCGGGCGTTGAGCAGCATGGTTGATACCAGGGCGCATGCGAGAATACCGATCACCAGTGCCAGAAACGGCAGGGTGCGCGGCGAGGGCGCAATGCCCCGCACCACCCGCAGCTCGGGTCGGCCGGAGCTCTCGGCTGCGGGGCGCGTCTGCGGAGCACCCCTGCGGGCTGCCCGCGCGGTGGCACCGTCGGTCAGTGAGCGCCAGGACGGATTGGCCGTGGCGCTCCGGCGAACCTTGGCTGCGGTGGTCATCGGCAGTTCCTTCCTCGTGTGTTTCCGGCTGGGGCATATGCGTCATGGTTTGGGGCAGGAGCCTGGCCGACGGGCCGGGTGCGCACGGCAGCCCGTAGCCGGACGGAGGCGCTGCGGGGGTTGGCCTCCAACTCGGCTGCGTCAGCCTTCTGGGCACCGTGCGTGAGTAGCTCCAGGTAGGGCTGCAGATCGTCCGGGACGACGGGCAGGTCGGCCGGCGCCCCCGAGGTGGCGCCGGCCGCCAGCACCCGCTTGACGATGCGGTCCTCAAGGCTCTGGTATGACTCGACCACCAGGCGGCCGCCTACCCGCAGGCTGTTCAGCGCCCGGGGCAGGGCGCGTTCCAGTAGCTGGAGTTCGCCATTGACGGCGATCCGCAGCGCCTGGAAGGTGCGCTTCGCGGGGTGGCCGCCGCGCCGACGGGCGGCGGCGGGGATGCTCGCGCGCACCAGCTCGGACAACTCGGCGGTGCTGGTTACGGGGCTGCCGGCGCTGCGACGTCTCACTATGGCTGCGGCGATACGCGCCGCGAAGCGCTCCTCGCCGTAGTCACGCAGGATGCGCGTGAGCTCTTGCTCATCGGCAGTGTCCACGATGTCCTGGGCCGTGCGACCGGCTGACTGGTCCATGCGCATGTCCAGCGGGGCCGGGTGGGCGTAGGAGAAGCCGCGGTCGGCGTCGTCGAGCTGGAGGGAGGACACCCCCAGGTCCATCAGGACTGCGTCAACCGTTCCGTCCGGGCGCCGGGAGGCTTCGGCGGCGATTGCGTCGACGGCGTCGTACGTGGCCCGTACGGCACGGAACCGGTGACCGAAACGCGCCAACCTCGCCGAGGCAAGCGCGATGGCCTGAGGATCCCGGTCAATACCCACCAGTGTCAGCTGCGGAAAGCGCTCCAGGGCGCCCTCGGCGTGCCCACCCATCCCGAGCGTGCAATCGATCATGACCGGCTCGGGGACGGTGAACGCTGGTGCAAGCAGTTCCAGGCAGCGTCCCAGTAGGACGGGCGTGTGGTGGTCGGCCGCGGCGGCCGCCTGCCCGTCCGCAGGGGTGTTGCTCACGAGTGTCCTCCTTCCGGCCGGTAGTCGGTGCGGCGGCGTTACGACTGTCGCGGCGCCGCATGCACGGGCGTGTAAGTGGTGTTGGCTGCTCGGGACGCCGTCTACCGGCTCCGTCCTGCCAGGACTCCTCCCGCGGGTTCCGGCGCCGGGGAAGAGGCGTCGGACGCTGCGGCGGGCGGAGACCTCACGGAACGGAACCCGTATCCGGCAGTCCCCGGGCACCGGGAGGCAACAGCCCTCCCGCGTGCCCTGATGGCTCTATGAACTTGTGGCATCGGGTCAGAAGAACCCGGGAATGATCTCCTCCGCGGTATCGGCGAAGACCTGCTCCTGGGCGGCCAAGTAGGTCTCCCAGGCCCCCGCGTCCCAGATCTCCACGCGCGCGCCGGCGCCGATAACCGCCAAGTCGCGTCCGAGCCCGGCATAGGCGCGCAGCGGTGCGGGGATCGTGATACGTCCCTGCTTGTCGGGAATCTGCGAATCGGCGCCCGAGAGCATGACGCGCACGTAGTCGCGCGCCTGCTTCTGCGCCAGGGGAGCCTCGCGGAGCTGGGCGTACATGCGCTCGAACTCAGCGGCGGTGAAGGCGTAGATGCAGTGCTCTTGGCCACGGGTGAGGATCACTCCCCCGGCAAGCTCCTCACGAAACTTGGCCGGGAGTATGAGCCGTCCCTTGTCATCGAGGCGGGGAGCGTGGGTGCCCAGGAACACCGGACCTCACTCCTCTCCCCTCGACGACCGGTGCGCCCCACATTACTCCACTTCCCTCCCCTTTCTTCCACAATGCGGCCGCAAACCGGGGTCACGATCGCGTCGCCCCTGTCGAGGACCCATGGTTTTCCCTGGAATTTCAGCAGTGGTGGGAGGTGGGGGACAGTGGAGGAAAATACGCGCGGCGTGGCGGGAGGCAGAGCGCCGACGTCGATGCGGTCCGGCCGACGCGCGTGGTCCGGGCGGATTCGCGCCCGCGGCCCAGGCGCGGGGCCGGGCGCTGGCTGCGCGGCGGAGCAACGGGCGCATCCGCTGCGCGGCGAACGTGTGCCCCGCGCAGGACGGCACTGTGGAATCACAGTGAAATCACAGTGGAATACGGCCCCGGACAATGACGGGTGGAGGGCAGCCGGTGGAGGAAAGTGGAGGGGCCGATGGGGCAGTTAACCGACACCTGCTATGCCTGGCCCGCTCGAACCGTGCCGACGGCAGCGGACGACGCCGATGTCGTCCGCGCAGCTAGCGCCGTCCCCGGCGTGGGGGTCCTGGTCGCGCCTGACTACTGGTGCCGGCCCCGGTGTGCGTGCGGTGGCCGGGCAACCGCGTTAGTTCTGTCCGTCGCGTCGCCTGTCCCAGCGCTCGGACTGGCGCTGCATGAAGGATGAGCGTCCGGCGCTGCGGGGAGTCTTCGGCTCCCCAGCACCACCGCGCGTGAGCATAAGCGTGACGCCCCACACGGCCAGGGCGAAGCCGAGCACCCCCAGCGCTATGGAGACGACGTCGTTGCCGATGGCAACACCGGCGATGACCACCGCCAAGCCGACCAGCAGCAGCGCAACTCCAGCACCGATACGGCGGGGCGAGGGCCGACGCAATGTCGTGTCGGCATGCTGCATGGTCTCAGCCAGCGACGGGTCCTCGTCATTGAGTTGTTCCTCCAGATCGCGGAGCACCTGCTGCTCACGTTCCGACAATGCCATGGCACGCCTCCCTTCCGCTTATGGGCTGAAACGAACAACCGGATGGATCGCCTCGGCCACCACCCACGAACGATATCCAGGATAAGCGGTTGTCGTCTCGGGAAGAAAACCGGAGCGTCCCTATACCTGGGCAACAGCATCCGGGACCTGGTTCTTCCCGCCGTTGCGGTGGACGCGGGAAGCCTGCCGAGCCCGGGAGGCACGCTGGGGCAACGCGGCCACGCACCCCGGGCACGCGTGGAGGGGCTGAGATCAGCCCTCGGGACCGACGGCGGGGCCTGCGGACCCGGGCCGCGCCAGCAGACTGGCGGGCGCCAGCGCGCTTGTCCCCCAGCGCCTGCGCACGGCATCGGCCGTACGTTCGGGGGCGCCTCGCCGCGGGTCGTCGTCGAGCAGCAGCTGAACCCCGTCACCGGCGCGGGAAAGGCCCTCGACCCGCACCCCGAGGAGGCGGAAGCCGCCTCCCGGGGTGGGTAGTGCGGTGAACAGGTCTTCAACCACTGCAAACAGGTCACGCGCCAGGTCCGTGGGCGCCGCCATGGTGCGCGACCGGGTGACGGTCTTGAAGTCGGCGCCTCGGGCCTTGAGCACCACGACTTTCCCGCGCAGCCCGCCGGCCCGCAGCCGCGCGGCGCACTGGTGGGACTGGTCTAGTAGGACCCGGCGGGCGTGCTCGCGATCGGTGATGTTGTCGAAGAACGTCGATTCAGTCCCAACCGATTTCTCCTCTCGCTGCGCAGTCACCGGCCGCGGGTCGATACCGTGGGACAGGTCGTGCAGGTGGCGCGCGGCCGCGGGCCCGAGGATGCGCTCGAGCCTACGCACGTCTGTGGCGGCCAGTTGCCGGACATCCTTGATCCCCCAGCGGCCGAGAGCCTCGGCGCTCTTCTCCCCCACCCCCCACATGGCGCCGACCGGCAGCACGTTCAGGAAGGCCTGCGTGGCGTCCGCCGGTATGAGTAGCAGGCCGTCGGGCTTGGCATGCGCTGAGGCGAGCTTCGCCACGAACTTGGTAGCGGCAATCCCGACCGATGCGGGCACGCCCACGCGTCCCCGCACCTCCCGCCGAATCCAGTGACCGATGGCGACCGGGGAGCCCATACGGCGGCGGGCGCCGGACACGTCCAGGAAGGCCTCGTCCACGCTGACCCGCTCGAGCACGGGCGTGACCTCGCCGAGGATGCTCATGACGTCCCGCGAGACAGCGGAGTACAGGCCGTGCCGCACCGGCAGTACCACGGCCTGGGGGCAGCGGCGTAGGGCCTCATTCATGGGCATTGCCGAGCTGACTCCGAAGGCCCTGGCCTCGTAAGAGGCCGCGGAGACCACACCGCGCCCGTCACGTCCCCCGACGATGACCGGCCGCCCGGACAGCTCAGGATGCTCCAGCAGCTCTACCGAGGCGAAGAAGGCGTCCATGTCCACGTGCAGGATGGGGGTGGCGGAGTCGTCCTCACCCCAGGAACGGCGCGCAGCGTCAGCCCGTGGTGCCCTGCTCATGCCCGTCTCCTCTCCGCGCGCCCGCCCCACCAGCCCGGAAGCGGCACGACGGTGTACTACCAGGCCACGATAACGTGCCCCTGTGACACGCGGTCAATCCTCATCCCGCACCCGCGCCGGGCGCCGCGGCAGGCAGCGCCCGCCCCGGGTCCTGGACCTGCCCGTCGGGCCCATCCGAACCTCCTGCGCAACCGCACAGCTGGAGGTACGTGACACGGGGGTCCTCCTGCTCCTGGACGGGACCGAGTCATCCTGGATCGACTTGCGCGACCCGACGCACCTGGACTTTGAGTACCTTCAGCAGATGGATGCGGTCCTGTCCGCTCTCCGCGGGCCGACGGCGCCCGTGCGCGCAGTGCACCTGGGCGGCGCCGGATGCGCTCTGGCACGCGCATGGGACGCCGCCCGCCCCGGTTCGGAGCAGCTGGCGGTGGAGATCGACGCTATTCTGGCGAGCAAGGTGCGTGAGTGGTTCGACCTGCCCCGCGCTCCGCGCCTGCGCATCCGCGTGGGCGATGCGGCGCTGGCGGTGGGAACGCTGCGCCCCGGCGAGTGGGACGTCGTGGTGCGCGACGTGTTCGCCGGCGGAGCGGTTCCACCGACATGCGTCGGCCGTGACTTCCTGATGCAGTGCCGCCGGGCGCTGGCACCCGGCGGCATCTACCTGGCTAACGCCGCCTGCCCACCGCGCGCGGCCATCGCCGCGGAGCTGTCCGACCTGCACAGGGTATTCGACGCGGTGCTGGTAGTGGCCGATGCGGCCGTGGTACGCGGGCGCCGCCCGGGCAATATCGTGCTGCTCGCCCGCGCGCAGCCCTGGTCCGAGCACGAGCTCGACGCGGTGGAGCGGGCGGTGCGGCGCCTGCCGCTGCCCGTGCGCACCTGGCAGGAGGACGACCCGGCACTGCCGCAGCCGTCCTTCTGACGCGGCCCCGGACCGTAACTACTTCAGCTACTTCTGCAGCCCGTCGCCAGAGGTGTTCTCGTTCGCCTCCAGGAACGCCTCCAGACGGGCGCCGATCTCATCGGCGCTGGGCAGGTCGAGCGTTGGCGTACCCTCGAAGCTCAGGTTCTCGGTCTGCTGCAGCATGGCGTCGTACTGCGCCTCCAGCGCGGATACCACGGCGCCGACCTCGGGCTGTTGCGCCGCCTCGGCGTCGATCTCCGCCCGGTTAATGTTCGCGGCCGCCTCCAGGTCCCCCAGGGGAGGGCCAGCCCGGTGCCCTCGGCTACCGCGCGCAGTAGTGCCGCAGCACCCTGCGGGAAGTCGTCGCGGGCGATGTAGTGCGGGATGGACGCGGACAGGCCACGGGAATCGATGCCGGCCTCACCCAGCCGCAGCTCCAGGAAGGCGCTCATGGAGCCGGGCAGCTCCACCCGTCCGAACACCTCAGTCTGTGAATTGAGCTTGTCGGGCTGGGAACCGTGGATGTGCACGTAGGTGGGCCTGGTGTGCGGGATGGCCATAGGGATACCGCTGATGCCGACCGCGTGGCTGACTCCCATCGACACGGCCAAGTGGGTCACGGCGTCGGTGAACTCCTGCCAACGGTAGTCGGGCTCTGCTCCGTGGAGCAGCAGTACGTCCTCGCCCTCGTCGTCCTGGAGCAGGTCCAGGACGAGCTCAGGCATGGAGACCTCGGTGTATGTGTTGCGGTCGAAGGTCATCACCGGCCTACGCGCGCGATAGTCGATCAGGGAGTCGACGTCGAAAGTGGCCAGGCGAGTGTGGGGCAGGGTCATGATGAGCTGTTCGACGGCGAGGGAGCCGGCGTGTCCGGCGTCCATGGCGCCCTCGAAGTGGTGCAGGAGCACGCGCGGCGAGACGGGCTCCCCCGCGGGGTGCTCCACAGTGAATAGCGGTCGCATTGCTCCTCCTCTCGCGCTTTTGGCGCTCGTGTTCGTGATGCCGGCGTCACCGAGGCGGCTGCACGCCGCGCAGGTGAGGCCATGCGTCGGCTGGTGCAACATCCAGGGGCGTGCACGTGTTCCCACTCGAACGGGAGATCCGCAGCTCACCCCACCTGACTTCCCTCCTCGCGAACGGAAGGGGAGACGTGTGGATGCCGGCGCCGACGGGGAGATAATGAACGGCCCCGCGCATCGCGGATGCCGCCCCGCGCGGGCTGGGCCCGTGCCTGGCAACAACCACCGTACACGAACTACCGCAATACGCTTCCTGTCCGCCTGTTTCCGTTCCCCTCCGATCCGCGCCGCCTGGCGGCTCCCGTCCTCATCCGCCCCGAGCCAGGTCGCCACCCGACTAACACACTTCTAGCGAGGTCATGTGAGCCAGCACCACTCCACCGACTCGACCCGGTCACCGCACTCCGCAGCCCCGCATGCACCTGTGGGACCGGCGTCTGCACCGTCCGCTCGGGAGCGGGAGGTCGCCGCGGAGCAGGCAGCCGTGGACGTCGCTTACGCCGAGCTGGACCGGCAGCTGTCTCAGGCCCGCCGCTCGCTGGCCTCGACCCAGGCCCGCGGCGCAAGCGGCACGCATCAGTCCCGTGGCGAGCGCGACGCATACGCGGCTCACTACGCGGGCCTGGTCGCCTCTCTGGAGGGGGTTGAGGAGCGGCTGGTCTTCGGGCGCATGGATATGGCGCAGCCCGATGCCGACGCCGCCGAGCCCGGCGCTGACTCGGCGGCAAAGGACATGGCGAAAGACGTTGCGGCGGGCGGACGGCACTACGTGGGCCGTATCGGCTTGCAGGATGACCGCCGCCGGGAGGTCGTCCTGGACTGGCGCGCCCCCTTGTCCCGCGCCTTCTACCAGGCCACCGCCTCGGAGACGATGGGGCTGGTGCGGCGTCGGCATATCGACATGCGCGACCGCCGCGTCGTCGGGCTTGAGGACGAGCTGCTTGACGTGCATGCGGCCGCTGCGGCAGCGCTGACCGCACCCGGTGATCGGGACGCCGGTGCGAGCACCGCTGCGAGCACTGCCGCTAGCACTGTGAGCGTTGATGGGCTGCAGGGCGAGGGCGCGCTGATCGCGGCCATGTCGGCCGCCCGCGAGGGGCGCATGGGTGACATCGTCGCCACCATCCAGGCTGAGCAGGACCGGGTGGTCACCGGCGACGGCAAGGGCGTTTTGGTGGTGCAGGGCGGCCCCGGCACCGGTAAGACGGCGGTGGCCCTGCACCGGGTCGCCTACCTCTTCTACGCCGAGCGCGAGCGCCTGGAGCGCTCCGGGGTGCTGCTAGTGGGGCCCTCGCGCACCTTCCTGCGCTACGTGGAGCAGGTGCTGCCTTCGCTGGGTGAGACCGGCGTGGTCTCCACCACGTTGGCCGACCTGGTGCCCGGCGTGCACGCACGCGGTACTGAGCCGGCCGAGGTCTACGAGCTGAAGGCCCGCAGGGCGTGGGTGGATATCCTGCGCCGGGCCGTGCGTGACCTGCAGCGGGTGCCGCAGGAGCCGCGCGACATCGTGGTGCAGGGCACCCGCCTGCAGTTGTTGCCCGCGGACGTGCGCGAGGCGGCGGCCCGGGCCCGGCGCTCGGGCAAGCCCCACAACCTGGCGCGCGAGACCTTCGTGCTGTGGCTGCTGGAGAGGCTGACCGACCAGTTCGCCACCGCCACCCACCAGGATGCCGACGACGCCGATACGCGCGCCTGGATCCGGGAGGATATTCGCACCGCCCGGGACGCCCGCCGGGAGATCAACCTGTGCTGGATGCCGACGACGCCGGTGGGCTTGCTGGAGCGGCTTTGGGCGCGTCCCGAGCTGCTGCGCCGACTGGCACCAGAACTACAGGCCGACGAACGGCGCTTGCTGGAGCGGCCGGCGGGCGAGGAACTGACCGAGGCGGACGTGCCGCTGATCGATGAGCTGGCCGAGCTGCTGGGTCCTAGTGAGGATGCCGAGGCGCGCCGCGCCCGCCTGGAGGCACGGCGGCGGGAATCGCTCGTCGCCTACGCCGCCCAGGCGATCGAGTCCCAGGAGCTGGGGGGCGGCATGGTCACCGCCGAGATGCTGGCAGACAGGATGGAGGACACGGGGCCGTCCTTGACCCTGGCGGAGCGCGCCCGCGCCGATCGCAGCTGGACCTACGGGCATATCGTCGTCGACGAGGCGCAGGAGCTGGGATACATGGCTTGGCGGGCCCTGGCCCGCCGCTGCCCGGTGCGCTCCTTCACCATAGTCGGTGACCTGGCCCAGTACTCTGGCCCGAGCCGCCCGGGCTCGTGGCAGCGCGTGCTCTCGGCCCTGGGCACGCGCCCGGCCAGGCCCCGCGGCGGGCGCGGCTCACGTACGCCGCGGGCCGCGACGCCCCTGCGCGAGGAGGCACTGACGGTCTGCTACCGCACGCCGGCAACGATTATGCGGACGGCTGAGCAGGTGGCGGCCGGTCTCGGGCAGCCGGTCTCCCACCCGGTCACCTCGGTACGAGACTTGGACGACTGCCTGGCGGTGGACGACCTCTCGCGCGGGCCCGCGGCCGAGCGAGGCGATGCCGCACCCGCCGCCTGGGGGCGGGTCCTGCGCGAGGCGGTGGCGGCGGAGTCGGCCACATTGGATGCGGCTGTGGGCACAAGTGCCGGCCGTATTGCCGTGATCGCCCCGCAGCCACAGCAAGTTGCCGCCCAGCTGGCGCAGGATCCAGAGCTGGCGGCGGCGAT